>JBAWZC010000001.1:0-144911 GCA_037143235.1 Candidatus Berkelbacteria bacterium
GTGCTCCAATTACTATCTGAGCCTACTCCAGTCCAGGTCTTAAAACATGGGATGGTCCAATTGGTGTTGTTGAGAGAGTCATTTGAATAGTTGGCTGTAATTGCTGTGGCATTGGTATTGTTGGAATCTTTGACATCTACATAAGAGACATCTGCTGTTGCTGGATTTACTTTCCACTGCGTTCCCGTTGTCGATGAGCGTAGCGTGACCAGACTGCCTGATGTTCCTGTTAGTTTCATCGTGCCTGTGATTGTTTGAGTTGAACTATCCGCAAAGGTCAATGTTTTGCCGCCCGTTTGTGCAGTAAAATTATTAAATGTTGTATCCCCTTGGATAGCGGCATCCCCTGCAAAGGTAACCGTACCAGTGCCTGGAGTGAAGGTGCCAGAACTATGATTCCAGCCACCGTTGACGGTGAATGTCTTGCCAGAAGTTGGAGCAGTGAAGGTGCCACCGGACTGGATGACATTGCCAGCAGTCACATTGTAGCCAGAAGCATCTAGTGTGCCAGAGGAGACGGTAAGGTTGTTGGTGGCGGAGATGGCGGAAGAGAGGGCATAAGAACCGAGAGGATTTGATGAGTTTGCGGTGTACAAATTTGAAACTTCTGCTTGTGAAAGGACATGATCATAGACTCTAGCTTCATCGATTATCCCATCAAATGGATTTCCGTCCACAGGTCCAGAAAACTTACCAAAATAAACTTGACCAGAATTTGATCCGTCAAATGGAGCTGTTGATTGATTTGTAAAGCTACCGTCTACATACAATTTGATAATATTATTGGTATTATCAAAGGTGCCAGTTATATGATGCCAGCCTGTATTTGCATATGTTGAATTAGTATTAGCACCAGTCTGACAGCTATTATCAGTACAAGCATTAACCGATGAAGCTGTTGGAGTAGTTTGTAGCAAATATTTGTATACCCAGCTTGATCCGCTTCTATCACTAATAACTGTACCCCGATCATTTCTAGCATAAGCCCAAACAGAGAATGAATAGGCAGCACTGGAGCCACTCCCTAGGACACTTGAGGCAGTCGCAGCGAAATTACCTAAATTACCATTAAGATTTAAGCCATTTCCGTATTTAGCTGTCACAAAGCCAGCTGAACCGTACAGTGTAGCTGCTTTACCGTTACCGCTTGAATCATTCCCGTTGCCATCAAACTTCCAATATCCAGCCAATCCACTTTCTGCCCCTCCTGCCGCGCCATTAACCGTCATATTATAGAAGTCTTTACCGGTACCCGTGCCACCAGTATTGATGGTTTTGCCTGCTGTTGAGCCATTGAAGTTGACAGTACTTGCACCCTTGGTAAATATTCCTCCGGTGTTGTTCCAGCTACCACCAACATTGATAGTCTGATTCCCAGGTGCGAATGTACCAGCAGCTAGATTGATGTCCCCTGTGATCGTCAAATCGCGACTAGCCGAAACTGTGTTAGTATAACCAGAATTAATCGAGAGCGAATTAACCGTTCCAGCGAAATTACTATCAATAGTTGATGCCTTGGTCGATGTCCCATCAAAGATAACATCATTAGTCGCTATCGGCTTTGCATTTCCGCTCCAGTTCGCATCTGTATTCCAATTGCTATCTGAGCCCCCACCGGTCCAAATCCTAGTACTATCAACGATGAAATTAACTACGATAGTATGATCAGTTATAACATTAGAAAAAGTGTAGGGACTGGCCAGCGTTGGCTGAGCGACACCGTCAACGACAAGAGAAGCAATATAATAGCCTGAGCTCGGACTGAAAGAAAAAGCCTGATTAGCGTTGGCATTGACATAGGTAGCACCATTTGGTGAAATAGTACCGCCTGCACTGGCCGAGGCAGTAATTGTATTTTGAGTCGTAAAGGTCCACTTGGTGTTTCCGCTGACATTGTTGGAATTGTAGGCCGTAATATTGGAAGCATTTTGATTGACTGATTCAGAGATAGTAGCATAACGAATATTCACATTGGCCACATTGGACGGATTGACATTCCAAACCCCCGCATCGCCAACTTTCTTTTGTAACACCACATTGTGATCTTTTGTCCCTGTCACCGTCCAAGTACCAGAAATCGTTTGAGTGGAACCTCCAGCGAAACTCAGGGTCTTGTCAGCTGTAGTAGCTGTAACATTATTAAATGTCGTGTTCCCAGAAATTGTTGCACTACCATCAAAAGCGACTGTGCTACCGTTGGCTGTAAAAGTGCCGCCAGAATTGGCAAAAGTACCACCGTCGCCAATGTGGATAGTTTTGCCATTGGCATCCAGCGTGCCGGAAGAGACGGTGAAATTATTGAGTGCGGTGAGATTGGAAGAAAGAGTATAAGAACCAGGAGAATTCGGCGAATTATATGCATACAAATTAGATATCTCTGATTGTGTAAGCACCCGGCCAGAGTAGATACGCAGTTCATCAACAGAGCCGTTGAAATAACGACCAAGGTCAGTGCCTGTCGGCGTATAATAACCAAACCCACCAATATTGAGAGCTTTGGTATTTGCGCCTGGTCCGTTTGCGCTAGCTATCTGATTGACATAATTTCCATTTACATAAAATCTATAGTAAGAGCCATCAAATGTTGCCGTAACCATATTCCAAGAACCCGTCGACAGTGTATATGGCACATCCCCACCGCCAGATGTCCATGGCCCAGTCGCAGTGGCTAGTCCAATATTTTGTGTTCCAGCGTTATTATAAAGCCTAAGGTCATAGCCACCATTGTTCGGATTGGCATCGTATTTGCTTACTATAGACGCAAGACTATTTAATGCTGGCAAGGCAACAGGATTGATCCAGACCGAGATAGACATGGTCCCAGATATATTCAATGGTGCCGAGCTGGGTGCTGTGATTTTGTTACTTCCGCTAAGAGTCAGTCCACCGCTAAATCGACCGACGGAATGCATTACCGAGGTATTTTGCGGAGCCGTGGCGGTATTCGTATTAGCGGAATCAGCCACCGTGGTATTGGATGTATTCTCATCCATCTTCCAATAGCCTTGCAAAGAGCTCTCTGTGCCACCAGCTACGGCCGCTATCGTAGCATTGTAAAAACTTTGACCATTGGTTGAAATAGTCTTCCCGCTCGCAGTGCCATTAAAAATAACCGATGGTTCCTGCCCCGCCGTAAAAGTAGCGGCGGTATTGTTCCAGCTACCCGCAACATAAAAAGTTTTGTGGCTGACGGTACCACTGATATTACCGGCAGCCAAAGTGACATCATTATCGATATATAGATCATTAACCAAAGTCAGTGTATTCGTATATCCAGAACTGATCGAGAGTGACTTGATGTGGTTAACAAAACCAGCGTCAACAGTAGAAGCTTTGGTGCTTGTAGCGTTAAAGATTACATCATCAGCTGCCGTCGGCACTACTCCGCCACTCCAGTTGGAAGCACAAGACCAGTTGTTTTCGTTGCCAGCACCGCAAGTCTGAGTCGTTCCTGCACCGTTCCAGGTATAAGCCGAAGCTCTCACCAATTTTGGCTGGCTAACCAGTGTCATCGGGACAAAAACGCCCAAAGCCAATATATAAACAAGCAGGATTGACCAATGAACGGACTTCGCCCACGACGAAGAATGCCAGCTGTAGTACCATTTCCACTTCATCCGAATATAATTGTGAATCAGAGAAAACTGAGGAAGTAAAGTTTTAGTCGAGCGCTGTATCTTCAGTATTTCGCTATCGAGCTTTTCAGCCTTGTCCAAATAAGCTGATTCCTTCTCTGACATGGACCTGATCTTATTCTTTTCGTCAACAGAAAGAGGCATGACATCACCACACTTTTTCTTTTTTTTAAAGAATAATTTCTTGAAAAAATTTGTCATGATCACATCCCCTCTCGCAAAAAGATTTGATAAAAATAGACATAATAATTATATCTCCTTACCCGAGACTTAGCAACAAAAGAAATCCCCAAATCTATTATTCTAGCGACAATGAATAATTACGCGCTGTTTGTCATTCCGGACCACGATCCGGAATCTATATAAATTATTCCCTAATGCTGATTTAAGCCTGCCGACCGACAGACAGGTTCAGGATAACAATTCCGTGACGATAGTACTATTTCGGCAGCAACGACTTCATCTGCTTCGCAATGAAATTTGTCGCGTAGACAGGGTTCAGCCGATACAAAATATTCATAAAATTTGAATCCTTGCCAAGGAAAATCTGAAGTTTATTTTTCTCTATGCCAGCAATGATCTGTAGGGCTGCCTCACTAGCCGGCAACATCTGAAAACTTTGCTTTTTCGAATCGCTCTCTGGCAATTTCATTGTTTTTAGGCCAGAGTTTTCGGTAATATTTGTCGCTGTCGCCCCTGGGAAGACCACTGAGACATGAACATTGGTCTCTTTCAGCTCGGCATAGAGCCCTTCAGTCATCAATTTCACGGCTGCCTTTGACGCCCCATAAACACTCTGACCAGGCACTGGCAAGAAACCGCCCATGCTTGAAACATTGACGAGATATGCCTCTGGTCGTTCCAACAAAGCTGGCAAAAAAGCTTTTACCATGTACAAAGTACCAAAAAAATTGACATTCATGACTCTCTCGATCGCCTCATAGTCAAGATCATTCACTCTGACAAATGGTTGGATAATCCCAGCATTGTTGATGACAACATCAACTTCCCCAACCTCACTTGCCAATTTTTCGACAGCAGTTTTGTCTGAAATATCCACCACATAAGTTGCGACGCGGTCACCTTTTTCGCCAACTGATTCTTTCAACTGCTGCAAAGTCTCAGTATGAATATCCACAGCTACAATCTTGGCATCTTTTTCGAGTAAGGCCAGCACCAACGCTTTGCCGATACCACTGCCCGCACCAGTGACCAGAACTGTCTTGTTATCCATTTTCATATTATTTCCTTTTTTATTTAATATTATTGTAACAGATTGAGCAGCAGAAAAGCATCATCCTGATTTGGGTCTAGCACTGGATTTATTTTTGAGTATCGCGAGAAGTTTAGGTGCTAAACGCAAACACCTCACATGTCTGAGGTGTTTGATAGACGGCTATCTTTGTAAAAAAGAATGTGGTATAAGTAAATCAGTCTACACACGGGAGGTGCTCCTATGAGCATGGTACTGGGAATTGTGGTATGGCCGATAGCTATACTGCTAAACTTGTTGGTTCGCGGTCTGTTCTTCGTGCTGACCCTAATCTTTGGTCCTGATGATGCAGCCTGCTTGTGCCTGTTTGGGCCATTTCCTAGGTTCAGAGTCGTCAGAACAAAGGATGATTTCGATCTGTCCATACAAGAGTCGTGGTTTACTCCATGGATCGAAGAAAAGCAGAATAAAAGGGCAGAGTACGAACGCCAGCGCGAAGAGAAAGACAACAAAGATGAAGATGAACAGCAGAAATAATCTGTTGTTCATCAGATGTGCCACTCCATACCTCAAGGAGGTGAAAACCTGCGGTATGGAGAAAACCAGAGTTATCAAATATTGATGATTCTGGTTTTTTTAATACAAGTTTTGAATATACTCTATAAAAAAACTAGCCTAGAACTAGTCTTTTATTGGTGGAACACGAGATATTGCGTGTAATGAAAATAATTATTGCTAGCACAAAGTACGGTTATATCCGATATCGAGGATTAAGTTATACCAACTTGGCCATTTGTGAACAGATTTTGATAGTTATCTATGGTTAATAATGATACAATTCTACTAAATCGCTAAATATATAATCGGGAGGGATTATGGATTCAGAAAAAAGCAAGTTCAAGATGTCATGGGAATCAATAAAGAGTAAATTTCTCGAACTGACTCCCAAAACAAAACTACTCATTGGTCTCGGTATATTTTTATTAGTTGTATTGGTTGCATCGGGAATACTCGCCAAAAGCAAGATGTCTTCGCTTGCCAATAATACTGGAGAAATAGCAGCAGGAAATATCATTGCTGACGGTAAGTGCAGTTTGCCACAACAAGAAATCAAAGAATCTGCTTTTACGATCGGAGTCCCTGCGGGTTGGCTTTACGAGTTGAACAATGGCACAGTCTCCATCATGAAAGATACCTCAAATCTAGAGGGTGCCTTTCTGTATACCGCTAAGCTAACCAAAGAGGATATTTCTGCCAAAGAGTTCCTGACTGCTTCTTCGGGATTTTTTACTAAATCAGTTGCAGCAGAAGGCGGCACATTTACGGTAACGAATATCAAAGAAATTGATGGCGATGCAGAGGGTACAATCGTGGCGTCGCTTAACAATACACCGATCGCAGGTGTATACAAAGTCGAAAAAGAGGGCAATTTCGTTACCCTGAGAGCATATTATGCACCTGAAAAAGATATTGAGACTTCAAGAAATAACCTAAAAGAAGTGGTCGGTTGCTTTAGTCGTACCACGACGCTCACAACTGATATCTTGACCGCAATCAAAGCCAAAGAAGAAGTGGCCAAAGCAACTCCAAGCGGATTTACCAAATATACCGGAAAGTATTTTAGTCTTTCACTACCTTCGGGCTATAAAGTTACTGGCGAAAGTGATTCGGGTATCGATATTAGCCGAAATGATATGTCTGCCGGCTTTAGCTACGCTTACGTCACAGGGGCAAAAGGGCCATACACATCAGAATCATGGACAAGTTACGCACTGCCAAAATTTGCCAGCATTGGGAATCTATCGCTTGGATCAGGTCAAAATGTTCCATCAGAAATAGCAGGGATGAAAGTCCAAGAATTTCCTTTTACTGGAGTTTTGAGTGGCACGACAAATGTGAAAGGAAAAGTGACAACTGGTGTCATCAACACAACTGATTTCGGGATGGGCTCCAGCACCTCGGCTTTCTGGGCGATACAGGTCGCGAAACCAGAAGTCTTTGGCAGCGTCTCGTCAATTTTGCAGACAATTCAGGATTCAGTCACTATCATTGATATTGGCGACATCAGAAAAAAGGCCATGTTGCCGCCAAATCGTCCAATAGAGTCTTCTGGCAGCTCGATCCCCTCAAAAAATCCGGGAGCATCAGTCAGCGATGAATCAAGCAACGACTGGGCTGACGCGATGCATGGCTACCAAACCATGGAGTCTCCAACCACTGGGGAAAAATTCGATGTTCCTCTGAACTCATGGAACGAAACTGGTCCAGATGGACCGGGACAATATATAAAGTTGCCAAATGGTGACACTCAAAAACTCCAAGAAGTGGAGTAAATATTCGGATCAAACAGGGTTATCTTTTGTACACGCAATATTCGCGGCTACCCGGCCCAATCTGATCGTAGTAGAATAATTATTGGACATTCAGATGAAATCAATCAACAATCAAAGCCAATCATTGCAGCAAAACATCGCCATTTTTACATGGATCATAAGTGCGATTGTTTTGTTTTTGACCAGTATCGGTGCATACGACTTTATCATGACTATCAGCCAGAATACCCAATATTTCGATTATATGAACTACGGTTCTCGCCAAACAACATATTTCATGAATTATCCACTATCACTAACAATATTCTGGTTCATGGGTATCTGGGGTGCTTTTGCTGGGTCCGTCTGTCTGTTGCTAAGGTTAAAAACGGCCAGAAATCTCTTCGTGGTCGCCGCACTAGGCCAAATCATTTTAGATATTTATACATTTGCTTTTAAACACAGATGGGAAATTTTAGGGCCAAAACTATGCACACAAGACTTAATTATTCTGGTATTTACCATTTTACTTGTTATTTATTCTCAGTATTTAATCAATCGAGGATTTCTCAAATAAGATGATTTTGTTAAGATTTTAGTAATCCAAAAAAGATACAATTCTATATAAAACAGCCATTAAACCTATTAATTTCTCGCAAAGTCAGGCAGCCGTAATTAAAAAGACTAGTCCGGGATCAATCAGCTTTGTCACTAGAAATGATCATGGTCATAAAAAACACATCACAAAAGTGATGTGTTTTTTATGGTGGAACGCACTGTTGCAAGTCAGAAATATAATCTTAAACAGTGAAAAGATGATTTATATTCCGAAGATGAGGATTAGAGAATTTAATTGATTATTTTTTCTTAGATAACTTTGTTAGGGGCTCTCTTAATATATAGGCCGAAAGTGATGCCAACACTAACGCTATTATTAGTTCCAACCACCACACTGGTTTTAAGTAATCATGAATCAAAGTCATAATGACAAAAAAGGCGGCAAAATACCAAAATATCTTTCCGCTTAGCACTTTGAATTTCATACTCCCTCCATTATTTATTGTTTGTATTATACCAAACAGTTCCAACCTATTAAATAGGTATAATAAAAAGACTAGTCTAGGACTAATCTTTTTATTGGTGGACCCAACAGGATTCGAACCTGCGACATCCTCGTTGCAAACGAGGCGCTCTACCAACTGAGCTATGGGCCCTTATATTAAATTTTCCAATTACCCCTACTTCGCCCATCCTTCATTAAAATTACGGACGGCACAGCAAGGCTACGCAGGGCAGGCAAGTAACAATAACCAACAAAGTCACAAATACCAAATTGCAATTCCCAAATATCTTACATCAAAACAGCTTGTTTTTCAAGGTTCGATGTAATATATTTATCATCTGAGGGCCTATAGTTAAGCGGTATAACAGGGCACCCCAAAAAGTACGCTTTGTATTTCGCACCCGCCTGCCATAGCATGTGGGCCGGTAGTTCAGCTGGTAGAACACTGCATTCGCATTGCAGAGGTAGAGGGTTCGAGTCCCTCCCGGTCCACCACAAAATTATCAGCTCCAAAGGATGTTTTTTGTAAAAATTCGAAAGAGATACACTTGGTGATATGGTTATTTTGAAGCATACAGATTGTATTTATCTCAAATGGGCTCTATTTAATAATAGATAAAATTTATGAATACTGAAAGAAAATACGGCATGGATGCAAAGAATCTAAATCTGGACCTAGAATCAATTTTAAAAAGGATTGACAAGGTTGATTGTATTGTGCAATTTAAGGAAATAGAGATTAATCAACGAATGTTGATGTCTAAAGTTGAACACTTCAAAAAGTTAGAGCAGGACCTTAATAACACTATAAGCAGGTCAAACCCACTTATCTCTACAATGACTTTTGGAAACCTAGATGTTTTTAGGATCTGGGAACAAAAGCAGTCAATGTGCGGGAATCGTGCAGACGAGCAATTTCTAAATATTTTAGCAATGCTAGAGGATATTGTGTCTGATTTTTTTATAAAAATGGTTATATCGATGAGCAAAACTCGAAAAATATTAAACAGATTGTCAATCTATTTTAGAAATACAGGAAGTGCTGAATTTTCTGATGGGGATTTCAAAAATTTTTACAAACAATATAGGGAAGGCAAATTTAAAGATTTCGATTCAATCCTACAAGCTGTAATCGAACGAACTATTAGTCCATGGGTTGTTATTCGTTTTGTTAGAAATTCTCTTAAAGAGAATAGCAGACTGGATTTTAATATATCTAACGGTACTTGCTATATCTGTAAGTTTTTAGATGTGAATAATGGAGATAACGCTATAAAAGAATGCGAATTAATCAACGAATCGCAAAAATACGGAGATTATATTAAATTTAATTTTAATTCTGAACTTTTCCATAGCTTGTTATTAGGACAAAATGAAATAATTACACAACTGAAGTCTGCTATTATTGGAAGATATATGAGTAAATACAAGCAAAGTAATGTTAGATAGGAGTGGGCGTAGCATGCTACGATACGACTAAGGGTTCCAACTTTTTTCGCCTAGGCCCGCCACCGCACATCGGCCTCTTGACCACAAGAGGTGTCCAGTTTGCCCAGTGAAGCTTCAGAGTACTTGGGCGTAGCTTTTGCAAAGTTGGATGCGTCAAAATTTAATCATTTTCATTATTTCATCTATATACGAACAAGCATGTTTAAAATGTTTCTAGGACCTATGTGCAGCGGTAAATCGCTCGAGATGATCGAGGAGTTTTCACGACTGAAAATTGCCGACAAACGAATCGGGCTTTTCCAGCCAGAAAGAAATGTCAGGGACGAGCATATCGAATCACGCAACGGCGGCAAACTGGAAGCGATCAAAATCTCCAAGATTGCAGACCTTTTGCATTTCGACGAAGTCGACCATATCGGGATTGACGAGATTCATATGTTCAACCACGATCAAATTTCAAAAGTGAAAAATGATGCAAAAATCATCAAATGCTTATTGCAACGCGGTAAACAAATCTCTGTCTCTAGACTAGACCTTGATTATCAGGGTAGAATGTTTAATATCATCAAAGTATTCCTTGAACTCGGCCCAGATGTTGTTGTTTACAAAAGATCAGTCTGCTCGCAATGCAAGATGTTGAACGCGGCCTATTCACAGATAATGAATAAATCACAAACACCGATCACCCGAGGGCTACCACCAGTGAATCCTGATGACGGCAACCTGCTTTACGAACCAAGGTGTCGCAACTGTTTCGTTAAAAAATAGGTCTACAAATTGAACAAAGACCAAAAAGCGCCGACTATGGCGAGAATGCCGACGATTTTCCAGAAAGCATATGTGCCGGCGGGCCCAAGATATTTCTCAACTGTCTCGATCCTAGTCGTATTATCTGTAATCCAGCCAGAAAAACGCACCATGACAATACCGACAATCATAAAAATAACAAAGTATAGATAATTCATTTATCGCCTCATCGATTCTGGCAACATCGTCATCTCCCCGAAGTCTTTACGCTTTTCCAGATCGTTTAGGTGCTTCTTTTTTTCCTGAACAAATTTCTCAGCATCAAAACCAAATTTTGAGATCAACATAGATGCATATTTTCCACCAAATAAATGCGGTGTGATCACATAGGTCGCACCTGCCTCATATAGCGCAATCGCTTCGTCAACAACATGAGACACAACTATCACGATTGCCTTCGGATTGATCTGATTCACCTTTTCGATTAAGAAATCGTTCGTATCAAAATCTGGTATTGTCGACACAACCATCTTCACATTTTCGAAACCAATCTCATCGAGAAATTCATTGTCGTCTGCATCACCATATCTGGTCTCCACCCCCATCGCCTTCAGATGAGCGATCATCTCTGGGTCATAATCAACGACCAAAAATTTTGAGGCTTCGTCTTTGAAAACTTCCAACAACTCCTGTCCAGTCCTGTTGCAACCAAACATCACTACTTCATACTTTTTGCTTTCAGTTTTGAGTTCTCTCGGATTTGACCTTTCCATTGTTCCCAAAATAGGAGTGAAAAATTTATAAATTTTGTCAGAAAATATGATTAAGTATGACGAACCAGCAATGGTTAACATCGAGACGGTAGTAACAATAGTGAGAACCGATTCGGAGATATGTCCATAAGTCACACCTGCCACCAGCAGTATGATCGAAAATTCACTTACTTGCGTCAGCGTATTACCAGCCAAAAAACTGATTCTTTTCTTGTAGCCGAGAGCTAGGCCAACGATGATTGCAATCAACGGCTTCACCGTCAGGACGAAAAGCGACAGAACCACAACCGGTATCCAGTTATGGGCCAAGCTGCTAATTGATATTTTTGATCCCAACAAAACGAAAAACAGAACGATGAAGAAATCGCGTAATGGTCGTAATTTCGAAGAAATCTCAAAATGAAATGGTGAGGTAGACAGGGCTACTCCAGCGATCAGGGCACCAATCTCGATCGAAAATCCAAGGACATGGAAAAGAGCAGCCAAACCCAGCCCCCAAGCCATCGAAAAAAGAAAAAGCAATTCTTGCGACTTTGCAAAATAGTTCATAAACCATGGCAAGATATACGATGAAAACAAAATAACTAGATCGACGACAACAACACCTTTTAGCAAAGTGAGTGCAATTACTGTCCAATCAGATCCGCCGCTCTTGCCATAGGTTGTAACACCAATCAGGATCAATGAAATCAATAGATCCTGTACCAACAAAAGACCAATCGAAACCTTACTATAAAGTTTTCCAAGATCTTTTTTATCTGAAATCAACTTCATAATGATAATAGTACTACTAAAGGCCAACGCAGCCCCGATATAGATAGATGAAATATTGTCCAAGCCCAAAAACCTTGAGACAGCAAACCCAGCCAAAGATGTCAAAACCACCTGAATCAGTCCGATAGAAAGCGAATTACGACCCACCTCCTTGATAACTTTCGGACTTAAGTTCAAGCCGATAATGAACAGCAGCAAGGCCACCCCAAATTTCGATAAAATGTCGATCGACCCAGTGATCTCCGCATTGCCAAACAAAAACGGCCCAACCAATAAACCAGTCAGAATATGACCAATGATAATCGGCTGTCGCAAAAGTTGCATTATCCCAGCTAGAACCGCCGCGACGACAATTACGATAGTTAAGCCAATAAATATTTCCATAAAATCCTCCGATATTTCACCATGAATATTACAATAATAGTATAGATGATTTACTCTAATTAGAAAAGAAAAGACAGTAGACCAAAGCCATTTCAATCTATTTATATCAAACTAGCAACTTAAGGTTGAATTATAGAACGAAATTTGGTATATTTTTACCGTTGCAGATTTATTTATTCTTTGACAGCAAGAAATAAATTTGGGCGCGTAGCTCAGTTGGTTACCTGCCCGCAATGCTTATGCATAGCGTATGCAGGCGGGGAGCACGTCACTGCATACAAGAATCGAAAGTGCCCGAAGGGCGACAGGGCGTAATGCGAACAAATTACAATTTATTTATTTTTTTACTGGTGGGCACAATAGGGGCGCGTAGCTCAGTTGGTTAGAGCACGTCACTGATAATGACGGGGTCGGAGATTCGAGTTCTCCCGCGCCCACCAGTAAGATAGTAATTGCGAGCACTAATGACGGGGTCGGAGATTCGAGTTCTCCCGCGCCCACCAAACAAACGAAACAAACGCTTTAAATAGCGTTTTTTTGTTTGTCAAAAATATGAGTTCGCGGTAAGATTAAAAAATAAGCAATTAATATCGAAAAAATGAAAAAAATTATCCGCAAACTGTTACCAAAACGACTTATACTGCTCTACCATTATTTTCTCGCACTTTTAGCCACACTGATATACGGCTCCCCTGCCAAAAAAATGATTATCATTGGCGTCACTGGCACCAAGGGCAAAACCACAACTTCCAACTACATCTGGTCTTGTCTCTCTGCTTGCGGCATCAAGACAGGCATCATTTCCACCGCCAACATTCGTATCGGTAACGAAGAATCGCTCAATGAATATCACATGACGATGCCAGGGCGCTTCACCATCCAAAAATTGTTAAAACAGATGGCCGATGCGGGCTGCAAGTACTGCGTCGTCGAAACCACCTCGGAAGGACTTAAACAATATCGTCACATCGGCGTTCACTACGACATTGGTGTTTTTACCAATTTGACCCCAGAACATCTCTCGGCCCATGGTGGCTCATTTGAAAATTACAAAAATGCCAAAAGTATCATGTTCCGTGCCCTTTCCAAAAACATCAAAACAATTGACGATAAAAAAATCGAAAAAATTATTATTGCCAATGCCGATAGTGAATATGCCGACTTCTATCTTAATTTTCCTGTCGATAAAAAAATCACTTACTCCATCGATCAACCATCCGACTACAAGGCAGCGAAAATCGTCGAATCTGTTGAGGGTGTGAAATTTGAACTTGGCTCAGAAAAATACGCCAGCAAAATCACCGGCCGCTTCAATGTCTACAACATTTTGCCCGCCATCATCATCTGTAAACTTGCTGGCGGTACAAACGAAAAAATAAAGCTAGGATTAAATAGTCTCGAAGTTATTCCGGGCAGAATGGAATTTATCGACAAGGGACAAAATTTCAAAACGATGGTTGATTATGCCCACGAAAAACAAAGTATTACCAATATATTAAATACTGCCAGAAAAATTATTGCTCCGACATCAAAAGTTATTATCTTGCTCGGTGCCGAAGGTGGTGGCCGAGACAAAACTAAGCGAACTGCGATGGGCGAACTCTCCGCCAAGCTATCTGACTTTGTTGTCGTTTCCAATGTTGACCCTTACGAAGACAATCCAACCGAGATCGTCGAAGATATCGCCAAAGTCGCCGAAAATAATGGCAAAGAGCGTGACAAAAACTTATTCGTGATCGAAGATCGCCGCGAAGGCATCCGCAAAGCCTTCTCACTCGCCCATCGTGACGACATCGTCCTCATCACTGGCAAAGGCGCCGAGCAATCGATCACCATCGGCGGCGTCAAATATCCGTGGGACGACCGCACTGTCGTGATTGAAGAATTGGAAAAACTAAAATTTTAGTTGGAAAATTAGCCCTGCCACCCGTTTGTCATTGCGAGCTATTGGGTTTTCCAAAGCGCGGCAATCTATCATGCTCTACCATGAAAAACTATTACACCTACATTTTATCTAACTATGATAATTCTGTTCTGTATATTGGGATTACCAATAATTTAGTTCGTAGAACACACGAGCACAAAAACAATTTAATCGAGAGTTTTTCATCCAAATACAAAGTCCACAAATTAGTTTATTTCGAGGAAACCAATGACGCAAACTCTGCAATTTCACGAGAAAGACAATTGAAAGCTGGTAGCAGACAGAAAAAACTCGATTTAATAGCAAAAAACAATCCTGAATTTAATGATTTGTATCCAGAACTATTATAATGATAGATTGCCGCGTCGCAGACTCCTCGCAATGACAGACATTAGGCAGCCATTGCAACAATCCCCTGCTTGTCATTGCGAGCTATTGGGTTTTCCAAAGCGTGGCAATCTATCATATCCTTTTTTTACTATTGCGGCCCAACCACGGTATCAAAGCACGATAGATTGCCGCGTCGCAGACTCCTCGCAATGACAAATTTAGGTATTTATCAATTTTGTACTTTCTTAACACAATTAGATTAATTAAGTCAATTAGATCAATTCAAAAAAATCTCCCCACTGGGGAGATTTTTTCTTATAGTTCTTTTGCAACTAACTAGTGATAAGTACGACCTGACCAATAATAAATTATCGATGCAGGATTTTTTTGTCTCTATGACCCAATTAGATCGGACCATAGAAATCGACCATCTCTCAAAGCCTTATCGGCTAGAGATGCTCCTAGAAAGGAGGTGATCCATCCCCACCTTCCGATAGGGATACCTTGTTACGACTTAGTCCTGATTATCGATCCCACCGTGGTTCCCTGTTGGGACCTTCGGGCGTTACCGACTTTCCTGACTTGACGGGCAGTGTGTACAAGACCCGAGAACGTATTCACCGTGGTATGGCTGACCCACGATTACTAGCGATTCCGACTTCATGAGGGCGAGTTTCAGCCCTCAATCCGAACTGGGGGTAGGTTTGATGAGGTTAGCTTCACCTTACGGTTTTGCAACTCATTGTTACTACCCATTGTAACACGGGTGTCGCCCAGGACATAAGGGCCACGCTGATCTGACGTCATCCCCACCTTCCTCCGATTTAACACCGGCAGTCTCGTATGAGAATTTAACATACAATAGGGGTTGCGCTCGTTTGCCGACTTAACGGAACACTTCACAGCACGAGCTGACGACGACCGTGCAGCACCTGTTCAGCACCTTCGAAAGAGTCCTAGTTTCCTAGGATTAGCAGCTGTATGTCAAGCCCTGGTAAGGTTCTTCGCTTGTTGACGAATTAAACCCCATGTTCCACCGCTTGTGCGGGTCCCCGTCAATTCCTTTGAGTTTTAGCCTTGCGGCCGTACTACCCAGGCGGCACACTTAACGCGTTAGCTTCGAAACGCAGAGGGTCGATTCTCCACATTCCTAGTGTGCATCGTTTACGGCGTGGACTACCGGGGTATCTAATCCCGTTCGCTACCCACGCTTTCGTTCCTCAGTGTCAGGTAATGCCCAGCAGACTGTCTTCACCATTGGCGTTCCTCATAATATCTACGCATTTCACTGCTACACTATGAGTTCCATCTGCCCCTGCATACCTCTAGTCAGAAAGTTTTGGATACGTTTTCCCAGTTGGGCCGGGATATTTCATATCCAACTTTTCAAACCACCTACGAACGCTTTACGCCCAGTAAATCCGGATAACGTTTGCACCCTACGTATTACCGCGGCTGCTGGCACGTAGTTAGCCGGTGCTTATTCATCTGGTACCTTCATATTTATTCCCAGATAAAAGAAGTTTACGATCCGAAAACCTTCATCCTTCACGCAGTGTTGCTGCATCAGACTTGCGTCCATTGTGCAAAATTCCCAACTGCTGCCTCCCGTAGGAGTATGGGCCGTGTCTCAGTCCCATCGAGGCTGGTCATCCTCTCAGACCAGCTACCCGTCATAGCCTTGGTGAGCCTTTACCTCACCAACAAGCTGATAGGAACAAGGCCTCTCCCCAAGCGCCTTACGGCTTTGACGTACCTCGCTACCACTCGGCACTAGTTATAAAGTTTGTAAAGTACTAAGTTTGTAAAGTAATTTTCGAATTTACTTTATGAACTTTATGAACTTTCTACTTTATGAACTAAAGTGCTGAACGCTAGTGAGGCACGTATTATGCAGGATTACCCCACCTTTCGGTGGGCTATCCTTCACTCGGGGGCAAGTTCCTTGTTATTACTCTCTCGTCTGCCGCTGCCCTTGCGGGCCGCTCGACTTACATGTGTTAGGCACGCTGCCAACGTTAATCCTGAGCCAGGATCAAACTCTCCGTGTAAAGCGCCATGATTACTCACAGCGCACATCGAGTATGATTTGCTCTAATTTTACTTAGTTTTGTGTTTTGGAATAAATTCCAAAACATTCGTTCATCTCAAAGTATTGATCCAACTCACCTTACTGCAAGCAGCAAGGCAAAGTGGGACACACATACTTATCACTATTTAGTTGTTAAAGAACAGAATCCTGACGGTCCAGGGAATCCGAATTCTAATTCCTAAAGGCCAAACAATTTCCAATGTTCGAATATCTAATTTAGCAATTAGAAGCTAGAAATTAAAAATTAAATATTTTGGCCGTTTTCGACCAAAAAAGAATCATCCCCTTCAACTTGCCGTATATACTTTTTGTATATTCCTATCTGATAGTAGCCGAAAATTATTCTATTGTCAATATTTTCTTTAAGAAGATATCTTTTTCGGCAAAAAGTCACGATAAACAACAGCGTTAGCTATGCTAGCGACAATAATTGCCGGGAATACGCCAATGCCAAACACGCACAAACCAAGGAAAATCACGACTGCTTTAACCATAGCGAAACCAAGCAAGTCCCACTTGAAACCACGCGTCATCTCGCCACTCATGTGAAGAGCTTCAACAGGCTTCATGCCCTGATCAATAACCAGAAAGGGAGCGAACCGATACTTGATTGCCCAGTAAACACCAGGCACGATCAAAAACAGCAATCCAGCCGTAACTATCAAAAGATACAAAACGTTGACAATGAAATATGAGAAAAAGTTCTTGTAATGAACAAAAAGATCGGTGATTTTTACTTTCTTGCCGTCAACAATTGCCAACAACACTTTGACGAAGCCCATCTCCAAGATAACCGACGCAACCAAAAAGATAAAACCAATTGCAACAGCCAGAGCGGTGTACAAATTTGCGTATTTTGAAAGATTGTCCGAAGGAAAGGAAGGCAAGCAATTAATCACCCCTATAGCAAGAAAGAAAACTGCAAAAACAAGCCAGTTTTTACCAGCATGATCCCAGCCGAATTTTAGCGCTCGGCCAATGATTAAATCTTTTTTATCCATAATTCTCCTTCTGCAAAATTATATCTAAAATTATTCTACACTATATCGACGAATCGAACAATTGCACCCAGACAACCGCTCTCTTATACTAACCATTTTCCATTTTTTTGAACCGTCTCGCCATCCAAGATAATCTCGCCCTGATGCATATCTTTCACAATGTCCCAATGCAAAGACGAATCATTCCCGCCTCCGTTTTCCTTGTAGGCCATACCGAAAGCCAGATGGATTGTTCCGCCAATTTTTTCATCAAAGAGCAAATCTTTGGAAAATTTGGTAATTTTCGGATTGATGCCGATGCCGAGCTCGCCGACATACGAAGCATTTTCATCAATATTCAACATATTTTTTAAAAACTTCTCATTTTTTTCGGCCTTGACAACGACAGCCTTGCCGCCTACAAATTCGACATAAATGCCATCCACTTCATTACCGCTACGAATGGCTGGATAATCAAATCTGATCCAACCGCTCAGGCTCTCGCGCACAGGTGCCATGAACACTTCACCGCCAGGCATATTTTCTTCGCCTTTGTCGGCCACCGCTTTGGAACCATGTATTTTCATCTTGAGATCAACATTTTTACCAATCAAATGAACTTCCTTGCCCTTTTTAAAGATATCAAGGACACGATCAATTCCCCCACCTATTTTCTCCCAATCCTGCAGACAAGCACCAAAGAAAAAATCCTCGTACTCTGACAAACTCATCCCTGCCTCTTGAGCTAGGGCTGTGGTCGGATAACCCACAGTGCATCGACGGATTTTATCATGCTCACTGACAATATATTCAATAATTGGATGCATGACCTGATCACGCTGTGCAATTTTTTGAGAATCAGCCCCAGAAAGCTCTCTAGTATTTGATGGAGCATGAATACCTATATATTTCTGTGCCCCTTTGACCATATAATCAAGATATTCAGGAAACCGCTTCAAATGGTGCTCCTGAGCATGTTTAAAATAAACTTGATCGATCCCAGGCACAGTCAGACGCAAAATAGGGTGAGCTCCAACTTTCAAAATCTCCTCATATAGCGCAACAATAAATGGTTCCGCTACTGTGGAGCCGGCGATGATCACATTTTCGCCATGCTTCACTCGCAGTGAATAATTTACCACCAACTTTGCCAATTTTTTTGTTCTTACATCTATCGCCATTGTAAGCCCTCGTTAATAACCGATCAAACATAATTCAAATAAATTCAAAAAATACTATTTTTAAACTTAATCTAGATTGTCACAATACTAATTGTATCAAACTTGATTTGATGGTGGTGGGCAAGATGCCCACCACCCGACACATTTCATTCAGCAGTTAGCTCAGCTAACTGCTGTTGTTCTTCCTGAGCCAAGCATGGAGTATCGTATTCAAAACAACCTCCTGCCCATGTTCCATGAAAGTACTTCCCCTCAATATTCGCAAGAGGATCACCTCCGGCGCAGTAAGGGCATTTCTTCCCAGCCGATTCTACGATTTCCCCTTTACTCATGAAAATTCCCCTTTTCCCTGATTTTGAGCAGTATGCTCAATACGCAAATACTACCACAAAGATGCAGATAAACAAGAGGAAAAACTATGGTACCGAAAAACCCTAATGGTAATTCAAACATAACAAAAATATGTACGAGTCAAGTATCGAGTTTGATTCTTGGGCACTCGCATGATATATTGACCAGTACCAACCTCTGAGGTCACCGGTCTTTGACTGGCTGCGCCCACCGTAGGTTGATAGCCTTCCACCACCTCTGTATAGAGGTGGTGGAGTCTTTTTATTTAATCACCTTATCGATAATCCCATATTTCAACGCTTCAGTCGCTCGCATATAGTAATCACGATCAGTATCTTTAGAAATCTTCTCGAGAGGCTGACCAGTATTTTTAGCCAAAATAGCATTCATCTCATCTCTAATTTTCAAAATTTCCTCCGCCTGAATCTTGATATCAGAAGCCTGTCCATCCGTACCGCCCATCGGCTGATGAATCAAGATACGAGAGTTTGGCAAAGAATACCTCTTACCTTTTTCTCCACCGGCGAGCAAAAACGCAGCCATTGAAGCAGCTATTCCTACACACATGGTCGAGACATGCGGTTTGATATGACGCATCGTGTCATAAATCGCCATACCGCTGTAAACCGAGCCTCCAGGAGAATTGATATACATCTGAATATCTTTTTTACTATCTTCTGCTTCCAGAAAAAGCAACTGAGCGATGACCAAGTTAGCCGTATCGTCATCGATCGGATTGCCTACAAAAATAATCCGATCACGCAAAAGTCGCGAATAGATATCATAGGATCTTTCGCCGTCAAAAGTTTTTTCGACAACTGTTGGGATCAAATAAGACATTGTCTCCTTCCTCTATTTCGTCAACTTCTCGACTAGGAAATTTAGGGCTTTGCGGCCAACTTCTTTGTCATCAACATCAAATTTTTGCGACTTAGCAGTTTCACCCAACATCAGGCCAATCTTGATATTTTTCTCTGCCTGAGCGCGCATATCTTTACGCAAATCTTCAATCGATTTTTTCATATCAGCCAAATATTTATCGAGTGTCATCCTCATACCTTCAAGCTGGTGACCATAGTCGTGAATCATTCGGTCAATTTCTTTTTCGATCAAACTTTCAGGGATTTCAACTTGCAAAAAGCTAATCATCTTTTCGACTACCATCGAGTCTACCTGCGCTTTGTATTGCTGTTCCATCTCCATCGCCAGGTTAGCTCTGATCGCGTCTTCCATCGACTTTGCATTCTTCTGACCAAAATCCTCAGCAAATTTATCATCAATTACTGGCAAAACGACCTCTTTGAGTTCAAGTAACTCGACTTTGAATTCAGCTTCTTTGTTCGCATAATCTTTTTTATGATAAGTCGATGGGAATTTGATTTTAAACTCTTTCTTCTCGCCCTTCTTCATCCCAACTACTTTCTCCTCAAAACCAGGAATCAAGGTGCTATCGCCCAAAACAATCGGAAAATTTTTCGAGCACATCTCGTCGATACGCACTTTCTTGATCGCACCTTCGAAGGAAATCTCAGCCAAATCGCCCATCTTAGCAGCTCGATCAACCACATTGTAAGTCGCTTTTTGGCGCTGCAACTGCTTCAATACTTTGTCGACATCTTCCTGCTTGGCTTCATCCTTTTTTGGCAAAGTAATTTTGGCTTTTGAATAGTCTTTTAGCGAAACTTCTGGAAAAACATCAACTTCAGCAACAAATTCCAAATCTTTTTCAATTTCCATATCAGTCAGTCCCCAGCTTGGAGCACTGTTCACAGCAATATTTGGACTCGAAATCGGCGACAGTTGATGCTCCTGAACAGCCATAAAATATGCCTCATTGATTGCTGCATCGATAGCTTCAGACAAAAGCCTAGACACGCCAATAGTACTTTCGATCAACGGTCGTGGTGCTTTGCCCGGTCGGAAACCATCAAGCTTCACAGTTGGGGCCAATTTATCATAAGCAGATTGGAAATGTTTTACCAATTCTTTTGGCGAAACCTTAATAGAAAGCTTAACTTTACTTTTGTTTTTTTCGATGTTCGAACTCATATTTCACTCCGTTATTTATTAAAATTCCTTGTGATTGTAGCACGATATCAAAATAAATGGAAGCCAAAAATAGCGCAAACCATGCAAATGGAAACGATAACAGCGTTAGGACAAAAACAAATAATTACTCCAATTCCTTCTTCGAAAGCAGTCCATTTTGCGCCCCGATATGACGAATAACTGATTGTGAATTTTTCAGACCACTGCTTAATGCCTCAGTCATCACAGTTTTTGAATACTCACCTATCTTTTCCCCTATTAGGCGGCCGACAAACCCAGTTGCGAAAGCGTCCCCCGCTCCAGTCGCATCGACAACCTCGATCGATCTGTTTGTATCGATGTGAAAGAGCTCCTTGCCATTATAAGCATCTGCCCCGTTATTTGAGTCTGTAATAACGACAATCTTCGCTCCCATCATATGCAATCTTTTGGCCATCTCCTCTATCGAACTTTTGCCGTTGATCGAGAGAAATAGTCTCGCTTCCTCCTTGTTCAAGAAAAGTACAGTGCAACAACGCAAAAGATGAGACCAATGGCTGGCACCTTTTTTCAGCTGATTTGTCCCAGGATTCCAAGCGAATTTAGAGTTATTTTGGGAGACTTCTTTGACAATTCTCTTCTCGATATCCCCAATCCCTTCACCCAGAGAAGAAATATACAACCATTCAGCTTCAATATTTTCATCGATCTTCAGCAACTCGTAATTTTTCATCGCGTGATAAGAAAAAATCGTCCTTTTGCCATCAATCGAGAAAATTACTGAAAAACCGGTTTGAATACCAGGATAAATATTTTCACTGGCGCAATTTACTTTTTCTTTTTTCAGTCGATCAATCACCCTTCGAGCCGGTGAATCATCACCCAAGGCAGTTACAATCGCAGTTTTATAGCCTTGTCGAGCCAAACCAACAGCTACATTGCAAGCCGTACCGCCAATCTCGTACTGGATCCATTTAAGAGGCACTTTATCGCCAAGCTCGAAACAGATACCCTGTCCGCTACCAAAGGCCTGAGAATTCTTCACATCGACTTCTGGAGAGGTAAATACATCCTCAAATGCGTCTCCAATTGTTACAACATCATATTTCATAATAAATTCCTTTATTCCCCCTCCTAAGATAGGAGGGGCTAGGGGTGGTATGACTGAATTGTTTTTCACAATTTATTCTCTTCTTTTGTCGCGCCAATCCTTTTTTGTCATTCCCGCGCAGGCGGGAATCCACCAATAGCCACCTCCTAATTTTTATTCAAGTAAGTCTTTCCACCCAGGATTGCTTTGCTCAATCAACTTTATTTTCCAAACCCTATTCCACTTTTTAAGACGCTTTTCTCTAAGAATTGCCTCAGTCACATCAGATGTTTCTTCGAAGTAAACAAGTTTTTTGGCTCCATATTTTTCAGAAAAACCGTTTGTAATTTTATCTTTATGCTCATTCGTTCGCTTCTCTAAATTTGATGTCACCCCCACATACAATGTTCCATTCAAACGACTTGCCAATATGTATACAAAGTATTTTTTCATTTGTGGATTCCCGCCTGCGCGGGAATGACATATATTTATCCACTAATTAGAAATTTAGGAATTCTGTAGCAGTTTAATCCTCTCTTCAACAACTTTTCCCACTGCATCCATGCCCTCTTTATTTGCATCACGATAATCTTCATCACTCGAAGATTCAATCGCTTCAGCAAAAGCATGTTTCAATTTCGTATCAACATTGAACTTTGTAACACCACAACCTATTGCTGCGCGAATATCTTCATCGCACAATCCAGACGAGCCATGCATGACGAGTGGAATACTCACTTTTTCTGATATTAATTTCAGTAATTTTAAATCAACTTTTTCACCCTCTGGCGCGCCATGCTCATTACCTACAGAGACAGCTACTGAATCAACGCCAGTCAGTTCAACAAATTTAGCAACTTGATCTGGATCACTCATCACCGCCGTACCCGAGATTTGACCACCTTCCTCTTTGCCGATAACCCCAATCTCGGCCTCGACGGTAACGCCTCTTTCGTGAGCATATTCGACGACCTTTTTAGTCTCAGCAACGTTTTCATCAAAAGATAATTTTGAACCATCGAACATGACTGACTTATAACCCATGTCGATACATCTTTTGACTGTTTCAAAATCCTTAGCATGATCAAGATGAATCGCCGCATTGATTCCAGAACTATCGATTTCATCTCTAATAATATCAAATAGCGTTTGTGGCCCAGCATACTCCAAAGCGCTCGGTGTCGTTTGAATCAGGATAGTCGCATCCAATTTCTTAGCCGCGCTACAAATTGCTTTCGTCACCTCAAGATTATTGGTATTGAAAGCCCCGATAGCACATCTGGTTTCGCGGGCTTTATTTAATTCTTCTTTTACATTCATATTTTCCTTTGTCATTGCGAGCACTGAACTTATCGAAGGGTGCGGCAAGGTATCATATTATTTTTTTCGAAACAACTTCAATACTATTGCTGTCAGCCCCCAAACTACAAAAAATGAGACGAAGGCAGCGAAGTAGAAAAAGATGAAATATATTTGCCAAGGCGCACCACTTCTGCCACTATCCAGTAAAACGCAGATCAATGAATACAAGACAATTACCGCTGGAAGAATACTTGCAACAACAAGACTTATTTTCTGGTTGCTCCACTTTTTCATCTCTTTCCTTTTTTCTAATCTTTTAACTCAGTCACTGAAACTTGCTCAATAGCTAAAGCTATATTGATTATTTCTTTCTTCCAATTGACCACATAAAATTATTAATCTTGCGAGCAAATAAAAGGTAAAGGATTCCAGCGATCATCACTAGCCAACCCCAATCATTTCCAGACATCAACAACGCTATTGATCCAACAATAACTATGACACCAAAAATATACTCCTCTATTAAGGTTCCTTTTTTCGCAAATTTACTAAACTTTTCACTAGCCACATTCCTCCTTGTAAATATTTAATTATTTTAATACATCAACCCCTGGCAGCTCTTTCCCTGCCAAAAACTCCAGTGCTGCTCCACCACCAGATATTTTATTTATCGTCCAATAATATATTATCCTGTTTGGCAACAAATTTATACTTACTGACTACCAGTCTGCCGGTTTTTGACTCTATTTCTTTTCTGGCATGACCGGCAATAGTCCCGCCTTCCTTTGCCACTTGACGGTTTTCTGGTAAGTCTTTGGGCTTACGCTTCTCTGATATTTCTGTGGTCGCTGTTTCAGCCAACATATTCAAGACCAATTCCAGATTGGTCATATTGTCGCGTAAATTTTCTTTTTTCAGATTTTTATAATTCTTGTATTCTCGTGTACCCATTCCCGCCCAAGCCAGAGTGATATCGTCAGTTAAAATGGCAAATTCATCGCCCCTTTTCACGCCGCGTTTTTCCCATTCATCGGTCAGGGCCTTTCGGATTTCAATACTTTTTAGTCGTTGATTTATCCAGCTCTCGCTGTAACCTTTTTTCAGATATGTATTTAACGCTCGGTTGATCGCTAGCTCCGGATCATGGGTCTCTTCGATCCGCTCGTATCCAACTCGTGCCAACCAGAGCTTAAAAGGCTCGGCATTTGGCGAAGGAACCGATTGAATCAAGCGAAGTAATACTTCTGTATCAGCGACATCAGTTAGGCGCATCTTGCCATCCATAGCAAACATCTTCAAACCGTGACAATTTGTCACGGTTTCATTCCCGCCCTCTTTCTTCATCCTCTCTTTTAGCTTTCTCCAATACGCAAGAGGATCGACACTTCTCGTCAATGCCGCGACCACATCAACAACCGAAAAATACCACTTTTCCTCTTTCTCGTCCCAGTGGCGACGAATTTTATTACCTTCAAAAATTGCAATCTTTTTAACTTTTTTACTCATTCCGTTACTATTTTAATACTTCAATGCCTGGTAAAGTTTTGTCAGCTAAGAGCTCTAGTGCTGCCCCACCACCGGTCACAGAGAAATAAAAAGTTTAATTAAGTTTCCGTCTGCCGACTTCGAATAATAATACTCCAACGGCTAATGCAACAATACCCCAAAGAACACTATTATTGACAATTGATCTATCAACGAAAATCATCATCAAACCAAAAACGAAAATAATTACTCCTCCAACCATTGTCTGAACATGCATAGACCTTCGCGGATCTTGAACCTTCTTAACGTTTTTTGCCATCCCTCTCCTGTTTTCTTTATGAACTTTATGACTTTATAAACTTTTAACTATTGCAATACTTCGATCCCTGGCAGCTCTTTTCCGGCCAAAAACTCTAGCGCTGCCCCACCACCGGTTGAGATAAAGGTAATATTTTTGTCCAAGCCCTGTGACTTGACGAAACCAACTGTATCACCGCCAGCAATCACTGTTTCGGCGTTAATATTGCTCAACGCCTCAGCAACCACCCTTGAGCCATTGGCATATTCGTTATCTTCAGTATAACCCAAATTACCGTTCCAAAATACTGTTTTTACCCCTGAAATAATATCGACATACTTTTTCTGCGTCTCGGCACCAATATCAAGTATCTTGCCATTATTTCTGACAAAGTCTGTCGGCAAAACTATCTTCTCTCCATACTTTTTAAGTATTTCCTTACACCTCTCGACCATTGTCTCATCATAAACCGAATCACCAATATTTAGACCGCTTGCTTTCAAAAAGGTATTAGCTACTCCTCCGCCCAACAAGATTTTGTCGACTTTGGGTGCTAAAAATTCGATCACGCCAGCTTTGTCCTCTATTTTCACGCCCCCAATGATCAAAATGAACGGCAATTTTGGTTCCGTCATCACTTTAGTAAGTTCAGAAATTTCTTTTTGAATCAACAAACCCGCATAACCTGGCAAAAATTTTGTAATTGCGTGCACCGAAGCATTGGCACGATGTGAGACGGCAAAAGCATCATTTATATAAATATCCTGCCCAGCCGCAAGCTCTTTGGCATATTCCTCGTCGTCTTTTTCTTCGCCAGAGTTGAATCTTAAATTTTCAAGCAACATCACTCTCTCATTCAATTCAAACCTTTCAGCTGGTCCATCAAATTTTTTATCAATATTTAACTTTTCAGCCAATCTGTTCGCAACTGGCCACAAACTAAATTCCGAATTATTTTTCCGCGTCGGCCTGCCCGCCTCATTTTGCGAAGCAATTTGGGCGGGCTTACCTAGATGAGACCCAATAGTGATCTTGCTTGCTCCATTTTCCAACAAATAATTAATCGTCGGTAAAGCCGCATCAATACGATTATCATCCGCAATACTGTTTTCTGTTTTCTGTGTGCTGTTCACTGAATTCATCGGCACATTGAAATCCACGCGCAGGAAGATATTTTTACCTGCAATTTCCGCTTGCTCAATTGTTTTCATAATTACCACTTCCCGTAGACCACGCTTTAGCGTGTTTACAAACTAAAGTTTGAGCTACACTATATATTAACAATATTTTACCACAACTGCCTCGTCATGATACAATAATATCATGAATGTGATTGAAACAAAAAAACTAACCAAGTACTATCTAGGACGCAAAGTTCTTGGGATTAAGAACCTTGACCTCGAGGTGAAAGAAGGAGAGATTTTTGGTTTTATTGGTCCAAACGGTGCTGGCAAATCAACTACTATCCGATTGCTTTTGGATCTAATACGCCCCACCTCTGGTGATGCTAAAATTTTTGGCAAAGATGTAAATAAATTAACCGTATCAATAAAAGAAGAAGTTGGATATTTGCCCGGAGAGATTTTTCTCGATGACGGCATTACTGGTGAAGAGTGCTTAAATTATTATAAAGGGTTCAAGAAAAACATCGACCACAAGTATCTAAACAGTTTGATCAATCGTTTTGATTTTTCTGTTGATAAAAAAGTTAGAGATTATTCCAAGGGAAACCGTCAGAAATTGGCAATAATCCTAGCACTGATGCACAAACCAAAGCTTTTAATACTAGACGAGCCAACCTCCGGGCTAGACCCACTAAACCAACAAGAATTTTTCAAAGTTTTAAAAGAGACACAGAAAACGGGAACTACTACATTCCTTTCGACTCATATTCTCGATGAAGCCAATCGCATATGTGATCGCGTGGGAATCATCAAGTCTGGCGAGTTAATCAGCATTGAGAACATCGATGACTTCAGAAAGAAAAATATTCGCGACATCGATATTACCACCAGTACGACTATCCCTCTCTCGCACTTTAAAATCGATGGTATCACCAAGGTAGCGAGAACTACCTCCGGATATCATCTGTCTGTGGCTGGCCCAGTAACAAAAATATTGGAAGAAATTTTGAAACACGATATAAGCGATATTGATATCACAAAACCAACACTAGAAGAGATATTTATCAGGTTCTACAGATGAAAAATATAGTATTATTTCAAATCAAAAAACAATACAAAAGCGTTTTGGTATACCTAGCCGCTTTGGTTGGATTTGCGTGGATGTATATCTCACTCTTTCCATCAATGCAAAAAATTGATATCGAAGCCATGATGTCCCAATTACCCAAAGAATTTCTTGGCTTTTTGGGCGAAGGTGGTGGTTCCGCATACAATACCATCGAAGGATTTTTATCGGTAGAGTTCTTTTCCTTTTTCTTTGTTCTGTTGATTGGATTTTATGTGTCATCTGTTGCCGGAGCGGCTATCGCCGGCGGTATTGAGAGAAGAACTATGGATTTCGAACTCTCTCAACCAGTTTCCAGAACGAAAAAATTACTTTCAGAAACTTTTGTTGCAATTATTTTTTCTATTCTGATTGTCACCGCTGCCAACCTTATGATCAAATTGCTATGTGTGATTTACAACATTGATATTTCCAGCAAAGGATTGTTTTATTTTAGTATACTTGCCTCTTTATTCTCCATGGCCATATATGGCATCGCCATCTTTTTATCATCCATAGTCAGATCCAAGATGTCTGTGGTGGGGATCACACTCTTTTTTACACTCGGTTCATATGTTTTTTATTCACTGTCATTGGCGGTTGAAAAGATAAAAGATTTTGGCAAATTCACCCTTTACTATCTCTATGACCCACAGAAAACATTGAGTAGAGCCGAACTTAATCTCGACCATTGCTTAATCCTGCTATTTATTTTCATCCTCGGCACGATAACTGCTCTAATTATTTTTAACAAAAAAGACGTCTAGGGAGAATCTAGAGATATTTCCAAAGAATAAACGAGAATAAATAACTACTCAAAAGTATAGTCTAGTGTTGCCAAGTTGCAGCCAAAGTCGCCATATCTATCAGTCTCTCGCTGTAACCCCACTCATTGTCATACCAAGCAATAATTTTTACCAAATCGCCATCTACGATTTGAATCAAAGGCAAATCTACTATCGAGGAATAAGTTGAACCGATCAGATCAGACGAGACAATTTCCTCATCGCTAACCGCCAAGATACCTTTCATCTCATCCTGAGAATATTTAGTAAAGGTTTCGGTTAATTCATCAATTGTTACTTTTTTCTTCAACAAAACAGTCATGTCAGCCAGAGAAACCACTGGCGTTGGCACTCTGATAGCCAAACCATCGAACTTTCCTTTGAGATCCGGAATTGTTTTGTAAGCTGCTTTGGCTGCCCCCGTCGAAGTCGGAACGATATTTAGGGCAGCGGATCTAGCTCGACGCAAATCTTTGTGTGGCCCATCCACCAGATTTTGGTCACCAGTATATGAATGTACCGTTGTCATCAAGGATTTTTCGACGCCCCAAGCATCATTTAAAATTTTCATCACGGGAGTAATACAGTTTGTCGTGCACGAAGCATTAGATATTATTTTTTCCCCTTTATATTCCCTATCATTCACTCCCATCACAAACATTTTTACCTCATCATCTTTTGGCGGCGCTGAGATGACTACTTTTTTTGCCCCAGCAGCAAGATGTGCTTCACAGTCTGCTTTTGTCAAAAAATACCCAGTTGATTCAATCACTACATCTACCTTGAGCTCACGCCAAGGCAATTTTGATGGATCTTTTTCGCAATAACAATGAATCCTGTGACGATCGACAATAATATCACCCTCATCAAAACCAACTTCATGTTGCCAGACTCTGTAAACACTGTCGTATTTGAGCAAATGAGCCATCGTCTCGACATCACCCAGATCATTAACAGCCACAAGCTCAACATCATCTCGCTCAAAAATTATTTTCGCAGCCGCTCTACCGATCCGACCAAAACCATTTATTGCGATACGAATCATATTTACCTCCATCAGTTAATTTTCATTGATGGACTATCTGCCATCACCCAATTTACTTTGTCATTCCCGCACCCTTATTTGTCATTCCCGCGCAGGCGGGAATCCACAAAAAGTCAACTCATAATCATTCAGTCAAATCTTTCCATCCAGGATTATTTTCTTCAATCAATCTTATTTTCCAAATTCTATTCCATTTTTTAAGACGTTTTTCTCGAAGTGATGCCTCGTGAATATCTGTCGTTTCTTCAAAATAGACAAGTTTGCTTACTCCGTATTTCTCAGAAAAACCATCAGCGATTTTATCTCGGTGTTCGGTTGTCCGTTTCTCTAAATTTGATGTTACTCCGGTATACAATGTTCCGTTGAAATGGCTCGCCAGTATGTAAACATAATATTTTTTCATTTTGTGGATTCCCGCCTGCGCGGGAATGACAGAAATCTCATCTATTTCAAACTTCGTGCATCACTCCAATCTTTGCACAATTTAATAAATTCACTCGCTCTCAAACTTGCGCCACCGACCAACAAACCGTCGATCTCAGGTCGCTTGGCATATTCTAAAACATTACTTGATTTGACACTACCGCCATAAATAATTGCCGTTTCGGCATCAACAAATTCACGCAACTTGTTACAAACTTTGGCGACATATTCTGCTTCAGCATTCTCCCCAGTGCCGATAGCCCAAACTGGTTCGTAAGCAATAATAATATCTTTGAAATGTTTTTTGGGAATTCCCTCCAACGCCTCACGAAGCTCTTTGACCGGTTCAACAATATTATTTTTCTCTTTTCTCTCTCCAACGCAAATGATCGGGATCAGTCCTGCGCGCAAAGCAGAGATTGTTTTTTCATTTACATCATGATCTGTTTCACCGAAATATTCACGACGCTCAGAGTGACCGATGATAACATAATCAGCAACTTCCTTGATCATCGTCGGCGAAATCTCCCCCGTATATGCCCCCTCGGGCTCGTAGAACATATTTTGGGCACCCAAAGAGATCTTTTTGTTACCAATGATTTGTTTCACCTCCGACAACCAAATTGATGGCGGACAAAGCACGACTTCAACACTACCAATCCCCGATAAACCATTTCTGACTTCAGTTGCCAAAACATGAGCATCGGAAATCCCCATGTTCATTTTCCAATTCGCAACCACGATAGACTTCTTCATTTTCCCCTCCAAGCTATATTATTTGCGCGTCAAGTACGACACGCCAGACCACGAACGATTAAACATTATTTCCCGCCTTTATACCATTATACATTTCTATTAGCGTTTTGGCCAAAAGATTCGGATTGTGAAACAAAGGATTTTGACGATCGACAACATCCTTACGAAATATACTGACTCCTGCAATAACTTTATCGGTTGTAGTTATATTGTTAATCTCACCCAATACTGTTTCTTTTGCACTTTTCTTCATTAACTTCGAATTGACCAAACAATGGCCGAATAATCCTTTTTGAGAATGAGCAAAGATCTCCTCAATATGATTTTCTACCGTATAACCGGCCGTCTGAGTTCTTTCGGTCGAGCAATTTGAGATATAAATCTTCACCGCACGACTATTGTGAACAATCGCTCGCCTGATACCAGGAATTAATAAATTTGGAATTACACTCCCATACAGACTCCCCGGCCCGATCAAGATCAAGTCAGCTGCTGCGATTGCTTTGATGACTCGAGGATTAGCTTTGACTTTTTCTTGCTGATAAAAAATCTTCTGTATCTTTTTACCAACGATCTTATCTAGGTTATCCTCGCCCTTAACCTGCTTGCCATCATCATACAAGGTGCAAAGATCAAGCTTTTCAAGTGAAGCTGGCAAAACTTCACCATGCGTCGCAAAAAGTTCACTCGTAATTTCAATGGCCTTAGCAAAAGAACCATAACGCTGAGATAGTCCCGTCAGCCAAATATTACCCAGGGTATGATTGTCTAGACCCGACCCAGCATTACGAAAACGATACTCGAGAATATCTGTCATCATCTTTTCATCTTCAGCCAGTGCAGATAAACACTTGCGAATATCTCCTGGGGGCAAGACATCGAACTCTTTGCGCAGTTTACCAGAGGACGACCCATTGTCAGCCACCGAGACCACAGCGGTAATTTCATTCGAATACAATTTCAGCCCCTTGAGCAATGTCGACAAACCCGTCCCTCCGCCCAGAGCAACAATACGAATAACTCCACCCGCACGATGTCGTGGATCAGTCGGCTCGTATTTGAGCGAGTTAAACCATTTTTTAAAAAATTTTTTCATATTAATCAAAAAGATCCTTTACCTGTTTTTTTCGATGATAGGATATAGCAAAACGATGCGCCTCATCCCTTGCTCGTATCAAGACTCTTTGCAATGTTTGGTTTGTTTTAATAAATACCGCAATTTTATCATCAGAAAATCGCAAATCATTTCTTTTTCTCTCGGCGCCCTTTGCAATTGCCACCACGGGGATGTCTTTGCCAAGCTCCGTAAGCAATAACTTCACAATATTCAACTGCGATTGTCCCCCGTCCAAAACGATCAAATCAGGCAGTGGCCAATCATTTTTCATTCTTCGCTCAATCACATCTCTCATCCAATAAATATCACCTACTCGCTTGTCATCCCCAGATTCACTATTTTTTGTCATCCCCGATCCAGTCGGGGATCCATTAATAGCTTTCCCCACTTCACTAAAGTTACGAGGGGCAGGGTGGATTCCCGCCTCCGCGGGAATGACAGAAACGGGAAACTGTTTTCCGTTTTCTGTTTTCTGTAAACTAAACATCCGATAATCGTCCTTGCTTGCTTTTCCGTCTACAAAAACGACCATCGAACCAACGACATTTTTTCCAGATATATTCGAAATATCATAACACTCGATTCTCTTGAAGCCAGCGACTGATTGATCGACCAATTCATCCGACAAGCCCACCCCCACATCTCGAAGGTGCTGTAGCGCTCTGATCTTGTCCCGAACCAACGCTGCCTCCTCGTATTTTGATTTGGCACTTAGTTTCGCCATCTCCTTTTCAAGGTCGGCAAAAAGCTTCTGTTTTTTGTTTTGCAAATATTTGACCAAATAGCCAATGTTCTTCTGGTAATCTTTTTCGTCAGTAAAATCGGCGCAAGGCGCACTACAAACTCGGATCTCGCCGAAGATACATGGCCTTTTTTGCCTTTGCTGAGACGCAAACTTTGTCTTGGAACAGTCACGATATGGAAAGATCTTGCGTAGATATCTCAAAGCATTTTTCAGCAAATCGCCTGAAGGATAAGGGCCAAAATATATCGCCGATCGATCAGAAAAATCCACATTTCTCGATCGTACCAGTTCAACCATCGAGAACGATCCAGCTCGGTCAACTTGAGATTTAGAATTTAAAATTCTACGAGTTATCTTTATCACCAAAAAGCTTTTGTCGTCCTTGGCTCTGATATTATATTTCGGCTTAATCTTGTTGATCAGCTCTGCCTCGAGCAAAATTGCTTCAATCTCAGAATCAGTCTCAACGGTCACGACCTTGTCGGCTAGCTCCACCATCTGAATGATGCCAACCCCTCTGTCTAGTGTACTCAAAAAATATTGACGGATGCGATTGCGCAAGTTCTTTGCTTTGCCGATATACAAAATCTTCCCTTTGACATCCAGAAACTTATAGACGCCAGGAGAACTTGAGATTCCACTAAAATTTATCGAACTTTTATTCATGAAGTTACCTTAGAGCAATTAGGTCAACCTGTAAAGACAATAACTATTGACTTTGCCTAATCATAATCAGGTTGAACGAAAACAAATTCAGCTTGTGTCCCCCACAGATGATCATCTTCAGCCCAGGTTGCTCCTAGGCTTTTTTGACCATCACTATTATTTTTAATACTAAATATCGATGGCTCTTGATCAATATTGAGTATTGGCTCCATCGCCACATAATAATGATTTCCTGAGCCGTTACCCGGATCATTAATTCTCAGATATGGACCCATCTCAGCAGGACACAAAGAAAGACCAAGAGAGATAGCTCGCTCGTATATATCTATGGTTGACGCTCCCCCCGTAAACCCAAGAGATGCAACAGAAAGACGAATAACTTTGACTGTTTTTTCCCTCTGGCTGACAATAAATTCGTGACTATCCATCAGATCTTCAGCCTCAGGCAGAATATCACCATCGTTGGCTCGAATTTCATTTTCAAGCATTTTCTGGTCTTTTCCTCCGATGAACATACTACCTCGACGCAACATTTTCTTTGGAAAATCGAGAAAAACATCAGGCACATTGGATAATTTTTTCAAAATATCCGGAACAAGTGGCATGCCTCCGAGAAAAAGTGGGCCAATATAAACTTTTGTTCGGTCATTTATTTCACTACCACTCATCGCCACTTCGTCAATCCTGCATTCCATTGTGATCGCAGCATCTACTTTGAGATGTTTCTTGCGTTGCTGCCTCACCACATCGATCACCGGAAATAATCTTTCATCAAAAACAAAATCAGACAGGGCATCATGATAAATAAATTTTATGTCAGCGCTGGTCAAAGCAGTATTTGATCTGATTTTTTTCATGACATGATTAAAAAAAAGATTCTGCGTGTCGTAATCAACATCTTCGTTTATTTTTTTCGCAAACAATGGTCCGTGCGACTTCGAAGTTGCTTCTTCGGACTCGTCCAAGATCTTATAAATTTGCATCACCCCCCACGGAAATTCAGGTAACAACCGCAATCGATCAATTACCTCAAGCATATGACGATGCAAAGTTTCCCTGTTAAAAGGAATGTAAGCGTCGCTTGAAATATCAGTTCCGGCCAAAGACTGAAGCTGAAGGATATAATTATCCCTGTCTCTTTCCGTAATTGCCTGATTCATTTGATCAAAAAACTGCTGATTTTCTGATACTTTATAATAAGACAGCATTGCCTCAATATCTCTGAACAGTTCTATCGTTTCATCACTCAATCGCTCGCTATCACGACCGACGGTTCTGCTTTTTTCCTCCTCCGCCATTCCACCCGAACTATCGTGTATTTCGCCAGACATAAATCTCCTCAAAATATCTTATTGACAAATAATTGCTATGAAAATTATCCCTTCACAATATCTATGAGTTTATCATAAATTTCGTTGGAACCACCAACAAAAATCCTGTCTGATCCCCTGATATGTTTTCTATTTCTCGCAAAAGAAAATTTCGCACTTTATATTACTCAACATGAATCTACAGATTGCCCCCTTCAAATTCTTCCTGGGTATTCAACTTTTTCAAATGGCCATTTTTCGCTCAACCATTTTTTAACTGCCTCAAAAAGTATAGGATCAAATCCTTTTTCAAATTCGCTTTGTCTTACCCAAAGGTAAACCTTTGCGTCAAAACCAGGAGTATCTGTTGGGTAAATATAAACACAGCCTAAACATTGTGATTCATCCAAACTCATCATCGTATAGGCGAATGACGATCTTTTCTGAAATTCTTTTTGGTGCCAACCAAGATCAATCAAATCCTGCTCAAAAGTTAGGTCCGGAGATGGCCAAGCGTTGTCATCAAAAGTATTCTGAAGATGTTGAACGCTCGTCATCACAGCGTCATAATCTTTAGCTACATCATTAATTGTAAGCATTCTTAACCTAAATTGATCAGTCTCTAATTTTTCAGGTATTTGGAAATTTAAATCAACTAACGGCTTATTCATAAAATCCTTATTAAGATTAATGCAAACTTATTTCTTTTTTAAAATATTTTGCGGTTTTCCTAGAAGGAAAGCTTCAATATTTTCAATCGCAATTTCTCGGCCTTTTGCACTTGCTTGTTTGGTTGAGAAGGCAACATGTGGTGTGACCAATATTTTCTCATTGCTCAAGGCTTTTTGGTAGAATTCATTTGTCGTATCACCAAAGGATTCAGGGTCACAATCGATAGCAGCGCCGGCAATGATGTCTGCTTCGATTGATTTTATCAAGCCATCGAGACCGTAGGTATATGGTCTGGCAAATGTGATATAGAAGCAGCCCTTTTTGAGATTCATAAAAAATTCCTCGTTTAGTAAATTTTGGCTGCTCGTATTGCAATTCAAGGCGTTGACCACTAAGTCAACACCATCTGAGCTTTTGGCCAAATCGTCACCTCTCTCAAAGAATATTACTTTCATTCCAAAACTTTCGCACAGGACGCCAATCTGGCTGCCTATACTTCCGCGACCAACTATTAAAACTTTTTTTCCGCTCAAACTTTCATTGAGCTCAAAGGGGAAGCTACTTTTCGCCCGCACCATCCTGCCAAAGTTTCGAAATAAAGATAGAGCCATATACATCACCCACTCGACGATTGAATCACGATTGCCACCTTGCGCATTGGCAACATAAACGCCATTTGAAGCTAAATTCTCTGAGTCAAATACACCTAATTCAATATATGGGTATGTTACGAAAACATTTTTTAGTTTTGGCAAGCTGTCGAGTAAATAATCACCATCACTGTAGATAACATCAGCATCCTTGGCTTTGGTCAAAAAATCTTCTTCGCTATCAACACTATCAAAAACCTCAAGTGATCCGACGGCTTCTAGTCTCTTTTTATACTCGTCGGTGAGATTAATTCCCAGCGTAACAATTTTTTTCATACAATCCTCGCAAAATATGACAATTAACTTTCAATAGTTTTAGTCGATAACCATTTAAAATAACTCCTTGTTCTCAAGATGAATCATGGCCATCATCACGGCTTGTTTGTAATACTCGATAATATGAAGCCGCCCCTTGGTCAGATATCCAATTCCACCTTCGGCATAGCCAATCTTGCCCGAAGTAGTGAGTCCGGCAGCCTTGAAGCCATCGCTCAAATCCATCCCTTCCTCTACTGCAAACCTAACAACCTCTTTTGGAAACTCAAAAAGTGAGGCAAACCCAAGGTGGTACCCTCCTCCATCATAAATCGCACAAACAGAGGTATTCATATAACCGGTTTTTGATCCCAGAATTGGCATAAGACCAGATTCAATCCCGAAGCTATATGTCGAGCCCTTAAATACATTTTTTGCTCGGTTTTTAGCTCCTTTTATAGTCTCTTCAGGCGTCATCGGTTGATCAGAAACGCCAGAATCTGCTTTGAAACTCTCAAATTCAGCACCCTTAAGCATCGGATATTCAGCAGACAGATCAATGATAGCTTTGATTTTAGTTGGACTCATCGTCCCGATATGTATTTTCATATTTTGATAATTATTTACCACTAATTACGATAAATAATAACACAAATTGATCATAAAAAGTAAGAGTCAGCGGACCCAACCAGTAAACTATTAAAATATTTAAACACCATAGTCCCCAGCGATAATTGCAATATATTCGACAATATAGTATACTGCAGCCGTACTTTTGTACATTAAAAATTTCTCGTTGGGTCTTAATTGTCTGCATCGAACAGAAGTAGACAGCTAAGACCTAGGGGAAACACCCGATGGTACTAAAACCAGCGAAGGAGATATCCAGTGGCAAAATCGCCGCGACCAGTGCCAGTCTCGTATCTGATGTTCGAGAGCGAACAACGGCCAATGAACTTAAACCAAGTTCTTCAAGAACAGATTCATTGCATGATCGCCAATGGAGTGCATCACCAAGTTGGCATCTACGAGGAAAAATTTTTCGCCGATGCTATGAATTTAGTCGAACAATTCGAGTACTCAGTTGAGCTGGATTCAGTAGATCTTTGCGAAGTCTGGTTTGTACACTACGATTTACGCGACGAATGGCTTTGCGAGATCAACAACGTTGACTATTCGATGTACTACCGAAATAAGTATGTCGATATGCAAAGACCCACCGGCCTCCAGATCATCCAAGGGCAGCTTGGTACAAAGTACAAGGGTTTGCTCACTCTAGGCAATCGAGACACCGACGAATACCTTGGTATCCCTAAAGAAGGGCTCATGGCCTTTCTCTTCTGGAAAAATATCCTCAGAAGCTCCAATATGATCTTCCCAGGATCGAAGGGTTTAACAGGGATATTGCCCAAGCTGTTCGAGTATGACGACAAAACAGAGCTCGGGCCAAGCTCGCACCGGTTTGACCCAAAAGACTACGGCTTTGTAACTGTACATTACAGAAGCTAGACCAAGTTGCAGCAAATCCATCGAACGGTCGTCACTATGTATATATGGCGACCGTTAATTTTATCCAAAAATTAGTTACCAAGTATTTTTTTAGAAAACATAAAAAAACACGATGGCGAACCATCGTGTTTTTATGCTCTCCTCCTCGTCCTCCTCTAAAGAGCTAGGCCCTCACGGAAAGAAGAAGCGAAAAGCAATATCATCGTATGCTTTATCATGAGTAAACACAATGCCCAGAAGGGAGAGACATCCGACAGTTACAGTCCTAGAGTAGATAATATCGGATATACTAATCCAAATTAAATCGACTAGATATTAGAAACTTCTTCTTCTGTTAGAATTTTCTTTTCGCCGTTTTGAGTCACCACTTCATAGCCGCCAGCGGCCAAGGACTTTTCTGACACAATAATTCTTGTAGGTACCCCCAAAAGGTCCGCTTCGGCAAATTTCGCCCCAGCCGTCATCTCACGATCATCGATGATTACATCATATTTTTGTCTTAAAATATCATACAATTTTCCAGATTCATCATCCTTTTGCAACGAAATGATCTGAATATCAAAAGGAGCGACAGATTTTGGCCAGCTCATCTTATTTTTTGTCGCATCATAATATATTTCGACGAGTGTCGCGATGGCTCTGGTCATACCAATACCATAACAACCCATAATTAATGTCTTTTCTTTACCATCTGCGTCAACGAAAGTAGCATTCATCGGCTTTGAATATTTGTCGCCCAAGGGGAAAATATTCCCAACCTCGATAGAATTATCTAGTTTGATTGTCCCCTCACATTTCGGACACTTATCGCCAGCCTTGACTGTGGCGATCTCACTGTTTTGAGCGAAATCACATTTATCACAATAAAAAATCTTATCTTCGCCAACCGGAGATATTGTTTGAAATTCATCAGATGCCATAGAAAAAGCGCCGCCAGAAGCTTGAACATATTTAGTGTCCAACCCGATGCGACTAAATACATTTTGATAAGCCTTCTTCACCCTATCGTAATATTTATCAAAATCTTCATTGTCAGCATGAAAACTATACATATCTTTCATAATAAATTCGCGACCACGCAAAAGACCAGATTTGGCTCGCGCTTCATTGCGAAATTTTGTCTGGAACTGGTATAAAACTTGAGGCAAATCTTTGTATGACTTAACCTTTTTGCGCACGATATCAACAATTTGTTCTTCATGAGTCCAACCAAGACCAAGTTCTTTGCCGCGAATATCTTTGAACTGATACATCACATCAGGATATTTGGCCCAGCGCCCAGTCTCATCCCAAAGTTCCTTTGGCTGAAAGACATTCATCAGCAATTCCTGGCCGTCGACAGCATTCATCTCTTCGCGAATAATCTGCTCAATTTTTTTATAAACCCTGAGACCAAGCGGCAACAAAGCATAGACACCCGCCATCTGTTTCTCAACAAATCCAGCACGGATCAAATATGACGCGTTAATACTATCTGCGTCAGACGGAACCTCTCTGAGAGTCTTCAGAAACATCTTTGACATTTTCATGTAACTCCTATTTTCTTATGCGATCCAAGATATCTTGATACGAAATCAGAAACATTAACACTATCAGTATAGCAAATCCTATCAAATGTACGATATTTTCAATTTTTTCATGGACCAGTCTTTTACGAAATATTGCTTCGACAATAATAAAAACTGATCTTCCGCCATCCAAAGCTGGAAATGGCAAGATATTTAATATCATCAAATTTAAAGACAACACCGCGATAAATCTTGTCAACGAAATGATACCAGCCTGAGCAGCCACACCAGTCATCGAAAAAATCTTGATTGGTCCACCAACTCCGCTGACACCCTCGTGCATAAATATGCCCTTGATCATGTCGCCGAACAGCTCAAACATCAGCTTCACCGTGACCACTGATTCACGCAGCGACACATAAAAAGCCTGATACCATGGTATTTTCACTTTGATATTATCGGTCGAAGAAATGCCAAGAGGCGCAGCAGAGTCATTTGATAAAGTCACCGTTTTTTCAAGACTGTCTTTGCCGCGATCAATTATTAAACTGACTTCTTGGCCAGCATGAGCTCGAGTAAAACTACCAATATCGTCACCAGTCTGAAATACTGTCGTCGCTCCAGCCGCTGAGCCCGAGACAAGTTCGTCGCCAGCTTTAATGTCAGCACTTTTAGCTATGCCAGCGTCGGCGACCGCGACAACAATTGGCGAATCATAAATCTTCTGACCGGGCAAAGAGTTCGGGTCAGTCGCTACGGGATAGGTTCCCACCGAAAAACAAATCCAGAGAGCTAGCCAAGCCAGCAAAAAATTCATTGTGACACCAGCCAAACTGATAATCAATCTTTTCCAAGGCGCCTGATTTTCAAATGCCCTTTTGTCCTTCGAGTGCTCAAGCTCGCCCAACATTTTGACATAACCACCGATCGGAATCGCATTTAGAGAATAATTCGTCTCGCCTCTTTTCCATGAAAATATTCTAGGCGGAAAGCCAAAAGCAAACTCTTCGACTTTGACACCAAATGCTTTGGCAGCCAAAAAATGTCCCAGCTCATGAACCAGAACGAGTATCCCCAAAACAAATATAAAGGCGATAATAGTTAGAAACATAATTATAAATTCTTAAATTACTAATTTCCAATTCTTCAAATCACAATTTCTAAATTACTAAATTTGAAACGTTAGTGAATTGATTTAGTAATTAGATATTGGAAATTTAGAAATTCTCATTAAATCGTCAGTATTTCTCTCTCTTTTTCAGCTACGATCTCGTCAACCTTTTTGTTCATCTCAGTAATCGCAGTGTTGAGTTCTTTTTCAGCCCAGTCACGATCATCTTCAGTCGCCTCTTTGGTTTTAACACCATTCTGGACTTTTCCCCAAACATCACCGCGCACATTGCGCAATGATATTTTAGCTTGATCGCCATATTTCTTGGCCATTTGAACTATCTCTTTGCGTCGCTCTTCGGTCATCTGGGGCAAAATAAGTCTGACGCCAACGCCATCATTGATTGGCGACAAACCCAGCTCGGAGTTTCGAATAGCAGTCTCGATCATCCCGATAACATTTTTATCCCAAGGCTTGATGAAAATTTGCGATGCATCAGGCACAGTCACTGAAGCGATTTCTTTAATCGCCATGTTACTGCCATAGACCATCACTGAGAGACCATCCAAAATAGCCGGATTGGCGCGGCCAGTACGGATTCTTGAAAGCTCTTCTCGCAAATTTTGCAAGGCCGCTTCCATTTTTGGAGTCATCTCTTTGAGCAAATCCTCTACCATAGAACCTCCTTGTTAATTCGTTTTAGTACCAAATTCTTTCGAAACTATCTGCGTTATTCGCCAATCTGATATCGGACAAATCTAGAAATTACAATTTTCTCACCGATTTTAGCAATCTTTTCATTCAAAAGATCGGTGATAGTCATTTTATCATTTTTCACATAGAGCTGATCCATCAAACACAATTCACTATAAAACTTTTGTAATTTGCCATCGACAATCTTGGCAATAATCTCCGCAGGTTTGCCAGAATCCTTCAACTCCTCAGCAAATTCTGCTTTTCGACTTTCGACTTCAGCGACGGGAATATCTTTTTCACTCAAATATGTCGGATTCATCGCCGCAATATGCAAAGCTACATCATGGGCAAACTCTTTAAATTCATCATTTTTAGCCACAAAATCAGTCTCAGCCAAAACTTCGATCAGCACACCGATCTGATTGTTGCTATGAACATAAGACTCAATGATACCATTTTTGGTTTCACGGTCGGCTCTTTTTTCACTCTTGGCAACGCCCTTTTTCTTCAAAATTTCCATCGCCCTGGCTTCATCGCCGTCAGCCTCAACCAAAGCTTTTTTACACTCCATCATCCCGATACCAGTTTTTGCTCTGAGTTCAGCAATTTCTTTTGCAGATACTGTCATATAGTTCCCTTCAGATTTAATTAATTAGCCGTACAGTAACGAAACAGATTAATTTTTGATCTCTACTCGTGGTTTTGCAGCAATGATCGCTTGAGCGAAAACATTAGCGAACATCTCGATCGATTTGGTCGCGTCATCATTTGCTGGCACTGGAAAATCAATTTCCTGTGGGTTTGAGTTGGTATCGCAGATCGCGATCAATTCGATGCCCGCAGTTTTTGCTTCTTTCAAAGCGTTCTTTTCGTCATGAGCACCAAAAAGGATCAACGCATCAGGCTTACGATCGAGTTTTGACAAACCTTCGAGGAATTTATCACCTCGAAGAACCTGTTTTCTAAGCTTAGAAATCTCACTTTTTGGCATCTCCAAACTATCAGCATTATCAAGCTCTGCTTTGATCTTTTCGTATTTCTTGATCGAAGTTTTCACAGTATTAAAGTTGGTGATTGTGCCACCAAGCCATCGAACATTCACATATGGCATCGCGCAAGCAACAGCCGCTTTTTTCACGATCTCGCTAGACTGTTTCTTGGTGCCGACAAAAACCACGATCTTACCTTTAGCAATGAGATCAGAAACATGAGCGACCGCTTCTTTTAGTTTTTCTTCGGTCTTCTCAAGATTAATGATGTGCACACCAGATTTGACCGTAAAGATATACGGCGTCATGCTTGGCTGCCATCTCGAAGTTTTGTGACCGAAATGTGCCCCAGCATCGAGCATTTCACGCAGTGTTGGAAGTTTCAACATAATTTCCTTAATTCCTAATTATAATAAATAATAAATAATAAATATCTAAATTACCAATTTCCAAATCAATATTCAAATAATCAAATATTCAATAAATAAATGACTAATTGAATAAATGGTTAAATGACTAAATAACTATTTGAGTCTTCGACACTTCTCTTTTTTACCTCACCCATTCGACTGGCTCCGCTATGCGGAGAGAGAATTGAGACGAATGTGACGATTCCCCCTTGAAAATCATTACTTGATTACACTACCACAGTCTTGATTTATTATCAAGTAAGTGATACTATTGTTCTAGTTGATTGGGAATCACCCATCAACATATTTATTTTTTATATTCATTTGTATTAATTTAGGCTCAGCCAAACAAAATTATGAAATCAATCCACCCAGCTTATCACGCCAAAACAACTATCACCTGCGCCTGCGGTGCTTCTTTTCCAGTTGGATCGACCAGAGACGATCTCCATGTTGATGTTTGCTCTGCCTGCCACCCTTTCTATACTGGCAAAAAGAAATTGCTTGATACTGCCGGACGAGTTGATAAATTCAGAGCCAGAGTTGAAACTTCCAAGAAACTACAGGAAGCCATCGCCATCAAAAACGCCAACAAAAAAGTTGAGCCTGAAGTCGAAGCTGTATCTGAAGAGACCACTGAAGCCAAATAGCTTTTCTATATATGAAAATCGGCCAAAGTTCGATATAATTCGAACGAAGCCGATTTTTTAGTTATATGATCGATGGAACAGTAAACTGGTTATTGCATCTTAGTTGATAAAGCAGAAGGACGATGATGAATACAGAAAAATTAAATAAAATACTAGCCAACTATGCCGAAATGGAGCGCAAACTTCACGATCCGGCACTTTTGACGAACCAAAACGAGACCATCAAGATTGCCAAAGAAAAAAGTGCCTTGGATGATGTCGTCACCCTGATCAAACAATATTTCTCAGTTGTCGAACTAATCACCGAAAGCCAAGAAATTATGGCCGGCGATGATGAAGAACTAAAAGAAATTGCCTGCGAAGAAGCATCGCAAAACGAGAGCCGCAAAACGGAGCTCGAAAAACTACTCGAAGTTGCCCTCTTGCCCCGTGATCCAAACGATTCTAAAAATGTAGTCGTCGAAATCAGGCCAGGAGCTGGTGGTGACGAAGCTGAGCTTTTTGCAGCTGAACTCTTTCGTGCTTATACACGATATGCGGAAAAACAGAAATGGCGTGTCGACCTAATCGATTCACAAACAACGGGTATCGGCGGTATCAAGTCATTGGTCTTCGATATTTCTGGCGACCGCGTCTATGCCAAGATGAAATATGAATCTGGCGTACATCGAGTTCAACGAGTACCAGAGACCGAAAAGCAGGGACGCGTTCATACCTCAACTATTACCGTCGCTGTACTACCAGAAGCGACTGAGAACGAAATCGATATCAAACCAGAAGATCTACGTCTTGATACCTTCTGTTCTGGCGGTGCTGGTGGCCAATCTGTCAACACGACCTACTCAGCAGTCAGGATTACCCACCTGCCGACCAATACTGTTGTTCAGTGTCAGGACGAACGCAGCCAGTTGAAAAACAAAGAAAAAGCCATGGGTGTTCTACGCTCCAGACTACTCGCACTTCAGGAAGAAAAGATCAACAAAGAACGCAAAGATCTACGCGGTAGTCAGATCGGCAGTGGTGATCGATCTGAAAAAATTCGAACATACAATTTTCCGCAAGACCGTATTACCGATCATCGAATCAATATGTCCTGGCACGGCCTACCAACCATCATGAGCGGCGAACTTGACGAAATCATTACTGCACTAATGACCGAAGACCAAACCAGAAAGCTGGCCAGTACCGATTAATAAATAACCAAGCACCAAGATACAAATCCCAGAAAAATTCTAAATTCCAACAACCAATTTCTAAATAATATTTGAATTTTGAAGATTGGATATTTACTGTTTATTATCTCTTGATTTATTGTACCTTATGTCAAAAACCTTAAAATCCCTCTTGTCCGAATCAAAGCTACAGCTTGACGGAACATCTTCTTCGCCTTCGCTCGATGCTGAGGTTTTAATTTGTCATGCGCTCAATATCGCCAAGAAAGACCTGATACTTCAGGCAGATCAAAATTTAACTGCCAAAAAAATTGCTAAAATTGAAGATCTAATACACCGCCGAAAAAATGGCGAACCTATTGCTTATATTTTGAAACAAAAAGAATTTTATGGCTTGAATTTTATTGTCTCCCCTGCCGTCTTAATTCCGAGGCCAGAGAGTGAATGGCTGATCGAGACGGCACTCGACAAAATACAACAGGCAGCACGCAAAAAACAATTGGAAAATTGCAAGACATGTTTCACTCTCCGTGTTCTCGATCTCGGCACTGGCTCTGGCTGCTTAGGTATCTCTTTAATAAATGAATCCAAAAAACTGTCTCCTGTTTTTTGTAATCTGTTATCTGAATATTGCGCCTCCGACGTCTCTCCTGTCGCGCTAAATGTTGCTCGAAAAAATGCGAAGATTCACCAGATTAAAAATATCAAATTCATCCACTCAGACTTATTCTCAAATCGTTTCCTCCACAAAAAATTCGATCTAATTATCGCCAATCTGCCCTATGTCCCCAAAGATCTAAAAACTATGGACGAACTCAGATACGAGCCGTCAGGGGCAATATTTGCCGACGACAACGGCTCCGACATCATCAAGAAATTTCTTGACCAAGTCCCAAACTATTTATCGAACAACAGCACCATCCTGATCGAACTCGACCCCAGAAATGCACAGGAAGTTCAACGCTATGCAAAAAAAATATTTAAAAATGTTGAGCTGACGAAAGACCTCGCCGGTCTCGATCGATATCTTACAATAAGCTAGTAAGTCAATAAGTGTTTGGGGCAGCAATAGTTACGTGCATGCCATTTATTTCGTCAGGGTGTTTCCAAGGTATTGAAACATAACAAACTGATAGACAAAATATCGAATATATGATAAAGTATTGACCAAATGCGGCAATAATGCCAATTTTCGCACAACCATGAAAAGGAGGCTTCTCATGGGAAAACAAACAGTCAACATAGGAGCAAACATAGAATGTTTCCAGGAAGTGGGATTTAGCGCCTTTTTTAGGGGAACGCTTCGGGATTCCAGAGTGGCACTTTTAAATGCCGAAAAAGCAGAAATGGATTTCTTGCTCGTTTCAGCTGCGAAAGGAATGCCCGCAGTCAATAGGGCTAGAACGCCCTGGGTATTCTGGGAAAGCACACCAGACAAAAAAGGTGCAGCGCCCCTGCCACAGATAGCAGGCTACAAATTAGCCGAGATATCATGGGCGATGAATTCAAAAATGAACTTCATCGACACAAGATGGCGAAAGAACGGACTCGTTAGATTGCCTGCGTCAGAAATTACAGACCAAGCTTTGCTCAGTAGATATCTGGACTGCGACTATCCGAATGTCGTTATCGACAGCTACGAACTGATGACAGCGTGCGAGAGTAAAGAAATTGTGTTCGAAACAACGGAATTATTGGCACCATTATTGGCACCCGTGTTCATCTTGAACATGCGCCCAACAGAAAACCACGATCCGTGCTTCCGTCACTTCCACGTTCTGAACAGGTGGGCAAGCATAACCAGCGACCTTGACGAACGCTGGATTATCGTTGAGAATGTGATCGAAAGCACACCGCCAGGAACTATCGCCGAAGAATTCTCTCGGTTGAAAGGTTGGATCAAACAAGTATTCAAAACAGAATAACTAGACCGAAAGAGCGCTGTCATTCGTGACGGCGCTCTTCTCATATAAAATCAACAATTTTACGATCCTATTTGCTCTCTTCGAGTTTCACCTTAACTGTCTTTTCCACCCCTTTGGACAAGACTTTGAGAGTGATTTCGTCGCCAACATTGTATTTCTGAACCAAGGAGATCAGTGAATTATTTTCATCGATCTTCGTACCATTGATCTCAGTAACAATGTCGTTTTCGACAATCCCTGCCTTGTCCGCTGGCGAGCCAGGCACGACCGCGGCTTCAAAAACTGTACTACCATTTTTCACCCAAGCACCCGCCGATACCGGCAGACCGTATTTATCCGAAATTACTTTTGAAAGCTCGACATATCGAACACCCAGATATGGACGAATGATCCGACCACTCGTCCTGATGCTATCAATCGCCTTCTTGGCATCATTGATCGGGATGGCAAAACCAATACCCTGAGCCCCACTGGCAGTCGCCGTATTGATACCAACAACCTGTCCGGCCAGATTGACCAGCGGCCCGCCAGAATTTCCAGGGTTAATCGCTGCATCAGTTTGCAACAGATTGGTCAAAGCTTCAGAACTGCTGCCAGCAGAGTCAGAGGCCGTAATGCTACGATTTTTTGCCGAAACGACGCCCGCTGTCACAGTATTTTGAAATTGACCAAGCGCATTACCAACCGCGATAACCCACTGACCAACCTTCAATTGATCAGAGTCGCCAAGCTCGACAACTGGCAGATTGCGCGCGTCAATTTTTAGCACAGCCAGATCGCTAAAAGTATCTTGCGACTGAACCTTAGCATCATAAGTCTTGCCATCAGAAGTTACGACAGTATATGCAGCAGTCAGATCAGCTGCCACGTGTTTGTTGGTCAAGATCAAACCATCAGAGGTAATGATAAAGCCCGTCCCTGCTCCGGTCGACTGGACCGTCTGGCCAAAAATATCTGTCGACTGACTTTTCAACAAGATCGAGACAACAGAAGGTGAAATTTTGTTAGTCGTATCGATAATCGCATTTGATTCTTCGACCACAATCTTCTCCGTCTTGGTCGTCGGGATAGAAATCTTCGAAGTATCGATGCCAAGCTTTTTGGCCAGAGTATTGTCTTTAGCTGAAAGTAGCAAGATACCTCCCACGCCTCCAACTGCTCCAAAGAATAACAATGAGACCACGATCAAAACACCGCCAACTACGCTGACGATACTTTTCTTTTTTTGCATCTGACTGATCGAAGTATCTTCAAATTCCTTCATACGCTCCTTTTATTTAGATATTTTGTTTTATTTTTTCTCTATCGCACTACCAAGCATTTTGCCCAGAAAATATGTCACCGCCACCGCTATCGTCGTCACGATCAACGCATAAATAAGCTTTGACACTAAACCGTTGCTACCGAGGGGAATAATCTCTTTCAAGAAAGTCTGAATCGCATCATTCCACACCAGTGCGGCAACCAGACCAAAACCAGCCGTAGAGAGCGACAACATTGATTTGATCAACTCCTCGCGGATGCTTTTTTTATCCTCTTTCATAATTTTTCCTTTAATATTGTATTGATAACTTGTGGACTCGCCTTCCCGGCTGCCTTCTTCATGACCTGACCAACGAAAAAACCATAGAGAGCTGTTTTGCCAGCTTTATAGGCGGTTAACTCAGTCTGATTTTCTGCAAGCACCTGATCAACAATGGCTTCAATCGCCGTATTGTCCGACACAAACCCACCGCCAGACTCTGCTAATGCTTCCGTAAAGGTTTTTCCGCCCTGAACAATCTTATCTGACAGCCGTGACAATAGTTGTTTATCAATCTTTTTCTCGATCATGGCGTTCAGAGCGTTGCTTAATTCCAATAAAATCTCTTGGTCAACCGTTTTCAATGAACCAAAATAATTCTGGACAATCGCTCGAGCTAAAACAGCGTGGTCAGCTACAGTTCCTCTCATCGCTTCGAACTGCGTCAATTTCGTCCTATCGTTGGCCAATACCTTCGCCTCAGATTCGCCGACTCCAAGATCAACAAATGATTTGACCAGATCTTGAACACTCAAAGAAACTTCATTTTTCAATTTATCCAGATCAAAAACAGAACTATCAAATGGCGGCAGGTCTGGTTCTGGAAAATAACGATAATCAGCCGAGCCCTCTTTCTTGCGCTGTAAATAGATTTTATCCTCGAGACTATCATAACCCCAAGTTTCTTTGGTCAATTTCTCCGGCCATGACTGATATTCTTTGCGCAGCATTATCTCTGCTCGACCCAGGGCTTTTTCAACAAATTTGAAAGAATTTATATTCTTAATTTCAATTATCTGCGACATTTTCTCACCATCGGCAACCGAAATATTGGCGTCACAACGCAGGTGTCCCTTTTCCATACTCGCCTCCGAGACCGCCACCTCATCACGAACAATTTTTTGCAACTTACGCAAAAAAGTGCCCGCCATCTCTGGCGATGTGATGTCTGGTTCAGTCACGATCTCCATCAAAGGAGTCCCTGCTCTATTTAGATCGACAAAACTTTTGTTACCACGATGAATTAACTTGCCAGCATCCTCTTCCAGGTGGACCCTATTTATCCTTACAACAATATCGTCGTCGCCAATTTCCACTGCCCCACCGATCGCAAATGGCTCATCATATTGTGAAATTTGATAACCCTTGGGCAGATCTGGATAAAAATAATGTTTACGATCAAACTTAGCAATCTTGGGGATCTGGCACCCCAACCTCAAACCAGTCTTGATCGTCCACTCAATTGCCTGTTTATTAGCCACCGGCAAAGCTCCTGGCATCGCTAGACAGACAGGACAAACGACTGTATTGGGCGCTTTGCCTTCGGAATTATTATCACAACGACAAAACATCTTACTCGCCGTCTTTAGCTGCACATGTATCTCCAACCCGATTGTAGTTTTCAAATTATCCATTTAGTTTTCTTTCGGTACGGAAACTAGCGTATTTTATCTCATTTGGTTGTTCGCCTGATTCTGACATCATCTCTTCGTATACTCCAATAATTTCCCTGTCGCTTCGCGCAACTCTCTGTTTGAAATTCTTAGCTCATTTTCATGCGCAATCTGATTTCTGACCTTATGGCCTTCCCACAAATCATTGTAAATATTTTTGCTGAGATCAGCCTGAGAATTTCGCAGGCGATCAGCGAATGTTTCACCCTGATAACCCTTCAATTTTAGCACAAAATCAACCAATTTATCAGCCTCCAAAACAGCATGATTTAGCTCGATCAAACTCTCGCTTGTCAGGATTTTCTCTATTTCAACTCGCTTATTGAAAATATAGGCGCGATCATCAGCCGATACTCCAGCTCTCTTTTTAAACCCACCAAAAGGAAGCATGATCAACCGCCAGATCAACTTGAAAAAACCCACGACAATCGTCGTAATAATATCTGGCTGTTGTTGTTTTTTGTAATTCTTACTCATAATTTCTGCTTCCTGTTTTCTGTTTTCAACCTGCCCCGCGCAGCCTTGGCGAAGTGGAATTTTCTGACTCCTGGCTCTTAGCTCTCAGCTCCTACTTCCAGACTCTTAATTGACTGTAATTGAGTCAATCGTCACTTGCTCAGTCGGCTTATCATTCGCATCAACTGGAACCGCCGCAATTGCTCGCACAGCCTCCATTCCAGCCGTCACGTGACCAAAGACAGTATACTTTCCATCCAAACTTGGCTGGTTTTGCTCAGTAATGATGAAAAATTGACTCCCGTTTGAATTTGGCCCAGAATTTGCCATTGCAATGCTACCAACTTCAGCTTTGTGCGAAGTAATATCGGTTCGATAGGTATAACCTGATTTTTCGTTCGCTGCAATCTGATCTTTGGACAAACCAAGGCTCTCGGCATTGATCTCGTCAGCAAACTTTCCGCCCCAAAGACTTGCCCCACCAGTCCCATTGCCAGATGGATCGCCGCCTTGAATCATAAACGATTTAATCACTCGATGAAAAGTCAGGTTATCGTAGTAACCCTCTTTGGCCAAACCAACAAAATTCTCTACTGTCTTGGGGGCATCTTGATCGTAAAATTCGATTGATACATCACCATTCGATGTATGTATTACTGCGGTTGTTTGGGACACTTGTTTCTCCTCTATTTTAAATAATTTACCTTGTACAAATGGATAAGCAATGATCAAAGCCACGCAAGTGACATATAACCAGAAGGTCCACTTCTGCCAAAAATAGATCCATGAAAATTGCTCACGCTCTTTTTCTTTGCGAATCTCACGCAGCTCTTTCTCCGACTGTTCTTTCTTTTCTCGTCTAAGTTGTGATTTTTTACCCATTTTTTCTCCGTGTGATGACCAGACTTACATTATTTAATCAATTAATCATTTATTGAGTATTTGATTATTGATTATTTACCGGTCATTGTTCCTTGGTTATTGTATCTTGTTCTTTTGATCAATTAGAATAATTAGATTAATTATCCTCTTTTTTCTATCTCTTTGCCCAGTGCAAAAATCCGTTCCTCTCCCCACATCGGCCCGATAACCTGAACACCGACCGGCAGATCTTTCCCGTCCTCAGACACCGTTCCCGCCGGCACAGACATCGCTGGCACCCCAGCCAAATTTATCGATATCGTCATGATGTCCGACAAATACATTCGCAACGGATCGTCATCATTTTCACCAAATTTCGGAGCTAGATTGGGCGTGACCGGAGTGAGCAACAGATCAACCTGTGAAAAAATTTCTTCGAACTCTCGCTTAATCAATGTTCGTACTTTCAAAGCTTTTTTGTAGTAGGCGTCGAAATACCCAGCCGACAAAACATAACTCCCAAGCATAATTCGACGCTTAGCCTCAGCCCCAAAGCCCTCTGCCCTAGACTTCATATAAACATCCAACAATCCTGACTCCTGGTTCCTATCTCCTGTCTCCTTCAATACAGAATGTCCATACCGAATACCATCATATCTTGCCAGGTTTGAGCTCACCTCTGCTGGCATAATAATATAATAAGCCGCCAGTGCAAAATGACTCATCGGCATTGAGACCGGAACGATTTCATGACCAGCATTTTTCAATTCCTCAATCTTAGCCTGGATGATTGAATTGATTCTCGGATCAAGCCCTTCACCAAAAAACTCTTTCGGAATACCAATTTTTAACTTACCGTTACCCGTTATCTGTTTTCTGTTTTCTGTGCTTGTACTATCACCTTCATCTTTTCCGGCAATGATATCTAACAATATTTTAGCGTCCCCCACCGTCTTGGTCATTGGCCCAGCTTGATCAAGGGACGAAGCCATCGCAATCACATTTTTTCGAGAAACCTTGCCATATGTTGGTTTCAAGCCAACAATGCCGCAATGGCTAGCTGGTTGGCGAATAGAGCCACCTGTATCGGTACCGATTGCCGCAATACACATATCAGCTACCACAGCTGCCGCGCTGCCACCACTCGATCCACCAGGCACACGATCATGATCAATCGGATTTGTCGTTGTCCGATCAAACTTCGTCGCTGTTTTATAAGCCGATGATTCGGTCGACGAGCCCATAGCAAACTGATCCATGTTTGTCTTGCCAACCAAGACTGCTCCAGCTTCCCACAGTCTTCTAGTTACTTCAGATTCATTTACAGGGATAAAGTCCTCCAATATTTTCGACGCCGCCGTTGTCCGTACACCTTTTGTCAGGAACAAATCTTTAACTGCAATCGGCACACCATCAACCAGTGACTTCCTTTTATGAGAGACAGCAAAATCAGCGTCACTTTTCTTGGCCATCTCCATCGCTCGATCTTCACACAAAGTGATATAGGCTCCAACCAGCGGCTCAACGACGCTGATCCGTTTAAAAATAGCCTCGGTTAGTTCAACCGAAGTAATCTCGCCACTGGCGAGTTTGTCTGATGCTTCTTTGATTGTCAATTTGTATAATTCAGACATAATATTAAAAATTATTCGAATACTCCCGGCACGACAAAACTACCATTTTCAAATTTCGGTGCATTTATTGCAACATCATCGGCACTGATGCCTGAAGCGACGACTGTGTCGTCACGCCAAACATTTTCCAAGCCAGTCACATTGTTACAGTCGGCGACATTTTCAGTATCAACTTTTTGCAACTCAGCCACATAATCAAGCACGCCAGAAAGCTGATCACCATACAAGGTGACCTCCGCGTCCGTCAGGTCAAGACGCGAGAGTTTCGCAATATGTCTTATTTCTTCTGTCGTTATTTTAGCCATAAAATTCACCTTTTCTATCCACAATAGTAGCAACATTTGTCTCAATGAGCAAGAACCAAGATCTGCCTATATCAATGCGATCACACAATCAAAATAAATATCTTTTAATCACTCTGGCACATTGATAATCTGTAGTCGTTGTGGTGCCCTACCATGCAACAAAGTGAAGAAAAGCATGCGGAAACCCTTAGGGATAAAGAAAAAAGCATAGCGCAGCAAGGCCCGAAGAGTCCACGATCCATGCATCGCCTGAGTCTGGTGATGGCGAAGGGCAACCTTCAGGTCATCAGCTGACTTACCCTCGTACAATGTATAACCACGACCAATCGCCTCTTTAATGTGAGCATCAGAGGAGCCAGTCTCAGCTTTAAATAATAATGTCCTGTTTACAAAAGTAGCACGCAAATTCTCTTCGCCCAAGGTTGGCGTAGCATTAATCGTTTCAACACCATTTAGCAACTTCGCCTCCTGCAGCATCGCCACTAGACCAATGCCATCCATCGTCAGATACTCTGGGCTGCGGACTCGCACATGCTGAAAGGGATGAGCGGCGATCCTGATACCATTTTGTTCCTTGATTCTTTTCAATGTATGGTGGACAGTCAAACCGCCCTGAATCGGCTTTTTGATAAACAAAGCCAAGATGTGACCCTGCTGCGTCGTCACTTCCTCTCCGGGAATCAGAACGAAACGGTATTTCTTTTTCTTCATTATCTCTACAGCCTCGAAATAACCATCCATCGTATCATGATCAGCGATCGCAATCGCGTCCAAATCAGTTTCGTTCTCCACATACTCCAAAACTTCCAATACTGACGGTCGCCCATCAGAATGATTGGTATGAATATGCAAATCAGCCTTTGACAACCGTGCCATTTTTTCCAAAGATTTGATACCAGTTTTTTCCATAACTTGATTATAACAGATTAATTAGTCGAAATAGGCGCGAAGTCTAATTTATCAATAGCATGAAGTCCTTCTCACTCAATATCTTTATCTTCAATTTTTCAGCCTTAACCAGCTTGCTGCCAGCATCTCCACCAGCAACCACAAAATCAGTTTTTGATGAGACTGACTCTGAAACATCACCACCATATTTACGGACCAATGCTTTGGCCTCATCTCGAGAAATAGTTTCCAGTCCACCAGTAAAGACGAAGGTTTTGTTGACCACAGTTGCCCGAACCTGAACTGACTCCGGCTCCGCAATGTTGACCCCATTTTTTATCATCGCTGCAATCAAGGCATTATTTTTTTTCTGATCAAAATAATCAACGATATTTCCAGCCACAACCGGGCCAACATCACGCACTTCTGCGATTTCTTCAAGATCAGCCGCGATCAGATTATCTATTTTACGAAACCGATCAGCCAGATCAATTGCCGTTTCGATGCCCACATTTCGGATACCGAGAGCATAGATAAACCGTGACAAAGAAATATTTTTTGCTTTTTCGATCGAGGCGATCAAATTGTCGGCTGACTTTTCAGCAAAACGCTCGAGTGGTTCGAGATCACCCTTAGTCAAAGAAAATATTTCTGAAGCATCTTCAATCAAGCCTTCGTTCAATAGTTGCTCAATAATTTTCGGTCCCAAGCCATCAATATCGAAGGCTTGTTTAGAAACGAAATGGGTCAAACTTTTAAATAAAACTGCAAAACAATTTTGATTTGAACAACGATATGCAACCTCACCCTGCTTTTGATAAATCTTGCTACCACAAATCGGACATTTATTTGGCATCACGAAAACTTTTTCCGTCCCCACTCGCAGATCGACGATCGGCTTTACAACTTCAGGAATTACATCCCCTGCCTTGCGCAATACAACAGTGTCCCCGATACGAATATCCTTTTTCTCTATCTCGTCCATATTGTGTAAAGTCGCGCGAGAGACCCGAGATCCAGCCACTACCACCGGCCGTAGATGCGCCACTGGAGTCAGAACCCCAGTCCGACCAACTTGAACCTCGATAGCTTCAAGGACAGTAGTTACCTCCTCTGCTGGCCATTTGTAAGCAATCGCTCCTCGGGGAGATTTACCAACCACTCCAAGCTCAGTGAATAATCCTTCTTGATCAATATTAACTACCATGCCGTCAATCTGATATGGCAATTTTGCCCGTGTCTTGGCCCAGTCATGCCACACTTTATCGACGGAGGATAAATCGGAACAAAAAACATTCATTTGATTCACCGGCAAGCCCAGATCTCGGATGATATCATGCTCTTCTTGATGAGTCTGTGTTCTGATACCGATCTCTCCGTACCCCATAAAACTTAAGTTTCGACTTGCGGTCACCTTTGGATCAAGTTGACGCAAGCTACCCGCTGCCGCATTTCGAGGATTGGCAAACTCGGCCTTTCCTTCTTTCTGTGACTTGAGATTTAGATCCTGAAAGGCTTTGTTCGGCATATAAACCTCACCACGAATCTCGATGCGACCATTTTTTATCTTGTCAAAATATTTTGATTCTTCTCGCAATCGTGCCGGTATCGACTTAATCGTCCGAATATTGTTGGTAATGTCCTCACCAATATAACCATCACCCCGAGTCACCGCTCGGACAAGCACACCTTTTTCGTAGATCAGCGACAAAGCCAAGCCATCCATCTTTATCTCGCAGAAAAAGCCAGATCGCCCAATCTCCTCCATCGAGGTTAGTCGAGCCATCCGCTCCTGCCACTCCTTCATCTCCTCGATATCAAAAGCATCGTTCAGCGACATCATTGGGGAGGCATGTTGATATTTTTCAAATTTATCCAGCGGCTGGCCTCCGACTTTTTGACTCGGCGAATCGACCCGAACTAGGTCAGGACATTGTTTTTCGAGATCCATCAGTTCGTGCAGCAAAGAATCATATTGCGCATCCGTCACCTTCGGATCATCCAAAACATAATATCGATACGCCAGATCATTGATCAGATCCGTCAGCTTCTCAATCCTGATTTTTACTTCTTGTCTATTCATGCTTCTATTGTAGCTTCTGACACAGCTAATATCAACGACATAAATACACAATCCAGCCGATAGAATTTATCATATAAATTAATCTCTCATCTGGAACCACCTTTTTCACCTTAGAGGCGGAAGATGTGGTTTTCGAGAAGATCGATAAATTATATTATATAATTACAGTTTACTAGAGCCGATAATTAGCACATACAATCAAATAGATCCTGACAATTATTGACATAATACTACAACAGTGCTATAATATGCGCAGCAACGGTGAGAGACCAAATATCTTCACTCGTTGCCGCGGAGGAGTCAGCCCTCGTAATAAAGCTGACTATATTTCAGCAGCTGTGCGTTTAAGCTGTTGAATGAGAGCTCATGGATTGAGCAAATCGTCCCCTTGGGTCTGACGCATCAGGCAAAGGGTTGTCCTGCTGCCAAGCAGGAGAGAGTCGTAAGGCTCGTCGTAAAAATCAGGTATACACAACCAAGCTCCCCGTCCGTTAAGGACGGGGAGACGCTTTTTTTATAAGAACAAATAAGCTGTAATATTGTCACCAAAATTCACGCAAAGATCTGTGGAGATTTGTTTCCCAACACTTCTTCTAAACTTCTACACTTTCGCCCCAGCCCAGCACTTTTACTTGAATATCAGTATCGTCCATCGAGCTCTCAAAATCCTGCACATCGACAGGAAATCTTGAATTGTCGTAATGGATCGGGATCACAAGCATCGGATTAGCAAGAAGCACCTGCTCTCTGGCAGTCGCGATATCCATCACCACCTGACCGCAAATAGGTGCGGCGATAATATTGGCTCCTGTTTTTTGGTCTAAAAATGTTGAATCACCAGGAGTATAGAATCTACTTTTTCCATCATCGATCACAACGCCAACAACCTCGGGCGGAGTATTTCCGTTTGGCAAAGGACCGTGTTCTGAGACAACTCCTTCGATTTTAATATCAGACAATTCGAATGTCATACCAACCTCATTTACTCGACAATCCAAGTCTGGATATTCTTCTCTCGCTGTTTCGATGACCGCTATTGTTCCAAGCATGACTGGCCCATTCATCTCAATTATTTTTTGAACATTTTCCCAATCGAAATGGTCAGAATGTTCATGGGTAACAATAATTACATCAATGTCGCTAAAATCTTCAGCTTTCATCCCCTCTTCAGCAAAAACATAAGTTCCCGGATCGATCAAGATCTTCGATTTCTCTGTTTCAACCAAAAAACAGGACTGTGCATGCTTGGTGATAATCATGTTGCTTCCTTTCGCAAAATTTAGAATTTATTATTCAGATCAAGGCTTTCTGGCACTAACTATCGAATACAGACCCATCTGCCTTTCGAGTTTAATATTTACAAAACCCGCCTCCGCCAACTCTTCCATGTGCTCATATATGGTGTCTAAGTTGCTAAAATCTTCTTTTTCGTGCTTAGTCCATTTTTCGCAGAGATCGTCCCTACTGATTCCTTTCAAAACAGCAAGGTGATCAATTCTTGCATTGTATTTTTCGGTATATTCATCCACTCTTTTTTCATCCACCATTTTATCACCGTTTATATACAAACCATTTTCACCAAGTTTATCAAAAACAATTTTCAGCAATTCTTTTCTTCGATCTTTGGCAATGTTATGAATGGTTAAAACTGTGACAAGCACATCAAAATTCTGTTCATTTTGCAGAACATCGATAACATCACCCTCTCTAAAAAGACAATTGCGATATGATTTCAGCCTATCCTTGGCAATGTCGATCATCGCTGAATCAAAATCGTTGAGAGTTATAATTAAATTAGGAGCAACATTGAGCAAACCAATAGCGGTATTGCCGGTACCACAACCTGCATCAAAAACAGTCGAATCATCCTTATCAATATAGTCCTTGACCAAATCGGAAATTACTATCTGAATTTTTTTATCATTTTCGTCAATCAGATTCTCGAAAATCTGATAATCATCGGCCCAGCCTTTGAAACGGTTATTCATTATTGTCCTAATATAATATTGCAGTTGATAGCCAGACCAGTATATTTTTCGCAACTATTTCATCCCACGCAAGATTTTTACTCGCTCCTCGATCGGTGGATGAGTTGAGAACAAATTGGCAAAGAATGAAGTTGATTTGCCATTTGGATCACCGATGAAGAGATGAGAAGTCGAAGTACTAATATTTTGCATTGGCTCTTTGTAAGAACCGATCTTTTCCAAAGCTGATGCCAGCCCCTCCGGGTATCGAGTTAAGAGTGCGCCAGAAGCATCTGCCAAGTATTCACGCTTGCGGGAGATCGCCAGCTGGACGATCATGGCAACAATAGGGGCTAAAATAATTGCGACAATACCAATCAGCGCCATAATACCGCCACCGCTATTATTATCATTATCTCTGCGCCCACCAAAGAAAAATTGAAATCGCCAAACTAAGTCAGCCAGTAAAGCAACGACGCCGACAAGAACAGAGACGACCATCATCAGACAAATATCGTAATTTCCAATATGTGACATCTCGTGCGCAACAACGCCCTCTATTTCACTTTTATCCAATTGCTCAAGAAGCCCAGTGGTCACCGCCACAGATGATCTGGATGGATCACGGCCGGTCGCAAAGGCATTTGGCGCAGGATCATTAATAATATAAACTTTTGGCATCGGCAGTCCAGCCGTGATAGCCAGGTTTTCGACCAAATTCCACAGCAATGGATTATCCTTTTTCTGGATTTGCACCGCACCAGAAGCAGAAAGAGCAATCTTGTCACCTGCGTAATAGCTAATTGTCGTTTGAACGATCACCACAACTAGTGCAATAACGAAAAACAAAGAATTTCCGTAAACATAGGATAAGGTCCAACCAAGTCCCATCACAAAAATGACAAAAAAGATCATGATAAAAACAGTACGCCTCTTGTTTTCGTCAATGTGAGTATATAAGTTCATAAGAACAAGTGGTTAAACGAGTTTTCCAATCAAAGGTAACGGTTGCTGCTTATTGGCCAAAACATTTGTCCAGCCAACAACAACGGCTAGTGCAAGATAGAAACCAAAAATAATCGGTAAAACTGGAGCAAAAAAGCTAAAAATAAACAGCACCCACACGACCAACAGAGCCATCCCCTGCTTGGCGTGATATTGGATAAACCTATCTTTCTTGGCAAACATCATCGGAATGACGACCAAAATATTTAAATATGATAGAAGCGCAATCAATTGCATCCAGCTAATCTTGGCCTTGCGCCAATTGATCTTTTTCAATTCAGCAATAAATTCTTTCGGCAGACTTTTCACTGAGGTAATTGTTTTTTCTTTGATATCCATATAATCCAAACTTAATTATTGATAAATTGCTATTCGAACTTTGCGACAACTGGTTCTTTGGCTTCAGCCTGTTCAAGTTCAAATAGTTCCTTGGGCGCAAAACCAAACATCCCAGCAATGATATTGGACGGAAATGCCTGGATCGAAATATTTAAATCTCGGACATTTGCGTTGTAGAAACGACGAGAAGCCTGGATCTTGTCCTCGGTATCAGTCAACTCTCGCTGCAAATCGATAAAGTTTTCATTCGCCTTCAGCTCAGGGTAGGCCTCAGCAACTGCAAAAATGGATTTGAGCGCGCCCTCCATCACATTTTCAGCCTTGCCTTTTTCTACCACACCTTTTGCACTCAAAGCCTCAGCACGAGCCTTCGTCACATCTTCAAAAACTGTTTTTTCATGTTTGGCATAACCCTTGACTGTCTCAATCAAATTTGGGATCAAGTCGTATCGGCGCTTCATCTGTACATCAATATCACTCCAGGCTTCCTGAGATCGGATATTAAGAGTCACCAATTTATTATATCCCGAAACAACTATGATCAAAACCAAGGCAATTACGATTATTACAATCCACCAAATCAAAGTCATGCTACTCCTTTGTTATCTTTCTGTTAAATTACTACTTATTTATATGAATGTAAAGAAGCAACGAAATGCTATTCTCCAGAAGTGTCATATATCGTCGCGGGGTCCGACCCAACAATTTCAGCCGAAGAAGTCGCCCCATTACTTGTTGTTGCAGCAGAAGAGGAACTAGCAGACGAAACTGCACGAGTAGAGGAGGAGGAAGAGGATGACGAGACAGAAAAAGAGCTGTCGCTAGCTGACGATGAAAGATTGGATGTAATATTGTCAATCGTGTTAACCTTGTCAAAGTCAGAAAGAGTTAATGATGTATCAATTTGAGTCACGGGCATTGATGGACTCATGACTATTTTCAATTCAATTTTTCTCAATAATTTAGTTGAGATCTCTATCCAGACATCTCCTTGAATTGACTGAATCATATTGTCATCAACATTGAAATCAGACAAAGATGTGCCCAAAATCATTGAGTTTATATGATATTTATAACAACGTTTGCCGTCAATTTTTTCATTTGAGATACGAGAACCAGCGACTGAAACTCCGGAATCTACATTTATGCCCGAGATTTGTTCAGCAAAAGTTGTGTCTTTGTTCCCAAACGCATACTGATTCCAGCTGCCAATATTTGCGTCTTCACCAAATAGAAAAGTATCACTCTTGGTTGCAATCAAGCCATCACGAGACAATATCGACATATCCGCTGAACCAATGCTCCTACTAATCCCCAAATCAGCTTGGAAACCATCTTTGGCAAAATTCGCCCCGATCTTCACACTAACTTCTTTTAACGAACTAGCATCTTTACTAGTGTAGGCCTGTTGATTTGTTTGTTCGGCTGTCGCGCTCGACAATGTCGAAGACGAGGAGACAGAACTACTATTTGCAGCTCCAGTACTAGAAATCAAACCGCTATAATCATAGCTGCTGGCCGAATCAGACGCAGTAGAGCTACTATATAATCCAGTTTCATCAGAGGATGATACCTCTTCATCAGCAATCGCCAACGCAGCCTCAGTAATAATGCCTGTCGACAATTTCTGGTCAACCCGAGCTAGACTGCTACCTATTTTCGACAACAATTCATTGGTGACAACATTGGACTGACTTTTGTTTATTGTCAGATCGATACTACCATTCATCTTGTAATCGCTCTTGTTGCTCATTGCCGCCAAGGACTGTGCAAGACCGGTTTCAGATTTAATAGATAGACCGCCCCACAGCTGTTCCAGCCCTACTTTGCCATATACTTTTTCAAAGCCAAATGAGATAAAACCAAACTCAGTCAGAGCAACAATGACCGCCATAATTGCAACAAGCCCGAGCACCGACAAAGTGACGATCAAGCCAATGCGAGATTTTGGTTTTAAGTCTGCCGCAATTGGCGGAACATCAGAACTAACCGCATCCGGCACTGGGATAACCGGAGATACCTGACTAGACTGAGGCACAGTAGAGTTATCCGGTGCTGAGCTTGCAATCACAGGTGGAGCCGAAGGTGCTGCTACCGGTGAAGTCAAGGGTGGGGTTGCTGAAGTATTTCCTTCGTCATCAATAAAAGGACTATATGTAGATTTAGGCTGAATATCTCCAACGGGACCGGCCGGAACTGGTGGAATCACTGGCGGAGCCAAAGGAGTTAGCGGAGCAGCAGGAATTATTTGTGATTCAGCCACCGGGGCAACATTTTGCATTACAGGATCAACCGGTGGCACCAAGGTGTTCAAAGGATTTTCCATGGTGACTTGGTTTACCGGCGATGATGTCAAAACTGGTGTCGCCGAAGAGACTGGTACAGATGGTGGCATCGTCTGGCTGATGTCATTGGTCGAAACTCCGCCACTTGAACCAAAACCAGCCGGAATGGCTGACGGCATCGACTGATTGCTAATGCCAGTAGTCGGATCTAACTCATTCGACAAAGAACCACCGGGCACTGTCGGCGGAAGAGTCTGTGCTGGTGGTACTGACGGAATGGCCTGCGTTGACTGTACCGACGGCACTTGTCCTGAACCAGAATTTTGTGCGGCGCCAGAAGTTGGCGCTACACCCAAATTATTATTTTGATCGTCCATCGCCCCTCCAAACATCATTAATTTAGTCCATAAAATATCACTTCACGTTCACCTATTTATTTTACCACATTTGTCAGTGCAACATCCAATTGTTCATCAGTATCCGTAGCTTGGTCGTCGGCCTGTGTAATATCTGGCTTCAATCCTGCGCCACTGATCTGAGTGCCGTTCGGCGTAAACCAATTTGCAACCGTAATCTTCACCGCAGACCCACCCGGCAAATCGATCAACTCTTGGACGCAACCTTTACCAAAAGTTGTCTCGCCAATTAACTGGACATTGCGACGATCTCGCAAAGCACCAGCCGTAATCTCCGATGCTGAAGCTGACCCACCATTTACCAAAACTACAGTTTTTATATTTTTGAGAATTGGGCTGGAAGTTACAGTGTAATCTTTTTTAGCTCGGTTTTTGCCTTCCTCGGAAACAATAACCCCCGAGTCGACAAAATAACTCGAAACATTGATCGCAGTCTCCAAGTAGCCACCTGGATCATTGCGTAAATCCAAGACGATCCCATCGGCGTGATTTTTCACCGCCTCGTCAGCAAATTGCTGAAAAAGCTGATCCGTATCGTCACCAAACTGACGAATTTTCACCACATAGATTGTCTTATTTTTAACAGTCTTTTTCTCCCATGTTACGCTCTTAACACTGATCTTGGCTCTTTCGATTTCGAAAACTAACGGCCCGCTTGCATCCTGACGAACGACCTCTATCTTGACTTTGGTTCCGGCTTCACCGCGAATATCACCGACAATCTGATCAATAGACATATCGGAAACACTTTTATCATTTACCTTGCTAATAATATCTTTCGGCTTCAATCCCGCCTTTTCGGCTGGAGTATCAGGAATTGGAGCCACGACCGTGACATATCCATTTTTGTTAACCAATTCGACGCCGATGCCGCTAAATGTGCCCTCAATATCCTGACGAAATGACTGATTCTGAGCAGGAGTAAAAAAAGTCGTATAAGGGTCGTTCAGCGATCCCAACATACCGTTAATGGCATCATAAACCATCGCCTGACTATTCGGAGCAACCACTGATTTCTCCTCAAGCTTGTTCCAAGCTTGCCAAAAGAGTGAAAAGTCGACGCTCTTCGGCTTACCAACTTCGGTACTGGTCAAACCGTCGGAAATAATACCGATCGACTTACCCTGACGACCATAAGAATAACCAAACAAAAACACACCGGACATCACGCCCAATGCAACAATGAAAACAACGATAATTGTGACTAATTTGCCACGATTAGTTCTGTTTTTTATATCCATAAGAAAATAATTATTTAGTAATTCTTTTTGATAATTTGTATCGATTTGACCTGACTCATCGAATACGATGAATTAGTTAATGCCGGATCATGAATCAAATACTTTCCGTTCGCATAACCCTTGATCACAATATAGTGACAGACTCCGAACGGATTGTTATAAATTGAACAATTTTTACCTGGGAAAACCACTCCCGCTACTACTGGCTGACCATGAGTGACAGAATAATTAATTGTATCCCAGTTCACCGATTGATTGTAGGCAGAGGGCACACTCAGGCCAGTGCCTGACAGATTATAATTCTGCGCTACCATTGGTGGGGTCAGTCCCTTTCCGTAATATGTTGCGACCATCGCTAGAGAAGTAACGAAACAGCCAACATCGGCGATTGTTGACCTTGTGTTACCGATGTAGGTGTTCGGATAGTTCTTCTGATTATAATAAAAACTAGAATCGATACTTGTGACTAAATCACTACCCCAGTTGACACCAGAAGAAAATAAAGCCGCATACTGAACACGAATCAGCGCCGCCTTGGCCTCCGCGTCAGCGGCTTGTTGCGCTAAAGCATTTATCGCACCCTGTGTTCCAGACAAGAGTTGCGCCTTGTAATTCTTTTTACTTACAAGCTCATTTTTTTGAACCTGTTGACTATCCTGCAAGCCCTGCAAGGTGACCAATTCGTTTGTCCTCTGATCCTTTTGACCAGTAAGATCATTTTTCAAGATGGTTATCTGGGCCATCGACTCGGTAATCTGGTCTTGGATAGAAGCAAAATATTTCTGTTTTGTTACCACAGCAGAGACAGTATCAGAACCCACCAGAGTTTCGATTAGGCCCTGAGGCTTGTTCATATACCAATTCGCAATTAGTTCTCCAAGTTTATTCTTGGCATCATCATAACTAGACTGCTGCTGACTTATATTAGTTTCAAGCTGATCAATTACCTGACCGGTCAAATTTATCTGATTTTGAGTTGAATTTATCGCACTCTCAGCTTCAGAAATATCTGATTGTACTACCGCGATCTGATCTTGTATCAGCGCAGCCTCCTGCTTTTTGGCCGTTGCCTGTTGGCGAGCGTTTGTTGATTGTGCAACCAAAGCCTGCAATTGTTGCTGAAGCTCAGTTGCAGTCAGGGCACTAGTCCTGTTTGGCATTGCAACCAAAAAAACAGAAAGCACAATTACCGCTAAACCGATAAATTTATATTTCAAGATAAATTTTTTCATTTTTTCTCCTTTAGATGCTGTCTCACAGCCAGTAAAGAACAAATTATACCAAGCAACAAACCAACCAAAAACTCAAAACCAATTATATACCATATGTTTAAACCAAGGTAATTTGAATTTAGATTTGAAACTTCCAAGTACTTCTCTACTGTGGGCAAAATTAATTTAAGAACACTCAACAAAACTGTTCCAGTCAAAATTGATCCCAAAATCGCGTAAACAACACCTTCGACGAAAAATGGACCCTGAATATACAGAGAGCTTGCGCCAACCAGCTTCATAATCTCTATTTCCTCACTTCTGGCATAGATTGCCAAGCTAATTGTATTATAGATAATTACAACTGAAATCAAAACAAAGATAGAAGACAGAGTCCAGCCAAGAATCTTCACAAAACTAGATAGCTTTAGCAATCGGTCGACGACCTTCTTATTCTGCTCGTAACTAATCGAACTGATAATCGGGGCGTTGGCCTGTGTATTTACAAAATTGTAAACACCGTCTACATTTTGCAATTGTTCGGTTTTTATCTCAATGCTGCGGGGCAACGGATTGAATTCACTGGAGACTACTGATTCGGCCTGATCATCTTTCTGATAAGACTTCCACATCTCCTGCCAGCTGACGAGTGCATCTTCTTTGGAGACATACTTGACCGTTTTGACATCAGAACGGGTCAACAATAAATTCTTCAAAGCCAAGACCTGGTCATCAGTCGCATCAGATTTGAAATAGACGATAATATCCACTTTATCGCGCAGATTTTCATTCGTTTTGTTCGTAATAATAAGCAGACTCACAAAGAAAGATATCGTAAACAATGTCAAAAACATCATGATCGTAGAAGCGAGCGCCAACCAGCGGCTACGCCACAAGGACAACATCGATGTTTTCAAGATTCGGTAAATTGAAATCAATAGCATAGTATATATAAATTAATAATTATTTAAATGATTGAGGGCGCCCATTGCCTGAACGCTTCCACGATTGCTTATAAAATATATTTTCCCCTAGCATCGTCCGATATCATTTTACCTTCTTTTAGTGTTACGACACGCTTCTCCAAAGTATCAACAATCTCTTTGTCGTGAGTTGCTAATATTACGATCGTGCCCTGCTTGTTTATCTTGAATAATAATTCGATAATCTCCCAAGTTGTCACCGGGTCCAAGTTACCTGTTGGCTCGTCAGCAATAATCAATTTCGGATTGTGAACCAAAGCTCGAGCAATTGCCACTCGTTGTTTTTCGCCACCCGAAAGCTCTTCTGTGAATGCCCTAACACGAGTAGTCAAACCGACCATTTCAATGATCTTTGGTACTCTGGCAGCAATCTCATCATTGGTCGCATCAGCAACTTCTAGAGCAAAGGCGACATTTTCATAAACAGTTTTTCTAGGCAAAATCTTAAAATCCTGAAATATGACACCAACTTTGCGGCGATAAACCGGGATCTCTCGTGGTTTCAGCTGAGCGATGTCCCGTCCAGCGACCATAATCCTGCCAGCGGTTGGTTTTTCCGCACAGGTCAAAAGTTTAATCAATGTTGACTTGCCTGCGCCTGACGGACCTACCAGAGAAATAAATTCACCGAAATGAATTTTGAAAGATACATCAGAAAGTGCCCTGATCGGACCAGGATAAGTCCGAGACACTTTGTCAAACTCAATTACAACATCCTTGGCCTCTTTTTTTGCTTGGCTTTGATTCGCTGTATCTGTCTCAACTTTTGTATCTTTGTTTTTTTCGTGCAATCGAATATCGTCTGACATATTTCGAAAAATTCTTTAATTACCAATTTCTAAATCAATGACCAAATGACTAAATGATTCCCTGTTTCCTATTATATCATAGCTGTCGTCAAATCCATCCCTGACATATCCGCAGGCTGCTTGACACCAAGATTAGCCAAGACAGACGGAGCTATGTCAGCCAATACACCGATTGGTGTTCCCATACAGTATTGGATATATTCATCTTTTGTAAATTCGCTCTCGCTCATCTCAAATGGTCTTTTCAGGAAATCCAAATAGACAAAAGGTACGGAATTAGTAGTATGCTCTTTGTTTGGCGACTTTGTTTGCTCATTAATCATCAACTCACAATTACCATGGTCGGCGGTTAAAATAACCTTGTATCCTGCCACGGAAGCCTCAGCAAAAACTTGGGCCAAATTTTTATCAACTTCTTCGCAAGCTAAAATAGCTGCTCTATCATCTCCTGTGTGACCAACCATGTCACCATTCGCATAATTCACCACGATCAAATTCTCATTCTTCTTAATCGCGCCGATCACTTTCGCAGTAATTTCTTTGGCTGACATCTCTGGCGATTTAGCATAGCTAGCAACCTTCTTTGAAGGCACCAACTCATCATCCTCGCCTTTTTGGCCCATCTCTTTGCCGGCATTGAAAAAATATGTCACATGAGCGAATTTTTCAGTCTCAGCGGTATGAAATTGAGATAAATTCTCCGCCGCTACTACCTCAGGCAAAGTATTATCAAGATCGATCGCCGGAAAAACCATCGGCACTGTTTGGTCTTTCTGGTATTGAGTCATCGTGACCAGATTCAAATCTTTTGGCGGAATGATGCCATCTACCTTGCCACAAAATGCCGACAATAGCTGCTTCGCCCTATCAGCTCGAAAATTGAATAATAAAACCGAATCGCCTGACTCTATCTTCGCTCCTTCACCAATAACAGAAGCGTCCATATTCTCATCATCATGCTTTTCGGCATAATTTGCTCTAATCGCCTCCTCGGCGGTTAAATATTGTTTACCAGTATTGTCGAAAAATAACTCCGTAGCGGCTCTTATCCTCTCCCAGTTTTTGTCACGATCCATCGCAAAAAAACGACCAATCATCGTAGCAATCTTGCAATCTTCTAGAGCTGATAATTCAGCTTCAATCTGATTCAAATATTTTTCAGCCGCTCTCGCTTCTGTATCACGACCATCACTAATAAAATGAATTCTGAGTCTAGCGACACCTCTCTGACTCAAGATACGACAGAGCGCAATCAAATGACGAATATGGGAGTGAACCCCACCATCCGACACCAAACCAACCAAATGAACAGTCTTATCGTTTTTCTTTGAATACTCTGCCGATTTGGCCAAGACTTCATTTTCATCAAGTGTTTTATTCTCAATGTCCTGATCAATGCGTGGCAGACTCTCCCAAACTACACGTCCTGTGCCAATATTCATATGGCCGACTTCAGAATTTCCTGGCTCGCCAGGAGTCAGGCCAACTTCAATCCCCGAAGCAGACAAAGATGTCTTGGGATATCTTTGGTATACCGAATCAAGAGTTGGCGTCTTGGCTTGAAAAGGCGCATTGCCCATTTCACTGCCAGAAAGTCCCCAACCATCCAAAATTATCAACATTACTTTTTTATCACTCATACTTCCCTCACTTATTTTCCAGAGATACAAAGACTTTTTTCACCGCTTACCTCTCTTATCTTTTTGATCTCAATATCAATGCCATCCCGCCGATGACCAAAATCAATGGCCAAAAATTATATGAAATCAAATTCAAGACCAAAAACAGTATACCAAAACCAGCCAAAATATTCGCTGAGATAAAAACACCGCTTAGTTTACGATCACCAAAGTAATAAAACACATAGAGTGCAAGACCGACGATGAACGGAAATACTGGCCAGAGAATATCGATCCCCTGCCAAGAAACTGCAGCCATATAGTAAAGAAATATCGAAGATAGAATCAAAATTACAATTGGGATCACAAGCCCAACATTTTTTTCTTTATTTTTGCTGAAGCCGTAAAACACGATCAGCGAGATACCTGGGACAAGCACAAATGTTGGCCATAGATTGCCAAAATCAAGACCAAGTCTCGGCAATAAAAACAATACCCCAAGCAAGATTAAGATTATGCCTGGTACCATCGCTCCGTTGTCCTTGCGTTCAATCTTCTCGACAATATTTTTATCATCTTCCATCATTCCTCCTTGGTTGCCATTCCCGTAAAAACAGGAATTTTATTTCATTTAATTTCCAATAACTCTCCCTTGATCACAGTAGGAGCAAAACCGATTATTTCATCTTTCATAATGTTATCTGGAATTGGATTATAAAGAAATATTTTTTTTCCCAATTCAAATGCTTTGTACATCTCCAAAAATGTTGCACCCCCAATATAATCTTTCTGGCCATTCTTTTCAAAGTTCACGACAAGTATCACATCATTGTCTTCGATTTTTTTGACCTGCTCTCTGAAAAATTTCTGCTTCAATTGGACATGCTTTTCGGCCGATTCTTCTCTTGTTCGATTCTCCACAAACGGATCATCAAAACTGTTTGGCAAAGTAATTTCGTGCCCCAATCCCTCAAGCTCTTTTTTTATCTCTGGGATATATTTGTAATTGTATTTACTCGCACAAATAAATATCTTCATTTTATTTTCCACAACATTTCTTATACTTCTTGCCGCTGCCGTCCTCCTTCGCCCTTTTTAGTAGGGCTACGGCAGGACTCCGCTTCTACAGCAGATTAACTACATTATTTCCCACAACAATGCTTATACTTGATTGGTCGTCCGTCTGAATGCTTCGCTCCGCATGGGCAAGCATCGTTTCTCCCAACCTTCGTATGAGCACTGACTGTATTGTTCGCCACAGAATTGTTATCTTTCATGCGATCAAAAACAGTTTTGCCCTTATCGATATTTTTGGCCACTTTCTGCACCGCTTCATCAGTTTTTCCAGTATTTTCAGCTTGAGATGAACTAATTTCAATTCTAGCACGAAAGATCGTTCTAGCAACATTAGTTTCGATCGTTGCCAATAAACTTTCAAAGTATCCGTGAGCCTGTTGCTTGTATTCAACTAGCGGGTCTCTCTGGCTATATCCGACCAGGCCGATGCCAGCACGCAATTCATCCATCGTGGTCAGATGTTCAACCCAAAGCAGATCAATCGTGCGCAAATAAATCATTTTCTCTAACTGTCGCATCACTTCGCTGCCCATTTCTTTCTCTTTGACCTCATATATCTCAGTAGCCAGTGATTTGGCCTTGTCAATATCAAGACCAGTCACTTCCATCTCACCAAAAATATTCTTGATGTTCTGCTCAAATAATTCTCGATTGTCGGAATAAAGTGAATAAATCTTTTCAATCTCGTCTTTGACAATACCAACGATTTCATCTTTGAGCCAATGGTCGCTATCAGTGCTATCCATCTCTAAAATTTTGCGGCGTTTTTTATAAATGACTTCACGCTGCTTATTCATCACATCATCGTAGTCGACCAAATGTTTCCGAGTATCAAAATTATTACCTTCGACTCTCTTTTGCGCCGACTCAATCGAACCAGAGATCATCTTATTTTCTATCGGCATATCATCAGGCAAACCAAGAGATTCCATCAAATTTTTTAATCTATCGCCACCGAATATTCTCATCAAGTCATCTTCCATCGATACAAAAAATTGTGATGAACCAGTGTCGCCCTGTCTTCCAGCCCGACCTCTCAGCTGATTGTCAATTCTTCTTGCTTCGTGTCGTTCAGAGCCAATCACATGCAAACCACCAACTTCTCTGACACCCTCGCCAAGTTTAATATCAGTACCACGGCCAGCCATATTTGTCGCCACCGTCACTGCTCCCTTTTGGCCAGCTTTAGAAATAATTTTTGCCTCACGTTCGTGATTTTTGGCGTTTAAAATTTCGTGCTTGAGCCCAGCAGTCTTGAGCATCTTGCTCATCATCTCGTTTTTGGTGACAGATGCGGTACCGATCAAAATTGGCTGCCCCTTTTCAGTTCGTTCCTTTACTTCAAGAACGATAGCCTCAAATTTACCTTTTTCGGTTTTGTAGATACGGTCAGGCAGGTCAAGACGCTGCACAGCTTTATTGGTCGGGATTTCCACAACATCAAGTTTATAAATTTTATAAAATTCCTCCGCCTCAGTTGAGGCTGTGCCAGTCATACCAGCCAACTTATTATACATTCGGAATAAATTTTGAAAAGAAATAGTCGCCAAGGTCTGAGATTCTTTGTTGACTTCAACCTTCTCTTTGGCTTCAATTGCTTGGTGCAATCCCTCGGAATATCTTCGACCAACCATTAGTCGACCAGTAAATTCATCAACGATCACGATTTCACCTTCACGAACAACATAATCACGATCTTTTTTAAATAATGCCTTTGCTTTTAAGGCTTGCTCCAGATGATGCGCCATCGCCATATCGGCTGATTCATAGACATTCGCGATACCAAGGGCACCCTCTACTCGAGAAAGCCCAGCATCTGTCAGCATCACAGCTCTGTCTTTTTCATCGACCGTGTAGTCATTTTCTTCCTTGAGGCCAGAGACGACCCCTGCAAATCGCTGATACAAGCTCGTCGATTCTTCTGCCGGAGCTGAGATAATCAAAGGAGTTCTAGCTTCATCAATCAAGATTGAGTCCACCTCATCAACAATCGCAAAATATTGTTCTCTCTGCGAGCATAACTCAACACTTGGCGCCATATTATCACGCAGATAGTCGAAACCAAATTCATTATTAGTTCCATATGTCACATCACAAGCATAAGCCTCTTTGCGACTACATTGCTCCAGGTTCTCTCCATCGCAAGCAGAATAATGGTCGTATTTTTTATTTTTCTTAAATTTATAACTAACCTGATTGCTTTGAATAATGCCAGTCGACAAGCCCAAAAAGTCATAAACCTCCCCAATTCCCTCACCCTGATGTTTGGATAGATAATCATTTACCGTGACTAAGTGTACACCTCGACCAACGAGGGCGTTCAGGTAAATTGGCAACGCAGCCACGATAGTTTTACCTTCACCCGTTCGCATTTCTGCAATTTTGCCTTCATGCAAAACCAAACCACCAATGAGCTGAACATCAAAATGACGCTCACCCCAAACTCGTTTCATCGCTTCGCGCATGACAGCAAAAGCCTCAGGTAAAATCTCTTCTATGATTTCACCTTCTGGCTGCCTTCTGTCTTCTGGCTCATGACTGCCGCTCACTCGCTCATCGATTTTTTTACGAAAATCGGCTGTCTTTGCTTTGAGATCAGCGTCAGACAACAGAGAGACAGTCTTTTCCATTTCATTAATCTGATCGACCTTGCTTTGCAAGCTCGACAAGACTCGTTTACTCGGATTGTAGAAAAAATCTAAAATTGACATGTTGTTGTTTCCAAGGTACAAGTTACAATAATCAGTTAAATTCCAATCACCAAATCGCAATGACCACAATTTAAAACATCTAACATTTGTCATTCCCGCGAAGGCGGGAATCTATTAAACAATTTGTGGATTCCCGCCTTCGCGGGAATGACAGACTATTTAACTGTTTCTTGATTATCGGGTATTATTTTTTAATCTCTTCTTCTCTCTCTTTGATCGACGCTGCAAAATCTTCCATACTTGCATAAACGACGCCACCAACCGACACACTACCGTCATCATTTATTTTCAAGCTGTCAGACTTACTCAAGTCAATTTTTTTTGAACTTTCATCGCTCGGAATTTTATCAGACATAATACTCCTTGATTTATTTTTCGTCTTGATCTTCTTTTTTTGACCAACTACCAAAAGTCTCCCAAATTTTCCACGAACCACGCTTGCGAGTCTTCTCAACTTTTTTGTTATGGTCGCGCACCAACTGTCTCTCAATAGACTTATGGGCATATGCAAAAGCTCTCAACATTTTATCGTCCACCTCACGGACAAAGAGCTTTTCTTTGCCAAAGGTAACCGCAATTTCTACTGCCTGATCCACTCCCCCTTTTTCTAGACTGGTTTCATCTTTCAAATATATATCAACATTAACTGGTTCCCCTGGGACATATTTTTTCAGACCACGCAACTTTTTTTCGATCAAATCCTTTTGCTTCTTGCCAATGATGATATCCTTGATGTGAAAAGCAATCTTCATAATAGCACCTCCTCTATTTAATTTCGCTAAAGCCTGTGTATTTTATCAAAACCTCTGGCACTTTGATACTACCATCTTTCTGTTGATAATCTTCCAGTATTGCGATCAATGGTCGCTCTGAAAAAGCTGTACCATTTAATGTGTGCAAAGTTTCAATCTTGCCAGCTTTTGTTTTGTAACGAATATTTAGTCTTCTAGCCTGATAATCGGTGCAGTTTGAGCACGAATGAGTTTCACGATAATCATTCTCTCCCGGCATCCAAACCTCAATATCAAATTTTTTCGTCGCTGGCGCGCCCAAGTCCCCGGCGCAAATATTAACCACCTGATAATGAAGTCCTAGTCCTTGCATCAATTTCTCTTCCAGAGAAACGAGATAATCGTGCTCTTTAGCCGAGTCTTCTGGTTTCACAAAAGAGAACATCTCAACTTTGTTGAATTGATGGCCACGCAAGATACCGCGAACATCTTTGCCGTGACTGCCCGCTTCACGACGGAAACAGGTCGAGATACCAACATAACGCAGTGGTAATTTGGATTCATCCAATATCTCATCTGCATGATATCCAGCCAAAGACTGTTCTGAAGTACCAACCAGATATGTATCATCTTGTGTCTTGTAGATCTCATCCTCGCCGCCAGGAATATATCCAGCGCCCTCCATGATCCTTCGAGACAGCATCACTGGAGGAATGACAGGGATGAAGCCTTCGGCGACCAAAGTATCGATTGCGTAGCGAAATAGTGCCAACTCCAAGATGACCATCTCATTTTTCAAATAGAAAAATCTTGACCCAGAAACCTTGCCTGCTCGAGCGGTGTCAAATAGGTCGTGCTGCTCAGCCAGAGCTACATTATCTTTGATATCAAAGTCAAAAACTGGCTTCTCTCCCCAAGTACGATTAACAGTATTCTCCTTGTCCGAAGCGCCATCGATCACCTCTGGCGCGGGTGGGTTCGGAATACCATACATGACCGTTCGATATTCCTGATCAGTTTTTTCCATCTCCGGTCTCAACTGCTTGATCTTATCTGACAATGTACTAGCCGTATTGATCGCATCGATCTTCTGTTGGCCATGAAGCTGAGCAATTTCCTTTGACTTTACATTCAGCTCGCCTTGATACTGCTCAAGTTTCACAATTGCTTCACGACGAAGCTGATCGAGCCTGATCGCCTCATCAATCAATCCGGCACCTGCTCCTTTGCGAGCAACCGCCTTCTTCACTTCCGCAGTATTTTCTCTGATATATTTGATGTCTAGCATGGGCTCCTTCGTTACATAAATGGATAGCTAATATCCTAATGGCTAATTTACTAATATATGTTCGGGATTCTCTTTATCTTCACACCATCTTTTGTGAAACGAATTATTAATCCCAGCTTTAGGTTACTCGATTTTAAGTATTGGTACAATTGCCTACAAGCATCTCGATATTTTGTTGTCGAAACCTTCAACTCAAGCACAATTTTATTATCTATCAGAAAGTCGAAGAACTTCTTTTTAATCACCACACCTTCGATTTTCATCGGAGAATATACTTCTCTTGCGTATGAAATATTATTCTTCTTAAGCAATATTTCGAGCGCATCGGCATAATTCTTTTCACTGTGACCACTTCCCAACTTGTTATCAATGTCAAACGCCAACCCGCACAATGTATATGACAACTCCTTGTACAACAAGTCATCCATTCTTTTTGCCCTCACATTCGCTTATTCGCTATTAGGATATTCGCCATCCATTTCTGCTATTGCTTCTCTGGTCGCAATAGCGGAAACATTACTGCCTCGCGGGCTGACTTGTCTGCCAAAAAGGAAAATAATCGCTCGGAAAAACCAAAGCCGGAAGTTGGCGGCATCCCGTGCTCAAGTGCTTCAACGAAATCATAATCATGCATCTGAGCCTCGAGATCACCGTCTTCTCGCATCTTGGCTTGCTCCCGAAATCTTTCAGCCTGATCGATCGGATCGTTCAACTCGCTATATCCATTGCCCATCTCAGAACCAGCCAAAATAACTTGATATCTCTCCACCAATCTCGGATCGTCTGATTTTCTCTTGGCCAGCGGCGAAACTTCAACTGGATGATTAATCAAAAACACTGGTCCAGCAATTGTTTTCCTGATTTGTTTCCAAAGTGTATCGATCAATCGTCCACGCTTGTCATTAACATTGAACTTTACCTTAAGATTCATTAACTTTTTCTTAAGCTCGTCATCACTGGCAGATAAAACATCGATACCAATCTCGTCCTTGATCGTCGTGACATAATCAATTTTTGGCCATTGCTTATCGAGATCAACCTCAAATTGACCAATCTTGAACTTCAGCGTCCCGAAAGCTTCACGAGCAATATATTTATACATCTCTTCAACCAGCCTCATTGAGTCTTCGTAGTTGGCGTAAGCCCAATAAAATTCCATCTGGGTATAATCCTGCAAATGTTCTCGACTGATGCCTTCATTGCGGAACTGTCGCCCGATCTCAAAAGTTTTTTCAAAACCACCGACCATCAAACGCTTCTGCCAAAGTTCACCCATCGATATTCGCAGATAGACATCAATATCTAGAGCATCGTGATGAGTCACAAACGGGCTAGCGTCCGCTCCCCCTGCCGTAGTTTCCAAAGCTGGTGTTTCCACTTCCAAAAAACCTTTACCAATCAAAAAATTACGAGTGGCCTGCCAAAATTTGGCCTTTTTGGCGAACATCTCTCGCAACTCAGGACTAAGTGCCAGGTCAAGATATCTTTTACGGTATCGTGACTCTTCGTCTGTGATCCCCTTCCAAAGTTCAGGCAGAGGTCGAAGAGCTTTGGAAATCATCCGCGCCGACTTGGCTTCAACTGTAGTTTCACCAGCCTTCGTAATAAATACTTTGCCTGCCACCTCAACAAAATCTCCAACATCAAAACACGAGACGATTTCTATCGCCTCACCCAAGATGTCAACCTTAAACACGACCTGTATCTTGCCTTTTTCATCAACAATATCAGCAAAAATAAGTTTGCCATGACCTCTGACTGCCATCAATCGGCCAGCTACAGTCACAACTTCCTCGGAAGCAATCAACTTTTCCTGATCAGCCAAAACCTGCAAGGAGAGATGATCTCGATGTGACTTTGATGGGAAAGCCGGCAAACCCAAAGACTCAAGTTTCTTCAACTTTTTGTGTCTAAACTCGATAATATCCTTCTCTGATAAGCCCACATTTTCCATCTTGCCTCTTCCCTGCTCAATATTTTATATATACTCGCTCGAAATATAACCATATAGCTAATACTATATGTATAATTTATATCACAAATCAAGCCTCGAATCAAAAAGACGCACTGAATCAGACTGAGTGGTTGAAAACCAGATTGTTTGAGCATAAAATAAGGATGAATAAATTAAAATTACGGAACCAATATGCCAGATGAAATAAACAAAATTAAACCCGCTGGTTTACCACCAGGCGATGAAAAATTTCTACATAGCGATGCAGAACGGGCAGAAATGATAGAAGAGCAAACAGAAGCAATAGAAGAGGACACAAATGTAGAAGAATCACTAAGAATCGCAATAGAAAAACTTCACACTCTTCTTGGCGATAACTTCACTGATTTTGGAATTAGATTTGTGAATGTTGAAGAATATTTGTGGATTTTGACAAATCAGAAATTGCCCCATCGAGAAGTAGGAAAATTTAGTCCTCAATTAAAGAGTGAACTCGGCAAAGAAACAATAAATTTTACTCAGTATTTACAAGAATCAGTTGCAAAAGGTTGGGAAGATATCATTTACGATCAAACCGATTGGAGCCACAGTCTTTACGCACTACAACGCTATAGCATGGCCATGACAAAACTACGCGAATTTCATCGTGAAGTGAAACATCAACCGAACAGAGAGAATACTATCCGCGAAGCCACGACAAATCGTTTTAAAGAATATTTAACAAGTACAATTTTAGGCGATGAGCAAAGCGTAGGACTGAGACTTGGAATCGAACAATTAAAAAGACAAGTTGATGAGATTAGAAATGAAATGGGAGATGATGATTCCGAGGCTAGAGTCTCAGAAATTTTTTCAAAGGTGATGCTTGAACTTAATAGCGGAAAACCTCCTCGAGATTTAAACATACTTTTTCCAGAATATTTCGATGAGTCGGGACAAGAAGATGTTTTTGCCGATTTGAAAACAAAAGGACAGTCAACCTCCAGATATATGGCATATGGCCTTATGAAAATCGCTGAAAATTATGGTATCCAAACACTAGATTTAATGGAATTTCTTACTCAAATACATCCTAATAGCCAAGTCTTAAGAAAAGCAATCTACACTTACTGCAATTTTAATCCTAGTCATGGTTTTCGTGTTGATTCCAAGGACCAATATCGAGGAGCCAGTAAAGCACCTTACCAGATGGCCATGGTTTACTCAAAAGAAGTAACTAATACACCAGGATTTAAAGACTGGTATGCTCTAGATGATAATCAAATAAAAAACTCCGGCACATCACTCGGTAGTCATCTTTTAGGAGTAGTAGCTTGTTTCCCTATGCAAGAATTCACAAAAAAACTTGTTGAAATATCGTCTGAATCTGGCAAATGGGCGTGTCCTGTTTTTGATGCTCACGGGATTGCTCAGTATCCAATAGAAAAACCAGATGATGTAGCCTTGACTAGCAATCAAGATAATATCTTGTAAAAAATAAGCTACAAAAACAGCTCGGAAATCCGAAGACTCAGTCACATCTTGACTGCGCCACTCGATACTACCCATATTGCGCCAGCCGTACAGGTCAATATTGAGCCACGGCCGACAAGATTAAAGAGTTCGGTCTGATGAGCGATATTTGGCAGGAAATAGAAAACAGACACGATTGAAAACAAGATATAGACAGCAAAAAAATAAATTAGTAAGGAGTTTATATGCCATACGGATTAAACGGCGAACGGCCAGGTATGTATTTAGATAAAGATGAAGGTTCAAATGGTGGCTCACAGAAGAAAAATGAACAAACTGAGGAAATAGAGCTCGACCCAATAAAGATGAAAAGCTCTGAAGAACTATATTCATACTGGACAGAACGTTATATAACTTTTCTAACTAATTCTGCCAATCGGGTAGAATCCGAACAATTTGATGCAGGGGGAGCTCTAACCGAGCTAGAATCGAGTAAACCTGAGATAAGATCTGCAGTAAATAAATTCAAGGAAGATCTAAACAATTTTTGCGAAACAGAAGGTATATTTGCTCTAACCGAAAATCTAGAAATAGCTGACAAGGATGTTCTTAACCAAAAAGTTGAAAAATTTCATTCGTTTTTTATCCAGCGCTATAATGAATTAATTGATACAATAAGCAGCTGTTTGTCTGGGCTATCTATAGTCAGAATGAATGACACCTTGGTGGATGTTAACAAAGATGTAGTTGACCTTTACAAAACTAATCTTGCCTCGAACAGACAAATCCGAAAAATCAGAGAAGATGATGAAGAATTTTCAGGTGCATCCGATAAGATTTGTTACAATATCGGGCACAATCTTGGCAATATGGTGCCCGGCATCCCAACCCGATCTTTTGACGCAACTATAGAAGAAGCAAGAAAAGAAACCGAAGAAATATACAAAGGCAATTTGGGAGGAATGCTTATAAAGCATAATTTTGTTGATGTCTCATTTCACTCATTAAGATTTCTTTTCAATCTATCAGGTAATTTTGAAACAATCGCTAGGCATGCCAAAGCTATTCCAGAATTAAAAAAAGATCCAGAAAAATTAAGAGAGTTATTTAATTCGATTCCTTCGTTGGGAAATAATGTAATTTATATCGTTCCCGAAAGTTACGATCAAGTAAGAAATTCCAGGGACGAAATTTCAAATAAATTTGGTGAGTTTAGTTTTATTTCCTGAAGCAGTTTTAATTTTAACTCAATTGCAAAAGCCAGATTAGACTTTATTATCCATTCTCTGGTCACATAAAAGCCCGAGAATCGCAATGACTCCCGGGCTTTTATTTCTTACTGCGCAACTAAAACAAATATAGTCCTATCGAATATCGACAATTTTGAACTCGGACACGCCAGCTGGTGTTGTAACTTTGACATTATCACCTTTTTTGGCACCAACGACGGCTCGACCCACAGGTGAATCGATAGAGATACGACCATTTAGCGGATCGGCTTCCTCTGAGCCAACGATCTGATAGATAACTTTCTCACCATCATCAAGAATCTCGACGGTGCAACCAATCGTGACAACTGATTTGTCGCAAGCCTTAGTTTCAATAATCTCAGCATTCTTAATTTTAAACTCAATCTCCTGCTCACGACCAACCAAGAAAGACTGCTCGTTTTTTGCTTCGTGATATTCGGCGTTCTCTGACAGATCACCAAATTCTCTCGCTTCTTTGATCTTGAGCGCGACTTCTTTTAATTTTAGCTTTATCTCGGCTAATTCTTCCTTGAGTTTAGCCAAGCCCTCTACGGTAATAAAATTGCTCATTTTGTCTCTGATTAAATATCTCTGATAAAAAACTAAAACACGAAGGATCTTCGTGTGTCTGCCCCTTGATTTACAAGCCGATTTTCTCAAAAATATCAGTTAATGTCAATAGAAAGACTAAACGCAATAGAATGTTTCAGCTCTCAAAATCTTCATCGAAATGTTTCTGATTTACTGCTGTAATCTTGACTTCTATCACGCCTTTTGGATAATAGCCTTCGTTATCAGGATTGTTCTTTGCGTACTCGAGCAATGCGCCACTATCGTGATATGTCGCCAACCCGTCTATGTTAATAATTAAAGAATAATCCTTGCTGTATGCGAGCACAAACACTTTATTGTTAATCTTAATATTCGAAATTGTCTGCTCCATATGATTATCTGTAATAATCAGGCTACCATTCTCGATTTTGTTGATCTCAACAAAAATTGCGTGAGGCTGATTATTCATGTCTGATGTAGTCAAAACCAAAATAGTTTGTTTTTTTAGCAATTCAAGTTGTTTGTCGTTCAACATCGTATCCCTTCAATATAATTCTAATCTCAATACTATTCTAACAAATTATTATGATAGATTGCCACCATCCTACGCCAAGGCTACGGACGGCAGGCAGTCGCAGACTCCTCGCAATGACAATTAATTAATGGATGGCGCGTGACTCCCTCTGACTGCCGTTTTCTGTTTTCTGTTTTCTGTTTCCCCTATCTCCTGACTCCTGGCTCTTATCTTGTAAAGTAATAATTAAAAAGATCCTTGGCCATCGGCACCGCCGTCGCCGTTGACATCCCGCCGCCCTCCACCATCGTCAAAACGGCAATTTGCGGATTGTCATAGGGCGCGTAACCAACAAACCAACCATGAACTCGCTGATTGTTATCGTACTGTGCCGAACCAGTTTTTCCAGCAACCTCCACTGGCAGGTTAGCCATCGCCATTGCTGATCCACCCGTCGCGACCAACCGCATTCCTTCTTGCACCGTCTTCAAATTTTGCGGCGAAATAAAATTAGCATTGACCACTTCCTCGCCATATTCTTTGATCACATTACCCTCTGGATCTGTGACTTTCTTGACAATATGCGGCACGACCACCTTGCCGCCATTTGCAATGGAGTTCACCATTCGCAACATCTGAATCGGCGTGACCAACAGATCGCCCTGACCGATCGAAACATGATAAGTGTCGCCAATATACCAGTTCTCGCCCTGAGCTTTCTTTTTCCAGGTCGGGTCAGGCAACAAACCAGAGGCCTCACCAAGAAGATCTACCCCCGTAGGTCGGCCCAAACCAAACAGTTGCCAATACTTCTTGATTCGATCAATGCCTAGTCCTTTGATTGGCCCATACCCTCCCCCAGCGGCGTAAAAGAAAATATTATTCGAAAACTCCAGAGCAGATCTGACCGTTGTCGCGCCAAGTTCCTTGCTCTCAAAATTGATAAAAGTCGAACCACCGACCGTAATACTACCAGGTGCATCAAAAACAGTGTTAGCATTGATTGTACCCTCTTGGAGGGCTGCAGCTGCAAGCATCGGCTTCGAGCTCGATCCGGGCGGATAAGTACCAGCAATCGAACGGTCAAACATCGGCATGGATTTATCCAACAAAATTTTCGAATAATTTGTGCCGCTATCCGCACCAGAGAACAAGTTTGAATCATAATCAGGCGTCGAGACCATTGCAAGGATACCACCAGTTTTAACATCCATTACGATAGCAACTGCCGTTTTAATGTCATCTTTGCCAGTATCTTCTTTCGCTTTAACCAAAGCATCGGCGGCGACCTTCGCCGCTTCATTTTGCAAACCACGATCCATATACAGCCAAACATTATTACCTGCGACGGGCTCGGTACTATTATCGTCCAACAAGATTTGATTTACATTTCCCTTCGAGTCAACTTCGACCTGTTCGACACCAGGGACGCCACGCAGATATTGTTCTGCCGTTTTTTCAATCCCAGTTTTTCCGACATGGTCAGAAAGATAGTAGCCTGTCCCATTTTTCAGCTCGTTCTCGGTGATTGCTCCCGTGTACCCAAGCACATGGCCCAAACCAAGAGTATAGCTATACTCACGACTATAACGCTTGGCAATGAATAAGCCAGGAACAGTCTTGATCTTCTCCTCCAAAAGAAGAGCATCATCCCTGGGCATATCTTCCTTAATTATTGCCATATCCAAAGAAATCAAGCCATTTTTCTCAGCATTTTTCTTCACTTCGGCTTGATCCATGCTAACCAATGCAGCAATTTTTTGATAATACTCCTCGCGATCAGATTTTTTCTTTGGTAGATCCGATGGATACAACGCCAAAGAAAAATCAGAGGTATTTCTAGCCAACCACCCGCCAGAACTATCCAAAATTTGACCTCTTGGTGCTTCGATCAAACGAGGCCTAATACTATTGCCCAAAGCCAAACTTTTATTTGCCTCCCCCTGAACTATCTGCAAGCTAAAGACACGCAGGATCATAATGCAGAAGATTCCTACGACAGCAAATTTAACCCACGACAAAGTCGTCCGATCTTTTTTCTTTTCAATAGTCGATATCCGATCAATGGCCGTATCGCCGTACTCAAAATTGAGCTCCTCTTTGCGGCGTACGCGTCGAGCTTTGGTGTCTCCCCTGATATCAGAAAAATTACCGAGTATATCCATATGTAAAACTTAATATTATTTGAATATCCCGATGCGTTGTTTTCTGCCAATATTTTGAATTACCCCATAGGCCCAGATTCCAATAGTTGCATTTAGTACGACGAAAAAAGAAGCAGTCAAAAAAGCACCCACGAAATATGATCCGGTTACGATAATAAAACATAACTCGAAGATTATTAATGGCGCTACGATTATCGGAACCGCTCCGATGACTGGTAGCTCTGGCAAAACCCTCTTTCTGAGGAAGGCGATGAACATCGGCACGAGCAAGAAACCAACCAAGATGACAATCAATGGTAATGACGACAAAATTGTCAAAAAGATCATCGAAGATAAGCCAAAGATCAGGGTTTTTTGCTGCCCCCAAAACAAACTGACCAGGATTACCACGACAAGAGATAAAAATATCGTTCCCCCGTACAGATCAAGAAAACTAAAGAAAGCGATATCCAAAAAGACCAAAACCAGAGACAAACCGATCAAATACAAATTATTGTTTTTCATTTTTGCACGAAAACTAATTCTATTTTTGATAAATCAGCTAACGGCTCGACCACGATACTTTTATATATACCGCCACTCGTTTGAACTGACGCAGCCCGACCAATCAACAGCCCGGGTGACATGCTTCCACCAAGACCAGAAGTCACGACATATTCACCCTTTTTGAAATCAACATCCTGAATAATATTTTCTAAAAGCAAACCGGAAACGCCTCCAGAGAGAGTGCCTTTTGTGCGACTATCCTGCAACATCGCCTGGATGATCGAGTCTTTGCTGGTGATCAAGGTAATCTTGGCACTAGATTTAAATATTTGGGATACTTTACCGATCAAGGCCCCTCCGGACATTACTGGTTGGCCCCCTTTAACTCCGTCGTCTCCGCCTTTGTCGATAACGATATAATCAAGAAATGATATCGGATCACGCTCGATAATTCTGGCCGGCACCATCTCCACGGATCCATAGGTTTCAGTAAAACCAATCTCTTTTTTCAGGAAAGTATTCTCGTTTTCAAGCTCAGTGATACGGCTTCTGTCAATCTGCAATTGAGTAATTTTATCGACTAACTCTGCATTTTGTCGAGTCAGGTTCTGGATATTAGTCCAAAAATACAAACTAGTCTTTATTTTCTTGCCGACAAAACTGAAAGCGGAAGCAGGTGTCTTGATCGTACTCTGAGCTGCATACGACACATCTTTTCTAAAAGTTGGCCAAACCCACAGTAAAATAAAAAAAGCAGTAAGTATTACAAATATAAATTGTTTGTAATTATTTTTCATTTAACGATTGAACTCTTTCGGTAATAATACATTTGAGAGCAAATCAAGATCTTCCAAGACTAACCCAGCGCCCCGAACCACAGCTGTTAGCGGATCATCAGCAATATAAACCTTCGTCTGGGTTTCCTGGGCCAAGCGTTCTGCCAAGCCGTCGAGTAATGCTCCCCCACCAGATAGGATAATCCCACGATCCATAATATCCGAAAGCAATTCAGGCGGAGTCTCCTCCATCGTTACTCTGACACTTTCGATAATAGTATTCAATGACTTTCTGATCGCTTCTCTGATCTGTTCATCATTAACAATAATTTCTTTCGGCAAACCAGAAACTAAATCCCTGCCACGCATCGGAGCTTCACGACGATCTTTTCTCGTCATAGCCGAACCAATTTTAATCTTGATCTCTTCAGCAGTTCTCTCCCCAAGCAATAAATTGAACTTATCGCGAGAGTATTGGATAATATCATCATTTAATTCATCACCGGCGATACGCAAAGATCGAGAAGCTACGACGCCACCAAGCGACATCACTGCTACTTCAGTTGTTCCACCACCGATATCAACGATCATGCTCCCTGAAGCATCTTGAATAGGTAACCTCGCCCCGATCGCGGCGGCAATTGGCTCTTCGATCAGATAAACTTCTCTCGCCCCAGCGTTGATCGCCCCTTCTTCAACTGCTCGTCTTTCAACCTCAGTCACAGAATGTGGAATACCAATCACGACTCTCGGCCGAGGTATCAGAGTAAATGAAATCTTCTGAACTTTTTCAAAAAAATACTTAAGCATCTGCTCGGTGATCTCAAAATCAGAAATAACTCCATCCACAAGTGGACGAATCGCCACAATATGAGCAGGTGTACGCCCAACCATCCTCTTGGCTTCTTCTCCTACGGCCAATATCTCATTTGTCCGCTTATTGATCGCGACTACTGATGGCTCTCTGATCACAACTCCATGACCACGAACATACACCAAAGTATTTGCCGTGCCCAGATCAATGGCTACGTCATGTGAAAATCGTGAATAAATTGAACTTAATATGCTTGCCATTTACACCAAAAATTATCCCGCTCCAGTTTCAGCTGACTTATCTGAGTCTAATACAAAAACAACACTTTAGTCAAATATATTCTTAGGCTACTTTTTTCCATTTGCCAAATGCTCAGCATAAGTTTTTGCTGGGTAAAACACCCCTTTCACATGCTGGAAATAGAGATAATCTGTTTTTTGATAATTTTTGACAGCCTTGAGTGTCTCCAAACTCGGATTACAGATCGGCCCCTCGGGCAAACCAAAGGAATAATATGTATTATAGGGCAAAGACAAACTATTCAACTCGCTGATGCTGATCGCTTTCCAAAAAAGATAATCTATTTTGTCTGATCGAGCGAGTGCATTGTACGCAATTGTATCTTTGGCATAAATCCCCGTCGGATCAGCCTGCAACTTCATGTCGATTTTTAGGCGATTGAAATAGATACCGGCAATAATTGACTTCTCCTCTGCTCTATCTGTTTCCCTCTCCACGATCGACGCCAGTATAATATCGTCATCAGAAACTTCGAGCCCTTGCGTTTGATCATAAAATTCTTTGACCATCATCTGCACTATATCGGCAGCTGGGGTTCCTGGCTTGATAAAATATGTTGCCGGGAAAAGTTGTCCTTCATAACTAGAGGAAGCAGAATCAAAAGAACTCTCAGTCACAATGTTCTTCTTCTCTAGCGCTCGACCGATTTGCTCTCGACGCCAGCCCTCAGGTATCGTCACTCGCTCAATAAAATTTTCACCAGTCGTGAAAAATCTGATCAAATCAAATATTGATACTTTTTCCGGAATCTCCCAGAAACCAGCTTTGAAAGGCTTCTGGTTTAGTCGAGAAAAAAAATCAAACGCAAGGGTTGATGAAATCAAGCCTTTGCCCTGTAGCTCTTTCGACACATATTGCTTGCTTGAACCCTCAGGAATTTCAAAAAATATCTTGGGCTGACCGGTATCAAATGGAGTCTCAGCAATCTTTTCGATACTTCGATAACTCCAAAACGCTGCGCCAATCATGGCAACAAGCACAAAAATAACAATGGCGAAAACAATTTTCGTCTTTTTGCTGAAATTCATCTGTTCTCTGCGTTAATATACTGTTCAAGAATCAAGACAGCCGAAAGTTCATCTACCTTGGCCTTGTCCTTCGATATGTCAACTCCGTTCTCGCCAAGCAATCTTTCAGCCTCCACCGAAGTAAACGATTCTTCTTCGAATATCACGGGCAAAGACGCACTTCTTTCGAGTAAAGCTGCGAAAGATCGGATTTGAGCGCCCATGCCGCCATCAGTCCCGTCTTCTCGCTTCGGCAAGCCAATAATAATTTTTTCAATCTGTTCGGCCCTGCATTTTTCTACAATCTCATCGATCACTTCTGGAGAATTTTCTAAAACGCCAAAACCTCTAGCCATCTTCTCACCGATAGCCAATCCAATTCTTTTCTTACCATAATCTATAGCTAAATACATAAATTCCGTAAATATTAATTCAAGTAGCCAATAAATATTTATTCAATTAGTCATTTAATCATCTAGTCATTGATTTTCTCCACTCCTTTTCAAGGAGAGGTGGGGTGAGGTTTAATGTTTAAGATGAAACCTCATCTATCTTCTCCTTCAAAAGGAGAAGAACCCTTGGAAATTTAATAATTGAATATTGGTTATTAACTGATTATTGTCTCTTGGTTATTGTATTTCTCCTCTCCTTTTCAAGGAGAGGCAGGGGTGAGGTTTAATGTTTTAAAATGAAACCTCAGCTAACCCATTCGTCTTCGCTCAGGGCAGGCTTTCTCCTTGAAAAGGAGAAGAACCCTTAGGTTAATTAGATTAATTTATTTTACTTTTTGTAGTCAAACCTCACATCAATCCGATTGGCGCGCAAAGGCATAAAAGGCATGAATGATGGAGAGACAGCTACTTTGGCACTCTCCACACCCTCCATCTTCGAAATTGCTACTTCGGCTGTTATCTTTTTCTTGAAGATAGACTTATCGACAATCGTCTTTGCAGCAATTTTTTGACCAGATTGCCCGAGAAAATCAACATCAAGTTTGAGCAATCCCGCAGCTGCATCATTTGACAGCACAGTATAATTGGTTGTAGCCGCTTCGGGATTGATAATCGTTTTTGAACTTCCCAAATCAGCGGTGGCCAAACTCATCGCAAAATCGTATAAATTTTGTTCAGCAAAACCGAGAACAGTCAGCTTGCCGCTGCCAACAGCATCAAATTGGTCTGCCTCGTCATCAGCTTTTTTATTAAACTGGACACTAGTTAATTCGAAGGCAACAGAAGTATCAATCACCTTTACGCCCTCTTTGGTCGCTTTATCCAATATTTCTGGCTTGCCTTCGGTCAACATCGCATCCTTTATCGCAACATTAGCCTTCTCAATATCCTCTGCGGTCACGACTTTCACTTCCTTGTCTGTACCACCAGCGGTACTTCCTTTGGCCGAAATCGTACTTGGTTTTCCGGCAACCACAAAGACAGAACCATCAGAAAAGTTACCAGCCACACCGCCGGCGACAGCCGTGACTGATCCCTGTATTGTGCCAGCAATAGGCAAACCATTAGAACCGAGTGTGCCCTTCGGAACAATGATAGTTTTGTCGACCGTAAAACTAACTTGACCGCTTGTAACCGTAGATCCAGCATTGATCTGTTGATTGTCAACACCATTTGTATTCGAAAATGTCAGTGTTCCCTTGGCCTTTTCACCATTATTTTTTGTGCCAGTCGCAGGATAAGTTTTGGTCAAGCTTTTATCAAGTAGGACGACGACACCAGGCAAGATAGCCTTAGCGCTATCGAGAACAGTCGCATTTTTATCGACCACAATCTGGAATTTTTGTTTATACTCAACTGTTTTCATGGTTACAGCAACTGTCGCCGACGGAATGTAAATAGCCCAAGCGATCAGAGCCAAAAAAACCAGACCGACGAGCCCCATATTCACATATTTTCTGTATTTCGAATTATTCATATCCTTACCTCGCAATTCTTTAGGTAATTGTCGGTGCAAATAATTTGTATCCTTGCTGTGATCATCAGTAGCGGCTGCCAAGGGTAATGCCTCGCCATCACTAATCTTAATTTTTCGAACTTTGATCTTGTCTTCAACTTCGACAGACTCATCAGTACCAGTCATTAAGTCAACATCATCATTTACCAGTCTCTCACTTTCGTTCTGGTAATTATGAACGCGAAAATTTGGTCGGCTATCAGCCGCAATTGCCTCGGCCGCTGGAGACCAATCAGCATTTTTAACTTCATCAATACTATCAAATGATTCAATGCCGAGCTGACCAGATAAATTCCTTGTAACGCTGTCGGAAGTAACTATACAAATGCGTTTGTGCGATTCCTTTGCTGCCCGCAGCAATAATTTTAAGTTAATCACACTTTGAGCCAATGTCGAATTTCTTGGAATAACGAAAATAAGCTGCTTTTCCTCAGCTTTTTTGAGCTTATCGATAACCTCAGTTATCTCTTCGTTGATTTCCAAATAAATCGTTTTATTCATCATTTTATTAAATTATTTCATCAATCTGTTTAAATCAGTAATCTGTGTGGAATTGTAATCGGTATAGTACTGTAATCTGTGTTGCGCATTCATCTTCGTAGTCCGTCGGTAATCTTATCCATTATACTACCAACCACACCTTCTTCACCAGCCAAATCAATCGCCAGATTGGCCAACCCCATCGGCGTGATATCCTGTGCACCAGAGAGCTTGCCAACCTCATCGACGACAGTTGAAACATGTTCAGGCGAGACAAAATCAATCTTCGGATGCTTGGCAAAAGGCAATCGCTTGCTCCACTCCCTCTTCTCCAGATAATCTTTTATCTCTGGCAGGAGTGATCCGCCGCCACACAACATAATTTTGGATGGCAACAAATCAACTTGATTGAACTCTTCGAGAGCAAGTTCAACTCCAGAGAGCCAAACGTCAGAGACATTTTCCAAAGCATCGCTAACTTTTTTTTGCTCTTTTTCGTCTTCGATCTCGCCCTGAGAATATTTCAGTTTCAATCTTTCGGCGTCGGCAAAAGTCAACTCCAAAGCGTCAGCAATGGCTTTGGTAAAAACTCGTCCGCCAATTGCGAACATCTTTGTACCATCCAGTCCGCCAGACCGAACCACAGCGATATCGGTCGTACCACCACCAATATCAATAAAAATAGAGGAAAAATCTGCCGAGTCGTCCATCCCCACGCACCGAGCGACGGCATATGGCTCGGCCGCCACTGCCAATAAATCAAGACCGAGATTTTCTGCTACTGTTTGCAAAGCAGATAGATGCAATACAGGCGCAAACGAGTTGTAAATACCAACCTCGACATCTTTGCCCTGAAAACCAACTGGGTTATTGACCTTAAAACCATCGATCTTCACATCGACAATCGCCGAATTGACCAACTTCACATTTGGCTCTTCCTGCCCCGTCTCCCACGCCAAGTCGGCGCGTGTTTTTTCAAATGATTTCTCCTGAACCTGACCAATAATATTTTTGAGTTCTTCTAGTGTGATATTTTTATCCGGATCAGCTCGATGATAATGAACGGTCGTGGTCGCACCTTTAACTAATTCGCCAGCAATCCCGATGACACACTGCTCTGGTGCCACGCCAGCCATCTGAAAGGCCTGCTCAAGCGCTTTTTCACAATTCGCCGACACTCCAGCAATATCAGTCACATGCCCACCCTGCATGTCAGTCAGACCTTGTCGCTGTTTGCCCACACCAACCACAAACGCTTTGTTATCTTCCAAACGAAAAACTAGCACCTTAACAAACTCGGTACCAATATCTAGAGCAATCGCATAATGTTTCTTATTTTTTCCCCAGCCGAACAAGTTCACCACTCCCTCACTTTCAGTATCTAAAATCTATATTGCATTACAATATCATTGTATCACAATCGTCCTCTAAGATAATACTGCCTTGATACGCCGTACCCCTGCACTCGAGCTCTCTTCTTTCAAAATCTTGAAATGACCAAGCTCACCAGTTCTGTTGGCATGGGGACCGCCACAAATCTCCTTAGAAAAATCATCGACGGTATAAACTTTAACTTTGTCGCCATATTTGGCGTCAAATACACCCATAGCACCCTGTCCTTTAGCTTCATCCACACTCATCTCTGCCATCTCTACAGGCAGGTCTTTCTCAATTTGTGCGTTCACTAGAGCTTCGACCTGTTTAATTTGTTCGACAGTCATTTTTTCAGGATAAGAAAAGTCAAATCTGAGTCTTTCTGGCGTGATGTTTGATCCTTTTTGGTAGACATTCTCACCCAAAACGAACCGTAAAGCAGCCAACATCAAGTGAGCAGCGGTATGCAACTTCGTTGTTTCTTCTCCAGCATCGGCCAGACCACCCTTGAACATCCCCGCGGAAGCCGTACGAGACAAATCTTGGTGATTCCTTAGCATCACTTCAAAAGTTTTTCTGGTATTATTTTCTATGGGGATATTTAATCGTGTTGCCTCCTCTGCACTCAATTCATAAGGAAATCCAAAAGACTGATATAAATTGAAAAATTCTTCAGCAGTAAATTCTACTTTTTTCCACTCTTCTTCATTGCTCTTTGTCTTCATGGCGGCAATAATTTTAAACTGAAGCAGCCCTCTTGTAAGTGTTCCTCTAAATTTCTCCTCTTCTTTTTCCAACTCGAAGAGAATCATTTTTTGTTTGTCATCATTTGCTGTCATCTCGAGCGAAGTCGAGAGATCTTTTTCTGTAGATTTCTCCACCCTCTCTTCGAGTGGAGTCGAAATGACAGACCCAAAATAAACTCCGTTGTAAATCTCGAAAACTTTGCGAGCAACCTTGGCGGTAAAATTCTGTTCAATCCCCAGCTGTTGCCCCTTCACAATCGCCCGCCTGATCAAACGACGCAAAACATAGCCTCTATCCTTATTTGAGGGCACGACCCCATCATTGATCATAAATGTGGCAGCTCGAATGTGATCAGCAATTACACGAAAAGATCTCTCGACTTCACTCGAGATGACAGAGGAAGAGCTATATTTTTTACCAGAAATACTTTCAATTTCTCCCAAAATAACCTCGAATAGATCAGTTTCGTAAACATTATCTCTCCCTTCGAGGTATGCCAGTAAACGCTCTAACCCACCACCAAAATCGACATTTTTTTGTTTCAAAACTTCCAGAGTACCATCAATGTTCTTATTAAATTGCATAAAAACATTATTGCCGATTTCTACCCACTTCTTGTCGGCTGGATCATATTTCAGAGGGGCATCCCCTTCACCTGTCCAAACAAATATTTCGGTATCATGGCCACACGGACCGGTGACACCAGCAGGACCCCACCAGTTGTCTTCATAACCCAAAAACGCAATTCTCTCATCGGGGATACCGAGAGATCGCCAAATACCCGCAGCCTCCTCGTCCTTAGCAAGATCATTTGCAGAGTCACCCTGAAAACAAGTAACAGCCAGATTCTTCCGATCGATCAAAAGTTCTACCGTCAAAAATTCATAGATATTTTTGATCGCTTCTTCTTTGAAGTAATCCCCGAGTGACCAATAACCAAGCATCTCAAAAAATGTGCAATGAGTTTTGTCTCCAACCTCGTCAATATCACCCGTCCTGATGCATTTCTGAACATTACAAAGCCTCTTGCCCGCCGGATGGCCTTCCCCCATCAGATATGGCACCAGAGGGTGCATACCAGCAGTCGTAAAGAGCACTGTCGGGTCATTTTCTGGCACCAAAGAAGCAGAAGGCACCACTTGGTGCCCCTTTTCTTTGAAGAAATTGATAAATTTTTGTCGTAGTTTTATAGAAGTCATAAATGATACATTTATTTATTCATTTAGCCATTTAGTCATTTAATCATTTATTGAATATTTGATTATTGGTTATTAACTGATTATTGTCTCTTGGTTATTGTTTCTTGTCTGTTTAGGTCAATTAGAATAATTAAAGCAATTAGATTAATTCTACTTATTTCTTGAGATCCAGTCCACCAAATATAGTATCAAAAATTCTCATCCATACAAGTCCCTTAACATCAGCCACAGAGTTTTCCTGCGGAGTCACGATATTGACCGTAGGAACAAGGCCAAGCTCCTTGGGATACATCGTCTCATAAACCTTCATATAGTTTTTTACTCTACGAACATAACTGACGGTTTCACTCTTACTGTTGCTACCGATGATCTTCTCAAAAATATTTCTCGACACCCAGCCATCAACAGTTCCGCCTCCGGCGTTGTATGCTGCCAGCGCTTTATCGAAATCGCCATTGTATTTTACCAACATATCGTGAAGATGAGCTGCGCCGAACTCAATCGATGTTTCAGGATCAAAGATGTTGTAGTTAGGATACCTACCAGTCTCTTTGGCCATCGTCTTGGCAGTACTCGGCATAAATTGCATAATACCCTGAGCCCCAGCCCCCGACTTTGCATTTGGATTGAAACGACTTTCTTGTAAGATCACTGCTGCGACTAATGCAGGTGATACATCCCACTTATTTGAATATTTGACGATCAAATCCTCATATTTAAGTGGGTATACTTCATCAGCCAACATTCCCGGCAACCAAAAATAGCCCCCTATTAAAAAGGCAAAAGCAATTCCCAAAAATATAAATAATTTTATTTGCTTGCGCTTCTTTGTCATCATCTAAATTATAACACAAAAGATATTTCAAAGTAAAAATGATTGGGATTACACCCCCTCCTACCTCAGGGAGGGGGTGCCGATTTGTAGCAATGACAGGATTTGTTGCGCCACTGGCGCAATCTTGATCGTGGCATCGACCCGGCATAAGCAAGAAATCTTGTCGGGGTCAGCTTCAATTCTGATTTGGTAAATTGAAGCAACCAAATCACCGAAGATTGACTCATCATTAGCCATCTTCCTTCCGATCAGGAACGAATGGTTAATCGAACGTGCGATCTTCGCATTCAAAAACAAAATTTCATTCGTCCCAGATGGCTTTACGCCACCAAAACAAGTCAATACTTGCCTGTCTTTTGCCTCCACTAGGTGGAGATAAATCAGGCCATCATAAACAACGACGCCATAAACACCGTGATACACTGTTCGTATCTCCACTCTACACCTCCTTTATTTTGTCCCTTGATCGGACAAAATACGACCAGACGACACTATGAAATCGTCCCACTTCACAATATCCAACTTTCTCTAACTATGGTCTCAAAGTGCCGGCAAAAACCTGCCAAGCCAAAAGTGATTTCGCTACGAGAGACAAGACGATATAGACCCACTCACCGTAGATATAATTCTTCCATTTGCCAACCTTTTTGTACTGCAAAACTTGGTTGACCGCGAAAATATTGAAGAAGACAAACATAGAAAAGAAAATCCAATAGACAAATGTTGGCGGGTTGCTGACACTACCAGGACTCCACAAATACAAACCGATTGCCAACCATGGGGCGATACCAGCGATACAACCGAAAATAAACGCTGTCCAATTGGTCTTTTGCGTCGACTGATTGTGCAGCTCCATCATCCAACCAAAGAGAATCATCGAAACATTGGCAAAGAAAATACCGATCAAGGCCGCGCTATCTGTAATTCCAACCAATTCAGAGATAACAAGGATCATTACCGACGAACTGAAGGCATACTCGATCCAACGAGCATAGTTTGCACCTTTGGCCAAATTTTTATTGTACCAACCATTAATACCTGGCAAGGAAATCAACAAATGAGCCAGAGAAGACATAAATAAAAATGTTGCAATCATCGGTGCCAACGGAACCTCAAACCAAGTCTTGGGATCAGGCACCAGGGTTTGCGTTGCTGGATTGAACTTCAAAAAAGAATTTACAACTGGTACTTTCATATCTGTAGACAGTACCATCATCGCTACGCCCTGCACAAAATGCAGACAGGACATAAAAATATTAAACTTCCGCAAGCGCACGAACTCTTTTTCCACTTGGACTCCTTTGATTAAAAAGTAATTAATTATTGTTTTATCTGCTTATACAGGTACCGACAACTGGATATTTCGTAATAGCCGAAAGGGCATGTCTGGTAAAAAAATCATTTGTCAGATCTTGCCCGGCAGCGTGTCCGTAATGATAACCATTTTTGAAAACAGAAGAGAGATCGTAAACAGTCCCATTGACGGCCAGATAAGCCGCTACGCCGTTTTTACCATTATACTGCGCCAATTGAGACGCTGTAAATGTTCGCGTGGTGCTAGAACTTGATATTTGAGATGTTGAAGAAGTCGATGTGTCAGAGGCAACACTGACGACCTGACCACCCTCCTCACTCTCTCCTTTGCCATAATACCGGTCAACATAAACAAAACCGATGACAAAAGTCATGTATACCAACAATAAAACTATTTTGGAGAATATATTCCAAAAGGACCACCGCTTCAATGCCAGATGAATAGCAAAAGAAGTATGAATAACGAAAGAAATCAACAGCATGTAAGTCAAAATATTGTTATGAATCGTCGTCGCCCACGAAGCATCTATGATCCCCTTCGTCATACCATAACCGCTTATAATATAAAGAAAGAGTGTGATCAACAACACCCAAGCCGCGATGCGATCAAGTTTAATTAACATTTTCATCATAATATGAAAACTCCTCAGCTTCTCAGTTTGTCAACTTTCTAACTTATCAGCTTAAACACTTACTGGCTTATCAGCTTAAACTCTTACCAGTTTACTCGCTTCTGTCATCTCGAGCCCCCCCCTTTTTTTTGTCATCTCGAGCTTGTCGAGAGATCTTTCAACTCTGGATTCATCTCACAAATCAGAGCTAATTTCTTTGACCGACTCCATCTTTTTAACTGTTTTTCTCTTTCTAATATTACTTTAACATCATTTGATAATTCGAAATATACTAATTTATGGCATCTGTATTTCTTTGTAAATCCATCGACTAAATTGTTCTTATGCTCATATACTCTTCGGACAAGATCATTGGTCATGCCGATATACAACACATTACTAAAACTGGCCACAATATAAACATAATATGTTTTATCTTGCATAAGATTTCTCCACAAGGTCGAAATGACAGGAGTGTGATGGTCCAAACAACAGAAAAACCGGATGAAACGACACTGATTCAGCTAACTGGCTTTCTGGTATAAACAATTATTAGCTTAAACACTTACTAGCTTATCAGCTTGTTTCTATTCATATCTCAAAACATCCAAAGACTTGACTCTGACTGCCCTTCTGGCCGGATAAATGCCAGTCAAAATACCAATCAATACCGAAATAATGACAATCGCAATGATAAAATATGTAGGGTAATAGAAAATTGAGACAGCTTCCCCTCCCATACTGGTCGCATAATGATTCAAAACCATATTTACCGCATTTCCTGATAACACGCCCAAAATTAGACCAAGCACACCACCCGTCACACCCAGCAAGACGGACTCAGTCAGAAAAATGCTATTAATATCATGGCTCCTCATCCCGAGCATTTTCATCAGCGCAATCTCCTTAATTCTCTCAAGCAAGGAGATTGTTAAAGTGTTGAACATGCCCAAAACCGCCACAATCAGAGTGATCAAACCAAATGCTGCCAATATAGCACGAAATATGCCGAAAACTTGGTTAATTTGAGCAACGGTATCACCGACATATTGAGTTTTTAACCCCATATTTTCAATCTGTCTTCTGATTTCAGGCACTTTATCTTTGGCCAAGACCTCAACTTTAAACTGGCCAAACGATGTCACTCCCATCGCTCGAAGATTGTTTAGATTGGTATAAACCTTCATTGACGATTCATCGTTTGTCACGCCAACCACTTTATATTTCTGGTCGGAGATTTGCACATTTTCAGATTTATCTACCAATTCTTTGGGGATGACAATATCGAACGAGATCTCCTTCCCCATTACCTCGCTTTCGCTAATATTTAAAAATTTTACAAAAGCAGTATTGATAATCATTTCATTGTCTTTACCAACCAGAGAAGCTCCTTTGGCTATCTTAATACCAGATTTATCTAAATAGGCCTTGTCGGCTCCGTAAAAGGAAACGTCCACATTCCTTTCGCCAATTTCTGATTTTGCCCCTACGGTGACCAATCCATAAACATTTCCGACACCACCAATCCCTTTAATATTTGAGGCCGTTGTGTCAGTCAATTTAATAATTTGTGAGTTCCCCGTGCCAACATCCACCAATTTAAAAGCATCACCACTCGTTACCTCGTTTGTCACCAGCCGTTCGATACCAAAAGCAAATGCGACCAAAAATACAATCGCCGAGATACCGATGACAACACCCATCAAAGTCAATATTGCTCTCAGGCGGTGCAGTTTCAGGTTACGAAAGGCAAATTTCAATATAAATATCTTATCCATGGTTCACCTCTTTGATAATCTGGCCATCTCTCATCTCGATCCGCTTCGTCCCGAGATCCCAATATGCTGGATTGTGAGTAACCAACAAAATGGTTTTTTTCATCTCAACATTCAAAGTATTAAACAATGCCATAATCTCGTCGGAAGCGGTTGAGTCCAGATTTCCCGTTGGTTCATCAGCAATGATAATCCAAGGATTTGAGATCAAAGCCCTCGCAAAACCTATCCTTTGCTGCTCACCACCCGATAACTGTGTCGGTATCTGCGTCGCTAATTTTGAAACTTTCAGCTCCTCCAACAAATCCATTGCTCGTGCGATGGCTTGCTTCTCCTTAATCCCCTCTATCAACAGCGGCATCGCAACATTCTCCACCACATTCAACGACTTAATCCAATAAGACATCTGATAAATAATACCCATTTTTTTTGAACGAAACAGACCACGCTCATCCTCATTCATTTTGAAAATATTTCTATCACGAACAATTACCTTGCCAGTTGTTGGTTCATCGGCACCCGAAATAATATTCAAGAGAGTTGATTTGCCACAACCTGACGGCCCAAAAATTACCACAAAATCCCGACTTTTTACCTCAAGATTAGCCTCTTTTAATGCTTCAACCTTCCGACTTCCCAAATCAAAGCTTTTGCTGACATTTTCAACCTTTATCACAGTCTCATGACAAGGCTCCGCAGTCTCTAGTTTCTCTATATCATCAATCATAGTGCATTCATTAATTTAATCATAACTACTTTATCCATCTTCCCATCCAACCAAAGATGTTTTGCATCGTGTTCAAGATAATCTGCAAGGCAGATCTCGAAATATCACCAGAAATGACCGTGTTATCACCCGAGGTAGACATATTCGCAGACATATCAGCTGAAAGAATTCTCAGATGGTATGGTTTACCTGGATCAAGATCAGAAATAATAACCAAATGATGATTGGTAAATGTCGTATCAAGTGATGTCTTGTTGGTGTACTCGTTCCCAGACAAACCAATGCCAAACTCAACCTGCGAACTAGCCGGTTCGTCTGTTTTCCATGAAACTGCAACCTGAGCCTTGGCATTGCCAGTATTACCAATATTGGATGATTCAATCACAATATCGGAAATTCTCGGCGGGCGGCTATCATTTGGCGTATCAAAAACTGTTTTCGTTGATTCCGCCACATTACCAAATTGATCCCTGCCCTGAGAGTATACGGTATATTTCTGATTATCGGCCAGATCTGAGACTACAATCTCATGAACGAGAGACAGGTCAGATATTGATTGCTCTTTGAAATTGACGCCGTCAGTCGAGTATTTGACCGTCCCAGAAGTTGGCACATTTGTCTCCCAAGCAACCTTGAGCGTAGTAGTCGGTGCCTCTTTGACTGGTTCGATGCCAAATTTGGAGATTGTCGGCATCGGCAGAGTAGCAAAAGAGTTCTCACTTCGAAGCTCATTACCGTCAGAGTCTCCTCCAACCAAGCGATAGAAATATGTTGTGCCTGGCTTCAGGTTGGAGATAGCCAAACTATGATTGGTCGTCGAACTATTAGAATCTTCGTTAATATTTTCACCAAAATCAGAGGTTTCACCATATTTGAGGGTGAAGTTTGCCATCGAAGTGCTCTTGAAATTAATGATCGCCGAACTCTGGGTGATATTGGAAACAGTTAAATCATAAACACTTGGCGTGTTCGCTGTTTTGAATTCTTGGTTTGGCCCCAACAGCGAATTGCCGTCGACATCAGTCGATCGAATATTAAAAGTATAATCCGTTTGAGATTTCAAGCCGACAACTTTCACTTCGTGATCGGTGGTTTGAGCGACCTGACCCTGTTCAGAGACAAAAGTGTTGCCATTTTTGATCTGTACAAACGAAGATGATTCCCGATCAGTGACCCATTTCACACTGATCGAAGTTGGATTGACGGTGATCTTCGGCGCAGAAACCAAAACAGGTGGTGTAGTATACCGACCAGTTGGAGTGACTGAGACGACAGCAGAGGGAGCAGATGATTGACCAGCACTGTCCTTTGCAACAACATAATAGTAATACTGTGTAGATATCATGGGAGAGACGTCAGAACCTGCATCAGCAAAAATACGACTATCTGTTGGACCAATATTAGCGAAAGTAACCCCATCGGTTGAACGATAAACATTATACCCAGCAAATACGCCTGTGCCCTTATCCTCGGGCGCATTCCACTTCACCGCTACAGCATAATTTTGAGTATTGCGGTCAGAAATATCATATGCTTGAACCGCGCCAGGAATACCAGGGGCTGTCGTAGTCGCAGAAAAAGCAACCGCCGCGCAAGTGTCAGTATTTGCATTATAATTAACCGACGATGGGGAGCAACCAGAAAAATCATAATTTCCTGCATTATCCTTGGCTACGACATAAAGAATATTCTCGCCTTGTTTCGTCGCATAGGAACCAGTCGACAAAGAAGTACCAGAAGCAAAGTTCGCACTATCAATTGAAGGGACAACATTCACCGAATAATAATATCCAGCAATTTCGCCCGGTGAAGCATCCCAAGCAAAAGCAAACTGATTGGTGCTTGAATTGGCAGAGGTCGTTCGCAAATTTGCTGGTGCTGCTGGTGCCAGATTATTAAAATAAAAGTTAGTACGTACTGGTAAACTGCTCGCGTTGCCAGCCGTATCGACAGCTTGGAGATAAAATATATTTACACCCTGTGCTGCCACATCTGCCAAAGTCACCGAATTCGTCGTGGCATCTCCAGTGATATCATGCCACGAAACCTCGTTGCCAATCCGATACTGATATTTTTGCAAACCTGAACCACCCGTATCTACCGCCGCGTTTTGGCCAGTTGTCGGCCAAGTGAAGGTGAAATTGTTTGTTCGGCTATAGCCAGAAGGAGCAACCGAGACATACAGAGGTGTCGCCGGCGCCACATTATCATATTTATAGGCAAACAAATTGTAGTCGGTAGAAGTCGCGTGATAGGCAGGGTTCGAAGCATTGTCAACTGCCACTACCTTCAGGTAATAAGTTGAACCAGCAACAAGCGTTGTCGAAGAAGTAAAGGTATCTGATACACCAACTGTATTTTGCCAAATAAATGAACCATTGTTGGCGCCAACCGCAACTAAACCACTAGAAAGACCGATATTGGCGGTATTATCTGTGCCAAAGTAAACCAAGTAACCAGCCAGACCAGAAGTAAGTTCATTTTGATTTGCGTTGTCAGCCGGTGCGGTCCATGAAAACGATGGTGTGGCGTAATTATGCCAAGTATCGGTGGTCAAAGTCGTCGCTCCACCCAAAGCATTTTTGGCAACAACGGTGACAACACTGGGATTGTTCGGTGCCGCCGTATCGGAAACATAGGTCATATTAATTGAACTTAGGGCTGGATTATCTATTCCGTCAGTGACGAAAAATGCTCGCCATTTGATATTATGCGCCGGCGTAATAGTCGGAAAAGTAGAAATATTAGCATTTACTTCCGCAGCTGTATTGGTCTGATAAGCATTATTTTTATCAGCCAAAGTCCAAGCCGCACCATTGTAGTAGTAATAGCTAGCCGAGGCGATACTACCAACCGTAGAATCATTTGACAATTGATAATGCAGTGTCCCAGTCGAGCCACCAGCTAAGCTTTCACTATAGCCCTCAAGCGACGAATAAGTCATTGGCGATTTGAGTGACAAAGTTGGATAAATCGAGCTGCTCGCCGCTGGTGTCGAACTCTCAGCAACAGTGATGCCATACTTGGCACCCAAAGTTTTTTCCACACTATTGCGTGAAGTATTATCTAAAATAGATTTTTGAATAACGACCGGCCCAATCCAACCGTCAAAGGCTCGGTCACCAGCCGCTTTATTGCCAAGATATGTTGGACCTCCAACAGTAGGAGGTCCAGATACTTGGTCAGCAGTTCCGCTGAGTGCCCCATTAATATAAACATTAACTTTACCATCAGCTTTGCGTGTCACAGAAACAACGTAAGGAGTGTTAAAAGCAATTGAAGATATTGGTGTCACCGCATATCCTGTACTGCTATCACTACTAACCTGTATTGCATTACTATTTACATTACTCATGCATATATAAAATTTGGAATTATCAATAATTCTTCCCACACTACTGCCTCCACTACTTCTTGGTTTTATCACCGTCGTCACCGTTACATCGCCCGTACCAATCAAATCGGTAGAATTACCCAATGTATCATCAACCCCATCAAATTGAAAAGCTGGGTGGCTATTTATACCAGATACATCATAAACCGGTCGCAGGGTTTGAGATGTCTGAGTGAAGGTGTTGGAATGACCAGAAAGATCAGTTATTTTACTAACTGCACCATCATAATAACCAACACCGTATCCCTGAGTAACTGTTCCAACATCACTCAAGTCATTTCCATTGGCTGTCTGGTCTAACCTAGTTCCCGATTTTGTATCTAAATTCCAAAATCCTTTGAGACTCGCATCACCAGAAATTGAAGTCGGTAGTCCCGCGTATTTTAATCCTTTGCCGCCATTAAATAATGCTGTTTTTTCATCTGTCGTTAAAATCCTCTTAATCATTCCCCAGCCGTCAGCACGACCTGGAAGAGAATTTGCTGCCCCATTGGCGTAACTACCGATATTGAAGTCATTTGCTGCAGACAAAACCCCAGCGGAAGTCGCCGTAGTAACTGGCGTACCATTGTTTACACTAATAAATATCTGATTGTTTACTGAGTCGTGACCATAAACGATAAAATACCAGTTGCTAGTTGAAACAACATCTGTGAATACATTCTGACTAGCGCTATCTGCAGCATTTCTGACATAGAATTGAAACCTATTAAATGGAGCAACTGTAGCAGTTCTCAACATATATTCACCACCAACACCATTGGCGTTTCCTTTAGAAATAATTCCGCCTGGATTAGAGCCGACAAAGAAATTGTCCATATTCACCCAACCAAATAGAGTGAAGTCAATATCTCCAGTTTGTAAAGAGGCGTTGCTTGTTCGTTTTAGATAATTGCTTGTTCCATTAAACTGAGCTGCAAAGTTAGAGTCTGTTGAAAGTCCTGCAGCGATACCAGCAGCAGCCAGAGGTCCGACTGATTCAATAGTGACATTGTCCAAAAATACTGATTTTGAAATATAACCTGAGTTTCCAGTAATATAGAAGTTACCATTAGTGGCTGTAAAATAAACTGTGTATTGAGCATAAGATGTCGTCAGTGTGACCGTTGAGTATCCTGTGTTACTATCACCAACCCTGATTACAACACCAGTTCCAGAAGCCTTACCATAGAAAGTTACCTTGTACTTTTTACCAGTGACCAAGCCTCCATTTTGAGCAAGGGAAGCACCTTGTGCAGCAGCATCAAAGTCAAACCTAGCAGCATAAGTTCCTGAGTAAGGAGCGGAAGTTTCAGCATTTATTGTTGATAATCCAGCACGAGTCTCTATCCAAGTAGCAAATACGTCAGCACCACCAGCACCGAGAGTCTCAAATCCACCATTGAGAGTCGTAGCATTGATTAGTTGGACGCCAGCAGGAGTTAAATTGTTAGTACCCTTGGCGTCGTAGCGAGTGCCAGACTCCTCATTCATACCCCACCAAGAAGTCAATGCAGTTTGAAAACTATCCAAACCATTGGCCGAGGTCAAATCTGCATAAGTACGACCATTGCCAGAATTATACAAAGCTGTTGCTTCGCCAGAAGTTGAAATGGATTTTTTGAAATATGCGGAGTCGATACGACCATTGAGAGGTAGTGCGAGGTCGGATTGATTTCCGATTACAAAGGCAGTAGCACCAGCCGTAATAGCTACATCAGCTAAAGAAATTGTAGCAGCATTATTGACAGAAATGTTGACTGTATTAGCCGTAGCGTCGTGCCAACCCCGAACAAAATACCAAGTAGAAAGGCTCGCCGTTCCAGTTTGTATTGCTACCGCAGTATTACCACCAAACTTAAAGTTCTGACTAACAGATGAATACCAAAGTCCATATTCACCACTACCAGCTAATCCTTTTGAAATAATCATTCCACTCACATTGCTATCAAGGTAAACCCACGCTCCAACCTCGAAATCGATATCACCAGTCTGGAGCGAGGCGTTGCTTGGAACAGTTAAATAGTCTTTGTTTGCTGCTGTAAACTGTGCCGCACCATCGGCACTGACGCCAGAAGCAGGGTTGATATTAGTCGTGGCACCAGTGGCAGCACCTGGAGTTGAAAGAGTCGCTTTTGAACTTGTAGTGGAAATCCCAGCATCGGCCTGATAAATACTATTGTCGCCACTAAAATTCCAGGTTTGGGTTGCCGCCATAACCTTATCTGGCGAGCCACCGTAAAAAGTTGTAAGCAAAAAACTGGCGAGCAATAAGATGACGCCGACTGTGACCGAACCAGCTTTGACATTCAAATTCAAATGCTTTTTGCGAAGCTGCCAAGCAGATGGCTTCGCCGAGATATTATTTTTAACAGCAAAAACACTCTTCTTTACACCTAAAGCAAAAGTTTTTAGACCCTTTACAACTTTTTTGAGGCTAATCTGCAATCCCCTCCCCAAATTTATTTACACTTTTCACTTCGGAACTGTATACATATAATTATATACAAAAAAATAACTCGCGACAATGGCAGACAAGTTATTTTTTTCTGTTCTATAGCTTTTTACAAAGATTGGTGCCCGAGGCGGCCTGCCCGCCATCGCAAGGCTCAGGCATTGCAGGCGGGGAGTCGAACCCGCATAGCTTGAGGCCACATCATTTTAAGTGATGCGTACCTGCCTGCCGGCAGGCAGGTATACCATTCCACCACTCGCCCATTATTGTTTTAACTATTTTCCAAGAACCGTTTATAAGCTCTATTCTACCATTCAATGAGAAATCGGCTACCTTTTTGTGAAGCAAAAGAATGGCTGCGGATCGGCATGCTGTTTAAATTTATTTGTGGTAGGCGAGGCGGGAGTCGAACCCGCATCCCTTGAGGGGACATCATTTTAAGTGATGCGTGTATACCATTCCACCACTCGCCCATTATTGTTTTAACAAACCGTCGATCTCTTCTCTTCCGATACCTGATTTAAAATACTTTTCTCTTTCCCGTGCTTCTGTTCTAGTGGCATATTTCTCAAAATGAATCAACTTCAAGGGCATTTTATTTTTCGTTGACCGAACTCTTCCAGAATTATGCTGACTTATTCTTCTTTCAAGATTATCAGTTAATCCTTTGTAAACAAAATTACGAGACTCTGATTTTAGAAGATACACATAATACATTTTAAGTCCTTCGTGCCTGCCTGCCGGCAGGCAGGTATACCATTCCACCACTCGGGCTTTTATACAATTTCCCAAATATTATTGACCTTGGATAGCTCACCTTCGATCGTAAACCCAGCAGCTTTTTTATGGCCGCCGCCGCCAAGCAGTGAGGCTAATTTTGACAGGTCAACATCATCTCGCTCAGTTCGCAAGCTCCCCATGATAGTACCATTTTCACTCTCGTATATCAACAAAGTCGCCCGAGTTCCGGGCACAGTATTCAGCAAATTAATCAAACCAGAAAGATCATCCTCTGACGCCCCAGATAGCAATCTATCTTCTTTCGACAAAACTGAATAAGCAATGCCAAACTCATCATTTATCGACAGACGATCCATCGCCACTCCCCAAATTTTCAGCTTTGAAACTGACTTTTCGTGAGAAATATTCTCAGAGATTTTCTTCAATCTAGCTCCACAACACAACAGCTTGGAGACTATTTTCATCACATCTTCCGAGGTATTGCTGTGCTGAAAACCGCCTGTATCAGTGTATATTCCGCACAAAATATAGGTCGCAACATCAGCATCAATATCACAGCCTAGTCCAGTTACGATCCGATAAACTATTTCAGCCGTCGAACTTGCCTGATCATCCACATAGTTCACATCGGCCAGTCGCCAGAGATCATTTTTGGGATGATGGTCGATATTGATAACAAAATTGCCATTTTTCTTGCAGTCAAGAATCATTTGCTCAACCTTGGTTCGACGCAAATCACCACAATCCAAAATAATGATCGTCTCTTCTTGGGAAACAGTGAGACTATGAAGTCCATTCGTACTAACAATCTGGTCGTGCTCACCGAGAAATCGGAAAACTTCCGGTACTGGGTCAGCACAAATCATTCTGACTTCCTTGTTCTTTTGCCTCAACATTGCCGCCATTGCAAGAATAGACCCGACGGCATCACCATCAGGACTCTCGTGGCAAATGAGCACAAAAGATTTGGTTCCCTCGATCAACTTTTTCAGATTTGAGAATGAACCCATGTGAAATATAATTACCGATTGATCAAGATACAATAACCAAGAAACAATAATCAGTTAATATCCAATTACCAATTTCCAACCTGCCTGTCGGCAGACAAATTACTCAATCAATGTTCATATAATCAAATTACCAAATAAATGGCTAAATGATTAATTGATTAAATGACTAAATGATTAAATGCTTTAGCTCTCCAACACATACGCTACTCGGCCCTCGACTGGCAAATCAGACTTTTTGATCTTCAGCAGATCAACTGAAGTAGCCTTCTCCGCAGCAGTAAATTCAGCAATGTCAGTATACAGCATTGGGATGACGCAAAATGGATCGATCTTCGATAACATCGTCAAAGCCTCCTTGATCTTCACGGAACCGTCTTCACCCAAAGGCAAGAACAAAATATCAATATTACCAATCTCCTTGATCTCGTCTTCCTTGAGCAGATGGCCAATCTTGCCGAGATAACAGATGTTCAACTCTTCGGCACGAATAACATATATAGCATTTGATTCATCTTGTATACCATGGACGATCACACCGCTCTTCTCGTATTCACCGGGACCAGGCAAAACAAATTTATCAATTGACACAGTATAACCAAGATCAATAGTGGCAGACTTCGTTTTGATTTCGAATTTTTCGCCACCAAGAAATTTTATTTGCATATTTCCCCTCTCTACTTAGTTTTCTTCTCGGCCTTAACCTTTTTTTCTTTAACCGGTTTTTCTTCGACTACAGCCTCGATCATATCTTCAACCTTTTTGGTCTTGGTTGCTTTCGAAACCTTCTTCTCGGCAACTTTATCGGTTGATTCGCTTGGCTCAACATCAGCTGAGACAGAATCTTCCTTCGCTGCAGCTTTTGCTGACTTTTTCAATGTCAGACCAAGTCTATGACTATCAGTTTCAATATTGATAATTGTGAAATCGTATTTTTTACCAACTTCGACAAATAGATTCGGATCAGTCACTTTATCAGAAGATAGCTCAGAAATATGAACTAAACCGTCAATATCTTTATCAAGAGAGACAAAAGCACCAAACGGCGTGATCTTTGTGACTTCACCATTGATAGACTGACCTACTTTGTATTTAGCTGTAGCTTGTGACCATGGATCAGGCAAAAGTTTCTTGATCGATAGAGAAACCCTACCATCATCGACAGAGATAACCATAGTTTCGACTTCGTCACCAACCTTAAATAGATTGTGCAGGTTGTTTACACGAGTCCAAGAAATTTCTGAGATATGGACGAGTGCTTCGATCTCAGGATCGATTGAAACAAATAAACCGAAATCAACGATACCAGTGATGCGGCCCTTAATCTTGTCGCCGACAGCAAATTTATCAATCTTAGTCTTGACCTCAGTTGCTCTGACAGCTTTTTCCGAAAAAATCAGCTTATTGTTCTCGAGATCGCAGTTGATAACTTTTACAGACAACTCTTCGCCGATAATCTGACGCAGTCTATTCAAGATTTCATCCTTGTCGCCGCCATGAACACGTGGGTAGTGGATTGGCGCCAGCTGCGACACAGGCAAAAAGCCCATGATGCCGCCAGTTTCAGTCATCAAGCCACCTTTGTTCGCATCAGTAATTTTGATAGAAACAGGCTCGCCAGATTTGAATTTGGCTTCCATCTCGGCCCAGAACTTATCACGATCAGCTCGTTTGAGAGACAAAACAACATTACCTTCTTCGTCCTCCATCGCTATAACTGTCGCTAAAATCATATCCCCGACCTTGAGACCAGCTCTAGTCGTAATTTCACGCTCTGGCACAAAGCCAAGCGACTGGCCAGCCACATCAACCCAGATGCGGTTGCCACTGACAGCCAAAATCTTAGCTTCGATATTGTCACCCTCAGAGAATGGCAAAATTTTATCACCAAGTTCGGCGATCAAGCTCTCCATCGTATCAACTTTTGGTTTTGTAGAAACAGCTGTTTTTTCTGCTGCAACCTCTTCTGTTTTTTCGATCTGTTCGTCTACTGACATGCTATTAATTCCTTTCTTATTTCTTTTTCTTTGGTAAATATTTATTATATTTCGATTCAATTGACTTTACTTTGGTCGTGATCGCAATAGTTTTTGTCATGATAGTGGCTTCAACAACCAGCCAGACAAAAAATACGACGACAATCACATCCAAAACAATTCTAGCTGACAGATAGGGCAAATTTTCAGATCGGACGAAGGTATATATCAATCCGATCAGTCCCACCGTCATCAAGATCGTAAACAAGCGAGACAAAGTTTTCTTTATCTCCCCTTTCAAGAAAAACCACACACAGGCCAATACGACCAAAAGGCCAAAACACGATGAATACAGGATAGTCAGTAATGTCGAAGCTGGTGGTCGCGGATCCAACAACATGCTGGTCGTAAAATAACTAAACAAGTTTTGAAAAAAATCTGTCATGTTTGATTCTCGTGATTCCAATTGTGGTGCCGGGAACAGGACTTGAACCTGCAAGCTTTTTACAGCACAGCCACCTCAAGGCTGCGAGTTTACCAATTTCTCCATCCCGGCAATAATTGCTTTTTCAAACTTATCTTTTTTTCTTGTCAAAAATATCCGAGCGTTTTTATACATATTTTGATATATGACAAATGATGCTTTTTTTGCAAATGTCAGCTGAAAAACACTACCAGATTTTTTAATTTTTCCTCGAACATGCAGAAGATCCTCAATAGTGTCCCTAATCCACTCCAGATGAGTCCTGCTGGCACTAATAAATTGAGTATATATCATATAACTACTCTTCCACCGTTTATCCCAATAAGAATAACTCGAACCATCTCCGTCGAAGCAGCCACGCAAAAAATGAAGAAAATATTTATCTGGCACCTTGATAATTCCAATCGTCTTCGATTTATTGGGGGTTAATCCGATAGTCAACATCCACCGATATAAAGCAACATCGCTAAATTGAATTCTCGGGTACATCCGACCACAACCTCCAACTTTCCAAGTTATCTTATGATCAGCTGACAAACATTTATTAAAGTTTTCTAGCTGTTCAATATCTTTTGAAGTCAAATCCAAATGGCGACCATCCCTTGAAAGATTGCCATCTGTTACCATCAAACCAACTGCATATGCTATTTTAGACGACCACCTTGGCATAGTTGTCCAAATCTCAAGATAATAGTGTCTACCACTATTTTAACAAATAAAGACAAGTTGTAAAAGTGCTATTTGATGGAATTGGCTCCATTTTGAAAAAACCGTTGCTTGAATTATGTCAAGCGTGGTGCGCGCTGAGGGGCTCGAACCCCCGACATCCTCGGTGTAAACGAGGCGCTCTACCAACTGAGCTAAGCGCGCATATAAACAAAAAATCGGGCTTCAGCCCGAGTAATTTTTACACTATTCAAGCTGGTTTAATGATTTTTATAAATATAATATATCAAATAAAATCAATACTGTCAAAGTCGAGAAAAAACCTATTCTTTTCTTGGTGTGGCACTGAGCGTCGCTTATACCACACTAAGCATGGTGCCGAAGGCGGGATTTGAACCCGCAATCCGTGAGGAACACGGCTCTGAACCGTGCGCGTATACCAATTCCGCCACTTCGGCAATAATCAAATTCTTTTTTTTAAATAGGCTCTGCCAAATCCAGTCTTCAATGATTTTTCTCTCGAGATTGCTTTTTCTCTGCTCAGACATGCCTCGTAATACACCAACTTGAAAGGAATTCTGTCGCTCGTTGATTTCACCTTGCCAGCATTATGTTCTTCCACTCGTCCTTTCAAATCATCAGACCACCCGATATACAAATCGTTATCTCGCAAACTCTTTAATACATAAGTGTAATACATAGCCTTATTATATTCCATTTCACCCGCCTGCAAAAGCTGCTGCTTTAGCAATGCCTGCCAGCAATCGCTTTGCGATAGCAATGCAGGCTGGCGGGCAGGCCATTCGCCCATAAACAAATAAAACTCTCTACAAATCGCTGACTTTTTTCACTCGCTTCTCCATGATGTACCAATTACTGATATCTGCAAATCTTGATCCAGGGATATTACCACGGACATCAGCAACAGCCTTGATCTCACTTTTGACAAAATATTTATACTTAATTGGATCAAAAGTCTGATACAGATACTCACTCTGAAGCTTGGCATAAATCTGATCGTATTTGGCATTTCGCGCGTTCACATCGAGCAACATTCGCGCATCTTCGATCAGAATATCTGTCGCCTTGTCGCTATATCCAGAAAAGTTTTTCAGATCCTTCTGTGATGAATGCCAGAAAGCGTACGGGTCTCGATCGTAGCCTCGGTCATAGCCATAGACAAGTAGCTCGAAGTCTTTGCTATTAATTGCCGCCTGATAGTCTTGCAGGCTGAGATATCGAACTTGAATTGACACATTCTTTTTCTGCAGCGCAGCTTTCTCTTTCTCGGCCACAGCCCTCTGAATATCATTGTCCTGTGCCGTGATTGTAAAAGTAGCCTTTGCATCAAAATCAGTCTGCCCAAAAAGTTTTTCACGTCCTGCTTTTGTCGAAAGGCTGGCTTTGCGCGTGTTGGCAAATAAAATCAACTCTTTTTGCGAATTATAGCTACGATCGATTGCGTCCTTCGCCTCAGCTCCAAATATGGCCGACACGGCTCTATTTTTGCCAAATGCTGCCACAGCGCTAGCTTCAGTTGTATAGAGATCAAAGGTAAGTTTCTGAATATATGGTGCTACACCATAATAATTACTATTTGACTGAAGCTGAACCTGTGTAATCTTGTTGTCAGTCTGGATACCCTTGGTAAATTTATATTTACCAGCCCCCGTAAACCGCTTAGAAAAAGTAACAGGATCAACATTGGCCGGAATTATGCCAAAATTACAATTATAAATAAATGGTCCGTACGAATTTGGCAAGTTAAAAGTGACCGAATTTTGATCCAGATCATAAGATACTGTCACGCCCTTTAAGTTCGCGGCCAGCGGACTTTTCAGAGAGTCAGAGAGAATATTGGAAACTGTATATGACACATCGGACGGCGAAAGTGGTGTGCCATCGTCAAAAGTAATACCGTTTCGTAGGTAAAAAGTATATGTCTTCTCGTCTTTGCCTATCTCCCAGCGCTCAGCCAGATCCGGCAATATTTCACCATTAGAACCAACTGAAATCAGCCCTGGGAAAATCAATGACGAAATAGACTTTTCGGCGTCAGTAGTGACCAAGACTGGGTTTAAGGTTTTGACCTCGCCAACCATCGCCTCTTCGTACACACCACCAACGATCGGCACGGCAACAGTTCGATAAAGATAGCTTCGATAGATCAAGAAAACACCCAAGGCTACCGCCAGAGCAGTCAAAAGAACAGCAATCACTCTCTCCCACATTGGCATCAGCTTGAAGCTTATAGCCAATCTTTTGAAAAATTTACCAATATTATAAGCAGAATTTCGAATGAAATTCCCGACTAATTCAAAAATAACCTGAATTTTGGTTTTGTTCGACATATTTAGACGACAAAAACTAGAGCAAGAGCATTTAAGCAGAACAACACCGCGACCACGATAGTTGCATTAAATAGAAACTTCTCGATCCCTCGTCGAGATCGATAGACATTGCCTTCGCCACCAAAAGCAGCCCCGAGCCCAGAACCACGCTGCTGGAGCAAGATAAAGAAAACAACAAGAACGGCCAAGACAATTTGAATAATTTGTAAGAGATTTGTAAGCATTGGTTTGATAAAGAATATTACAAAGCTAGCGTTTTTGCAAGTTTGTGCTTACAATTCATTCACATTTTTGCTACAATCGCCGCATGACCACAGATTTTTACCAATATCTCGAAAGTATGACATCGCTTCGTCGCAAACAGATGAAAACGGCTATTTTTGTCAATCTGATCGACCAAGTTTCGGAGATTACCACCCTCTCAAAATTTGAACGAGAAAAAATTTCCTCCGAACTCGAGATCACCCCGTTTACTCTCGAAAAAGAACAAAAATCTACTGACGGCTCGACCAAATGGGCACTAAAACTTGCTGACGGCCACATCATCGAGACAGTCCTGCTGGAATTTCGCGACGGTCGCAACACCGTCTGCATCTCCTCACAGGTTGGTTGTGCCTCAGGCTGCCTCTTTTGTGCCACCGGACAGCTCGGCTTTACTCGCAATCTGACCAGTTGGGAGATCGTCAGTCAGGTTCTATTTGCCGCACGATATTTGAAAAAGAAAAAAGCTGAAGACTTCCGCCTGACCAATGTCGTCTTCATGGGCATGGGCGAGCCACTCCTGAACTTGGATAATGTGCTATTTGCTATCAAAGAATTAAACGATCCCGACTATTTCAATCTTGGCCGCCGCCATATGACAGTTTCCACCTGTGGTGTAATCAACAATTTACAGAAATTCATCGAGGCTGATACCGGCACAACTCTGGCCATTAGCTTGCACGCGCCAAATCAAGCACTTCGAGAGAAACTAATGCCGATTGCTCGTGCTCATCCGCTCGACCAGCTGATCAAAACTCTAGATAATTTTGTTCGCCAGACCAAGAAACGTGTCAGCTACGAATATCTCCTCTTGGACGGGATCAATGATAGCGAAAAAGAAGCCAACGAACTAGTCTCGCTCTTTCGCCAGAGGCTTGTCTTTATCAATCTCATCACCTTCAATCCGATCGGCAGCACCAACTTCAAGCCGACGCCACGAGATCGAGCCGACCGTTTCAAATCAATTTTAGAAAAAAATAATATCCCTGTGACCGTCCGTGTCAGCCTCGGCGATGAAATCTCTGCCGCCTGCGGCCAACTCGCAGGGGAAAAATAACTCTCACAAAACAAACTGACCACCCCGAATAACGAGGTGGTCGTGGTTTTTTGTAATTCATCGAAACTGCCGAGTAAGTGCCGACAATTTCTCCCTTTTGTCATTCCCGCGCAGGCGGGAATCCACAAATAGTTCTCCCCCTCAGAATCCAAAGATCGCCTTGGCGAGGAGAAATAACCCCGCTCCTCCAAGTGCGACCAAGAACATCCAAAGCAATATCCGCCAAAAATTGACGAAAATCCAGGCCACTGATTGGCCAACAATCAGAATAACATTAGTCAGTGCCCACGCCACAAGCGTGTAGGGCAATAACCCCCACACAAAAAACCAGAAAAAAATCCAATCCAATTTGTCCTCCGGCCATGTTTTGTCTTTGATCTGCCGGACTACCATCGCGACCGCAATAAGGATTATTACATATCCAATCTGACCCATAGCCCATCGATGATAAACAGTCACCGATGGTGCCAATAACGACATGATCGATCCGAGAAGTCCAAGCGTGGTTGCCAACACGAGAAGAACAGTCCAAAGAAGAAGAATGGCGTTACCATGGTTGTAGGTTTCCCTAGTAACAACTTCTTTTAAAGAAAGAATCTTCATTTTTCCCTCCTTGCGTAAAACCCGCCGGCCAGCTTTGAATGTCAAAGTGCACACTATCTAGCACTATTGTTAGATAGAATTGGATTGAAAAATCCTATTTCTTAGATACCACAAAACACTCTTAAAAGCAATGAACCAAGGCCAAAAATTTACGACCCACATTTTGCAACGATTACCAAAAAGTCAATATTTTTAGGATTATTCTGTTATTTTTTTCCAAGAAAAAAGCCCCAACATAATTGGGGCGTTTTTCTTGGAGCGGGTAACGGGAATCGAACCCGTTTCTCGTCCTTGGCAAGGACGCATAATACCGGTATACTATACCCGCAAAATCAATGGAGGCCTGGTCGGGAATCGAACCCGACTACGCGGTTTTGCAGACCGCTGCCTAACCTCTCGGCCACCAGGCCATTTATTTGACTGACAAATAACTGGCTAATTGTTTTTTCAAAAATCTGCGACCAGATCCACTTTTTAGAAATTTCTCTCTTCCCAGAGCGTCTCTCTTGTCAAGATAACTTTCGGAATAAATCAACTTCCAACATCCTTGCTTCCGACCGGTATAATCACCGCCGATCTTGCTATTATGTTCCGTCAATCTGCGATCGATATCAGTCGTAAATCCTGTATACCAAGACTTATCGATCGAATTCTCAATCAGATAAACGAAAAACATGCTTCCCTCCGTTTCAACATTCGGCCGCACCACGTGAAAATCTTGTTTTCCAAGACTCGGTTTTCGGCAGTGCCACGTGAATCGAGCCATTTCGGAGATTAAAAGCCCCGTAAAACTCACTCCGTTCGCCACGGGACACGTAAAAATCTCGCTGAAGCACTCGATTTTTACGTGGTGCCGATGGTCAGAATTGGACTGACGACACAAGGCCCCGAAAAACAAATCTTTGATTTGTATCGGGGTAAAATTTTCAACTTGCCCCGTAAAAATTGGTGCTCGGGGTGAGAGTTGAACTCACGACACAAGGATTTTCAGTCCTCTGCTCTACCGCTGAGCTACCCAAGCCAATTTTTTTTACGGGGTCCTCTGCTCTACCACTGAGCTACATCGGCATATTCGAAACAATATCTCGTAACATCCAGCTTCACGAAACTAATACTACCAAAAACTAGTTCATTCGTAAAGATTGCAAATCACAAAAGAATCGAATACATTATTGTTAAGATAAAAAAGATAATTAATCACGCTATTTTGCCCATGAATGGGTCAGGTAGCCAATACAATATGAGCAAGAAGAAACACAATAAGTTCAAAAAGAAACAACAAGCAATCACAGTCAAGGAAACTACCCAACCAGAGGCGATCAGTTCTGGCGATGAGTTGATCATGAGCAAAACGATCACCAAAGAGCTCGCTGTTGAGGCCGAAAACGAGATCGTAAACGGGCATGATTACAGCTATGTCAAAAAAGATCTCAAAAAAATTGGCATCGTCCTCGCAATACTGGTAATTTTATTTGTCAGCTTCTATATTCTCGGTATCAAAACAAATCTTTTAAATGCTTTTGGTGACTGGATTTACAAGATACTTCACATCAACATCTCGTAAGCAATCTCTCTCAGCTCAATATGTCTTTTCTTTCGGCCGATACTGCAGCGCCTCAGAGATATGTTCTATTTTAATATTTTCGCTGCTATCGAGGTCAGCAATAGTTCGAGCTAATTTCAAAAGTCGATGATAAACACGACCAGACAGCTTCATGCTGTCAACGGCCTGAGCAATCAATTTTTCAGCTTCGGCCTCGAGTTTGCAATAATTTTTGATATCTTTGGCTCCCATATCAGAATTTGACTTTATCTTGGTGTCGATAAATCTTTTTCTCTGCACCTCTCTCGCCTGCTCAACTCTGGCCCTGACAATATCGGACGATTCGGCAACTATATCTGAGGCCAATTTCTCATATTTAATTCTTGGCACCTCGATATGAATATCGATACGATCGATGATCGGCCCAGAAATCTTTTTTTGATATCGCATGATCTGAGTCGGCGTGCAGATACAGTGCTTCTCCGGATCTGACATATAGCCACAGGGACAGGGATTTTGCGCCGCAACCAACAAGAATTCGGCTGGAAAAGTCAAACTGCCAGTTGCGCGAGAAACAGTCACGACACCGTCCTCAAGTGGCTGTCGCAAAGCCTCTAAAACAGACCGTGGAAATTCGGGAAATTCATCAAGGAAAAGTACACCTCGATGGGAGAGACTTATCTCACCTGGACGAGGCCAACTACCTCCACCAATCAAGGCAACGCCCGAAGTAGTGTGATGAGGCGATCGGAACGGTCGGACTTCAACCAATCCTTCATCCCCTCTGAGCATCCCCGCGACCGAATATATTTTCATCACTTCCAGCACTTCATCGTCATCCATACTCGGCAAAATAGTCGCCAAACTACGAGCCAGCAATGTTTTGCCGGATCCGGGAGGCCCAGAAAGCAAGATATTGTGGCCACCGGCAGCCGCAATTTCCAAGGCTCTCTTGGCTTGTTCCTGACCAGAAACATAGGCGAGATCAAATTCTGCTTTCTCGGAGCTCGTCTCCTTGCGTCTTTTGTGCGCAACATAAGGTTTAACCCTGGCTTCATTTCGCAAATGTGCCACCAGCTCTTTCAACGACTTGACTGGTACGACCTCGACCCCTTTAATCAAACTCGCCTCCTCGGCATTGACCGCAGGTAAAAATATTTGCGTGTAGCTCTTTTCAGCCGCGAACATTGTGATCGGTAATATCCCGTTTACATGTCGAAGCTCTCCGTTCAGCGAAAGTTCACCGACAAAGAGAGAATTTTTCAGCTCATCGTTGTCAAGTATTTGTTCCCCAGCCGCGAGTATGCCAACGGCCATCGGTAGATCAAAGCTCGGTCCCTCTTTTTTCACATCAGCAGGTGCCAGATTTACCGTCAAGCGATGCTGCGGAAACATCAACCCAGAGTTCTTGATCGCTGCCCTGATCCTTTCCTTACTCTCGTCAATCGCTTTGTCGGGCAGCCCGACGATTGTGAAAGCCGGCAGACCAGCGCCAATATCAACTTCCACATCTACCAAATACGAATCTAGTCCTACCGTCGCCGCCGAAAACACCTTTGAAACTTGTTTCATAGCACGAAACTATTTATTTACTTTTCTAATAAATATTTAGTAAAAATACTCTCCTAATTTTAAACATTTCCGCGACAGAAGTAAACAAACAGCGAGACTTGTCCACAATTTTCAAATCTTGACCACTACACCACAAAGTGGTAAAACATTATACATCATGACTCTGAATATGCAGAGCATGACGGAAGGTGGTCAAAAATGACAGAAACTAGTTTCAAAGAAGATGGTCACCAAATCGATGGGCTGGCTCGCTTTCTAGCAGAGGCACTAGAGGCTACAACCAGCACGGAGCACAGGCACGAGATGGTTCTTTCTGCGGCGAGAAATATCGCCAAGCTGAATATCTCACTCGAGAACAAGGTCAGATTGACCAAAATTCTCAACTGTTCGTCAAATTTGAAAGCCGAGTTCATCGCTCTGGCTTCCAAAGACCTCGCTGAAATGGCTGCAATCATCAAAGCAGCAGAAGCAGGGGTCTGTTCACAAGGTGCCCTCGTGTGGCACATCGGTGATGACGCAATGAAGGCATCACTGATCTCGAGTTTGGGAAAAGGAAACCCGTCGAAGACGGACTACTTGATCACCCTGATCGCAGGAAGTGATAAACGCAAAAGAAGAACAATTAGGCAGCTAACAGCTGCTTACCAGAACTAATCCGAGTGGAGAGGTTTGCACCATGCATTCCTCTCCGCTTTTCGTTTTGGAGATAATAAAGCAGAGCAAAAAAGCTAAGAGAAAGAATCATTAGTGATTGAGTGTTGGTTATTAACTGATTATTGTCCCTTGATTATTGTATCTTGTCCGCTTAGGTCAATTAGAATAATTAGAAATTAGGTTAATTCTATACTGATCAGTTGAATCAATCTCATTTTCTTGACCGCCAAAGCCATCTTCTGTTAATCTATACGCAAGGGGTTATATTTTTATTGCACAGAGAGCTGCTTTCGATGAAAAAATACCTTTTGATGTCATTTGGTATGATTGGACAGATCGGTTTTGTCGTGGCTGTCCCGATGGTCGGCCTAGGTCTCTTTGGCCGTTATCTCGACAATCAGTTCACGACCAAACCATATCTTTTCTTGCTCTGTCTGCTTATTGCCACCCTGATCGCGTTTTTCTCAGTCAAACTAATCGTTCAAAAACTGATCGAAGAAATGAACAAAAATGGAAATTAGCTTAGCGGCAGAAAAAATTGGCCAGATCGGCGCACTCCCGATTACCAACTCCATGCTCACTGGTTGGATCGGCTCAGCAATTTTAATTATCTTTGCGACAGTCGCTAGCTACAAGATGAAAATCATCCCGTCGGGTGTACAAAATGTTTTTGAATATATCATCGAATTTCTCTACAACACTGCCGACTCCATCATCGGCGACGAAAAACAAACCAGAAGATATTTTCCTCTCGTCGCGACAATATTTCTCTTTATTATTTTCAACAACTGGCTCGGCCTCATCCCCGGAGTTGGTACGATCGGTTTGCACGAAACTTTTCATGGTAAAGAAATCCTCGTTCCCCTCTTTCGCTCAGCCAACGCCGATCTCAATATGACGATTGCCCTAGCCGTCATCACAGTGCTGTCGATCCAAATTTTTGGCATCGCCGCGATCGGTTTTTTCAAATACGGCAAGAAATTCATCAATCTCTCTAGCCCAATCAACTTTTTTATTGGTATACTAGAGCTGATCGGCGAAGTTTCGAGAATGATTTCTTTCTCTTTCCGATTGTTCGGCAATGTTTTTGCCGGCGAAGTTCTGCTCGTAGTCATCGCCTTCATCGTGCCGTATATCGCCCCAATCCCCTTTTACGGTCTAGAGATCTTTGTCGGTTTCATCCAAGCACTTGTTTTCACTATGCTTGCTCTGGTTTTCATCAAATCAGCCATTACGGACCATGAAGCACACTGATAAATTCGACCAATCTAATTGGCCGAATAGAGCCGAATGATCAATGTTCAAGTGTCAATGTTCAATTAATAATCAAGTTGATAATAAATTAATTTAAGAATTTATTAATTTACTAATTTATTAAATTAAATACTTAGTTGATCATTGATATTTGATACTTGAACATTCACCCCAAATCAATGATTAAATGAATAAATAATTAAATATTTAATGAAGGAGTCTTATGACAGCAGAAGGATTAGGTAGTTTGGCCGCAGCATTTGCCATCGCCGTAGGTGCGATCGGACCAGCAATCGGTATCGGTATGATCGGTGCAAAAGGCCTTGAAGCAATTGGCAGGAACCCTGAAGCCGCCGGCAAGATACAAGGGCCGATGATCTTGGCTATTGCTTTTGCCGAGGCAATCTCGATCTACGCCTTGGTAGTCGCCCTGATCATCAAATTTGTTTAAATAGGGACAGCTAGGAGCTAGGAAATTATAAACCTATTCGACTACATTCGGAAGCTTATTAGCTTAAACACTTACTAGCTTACCAGCTTAAACACTTACTAGCTTATTAGCTTAAACCATGGAATCACTTGGTATAGACATAAAACTTTTGATCGCTCAAGCAGTCAATTTTCTGATTGTGATGTTTTTGTTATGGAAATTTGCCTATAACCCCGTACTAAAAATGTTGGACGAACGAAAATCCAAGATTGAAAAAGGCTTGTCTGACGCCAAAGCCAGTGAAGAATCATTGGGTTTAGCCGAGAAAAAAGCCAAAGAGATCAAGAACGAAGCGCTTTCTAGCGCTGCAGATATTATCAAAGAAGCCAGAACCGCCGCCAGCGCTGAGCTCGCCGCCCAACTAGCCAAAGCGAATGAAATGTCTGCCAGAATTATCGAAAATGCCACCAAAGAAGCAACTACGCTCAAATCAAAAGTCTTGACGGAAGCTAAAAAAGAAATTTCAGGATTGATCGTGGCTTCTCTCGACAAAATTGTCGGTGACAAACTAACTACAGTTCAAAAAGAAAAACTTGCTGAAAAAAGACTGCAAGAAATTCAAAATTGATACCATGAAATACAGACCAAAAATATATGCTGAGATGTTGGTAGACACAGCAACAGAAATCAAAAACGATTCCGCTGACACAAGAGAAAAATTAAAATTGATCGCAAAGAACTTTTGGCGATTACTTCAAAAAAACAAACAATATCGCGAGCTGCCAAAAATAATGACATCACTCTGCGAAATGTCAGCGATGAAACGAGGCAAAACCACAGTCAAAGTCTTTTCCTCGAATTTTGAAGCTGATTTTGACAGTATTTTTCAAAAAAGAATTGAAAAAATTGTCAAAAAAGAGATTATTTTTGAAAAAATTACAAAAAGCGTAAATGATGGCCCTGTTTTTGTCTACGAAGATAAAATCATCGATCTGTCGAGTCGAAATCTGATCTCAAAACTGGCGACTAAACTCAAAGAGAGCATTTCGTAAGTAAAAATATAATTATCGGAGTCCTATGTCTGACATCATCGAACAACTGAAAAAAGAGATATTAAATTTTGACACTAAGGTCAAGGAAGAAATTGCCGGCGAAGTTGCTGAAATTGGCGACGGCATCGCCAAAATCTACGGGCTAAAGGGGGCCAAGTCAGGCGAACTTTTGAGCGTCGAGACAGTTAATGGCAAAGTTGCCGCGATGGTTCTAAATCTCGAAGAAAGTTCCATTGGTGCTGTCGTTCTCGGCGATTACAAAAACATTACCGCAGGCGACAAAGTCGTCTGTACCGGTGAGGTCGCGAGCATCAATGTCTCTGATGATATTATCGGTCGGGTTGTTAACCCACTTGGCTTACCGCTTGACGACAAGGGCACGATCAAGGCTGGCAAATCCATGCCTATCGAAAAAGTCGCGCCAGGGGTAATCACTCGTCAATCTGTGACCGTTCCATTGCAAACTGGCATTAAAGCTATCGATGCATTGATTCCGATCGGCCGCGGCCAACGCGAGCTGATCATCGGCGATCGTGGTACAGGCAAAACAGCTATTGCCATCGACACAATCATCAATCAAAAAGATCTTCCCAAAGACAAAAGACCAATCTGTATCTATGTTGCCATCGGTCAGAAAAAATCAAAGGTCGCTCGTATCGTTGCCAAGCTCGAAGAATCAGGTGCGATGGCTTATACAATCGTCGTTTTGGCTGGAGCATCTGACCCCGCTTCCCTTTCCTTCATCGCACCATACTCTGGCTGCGCCATTGGCGAATATTTTATGGAAAGCGGCAAAGATGTCCTAATTATTTTCGATGACCTAACCAAACAAGCATGGGCCTATCGTCAAGTTTCGCTCTTGCTGCGACGACCACCAGGCAGGGAAGCCTATCCCGGCGATGTTTTTTACCTCCACTCTCGCTTACTTGAGCGCGCTTGCCGCCTGAACAAAGACTTTGGTGGCGGCTCGATGACTGCCCTCCCGATCATCGAAACCCAGGCAGGTGATGTCTCTGCCTATATCCCAACCAATGTCATATCTATCACCGATGGCCAAATCTTCTTGGAGAGCGATCTTTTTTACCAAGGCATTCGTCCCGCTCTAAATATTGGTATTTCAGTCTCTCGTGTTGGCGGTGCTGCTCAAATTAAAGCAATGAAAAAAGTAGCTGGTCGTCTCAAACTTGAAATGGCCCAATATCGTGAGATGGCTGCCTTCGCTCAATTTGCTTCTGATCTTGACGCCGATACCAGAAAGACAATCGAACGCGGCAAACGCATTACCGAAGTAATGAAACAACCTCAATACTCCCCTGTCTCGGTCGAAGACCAAGTCGTCGTCCTATATGCCGCTATCAACGGCTATCTTGACGGCTATGATGTCGCCGATATCGTCGAGGTTGAAAAAGGCATTATTTCTAAAGCCAAAACAGGTATCAAAGAAGTCCTTGCCGCCATTCGCGAAACTGGTGAATTAAATGAAGCCGATGAAGCCAAATTGAAAGATTTTTTAGCTAAAAATAGCAAAAAAATTGAACAGGACGTAGAAGAAATACCAAAGGGCAATAAATAAATGGACAATGAAACAGAAAATTTAGTCAGAACAAAAAAACCACGAACAATGCTGTGGGCATGCTTCGGTTTTGTTTTAATTATAGTTTTAGGATATGGCTTATTTTCTTGGCTGAAACCTGAGTCTAAATATTCGATTAATAATATCTCTAAACACAACATCGTACCGCAAACACCAAGCATTCAGTATGGTATTGTTCATTCTACTCTCGAGAATGCGTATATCTCTATTTCATTTCAGGATCGGCTTGATATGGCCCAAGCGAATGAGATTCTAAAGAATTACGCCTCTTTAAACGATAATATGACTTACAATGTTTTTCAGGACCGCTTTTGTTCTTATAGCATCAAACCGAAAACATCAGACCTTCAGCACGATATTTCTACCATCGAGCCATCCCTTGTCGGACCAACCCTGCTCAATCATTCGGCAGACCTTCTCGAAGCCACCAGAGACATAAACGGTAATCCGATAATAGTTGGCACTGCCCACAGTGCTTCTTGTGCTGAAATACAGCGAACGATTGAGTCGTTTGGATTTACTGTCATCAATATCAATCAAACACCAGTTTATGCCACAGTTAAGACAGATACAAACAAGAAAGAGGCACTTTTGGAGCTATTGAATAAAGATGTCGACTCATTCCAAAATGTTCAATTTGATTATCCAGTGTGAGATCGTAAATTAACAAAAATGAAATAGACCATGCCTTCAACCCAAGAATTCCGACGGAGAATTAAATCTGTCAACAACACCAGACAAATTACTAAAGCGATGGAAATGATCGCCTCTGTTAAGATGCAAAAAGCCACCAAAACAATCGCTGCTGCGCGGAGCTATGTTCAAAATGCTTGGAATATGCTGCAAAAATTAAGTGCCTCTGTTCTGCCTGACAATCACCCCCTAGTCTCAGCCACGAAAGTCAACAAAACAGCAGTCATCCTGATCACCTCAGATCGTGGTCTCTGTGGCGGTTACAACGCTGAAATTATCAAAAGGTTTATTCGCTTCGAGAAAGAAGAGTGCGCTTGCTCAATTACCGATAAAAAATCAGCTTGCGGAGACTATTCTGGTAGCTGTGATGTCATAGCTATCGGCAAAAAAGGGGCTGAATACACAGAAAGATACAAAATTGGCCGACTGATTGCCGAATTTCCTGCTTTTGAAAACGATGTCCAGATCGAAGATATCGTCGCTATCTCCAAATTAACCAATGGCGAATATCTAGCTGGCCACTACGACAAAGTTGTCGCCATTTACTCTCATTTTGAATCCTCAATCAAACAAACTGGTGTCGTCAAACAAATTTTACCCCTCTCGACTAATCACATCGACAAGCTTGATCTTTGGGAGGCCGACCCTGACCTCGAGACCAATAACCTTGAAAATTTCAAATTTGAGCCATCACCTGATATCGTTTTTGAGGGCATATTAAAACAATTTCTTCGAGTTCAAATATTTGGCGCCATTCTGGAAGCAAACGCCTCCGAACACTCAGCTCGCATGGTAGCAATGAAAAACGCCACTGACAACGCCAAAGATCTGATTGATGAATTACAACTGATATACAACTCAGTTCGTCAAGATAGCATCACTCGTGAAATTGCCGAAATCAGCGGCGCCGCAGAAGCGATGGGATAATATAGACAATGATCAAATACCAAGGGTCAATGATCAAGTAAGTATCAAGTGAGAAATAAGTTAAGTAATGATCAAGCAAGTGGAAAACAAGAATCAATAATAGATATTTATTAATGGAAACGCAAAATCCAAAATACAATCTTCAGGAGCGAACGCTAAATTTTGGCAAGGATATAATTAGACTTTGCAAATCGATAAAATATTGTCCTGTTTCATTCAAAATTATTGACCAATTGGTTAGATCTGGCACAAGTGTCGGTGCTAATTATATGGAAGCAATAAACGGATCATCAAAAAAAGACTTCAAAAATAAATTGTTTATCTGCAAAAAAGAATCGCAAGAAACCAAGTATTGGCTAAGCATGTTAAAAGAATCTGAATCAGACAGAGCTATGGATATCACCCCTTTAATACAAGAATGTCACGAACTAAATCTTATTTTCCAAAAATCGATAAACACAGTAGAAGAAAACTTAATACTTAATAAATTAAAAACTTAATTGATCATTGACACTTGATCATTGACCATTAAAATTTACGGAGAAATATGAACAAAGGAACCATCACTCAGATTATCGGCGCAGTCATCGATGCACGCTTCGAAGACAAATTGCCAGCAATTTATGACGCCATCGAGTGTCAACTCGACAAGCACCGCTTAGTCTTTGAGGTCCAACAACACCTCGACGACAAAACTGTCCGCGCAGTGGCAATGTCCTCAACTGATGGTTTGCAACGCGGGCTTGCAGTGGTCTCAACTGGCGAACCGATCAAGGTCCCCGTCGGCAATGATTCTCTTGGCAGAATGTTTAATGTCATCGGCGAGCCGATCGATGGCAAACCAGCTTCAAAATCAAAAGATTTTTATCCGATTCATCGACCTGCTCCGAGCTTTTCGGAACAGAACACGAAAACTGAGATTTTTGAAACTGGTATCAAGGTTATCGATCTGATCGCACCAATCACCAAAGGTGGCAAAGTCGGCCTTTTCGGTGGTGCTGGGGTTGGCAAAACCGTTCTAATTACTGAACTCATTCGCAATATTGCTTCAGAACACTCTGGACTTTCGGTTTTCGCCGGCGTCGGCGAACGCACTCGGGAAGGTAATGACCTCTACAACGAGATGAAAGAGTCGGGAGTTTTGGAAAAAACTGCTTTAGTTTTCGGCCAGATGAACGAGCCACCTGGAGCTCGAATGCGTGTCGCCCTCTCTGGACTCGCCCAAGCCGAATATTTTCGCGACCAAGGCAAAGATGTTTTGCTTTTTGTCGACAATATTTTCCGCTTCACTCAAGCCGGCTCAGAAGTTTCGACATTGCTTGGCAGAATGCCCTCTGCTGTCGGCTACCAGCCAACCTTAGCCGAAGAAATGGGTAATCTACAGGAACGCATCACTTCGACCAAAAAGGGCTCTATCACCTCTGTACAGGCTGTTTATGTTCCCGCCGATGACCTAACCGATCCAGCCCCAGCCACAACCTTTGCCCATCTGGACTCGACGATCGTGCTAGAAAGAAGTCTAGCCGAGCTTGGTATTTATCCCGCCGTCGACCCGCTTGCTTCAAACTCAAATATTCTTGACCCAAACATTGTTGGCGAAGAACATTACAAAGTCGCCCGCGATGTTCAAAAAATCTTACAACGCTACAAGGATCTGCAAGACATTATTGCCGTTTTGGGCATGGAGGAACTTTCTGACGAGGATAAAACCGCCGTTTCCAGAGCGCGCAAAATCCAACGCTTTCTCTCTCAACCTTTCCATGTCGCCGAAGTCTTCTCTGGCATCCCAGGTGTTTATGTTTCTCTCGCTGACACAATCAAAGGTTTTAAAGAAATTATCGACGGCAAACACGATGATAAACCAGAAACGGCTTTCTATATGAAAGGCGATATCAAACAACTATAAAAGGAGCAATATGCCACTAACTTTAAAAGAGTATATTACAATCAATCTTGAATTATTAATATTAATAATATTTATTAGCTCCTTTCCTGTATTTTTCTGGAGCCTAAAGGATCCTCGAAAAAAAATCTGGAAATTTTGCTCTATCATCTCATTTATTCTATCGGGAATATTTTTGAGCTGGCTTGGCTTTACAATAATAAATTTCGCAATCGGTATGTCTAATTTCAATTAATATGAACACCTTCAAATTAAAACTCATCTCCCCCTCCGGTATAGCTTACGAGGCCGAAGCTACCGAAATTACACTCCCAACGACCGATGGCGAGATTGGCATTTTGCCAAATCACGAACCCTTGATCACCCTGATCAAAGCAGGATTGATCAAGATCAAAAACGGCCGCGAAGAAAAAGAGTTAGCAACCGAAGGCGGCATCGCTGAAATCAATAACAATGTTATCAAAATTTTGGCCGACACCGCCGAAGACACCGCCAATCTCGATGAATTAAAAATTATGAAAGCCAAAGAGTTAGCAGAAAAACATTTAACCGAAGCCAAAAATGAAATTGAATTCGCTGATGCTTCCGCCAATCTCGAGAAACAGCTCACTATGCTCAGTTTAGCCACCAAACGCAAAAAGAAATATCGTTAGTATTATTCCAATACAATAATCTTAGTGCTCTAAAAATATCTTGGCAAATCTTTTGATTTGTTCATAATTGGGCAACCATTGAATCTCAGGAAAACGGTGAAACCAAGTCATCTGACGACGAGCAAATTGATGAGTACAATACTTCAAATCCTGAGACATGGCTTGAAATTCAGAATTATGAATCACGAATGATGAGTCACGGTTCTCGCCCAATTTTTCCCATAATTGAATATTCTTAATTCTTAATTCTAGAAGGTATTGAGTAATTTCTCTGTATTCCAGACCCAGCCCGATCAACCAGACCGGATCAACTCCTGATATTAACAAATCACGCACCTCCTGAGTCATTCCAACCTCAAATCTCTCGTCAACTCTTTTATCAATTCGCTGATGTAATTCTGTGCGTGGCACATCTACTCCGATCTGTAAGACCTCGAAATCAGGCTTAATCTTCACAGGGTTGAGCCCCTCTTGCGCTAGTTCAATTGCTCTGATCAATCGATGCCGATTTTTGTGATCGATTGATTCATATTTCTGGACATCACTTTTCTCCAAGACCTCGTTCAGCTCTTTTGTTGTCAGTTTGTCTAATTGCTCACGCGAATACTCTGCTTTCTGTTTTTTACCTGCCCCTCGTAGCCCTGGCGTAGTGGAGTTTTCTGTTTTCTGCTGAAGAGCGAACCCTTCGACAAGTCCCTGAATATATAGCCCACTGCCCCCAACGAGGATCGGCACCTTGCCACGAGCAAAGATGTCTTCAATTGCCGATCGAGCCAGTGGCAAATAGTCGAAAAGCGTCATCTTCTCCCCTGGGTCAACGATATCTATCATGTGATATTTCACCTCGCCATATTCAGCCAGATCTTTACCAGTTCCGAGATCAAGCCCACGATAAACCTGACGGCTATCAGCAGAGATGATTTCGCCGTTAAATTCCTTTGCTAGTTTCACCCCAATCCCCGTCTTTCCTGAGGCTGTTGGTCCAACAATCGCAATAATTTTTCGCTTTTTTGTAATCACGGTATATAATTTATATAGCACAACTTGAACAATTAATGAATTAATTATGACAAAAATCATTCGTTCTATTTGGCTAGTGCCTCTGTTCACTCTTTCTTTTTTACTTTTTCCTCTGATCACCCAAGCTCGTAGCGCCTCCGAAATCACCGACTGGTATCTAAAAGATTTTCATTCTGACATCACCGTCAATACCGACGGCACTATTGATGTTACAGAAAAAATAACAGCTGATTGTGGGGATCTGCCCGACAAACACGGCATCTTCCGCGTTCTCCCAACCCGATTCAAACTTGACGGCAAATTTATCGAAACTCCGATCAAGCTTATCGACATCACTGATCTAGTGGGTCAAGATTATATGTATTCCGAGTCAACTGATCAATTTAACCACACACTGACGTGGAAAATTGGCGACCCAAACATCTCTGTAACTGGTGCAAATGACTACATACTCAAATATCGCATTCGAAACACTATCATCGACAGTAGAGCAACCGATCGATTTTTCTGGAACCTTTCTGGTAATCAATGGGGTATTCCAATTGACAAATTCAGCGCCACTGTCACCTTCCCCCCTGCCGTCAACAAAATCAATACATTGGCGTATTTTGGAACACAAGGTTCGACAAACTCAGATGATCTCAAAGTGACACAGTTAGCGAACAATGTTATCAATTTCGAAACTTCTCGGACCATTGTTCAGGGCGAAGGCGTCAGCGCCGACTTTAGTATTGCTCCCAATAATATGATATCCAACGCCGGCCTGACTTGGTTTGAACTTTATGACAATTATCTTTTCGTCCTTATCCCCATCCTGATTTTTGTCTTCATTTTCAATTACTGGAAAAAGTATGGCCGTGATCACAAGGTGAATAAATCTATCATGGCTGAATATGAGCCACCCAAAAACCTGTCGGCTGGCGCAGTCCAATTCCTTGCTCGTGGCGGCTATTTCGACAACAATATTGTCACAGCCGAACTCATCTATCTTGCGACCAAAGGTCATCTTAAGATCGAAGAAATCGAGAAGAAAGGCCTCTTTGGCGGCAAAGATTACAAACTGACCAAGATTGATAAATCCGACAAGCTTCTGCCATATCAAGACATTCTACTTGGATGGTTCTTCCAAAGTGGGTCCGAGTCATTACTTTCTAGCATCAAAAAAGATGCTATCTCCAACAACAAATACTTGAAGATCTTTCAAGACGATCTACGAAAATACTGTGAGGACTCTGGATATATCGAAAAGGGCGGCGCAACGCGAATGATCGTCTTCATCATTCTTGGGGTAATCCTCATCGTTGGTGGGTTCTATGTTGGCTCCCTAAACTTATATCTGGCCGCTGCCATCATCATTTCTGGAATAATTGCCATTATTTTCGGCGCACTAATGCCCAAATTAACTCAAAGTGGTGCCGAGCTGGCTTGGCAGATCAAAGGGCTGAAGCTATTTATGACCACAGCCGAAAAATATCGCCAACAATTCAACGAAAAAGAAAACATCTTTGACAAACTTCTCCCCTATGCCATTGGTTTTGGTATCACGGGGCTTTGGATCAAGAAGATGAAACTGATTTATGGCGACCAATACTTCGGGGCATACCACCCTATTTGGTACTACGGCGCCATCGGCTCGTTTGATGTCGATTCGTTTACATCAGCGATGAACTCAGTTACAAGCGCCGTTTCCTCCGCTTCGTCCTCTGGCTCTGGCGGTGCCGGGGGCGGTGGAGGTGGTGGAGGAGGAGGCGGTTGGTAATTTAGTTAACGATAAATGTTGCACGAAAATTCAATTTGATCAGACTATGGATTTGAAATGGAATAAAAACCTAGCATACGCTGTTGGCTTATTCGTTTCTGATGGTTATTTATCAATAGATGGCCGTCATCTAGATTTTACCTCAAAAGATATTGAGCAAATTGAAAATTTCAAGCAATGCCTCTCCATCACAACGCCAATATCTCTAAAATCAAACGGACACAACAATCGCGACTACTTTCGCATCCAATTCAGCAATGTTGCGCTATATAAGTTTTTTAACAAAATAGGCATCACAAACAATAAAAGCCTAACGATTAGTCAGGTGGAAATAAACGTCAGGTTTTTCGCTGATTTTTTGCGAGGACTACTCGACGGTGACGGATCGATTAGCCTATCGAAGCACCCTGAAAGCAAATTTTTGCAAGTAAAAATACGATTTGCCTCCGGTAGTAAAAATTTTCTAGTTTGGCTGATGAAAAATATAAAAAACGAGACAACCGTCACGGGAGGTTTTTTAGTAAGTGTTTCGCGTTGTTGGCAACTAGTTTACGGCAAAAATGACTCACAAAAATTGATTCGTTATATGTACAGTAAAGACAATATTATTTGTCTTAGCCGAAAAAAAGCAACTGCGATGTCTGTTTTACGTTTACAAGAGGAACAAAATAAGGTAAAATAGTCTTAATGCGGGCGTGGCGAAATGGTACACGCGCATGCCTTAGGAGCATGTGGGGAAACCCTTGGAGGTTCAAGTCCTCTCGCCCGCACCATAAACGATTAATTTCAAAAATTTGCATTATATTTCTAAAGGTTTTATAATAAAATCAACAATTTAATTTTACTCTTTCAAGGAGGGACCATGGGAGATGACGAAGACAAAGTTCTGGAAGAAGAATCCAAGAACTGGGGTACGCCAAGTCAAAAGACGACCGACGATAGCACTGATAACGCAACTACATCTAGCGATGATGGTGATTTTACTTTTCATCCATTTGCCAACTCGCCAGCGCAACCCGCTGTCGATACAAAAATAGCTGACACAAAGCCAGCCAAATCTCCATTTGATGATGACGAGGAAGATCTTGCTCCCGACACCATCGTTGGTAGTCCTGTAGTCAAAACAGACTCGGAAACCAAAGATGACGCTACTTTCACCGTTGACGATGTCAAAAATGAAACTGGGGACACAATAGTGAACAATAGCGAAGACAAAAAGGTCGAGACTACCGCAGATTTGTCCTCGATCAAAACTGATTTCGACAAAGCTGCTTCCGATATCAAGGCTGGCATCGACAAGATGTCTTCGATCCTATCAGATCTGATTGCTAAGTCAGATTCACTTGAGAAGTCAAACCAATCGCTCGAGGACGAAAAAACCAAGCTCGAAGCTGGTATCGCCAAAGTCAAAGACGCGTTCTCCACACTATAATTTTTTAGAGAGTTATAAAATCTTTCAATTTATTAAAGGTAGCATCTCCAATACCTTTGACATTTTTTAGTTCTTCGAGAGTCTTAAAACCGCCCTTCGCCACCCGATAATCGATAATTCTACCCGCATAAGCCGCCCCTATCCCCGGCAAAGTATCTAGTTGTGCCGCATTTGCCGTATTGATATTTACCTTACCTTTTGGCGCAATTATTGCAGCAGTTTTCGAAGTCGACGAGCTTTGAGACTCACTACTGGCAGAGGCCACAGCGATAGATTGCTCACTTGAGACACTTGGACTACCTAGTGATTTATCTGCAGTTTTGCTTTCCAGCGCACTCAGTCGAGCCGACAACTCTTTGTACTCGGCTTGCCACTCGGGCTCTCCCCTGTTTTCTAACCAAAGCAGACCGCCAGAAAGCACTATCACAAAAATTAATAGTCCGCCGCCGATATATAGTCGATATTTATCGACGAATTCTTTCGTCTTCTCAATAAATTTCTCGTACTCAGTTTTTTTGAGCTTGATCTTGTCCATACAAATATTTTATCACCACCAACTATTGGCCACAAACGGCAACTATTTATTCTTTTGAAACTTTCCAAAGTTGTTCAAACCAACTTTTCATTGTGATAGCGTATTCCTTCGAAGTCACGACAAATCCAAAATTCTCCTTGGCTGTCGTGATTACTGCAACTGTATTTTGATAAATCGTCACATGCCCAGGACTAACAAAATCAGCTGGCGAGTATCTGATTTGACGAATAGTCTCCTCTGGTGACTGGAAGATGGATTCAGCTACTTCCGCTGCACGAACTCTGACAGATCGAGTTTTTATCCCCTTGGCAATTCTGTTTTTAATGAATTTTTCCAGATAACGCTTCCCAATTACCTCAACAATCTTGTCGTATTCTCCGACATACAAAATCTCTGTCTCCCCGGAGACAATCATTTCATCATAAATCTGACGAATCTCATCTTGACCCTTGAAAAATCGCATACTCGGCTCGACCATCGAAGTTGAGTACAACCTTTTTAATTCTGGCAAGATTGATTTTGCTGTTTTTTCTCGTTCAGTAGCCTCATCCTTCTGTCTTTTCGCAAGATTCAAAACAGCTTCAGGTGGATTCGGTAGATACACACGCCTCGAACATCTCTGCAATATTTCAACCAATCCTATACTTTTCAGGTTCTCCAAAATATACACCACCGTATTTCGCGGCAATTCTACTTTTTGGGCCAACGGCACGATATGAGTCTCGCCCATTTCGAGCAAGGCCAAATACACCTTCACATCCTTCTTATCCAAGCCTAATTTTTCAATTTCTTCCATATTTTTATAATCTCGTTTCGTCGAACTATTTCGACATTATTATTACAATACAATATATCAGGGCTGTATCTTTGTCAATATATGTCTATATGTATTGACATTATATAAATATAGTGCTATAATGCCAATTGTTACGATCAGTATTATGGCTGACGTAAAGAGGAGAAAGAAAATGCTAGAATTAAGCGTTGTGGCAATATTTACAGTTATTGCCTATGTAATCGCATGCTTTTTAGGCATGCAAGGGCTGATATTGGCTCTAACGACAATCGCTATCGTCATCATAATGATAGCAACGCTATTCTATGTAATAGAAAAAAAAATTTAACGATGGTGATTTCATAGTGACGTTGGTAATGGTACTAGCGTCTACCACCTGCATAATCGGAATAGTGATAGGAAAACTTGGAACAAATACAATTTGGCCAATGGTGGCCATCGTCGCAATAATGGTTTCGATCAAGATTCAGCTCTCATATAGGGAAAGATTCGTTGACAAGAAACCATTCGAGACAGTTGATATCACTAAGGAGATAGTATTCGACTGTCGCTACACAGGAGAGCCTCTAAACAAACCCAATGTGAGAAAAATATTTCTCTCCTTGGGCTGCTCGAGTGAAATCATCCAATGGTATGATGATGAATTTCGAAATTTGTTGGAGCGCTACTCCTCTGATTATTGGCTGCTCGAAATACGAGCCATCGTAAACCATGGTGAGGCAAAGGAAGATATAATGTGTTACGAGATCTCAATACGAGATCGCTGCATTATATCGGCAGCAGGCTCAACAATGAGCAGTGGCTACACATTCTGGGTAACGGGTACCCTCCAGCACCCGACTGGAGTCTATCTCCCAGAAAAGTGCAGATTACACATCAGAGGTGAAAAAAATTAGTAATCTCCAAACGCAAGACCAGCCCTGACTCATAGTCACGGCTGGTCTATTTTATTTTATACTCCCCGTCCCGATCCACTCAAAACTTTATTCCATATGTAGTGCGGACTCAAAATTTTTCATTTTTTCTATCAATTTCGGGTATTTGTCTATTTCAGGAGTAATTGTCTTGGCTGCTTGAACTGCCAAATCCATAGTTTCAATATCACCCATACTTGCCATTTTTAGATTCGAGATGCCTGACTGTTCGATCCCAAAGATGGCTCCGGGGCCCCGCGTTTCTAGATCGATCTGGGCGAGCTCGAAGCCATCGGAAACATTTTCCAACTGATGCATGCGAGCTAATGACTTCTCTCCTCGAGTTGACGAAAACAAAAAACAAAATGACTGATGTTCAGCGCGACCGACTCGCCCTCGAAACTGATGGATCTGGGCAAGACCAAATCTCTCAGCATCCTCAATCATCATCACACTCGCATTTGGAATATCGACACCTACCTCGACCACCGAAGTTGCGACCAGTAAATTGATCTCATTGCTGGCAAATTTCGACATCACCTCTTCTTTTTCTTTAGCTTTCATCTTGCCGTGCAAAATCCCTATCTCATACTCAGGATAAATTAGCTGCAATTTCTCATATTCCGTCTTGACAGTCTTCCTCTCTTCTTCAAACAAACCGACTGTTTCATGTTCACTGCCTGCCCCTCGTAGCCTTGGCGTAGTGGGGTCCACGGTTTTCTCTTCTATCAGTGGGCAAATCACAAAAGCCTGCCTTCCTGCTTCAATTTGTTTCCCAATGAAATCATAAGCCTTCTGTCTGTTCTCCGGCTCAACAAATCTAGTTTTGATCTCTTTTCTGCCAATTGGCTTTGTTCTGATCACTGACACGTCGAGCTCACCAAATACGGCTAGATGCATCGTCCTCGGTATCGGTGTAGCGGTCATTGAAAGAAAATGAGGCTTACTATTGCCAACATTTAATTCGTTTAGGGCTGCTCTTTGCGCCACACCAAATCGATGTTGTTCGTCGGCGATAACCAAACCAACATTTTCAATCGGCGTTTTCATATAGAGCAAGGCATGAGTTCCGATTAGAATCGGAGCCTCAATATTTACTTTCTGTGAAGCAGTCACGATTCCGACGAGAGAATCATTAAACAATTTTTTGAAAGACTCATAATGTTGAAAAGCCAATATCTCCGTCGGCACCATAAACAATGTTTTATAACCAGCCTGTACAGTTAATTTCGCCGCAACAGCTGCCACCACAGTCTTGCCACTACCAACATCACCGTTTAAAAGCCGATTCATCGGCACAGTCTTTGCTAAATCATTTTTAATCTCATCTATCGCTTTTTGCTGATCGACTGTTAGTTCAAACGGTAATGCTTTAATGAACAAATCAAGTTTTTCACTTTCGACCTGGATACTGACTCCAGACTCCTGACTCCTTTTTCTTTTGGCCAACTGTCCTCGCAATGAAATCAAAAATAATTCATTGAAAGCCAATCGTCGCTTTGCCTTAGTTAGCTCTTCTTGATCAGCTGGAGTATGAATCTTTTCGATTGCTTTTTGAATTGAGAAAAGCCCATCCATAATCTTTTCTGGCATCCATTCCTCAATTTCAATCTGTTGCTTCAAGAGTGCGGCGACAATCTTTTGGATATAAAAACTGCTCAGGCGGCCAGTTTCACGATAGACGGCCATCAGTGTCGCTCTATCAGCTCGAATCGGCGATTCCATAACATAGCCGCCAGCAAAATGGTCGTAATCGACCAACCCGTTCAGGATGAGTTCCGACCCAGTTCTCAACATTTTCTCCAAGTAGGGCTGATTGAACCACACAACTTTTATCGTGCCCGTCTCATCAGACACTACCGCTTCAGTGACCGTAAAACCGCGTCTTCGAGTTTTTTTACTGGTGATGCCAAGAATTGATCCAGAGATCGTAAAATTATTATCTACGCCGCCACTATCGGCCAATTCAGATGAAATATTGGCAATCGGTGTCGAAACAGAAAAATCTCGATAAGCTCGAGGAAAATAATAGAGTAAATCTTCAAATGTCGTCACCCCTATTTTGGCAAATTTGGCCGCGGTTTTGATCCCGACACCTGGCAAATGCTCAATCTTTGTTTGAAGTTCTGTCATATCTAGATAATATCACAACGAGGAGATAATTCCGCCCCCAACAACCTCATCATCGAGATAAATGACAGCAGATTGACCAGGGGTAATCGCCCTTAGAGGCGATGAAGTACGAATAATGAATAATGAATTATGGTCAGGACAAACAGAACAATCCACCAAATCGGCCCCATACCTAATCTTTACCGCCTTTCCTCTTAATTCATTTTTCATTATTCTTAATTCAGTTTCTGGACTAATAAAAGTCATCTCATCTACCAGAAACTTGCTGTGCCACAGCTCAGCATCCTCTCCCACCACAAGCTGATTTTTCTCTTTGTCCAGCCTGACGACATAAAGTGGCTTTGTGTCCTCACCCTTATTCATAATTCTTAATTCTTGATTCACACTTCTGCGTTGCCCAATAGTATAATTCACCAGTCCTTCATGGTGACCAAGAATATGGCCTTTTGTATCAACAATCTCTCCAGACTTAAATGAATCTTCCGGCAGATATCTCTGCAAAAAATTACGATAATCGTCAGCGACAAAACAGATCTCTCGGCTCTCCGCTTTCTCAAAAACTGGCAGATCACATTCTTCTGCCAGCTTCCGCACCTCACTTTTTTTCATATCGCCGATCGGAAAAATGATCTTTGACAACTGTTCTTGATTCAAGCGATACAAAAAATACGACTGGTCGCGACTCTCATCCAAACCTTTCAAAAGATGATTGGAATGATCATTTAAATCTTTAGTTGACAATTTATTCAATTGATCATTAAGTGAACATTGATCATAGATACTTGATAATTTGCCAGGATTTACTATCCTGGCATAATGTCCGGTGGCCAGAAAATCGCACCCCATCTTCTCGGCATACTCGAGCAACCAACCAAATTTGATCTTTTCATTGCAGACAATGCACGGATTGGGCGTACGACAATTTCTGTATTCATCGATGAAATAATCGGTCACATCCTGCTTAAATCGGTCTCGCGCATCGACAACATAAAAAGGAATTTCTAGTTGCTTCGCAATCGCTCGTGCATCAGCCTGAGCTTGATCATCGCAACAGGCATTCTCACGACTAATATCACATTTTGGATCGTGCCAAAGCTTCATAAAAAAGCCCACCACCTCATAACCCGCGTGCTTCAACAAAAAAGCGGCGACCGATGAATCGACGCCTCCGCTCATACCAACTGCTACTTTTATCAAATTGCTTTGTTTCAAAATTAATAAGAACTAACTAATAATCAATAACCAAGATATCTCTCGACAAGCTCGAGACTTAACGGCAATAATCAGTTAATAACCAATAATCAAATATTCAATAAATGATTAAATGGCTAATTGAATAAATGACTAAATTATTTAATGACTATTTAGTCAAATTTTCAAACAATTTTGCGATCGTGACTGGCCCGATACCGCCAGGGACTGGTGTATAGTAAGACGATTTCTCATAACATTTTGGATCGATATCACCCACCAAACAGCCGTTCGCTTCGGTCGTGCCTGCATCGATCAAGACGACACCCTCTTTGATCATATCAGGCTTAATTAAATCAGACTGACCGGTGGCAGTAATAATTATATCAGAATTTTTCATGTCATCTCGAGCTTGTCGAGAGATCTTTCGAGTGTCAGAAGATTTCTCCGCTCCGGTCGAAATGACAACAGGAGAAACACCAATCTCTCTTAATGCTTTCTCCAAAGGTTTACCGACCAAAAATCCACTACCAACCAGAACAACCTTTGAGTCTTTCGAAGTTTTACCCTGAGCAAGCGAAGCGAGTCGAAGGGCTTCCAGTATCGCTTCTACTACCGGCGGTTTGAAATCAGAATCAAGTCCCAGACAGTACCGCAAGCCATCGACATCTTTCTTCGGTGAAATAGATTTGATCAATTCATCACGATCAAATTTCAGGTCAACTGGAATCTGGATCATGATGCCATCTATCTCTTCATCGTCGTTCAAGTGCTGTATACACTCAATAATCTCCTGCTGGGAGTGAGTATTATCGAACTGATAGTCAGAAAAAGTAATTCCCGCCCTGATCGCACTTTTCTTTTTCAGTTCAACATATTTGGCACAAACTGGATTATCTCCAGCCAAAATCACCGCCAGATGCGGCGGTCGAGAAGCAGCTGCATTTTTGTCGGCAATCTGCTTCAAAGACCGATCACGAATTGTCTTACCATCGAATTGTTTATTCATATTGATCATAGATTTAATCATTTAGTCAATTACTCATTTATTTGGTCATTTAAACATTGTTTAGGATTTAGTGATTAGAAATTAGAAATTATGATTTAGCCATTTTTTCTTGATTTGTAATCAACAATCGCTGCCTTGATCGCTTTGTCTGCCAAGACCGAGCAATGATATTTTGGCGCTGGCAATTTACCAAGAACTTCGTTGATATCATCCTGATTTATTTTCTCGGCCTCATCAAGCGTTTTCCCCATCGCCAATTCAGTCACCACCGAGGAGGTTGCAATCGCCGCCGCACAACCAAGAGTTTGGAACTTAATATCCTCTATATACTCTTCCCTATCTCCTGCTTGCCCCGCGTAGCCTTGGCGTAGTGGGAGCTCCTGCTTGCCCCGCGTAGCCTTGGCGTAGTGGGGGCTCCTCTTTCCAATCTTCAAATAGATCTTCATCACATCACCACACTTCAGATTTCCAACTTCTCCAACAGCATCAGCATCTTTAATCACGCCCATATTAGATGGGTTCATGAAATGCTCGATAACTTTTTTTGTATATTGCTCCACTTGCTCCTTCGTGGCTAAAAGCCATTTAATCATTTAGTCATTTAACCATTTAGTCATTTATTGAATATTTAATTATTTGATTAAATAAACAAATGAGTAAATGAATAAATGATTAAATTATTGTAATGGGCTCATCTGTCTCAACCTCTCGATAATAGGAGGCAAAACCTCGATCACCTTATCAATATCCGCCTCGGTTGTCGACTCAGAAAGCGAAAATCTGATCGAGCCATGAGTGTATTCGACTGGCACGCCCATCGCAGTCAAAACATGACTAGGAGCCAGAGACTGTGAAGTACAAGCAGAACCAGAAGAAACACATATCCCGTTGGCATCGAGCAACAGTACGATTGACTCACCTTCGGCATTTTTGAAACTAACATTTGTCACAGAGGGAATCCGAGCATTTTTGTCACCATTCAGTCTTGCCTCGGCCACATTTTCCAAAAAATAATTTTCAAGTTTATCACGGAGAGCAGCCAACTGTTTTCCGTTTTCTGCCTGCCCCTCGTAGCCTTGGCGAAGTGGGGTTTTCTGCCTGCCCCTCGTAGCCTTGGCGAAGTGGGGTTTTCTAACTTTTTCTACTGCCGCTGCCAAGCCAGCGATGCCGACAATATTTTCGGTTCCTGCCCGACGGTTGCCCTCGTGACCACCACCCGTAATTTGCGACTTTACCGGCGTCCCTTTCTTCAAAAATAATACGCCGACACCTTTTGGCCCATGTATCTTGTGGCCAGTGAAGGTCAGCAGGTCGACGCCAAGATTCTTCACATCCATGTCTAAGTAGCCAGCAGCCTGCACCGCATCTGTATGAAAGAAAATTCGCTGGTTCTTGTTTGGGATTTGTTTAGGGCAATTAGAACTTAGGTAATTAGAAATTGCCAATCCTATCTCTCGAATAGGATTGATAGTTCCGGTTTCGTTATTCACATACATGATCGAGACCAGTATTGTATTGGGCTTAATTGCTTTCGTGACCGATTCTGCCGAAATAATTCCTTCTGCATTTGGCTGGATATATGTTGCCTCTATCTTCCCCTCTTTCTCCAGTTCCTGAATCGTATGCAGAACCGCATGATGCTCAATCGCACTCGTAATCACATGAGTTTTTTCACTGTTTTCTGTTTTCTGCCTGCCCCTCGCAGCCTTGGCGTAGTGAGGTTTTCTGTTTTCTTCTACTATTCCTCTGATCGCCAAATTGTCGCTCTCACTACCACCAGAAGTAAAAATAATCTCACTCTCTCTACAATTCAAAAAGTTTGCAACCGTCTTTCTCGACTCATCCAGCAACGAGTGCGCCTCATTGCCAACAGAGTGAACCGACGAGGGATTACCAAAAATAGGCTCTGCCCGATGCATCGCCTCGATCACCTCTGGAGCTAGCTCCGTTGTTGCCGCATTGTCTAAATAAATCATAGTAAATTTTCTAATTATTCTAATTACTCTAATGGTTCTTCTCCTTTTGAAGGAGAAGTTAGATGAGGTTTCATCTTAAATATTTCACCTCACCCTGCCTCTCCTTGGAAAGGAGAGGGGGAAAAATAATAATTAAATGGACAAATAATAAAAATTAATTAAGTCAATTTCTTCGCAATCTTCCGTAGGTCCTTCATGCACGCTTTACAACCATCGCCGCCCGAAAGCTCTGCAAACTTCTCTTTCGAGATCAAAAAGGCAACCGAATCGCTATATCGATTTATTTCATAAACTTCTCCGGCTTCGACTTCACGAATAACCTTTGAAATTTCACTCTGTAGCTTATTGACGGTAATCTGTTTCATATTTGATTTGTCTGCGATATCTCTCACTTGTTATATATAAATCAATATAACACCCGTTAAATCCATTGTCAACATATAGAAAACGCCCTCCGCTGCACAAGGCAGGGAGAGCGTTATGTTATGGGCCAGTACTATCCGCCAGCCCTTCTCCAGATTCCGCTCGATCCTTGAGCGCCTTCTGGAGTTTTTTTTGCTCCGCCTCATTTCTGTGGCGGTCCCTCAGCTCGCGAGCGTCAACCCGCTCGCTCTCCTCAACCAATTCCTGAGAATATAGAGAGGGAGAAGTAATCGTCGCACTCGGCGACGGCTGGTTTTGACGGCTGTTCGCGAATCCTTTCGCGAGAAGAATCGCCATCAAAAGAATGGCTGCGAAAATGAAAAAATTTTTCATTTTGCTCTCCTATCTCTCGGCACCTGCAAATTTTGACGCGTTCGGCGACAACAGGCACTTAAGATGCGTTTATCATACACTAATTTTCTGTATTTGTCAATGAGTACGCTCAAAAAGTGGACAGCAATAACAAAATCAGTTACAATTTTGCTATGAAATACTACATCACAACCCCGATCTATTACATCAACGATATTCCCCATATTGGCCATGCCTACACCTCGACTGCGGCCGATGTTCTCGCTCGCTACCATCGCAACCTTGGTGATGAGGTATTTTTTCTAACTGGCACAGACGAGCACGGCGCCAAGATCGCCGAAGCGGCGGCGGCGGCCAATCTAGAACCCAAACAATTTGCCGACACACTCGTGCCGAAATTCCAAGCGATGGCCAAAAAACTTAACATTTCCTACGACGAGTTCTTCCGTACGACAGACCCACAGCACGAAACACTGGTTCAGGATTTCGTGACTCAGCTTCAAACCAAAGGTTTCGTCGAAAAACGCAAATATGAAGGTCTCTACTGTGTCGGCTGTGAAAAATTTTTGAAAGAATCAGATCTAGTCGACGGCCTCTGCCACGATCACAAAAAAGCACCAGTTGCTCAAACCGAGGAGAACTATTTCTTCAAATTATCTGCTTTTGGTGACCAACTATTAGCCAAGATCAACTCTGGAGAACTAGAAATTGGTCCCGACAGCAGGAAAAATGAAGTCTTGGGCAAGATCAAACAAGGGCTCGAGGATATCTCCATCTCCCGCCAAGCCGTCGAGTGGGGCATCAGCTTCCCCGAAGACAAATCACAAACCATCTATGTCTGGATCGATGCACTTTTGAATTACTGCACAGCGACTAAAATCTATGGCAAAGAAGATTTCTGGCCAGCCAATCTTCATCTCGTCGGCAAAGACATCCTCTGGTTTCACGCCATTATCTGGCCTGCCCTACTCATGGCTTTGAACTTACCAACACCAAAAAAGGTTTTTGCCCACGGTTTTTTCACCGTAAATGGTGGCAAGATGAGCAAAACTATCGGCAATGTCATCGATCCGATCGAAACAGTTGAAAAATACGGCACAGACGCAGTTCGCTATGCCCTACTTTCCGAATTCCCCTTTGGCGAAGATGGTGATATCTCACTCGCAAAGATTGAATCTCTCTACAACAAGCTAGCCAACAATATCGGCAACCTCTTCCAGCGCACCATCTCGATGATCAATAAATACGAAGTTGTCATTCCTACCTCTTCTGTCATTCCTGCGCAGGCAGGAATCTTACCTAACAAACAATTACCAATCGGACCTGATCTCGACAATCTCGATTTTATGGGCGCCATCAGGAAAATTGATAAATTTGCTGAGGAAACAAATCAATTTATTGCCGAAAAACAACCTTGGACGCTCACCAAAGAGGGCAAAAAAAGCGAAGTTGAAGCCGTTTTGCTCGCCGCCTATGACAATTTGACCATTATCGCCGAAACCATTGCACCTTTCACCCCAGAAACCGCTGAGAAAATGAAAAAACAACTTGAAACGCTAGAACCACAAGTGCTCTTTCCAAGGCTGGATACCGATTCGTAATCAAGCATCGTTCTGCAGACAAATTAAAATAATTAGCACCACTAAACTATGTTATCAGCCTTATTAGCCTCTATCAGCTACGCTGGTACGGTGATTATTGACAAGCTTTCGCTATCTGCCAGAAAAGTTCCGGTCAAAATTTTTGTTCCATTGGTGTTCATATTCCTAGCTGGACTTACCGCACTCCTTTTGCCAAAGTTTGGTGCTCTCAACCTCGACAAAATCAATTTGTACTACATTTTCATTTTTTTGGCGATGATTGTCACCGCTGTGATTTGGAACGCGTACTATTACCGTAGTTTGGAGGCTGAAAGCCTACACGAATTTGAGCTGATAATGCTACTCTCGCCCCTTGTCACAGTTATTTTTGCTGCGATTTTTCTACCTTCAGAACGAGATTGGATCAAAATATTGATAGGTGTCATTGCCTCCGCAGCCTTCGTTTTTACTAAAATCAAAAAAGATCACATCGTTATTAGCAAAACGACCAAGACAACCCTACTCGCAATGCTATTGATGTCGCTGGAAGCCATTTTCATCAAGATATCGCTCGATATCATGTCTCCTGTCACGCTCTATTTCATTCGCACCTTCATAGTAGCAATAGTCTTCTTGGTGATGTACCGACCAAATTTCACAAAAATTGTTCCCGCAACGACCCTACTTGTTTTATTTACCTCGGCATTAGCGGTCGTTAGCATGGTATTAAAATTTTACGGCTTCAAGGAGCTCGGCATTGTCGAAACAACGATCATCTTGCTACTCGGTCCACTCTTGGTTCAGCTCTACTCTTTTTTCCTGACCAAAGAAAAAAGTTTGAGTAAGCGAGAAAACCTCTGTCTAGCTGTCGTCATCGGGTGTATACTGTTTTCATTGTTAAGATAACAAATTCACTCAAGTACTCGAGACGCTATCTCTAATTAACTGTACAATTATTGTTATGTTTATCGACACTCACGCACATTTAGATTTTCCAGAGTTCAAGGGCGATGTCCCCGCGGTTTTGGGTCGAGCCAAGGAAGCCGGTGTCGGCCGTATTTTGAATGTCGGCATTGATGTCGAATCCTCCAAACACTCTCTCGAGCTTGCACGACGCTATCCCGAAATTTACTCAACAGTCGGTGTTCATCCACACTGTGCCAAGGATTTAACGATCGAAACCTCCAGCTCACTACTGCACTTTGCCACCAGTTCGGACAAGGTCGTCGCCGTCGGTGAGATTGGCCTCGACTATTATTTTTTGAAACGATCGAGCAAATACGCCGAATATCCGACCAGAGAGGAACAAATTATTTGTTTCGAACAGATGCTTGATCTGGCGATGGAGCTGAAAATGCCGATCATCGTCCACAACCGCGAAGCTGACGCCGATATACTTGCCATCTTAAAGACCTATTCGACTGAGATCAGAGGCGTCGTGCACTGTTTTTCCTCCGATTGGGAATATGCAGAGAAAATGCTTGATCTTGGCTTCATGCTCTCCTTTACAGGCAACATTACCTACAAAAACGATAATATCGTCGAGGTCATTCGCAAAACTCCTCTTGGCTCGATCATGATCGAGACTGACTCACCATATCTCACACCAGAACCATATCGAGGCAAGCGCAACGAGCCAGCCCATGTTATCGAAGTTGCCAAAAAAATTGCTGAGATCAAAAATATTCCGCTCACGGAAGTCGAGGCAGAATCAACCAAGAGGGCGATGAAATTCTTTGGCATTAAATAGCAAAAATTAGCTCTTCACAACGAGCACTACCTCGCCTTTGATCACATGATTATCGAGATCAGATAATAGCTCTACGACATTACCACGCCAGTACTCTTCGTGCATTTTGGTTATCTCGCGAGCAATAAAAACCTCTACACTATCCCCTAGATAGGTCCTAATATCCCCCAGAGTCCTCTGCAATCGATTTGCAGATTCGTAGATAACAATTGGGCATTCCAAAGTCAAAAACTTCTTGAAAAGGGTCTGGCGGCCTTTCTTCTTGGGCAGGAAACCAGCAAAATAGAAATCCTTGACCACCATCCCCGAAACCGAGACCGCAGCAGCCATCGCCGATGGGCCCGGGATCGGTAAAATACTAATTTTATCTAATATTTGTTCATTAGTGCTTGATAATTCTCTGATTTTCCCGACCAAGGCTTGCCCTGGGTCAGAAATGCCTGGTGTTCCAGCATCAGAAACTAGGGCAATGTTTTTGCCCGCCTGCAACTGTTCGATCAACCACTCGATCTTTGTCAATTTGGAGTGCTGAAAATAGGAAACCAACGGCTTCTTGATCTCGAAATGTTTGAGCAATGTTCCTGTATGACGAGTGTCTTCACAGGCGATCAGATCAACTGATTTTAAAATCTCGAGCGAGCGCAAGGTCATATCTTGCAGATTGCCGATAGGGGTCGAAACGATATAAAGCGTGCCTGCCTTTTCATTATGCTGTTCAATAAGTTCCGTCTTTATCACGATGTTATTTTTTTTATTCGACATAAAATATTTTCTGTTCTGGTCAACAAATGATTAAAATTTAAATGAATTGTGTGAGCCGGCATTCGCCGGCTCACCGAAACTGCTAGAAGGTCCTGGAATTACCAGAAGGATATTCTACGACTACAACCAACTTACCTTGATTGTAATCGATACAGATAGTACCATCTGGCTCCGACCAAATTGTAAAAAATGGCCCGCCTCTTTTGGCCAAGACACTTGTCATGTCTGACCGAGTTTTTTTTATCAAATGCTTTGGTAAGTCGTCAGATAAAAAAACTCTCGCATACCGCTTCAGAGTGTATGCTAGATCCATATCCCCACCTCTTTCATAACCGAATTATGATTACTATATCATATTTACTGAAAAAAGCAATAGCAGAAGCTTTTCAGCTTAAAGACTTACCAGCTTACTAGCTTGAGAGCTATCTGAAATTTAGCACGATCATCACGAGAACTGCGATCGCAGCAAAGCCAAAGGCCATCCAGCCAAAAAACTTCACCCAGAGTGGATTAGTTTCACGACCCATAATTTTCTTGTCATCACCCACCACCATGATCACATACATCAGCGGCACGGCAATTACACCATTCAAAAACGCCGAATAGTAGAGCGCCTTCATCGGCGGGATGCCGATGAAATTGAAAGCCAAGCCCATAATTATCGAGAAAACTATGATTAGATAGAAGCTTCGTGCACGGGTAAATTTCTTCTCCAGACCCTCTTTCCAGTTCATCAGTTCCGCTAGGGCGTACGCACCAGAACCCGCCAAGATTGGTACAGCAAGTAAACCAGTGCCGATGATACCAAGGGCAAACAGCAAGAAAGCTTGATTACCTGCCAGTGGCTTCAGCGCCATCGCTGCATCCTGAGCTGTTTCGATATTAGTCACACCATTTTGATTTAATACTTTGGCCGTGGTCAGAATAATGAAAAAGAAAACCAAGTTAGCCAAAAACATTCCTGATTTCACATCTGTTCTCATTCGACCAATTCTCTTGTTCAATTTGTGCTCGACAACCCCATCTTCGTTCAGTTCATTTTTCTCCTCCACCTCCTCCGAGGTCTGCCAGAAAAATAGATAAGGTGTAATTGTCGTACCAAAAACCGCCACGATAGCGAAGATATAAGCTTTATCAAAAGTTATACTGGGCACGATGGCCTTTTGAAATATCAGCAACCACTCTGGATGAATGATGAAACCTGTCGCCACATAAGCGAACACCGAGATGGTCAACCATTTTAGTATCTTCGAGTACAGATGATACGGCACCAAGACTTCGATCAGGATTATTACCACAGCGAAGATGATTGCCGCCACTGTGAAATTGATATCCCAGAGCAATTGCAAAGCCGAAGCCATCGCCCCAAGATCAGCCCCGATATTGACAACATTGGCGATAATCAAAAGAAGGACGATCAAAAGGACGATCACTTTGTGATAACGGCGCTTCAAAACATTCGCCAAGCCATGATTGGTCACAATGCCGATCCTCGCACATGTCTCCTGCACAGCCGTCATCAGGGGCAAGAGCCAGATCGCCAGCCAGATCAAGCTATAACCAAAAGCAGCACCGACCGAAGAGTAGGTCGCGATACCAGAAGGATCATCATCAGAAGCGCCAGTGATCAGACCAGGACCAAGCGCGCGAAAATATATCCTTGCTCTAGTCCAAGGATTCTTCAAAAAATCTTTTGTCCGCCCGAGTTCCTCGGTAGTGATACCGATCGTACCATCAGCCAAATGCTCAACTTCAACCATACCCGAGAGCAACAATTTTCGAGTAATGACCAAAGGTAAGCCAACCTCACGACGAAATTCCGAGATCGTATATTTCCGCTTTGAATATCCCCCTGTCTGCGTTTTTTCACTATCATCTGACTGGATCAAACGATCGTTCACGGCTTCCCCTCCAAAATATTATTAAAAAGAATTAATTATCAGAACCCTACTTATTATAGACCATTTCTGCGATTTTTATCCACTGATCGAGAGAGAGTTCCTGTGCCCGAGCTTTCTCGCCGATTTCCATATCCGAAAGTATTGCCAATATTTTTTCTTTACCGAGTCCAGTGCCAGAACCCAGATTATTAACCAATGTTTTGCGCTTACTAGCAAAACCGAACTTTATCAACCGGAATAAAGATTTTTCAAATTCACGATCCTGCAAATATTGTGCATCTGTTTTACAAATGGAAATCTTCAATATCGCGCTATCGACTTTGGGTGCAGGGAAAAATGATTCCTTTTTTACAATATCAACGATCTCAGGCTTGCCATATGCTTGAACAGACAGAGACAAAACAGTATGATCTCCGGCAGTGGCACAGATCCTCTCGGCAACCTCTTTTTGTGTCAAAACTACAATCGTCGTCGGCTTTGACTTCAAAGTCAGGAACAATCGCAATATCTTGCTGGTGATGTAGTAAGGAATATTGGCCACCACCTTGTACTCCCTATCTCCGACCAAGGCTGGAATATTAATCTTCAAGATATCGTCATTATATATATCGATACTCGAATGATCAAGTTTCAAGTGCCAATGATCAATTAAGTTTTTAACTTTACAATTTTCAGTTATTTTAATATTTTCTTGAACATTGATACTTGATATTTGACCATTAATTGAACATTGATCCTTGATATTTGATAATTTACTTGCCAATAGCTTGGCAAGATTGTCATCTATCTCTACCCCTAATACTTTTTTGGCATATTTAATCAATTCTGTTGTCATCGTTCCCAAACCCGGGCCAACTTCGAGAACGAGGTCATCAGACCTCAATTCTGCGGCTGCAACAATTTTATCTAAAGCTACTCTGTCCACCAAAAAATTCTGCCCCAAAGAGTGTTTGGTGTAGAGCCCGTGAGATTGCAAATAACGAATTAATTCATCTTTATTGGTTAAATCCATAGTCCCAATATAGCTTATTAGCGAACATTTAGCCAGAGCTACGATAAAGAGATGCGGATTTAATCATTTAACCATTTGGTCATTTAATCATTGATTGAGGAATTGGAAATTGGAAATTTGGATATTTACTAATTATTGTCTCTTGGTTATTGTAACTTGCTCGCTTAGGTCAATTCTGCCTTGCCCAAATCTTTATTCTGCATAATACTTCTCAATCCTTGCATTTATCACCCCTGTTCCAAGTGTACTGATCGTCGCAAATGCCGTTGGCGATAGATCGATCTCCGCGTTTGGACCAACTCGGTCAAGAACAGTCACCCTTACACCCTTGCCGTTAGCAGTATTCACCACCCAAACCACAGTCCCTTTGGGAATAGTCTTGCTGGCCGCATAGTATTTTTCCCCCTTCGATTCCATCGCCGGCCACGCATAATAGGTAGTTCGGCCAGACCCATACACCACCACTTTCGTACCAACTTCATCAATTTCATTGATAGGCGCCGTCGCCACTTCAGATCTCAGGTACTGCCTCGAGATCTCGACTCCGTCTTCTCTGGTAACAAGATAATATTTCTTTTTCACTCCAGCTACGCCTTTTTGAATAACCGCTTTTTGGCCCTTTTCCCAAGTATTATTAAATTGTTTCACCACAGAAAAATTAATCGGTTCTGGCACCTCTACAGTAGTTTTGGCCACACGATTGATCACTATCTTCATTCCAAGATTTAAGTCTGCATTTAAGGCAGGGCTAACCTTGTCGTCATCACCAATCTCAATTTTCTTTTCCGAGAACAACTCCCCTACATTTTTCGCCCAAGATCGATATTGATACGATTTTTTCCCATCAACAACGGTATAAATTGGAGCGCGGTAGAGGTCAATCACTCCGCCCATCTGCATCTCCGACTGCGGAAAAACCGTCAATCTATCTTCTGGAAATGGCGCCGCACCCAAGACGGTAGTAATATCAAAAAGAGAATGCTCTTTTGCTCGTCCAGCGTGTTCCGACAACAAGATACCACTATCAGAATACTCACGAACTAAATACGGTTGTCCAGGAGCAATGATCGCTGATCGATTTGGAACTGGCAGGTGACTAGTGATCGACAAATACAAAAAGAATGGCAGTCCCAAAAATATAAAAATATAACCAACAAGTCGTAAATTCATACTTTGGTATCTTATCACAAAGTTTTTAAAATAATACTCGAAACTCATCTTTATCATTCCCGCACAGGTGGGCCTGCCTGCCGGTAGGCAGGAATTCACAAAAGAACAGCAGGCATTTATATTCACTCCATCCTCACGGCGTAACTCAAAGAAAAAACTGTCCTCAAAAAATAAAATCGGCTACCTAGATGGGCAGCCGATTTGTTCGATGCTTTAATGGACATCACTCCACTGGAATCAATAACCATTTGCGAGAATGAATTAATCTGCGCTCACAGCGCCTGAACGATTTCCACTCAAATTCCTTCAGGAAGCTCCGGTCAGCCTCTAATGTTACCTCGGTCACCTGATAGACAATGGGGTCACCAACAAATGGCCATAAGTAACAACTGTTTATAGTAGGCTCAAGTTTCAAGACGATAGTCGGCCTACCAGCAGGTACCACCTTCTTTTTTCTTACGATTAAGTAAGCTTGAATTTCCATGCTTGGCTGAACATTCGCAGGAAGAAAATAACGATTAATTATTACCTCATCCAAATCGTTATGCTCAACCACTGGCTCTAACTCGTGTCGCTCGTAGCACACATCACCCGCAACCGCCAGATACTTTGGGTATGCCATGCGCGTTGAAACAACTGCCCACACTCCCATCAGTAGCGCAATTAGGAGTACTGGTACATAAGGATACTTTTTCAATATTCTCACCTCCAAACAGTGTTCAGCTCAAGCTGACAAAACGCATATTAGCACGCACAATATTATATGTC
>JBAWZC010000002.1:0-126346 GCA_037143235.1 Candidatus Berkelbacteria bacterium
TCTCCAATGTGCCAAAGTAGGGGAGTGGCCAATTTTGAAAAGTACTTTTTATTTATTTTGTATTTATTTCTACTATCTGACTTAGCACTCTACAGAAAAAGACGAGAGATAAATTAGAAAATAAAATTCAATAAAAATAAATCATGCAACGAATAATTGTGATTTGATTTTTATTTTTAAGATAAATTGAATTAAAAGAAAACAGCAAGAAAAGCTGCATTCTAGTAATGCTATTTGTGGATTCCCGCCTACGCGGGAATGACAAAAAAGAACAGGGGCAGAGCTCTGCATGGAGGAACAACAATATCCAGTCTGTCATTGCGAGGAGTCTGCGACGCGGCAATCTATCATGCAGCATAAATTTCTTCCTTCGCGCCAATGACAAAGTAGTTTTCAAAGGTAAAAGTATCCGTCCGAGACAGAAAAGTGTCTTAGAATCGATTGTAGGGGCTTATAGCCTGAGCGTAGGCACACAATGTTTCAAAGAGGAGGCTATATCCAGACAATACTGCCATGCTCAAGCAATCATACGACGCAATAGGTATAGTAACTATGTCGCATAATGTATCTTATGCGACAACATTTGGTCATGTCGTAACTCAAGGTCAGATCAACCGTACCCACAGAACCAATCAATCTTCAGCTACCTTTGAATATTCTATTAATTTTATTGGTCCATCTATCCTCTCGATCCAGTCCGACCAATCAAGACCAAATCGAAACAATATAAAATGCCATATAAAAGTGCAAATTTCGCACTCCCCCGAGGAAAATTTTATTCTTCAATCTTGGTCGATGTTCCAGCTTCAAGCACCTGGTGGTCAGATTGATTACTACTACCTGCCTCCACTACTGTTGGCTGAGCAATATTTTGAGAACTATTAATAACCTGAGACTGAACAGGCTCGATAACTGGTTCTTTTTGTACATTATTAACAGGCTCAATATTCACATTATGCGACATGTCACTCTGTAAAGGCACCCCAGACTCAAGAACAGGCGCCATCACTTCATGGCTCTCTGCCTGGGCTTTGTGCTCAGTGGCAGCTTCATTTACTGCTGGCTTAGAATAGTCGTGACGATGATTTACCTGACTATGATCTCTACCCCCTGAATTGTTTGATTTCGAATTATCGCGAGGGACAGCAACCTTCTTTGCCAGATCAATCATATTCTTGGCTTCTTCTGAGACTTCAATCCCCTGTTCGGCCATTTTATCAAGATCAATTTTTTCACCAATATACCATTTTATATTATTTCTGGCGGTTCGCTCTTTGTAAATCTTGTCCTCGATAATATTCTGATATTTAAATACCTTTTTATTGTCTTTGGTCTCTCTCACTTCCCCTTCAGCTTGACCCTGCGTCGGTACTGTAGCAACAGCATTCACAGCCTCGGCTTGAACTTGAGTTGGAGCTACAGCTGCTGGCAAGATTGGCTCCTCGACAACCAAAGAAGTATTACTTGTCGCGACCGAAGCTGGCTTAGTCGGTTCAACAACTGGTTTCGGATAATTTTTCGTCAATAGCGCTTCTAGCCCACCTGATTTGAAGGCCACAGCCTCAGCATGAAGCTCAAGTTCTTCCTGCTTTGATCGATTGTTGATCATCTCTTCAACTTCTAGGCGAGGATTGGCATATATTTCACGAGACCTTGCGACAACTTTTTCCACATTGCCAGTGATTCTCTCGATCGGTGGTAATGTTCTAGCCGAAAATGCCGGTGACGCCACACCATCGATCAATAATTTAATATAAATATGATATTTGTCGAGGTTAACAAGATCGTTGGCCAAAAAGACTGGCTCGTATTCCTTGGCCAAAAACTCAGCATCAGCTCCGCCAACACGGAAAGTAATCATCGTACCAGCGTTACCAAAGACGGCATCGCGAACCTTCTCATCCATCTGTGCAATGTACTGATGAGCCATAGTCAGACTCAAGTTATACTTTCTAGCCTCAGCCAAAATAACAGCAAATGATTCAGTCGCAAAGTTTTGGAACTCATCCACATACAGATATGTATCAGGCCGCTGATCAACCGTAACATCAGCTCGGCTCATAGCAGCCAACTGAATCTTGGTAATGATCATGGCACCTAACAATGCCGAATTATCCTCACCGATCTTGCCACGAGAAAGGTTGATAATCAGAATCTTCTCCTGATCCATCACCTCGCGAATGTTAATCCGAGAACGATACTGTCCGACAATGTTACGGATAGTCGAAGAAGCCAAGAACTGACCAACTTTGTTCAAAATTGGCGAAACAGCCTCAGTTCTGAACTTGCTGTCAAAAGAAGCAAACTCGTTGACCCAGAACTCACGAATGACTGGATCTCGAACTTCAGCGACCACCTTATCACGAAATCTAGAGTTGGTCAGCATTCGCGGAATATCGAGCATCGTACAATCAGGATAGTCAAGCAAAGCAAAAACAGTATTGCGCAAGATGTGCTCAAGTCTTGGACCCCAAGATTCTCCAAAGATTTTCTTGAAAATACCAACAAAACCGGAAGCAACCAAACTCTTAAAGTCGTCGCTAACATGCTCAAGCAGATTGAAAGCAACAGGAAACTCACGATCGGACGGATCGAATACGATAACATCGTCGATACGATCATCTGGCACGCAGGACAATACTTTTTCAGCCAACTCACCATGCGGATCAACGATGATCACGCCAGAACCACGATAAATATCATTCTTGGCCATATTTTCAATCAGTACCGACTTACCCACACCTGATTTACCAACAATGTAGACATGACGACGTCGATCATCACGCTTGATACCGAACTTACGAAAGGCATTGCGAAAATTCGTCTCGCCCAAAACTGTAAAGTCATTCTCATTGACACTCTCAGGCAACGGGATATTCGCCGGCGGCTCGCCCTTTTTCGCTCCAGACCAGACGATATTTGGAGTTGAAACAGAAAGATGCGGAAAATGATAAACAGAAGCCAATTCACCGATGTTAAAGATATTGCCATTGTCGATGAAGTATCTTTTTTGAAACTTGACCCAATCTTCATGTGTGCCTCGGATATCACCGGCACGGAAACCATTTAGATTCGTAGTATTGAATTGTTTGAATGTTGCCACAAGATTCTGACATTTGACACGCGCCGAAGTGGTATCATGAGAAATTGCTAGAACTCGGATCTTGGTTTGGAAACCAAGTTTCAAGATCTTGCTCTCAACGGCTTTAAGAGCTTCTTCGACTGGAGCAGATAGTTTAACCTCAGCAGGAGCAGCTTTTGCGGTATCAGCGCCAGGACTAATCAATTGTTTTGCCATGCTAGCAAAAACATTGATCGCTTCCTTGCCAACCATCGAAGCAATCCCCTTGCCACCGACCTTCTTGCCATTACGAACAGCCTGAACCATCCTGTTACCCTTTTCCTGCCATTCATCGCCGATTGGTCGAATAATAAATTGCAGCCAAATCTCCTCATCATGAGCAAGACTGGTCATCACCGAAGTAATACCTGAGATCGGATCAACCTCAAAATCATTAAATAATTTGATCGGATAAACATCCGGTTTAGTCATTTCCAGCTCGCAGACAGCAAAATTGACACTTTCTCTATCTACAGAGTTGGTGTAATCTGGCACCTCGAGAATTTCCACCGTCGGGTATTGGGCGTAGATTTGACCCTCAATATAGGATTTCAGATGAGTCGGCAAATAAACATAAAATTGCAAAAATTTGTCACGAGAAACAATCTCGAAACTGATCTGAGCTTGGAATTCAGCTTTATCACTATAAATACCATGCAGCGACGCAAACATTTGTTCGGCGGAAAGTGGTGCCTTGTCATTATCTTTCGGTACATCAATCCGCAGTGTCGTGTATTCCTGAGAACTGGCCCACTCGAGCTTACGAGTGTTGTAATTCATCCTTTTGATCGAAAAAATAAGATAGATCGGGCAGATTATCAAAATCGCATAGATTAAATATAATATATAGACCATGTCCCCTGTCTTTTATGTCTTAGATCTCTATTATAGATCCAAAAAGAAGTTTATTCAACGGAAGAACTAACTACTATTTTAGAGCGTATTTGTCGGTACCAATTTTTCGGAAAATAGGCTTGGTCTGGAGATTGATCAATATTGTATTTTTCTTGACCTGACGAAGTTTCATCACTTCTTTGACGATATCAACAGCGGTCATCCCCTCTTTTTTGGTCAACAAAATCGATTTGATCACATCCAAAACCGTTCCTTCGCTGTATCCCCACTCCTTGAGCGCGTAGATGCCACGACCAATGAGAACGAAACGATCATCAGCAATCAATTCGTTGTGAACAGTTGCTCTAACTACGCCTTTGCCATCAAAGCTCTGGTTTTTGATCGCCTCGGCAATATCATAAAAATGCATTGGTTTTTTGGATTTATTCAAAACGAAATATATCTTATCTCGAATATTCTTCGGATTGACCTCTGGCCATGAAGACAGGCCGACTAGACCAACATCAGTTTTAACAATTTTTTTGCTAATATGTGGCAACTCGGAAAGAAATGCGATTTTATACTTGGAGTGCTGAGGAAATTGCTGCACCAAAACATCGATATGAACTGGTTTCTGCATCTTTTTCAAATGATCAGCCCAATCGTCGATTACCTTGATGGCATCTTTTTTAGTCACTGAAGCAAGCATCCAACCACTTTCAAGATCTCGAGTTTTCTCAATCTTGATTAGCTGAGGAATCAAAACAAAGATCAAATGAAGAGAATTGAACTCATTTTTATTGCTGACATAAACTTCGTCAAGAAACTTTTCGGCGATGTTATCTTGGCTAGTCACGCCCCCACTTCGATCAAAGGCATCAAGGATTTTATCGATCCAAGTGCTTTGCTCTTCAATAATTTTAACTGCCAATTTGCGCAATCCTTCACGCTCGATCTGACGGATTCTCTCACGAGAAAGTTTTAGCTCTTTGCCCACAGCTGACAAAGTCTTGTGTTCGCTATTAATGCCAAAACGATCCGAGACAACTTTGCGCTCGTTTGCTTTCAAAGATCTAACAGCTTCTTTGATGATTGTATAAGGGGAAAAACCTCTAATTTTTGACATCTAGATTCCTTTGTTAATCGGATTACTCTACATTTTCAACCGCAGCCCAATCAGATTCGCCATCTTCAGGGATCAAGATTGTAATTTTATCTCCAGCATTTGCTTTAAAAAAAGTAATTGAAGCAGTCAAGACTCGATAATTTTTATTACCGACAGTCGCGCTATACTTGCCATCATCCAAAGAAATCAGCTCGGCAAGAACCTTCTTCCTCTTGACCGGACCAATCTGTTTGTAGGTATACGAACCGTCAGTGCCGACAGTTAACTTCATGATATCACCAGTCACTAGCTTTGATTTTGAAGCATAGTTTGCCGAAATCAAATACTTTTTGCTGTCTGGACCGATCATGTTCTCTCCGTCAAAAACACCTTCGATGATATCATCATCACTAGAGAGATTGATTGCGTCAGCTTTCTTGATAACCTCATTGACAAACAACAGTGACTTGGCCTCTCTGATATTATTTTCAGCCGTGTCCAGAAGTTGTTTTATTTTTTGAAGGTCTTCTTTTGTTTCCATATTTTTGTTTATTTTTTATTCTACATTCATACTACCACATATACAGTCAATCGTCAACGGTTTTTCGGCTACAAATACAAAGAGACATATCATTCTGTCATGCTGAATTCATTTCAGCATCTCGTGACTGGATAATTAATTCTTAAGATAAAGAAATTTTAAGATTCACAGCTTTTTAACCACACTCGCTGTCATTCCCGCGCACAGGCGGGAATCCACAAATAGATCCTCTGTTTCAACGACCACACACTTAATTCATTGGCGTTGGTTGGTTGGACGACAAACCAGGCAAATCGATCATATCAACTTTCGAGCGCTCCAAGATTTCCTCCTGAACAATCTCTCTTGGTTTACCAAACTTTAGTCTAGACAGCTCCTTCATCGAACGCGACAGCTTCTCATTTCCTTCATAGTCAGCAGGATAGACCGAAGCTGCATTAAATGGACGAGTCGGAGTGCCGTCAATCAACATTTTGATATAAAAATTGAACTTTTCTATGTTTGTCATATCATCTAGTTTCAGCGGATCAAATTCCTTCATCAAAAATTCTGCATCAGCGGCCCCAACTCTGAAGGTGATAATAGTACCAGCATTACCGATAACAGCGTTTCTGATCTGTTCATCAAGCTGTGAGATATACTGGTTGGTGATAGAGAGACCAAGTTTGTATTTACGAGACTCAGACAAAATCTGGGCAAAGACCGGTGTAATAAAGTTCTGAAACTCATCAACATAGAGATAAAATGGTGTTCTCTCTTCCTCAGTCTGGTCTTGTCGTGAAAATGCACCCATCGCAATTTTAGAAACAATGATCATGCCAAGCAAAAATGCATTGATCTCACCGATCAAACCTTTGGACAGGTTACAGATCAAAATCTTTTTGTTATCCATGACATCGCGGAAATCAAAGGACGATTTGGTCTGACCAAGAATATTTCTCATCATATCGTTGGTCATAAAGCGACCAAATTTCGAGGTAAAGTAGTTCAACATCTCAGATTTGTGAAAATCAGCCGTCTTGGCCATCTGCTTTTCCCAGAAGTTTTTGACCACTGGATCAGTCACAAACTTTGTCCGTGATTTTTCAAATTCTGGATCTGTAAAGAGTCGAGGAATATCAATAATCGTACCGCCATCTGGGTGCGCCATCAGCGTCAACGCCGCGTTTCTCATCCAGTGCTCGAACTGAGGTCCGACAATACCAGTTTGCTGCGGATCAAAAAGCTTCTGAAATATCTGGATAGCTTCCTGCACCAAGAAATCTCGTTGCTCGTCAGTCTTCCACTCCAGCATATTCAAACCCATCGGCCGATCTCTGTCCGCTGGATTGAAATAGATGACATCATCAGCCCTTTCTTTGGGAATGTGTTTCAAAATCCATTCAGCAGCATCACCATTTGGGTCGAGATAACAAACACCCTTGCCCTCAGCAATATCCTGCGCGATCATATTCTGGAACAGTACAGTTTTACCCACACCCGTCTTACCAATCATATACACATGACGCAGACGATCACTCTCCTTGATCCTGACTGGGATAGATTGACCACGATAAACTGAGTTACCAACGACGGTCCCCTCTTTTGGCAAATTAAACGGTGGGGCTTCACGCTTGGAAAGTAGCCAATGAATGTTAGGCGTATCAACAAAACGATTTGGCAGATGATAGAGGGTAGCCAACTCTTCGGTATTTAAAATCATCTTCTTCCCAGAGTGGTAAATGCGGAAAATATAATTCGCCAACTCCCCCGGTTTATTCTTTGGTTCGAGCTCGATCAGACTATTGGAATCAGGCGAACTAAACTGACTATACGCAGAGGAAATGTTGCGAACAATTTTCTCAGCCGCCGTATGATCCTTGGCCACACCAACTATGCGCAGCTGACACTCAAAACCTATCTTGGCAGCTTTTTCGCCCAGCAACTTGATCTGAGCTTCCTGCATCGGCGTCAATTTGTGGGGATTTTTCGGATCATAGAACTGACTAGTCTCACCATCTTTATTTGGTGACATAGCGGCTGCAGCCGTGTTTAAAAAGCCAAAAATAGTCTCACCCGTTTTCACAAGCGGTGAATTGGAATAGGATAATCTCGACTTACCATGCTGAATCTTGTATGCCGTTCTCTCAGCCGAGATCCGCCACTGACCAGATGTTGGCCGCATCAAAAGCTGCATCCCCGCCAATTCATCTTCACCAAGCTTGGACAAGGAGTTCGTCAGAGCATTTAGTGGATCTTCTTCGAGATTTTTGTAAGTCTTGATTGGAAAAAAATACTTTTTCAATTGATGAACGGTGGTAATATCAATCGCCAATTTCTTGTCCTTGGGAAAAATAGAAAAATCCTTATCCTCGGTCACCTCAGCTGAGGGATACTGCGCTTGCAGATTGCGAAAAACCATTTCAGCGATGCTTCGAGGACAGCCAACATAGAAATTGACCAAGCCATCTTTTACGATAATCTCGAGAGAAATATGCTGCTGTTTCTGAACTAATTTATGAAATAAATTACCACTAAAAACTGAATTAATATTGGCATAAAATGGCTCGATGACCGCTAGTAATTCCTGAAAATTTTTGCGCTGATCGTCCTCTTCAGCATGTTTTTCCTTGGGCACGAGCACACGGTACATCACCCAGTCACGAGTCAGGTTGAGCTGAACTTTACGCATTATCTGCCCTCGAATCTTCTTGTAAATTTGCCATATCAACGCACCAGCGAAAATCGCCACGACTACCCAAAGCAAAATCCACCAACCAGAAAAATAATCCACCTGTTGGTAGCCATAAGATACATCTGTTGTATACCCCTCCTCGTTGTACATATGTATCTATTCTTTCGGCTTGATAGTTTCATCAGGAGGTAAGCTCACATCACCACCGCCGGTAGTCATTCCACTAAGTTCTTTCTTAACATTGTTAAAGGCTTGTCCCCTATCTACAGGCACTACAGGAGTTTCTACGGCTGCACTACGCCCAACTTCGCGAGTAGGAAGCACTGGCTCAGGGACCAGAGCTGCCGGTTCAGTAGCAACGATCGGTTCCTCAACATTTTCTACAACATTTAAACTCAAGGCTGACTGAGAACGAGGAATTTCACTGTCTAGCACAAGACTAGGTACGGGGATAAATGATTCTTCGACTACAGGCGGAACAATTGGCGCAGGTTGTACTACTTCAGGAGTAATTGATGATCGCACGACGGCTTCTTGCGCTGGTTCTGTGACTAATTGTTGGGCGACAGGAGCAGCAGGCGCACCAAATGGTTGCACCATAGGAACATCTTCGATCGTAGGCAACGTCGATTCGATAGTTCGCTCTGGCGCTACTGCTTCAGTTTCTTCTGCGATCATTTTTTCTCCCTGTGGGCCAAAACCTAATTCTCTGTGAATATTCGGCAAATTTCTTTCGTGGAGAATATTATGTTTAATCCCCTCAATCTCACTTCTTAGATTTTCGTCGACGATTGTATCCATAATCCTTGCAGATTCATCATCGTCACCCGATTTCATTATCAGGGAGATATGCTCAATTATTTTGTCTCTGATGTCTGACAATTTTGTAACATCTTCGTTTTTGCTTGCATATTCTCTGGCTTGTCTTCTGACGACATTCGTCGGAGCTCCGGGCTGCAGCAAAGCGTCTCCAGCTTCGGGCTGACTACCAGCAAACAAAAGATTGTATTCTGAGACAAGTTTCTCGACTTCAGACTTCGGACCAGCTTCAGCAACAGGTACTACATCTTGGTCAACAATAGCTGGCCCCGCATTGTTTATCTCTCCGATATCAGCCCTAATTTTCTCGATTTCAGGATTGTCTTCGTCATTACCAGAAGTCTCATCCGAGATAGATGCACGAAGACCATCTTCACCTCCTGTAAGGCCGTCCTGCAAAGCAAAAAAAGCAGCAGCTCTAGTGTCGGCATTATCAGAACCCAAATCATCGTACAATTTGTCATTGTTCGCTACACTGCTCATCATACTCCCTGGTATTTCTTTGATCTATCTATCAACTCATTTCTAAGTCTTGCAAGTTCATCGAATATTTTATCATTCAGCCCCGGAATATTTTGCTGAATAAAATCAGTAATTTTTTTCGAATCACCTTCATCAATAATTTTTTCAAGCTCAGGAGCCTTCGCTTGGTCTAGATAAATCATCACTATAGATATAATCCTGTCAAAGACAAGCTTCTCGATTTTTATCATCAACTTCTCTTTTTCGATCTTGGGTAGATTGGTCGCACCCAAGTCTTCCAACAATTGATCTCGGAAAAAATCAATATCAAGATCTTCATTTGCATCAGTCACAGGCGGGGTAACCACAGTCTGATCTGCTGTATTGCCTGCTGTCGTAGTGCTACTTCCAGCTTGATTTAAATTATCGTCCATATTCCCTCCTAATTATTATATATTGACAGAATTAAAAGCGGTGAAATTACGAGTTACGAGTCTACTCATCTCGATTGTCATCCTGTTTGTGCCAGCGTTGCCATCACGTGTCAAACCACGAAGCAGAACAGTTGGTGAACCAGGAGTGGTAGCAGGAGGCGTAAATTCCTCAATTCTATATAATTGATCCGCTATTGTCAGAACAGTCCATCGACGTTGATCAGGTGGGCTATTGTATGCTCGCCTTATCTCATCTAAATATGCGCCACGCTGAGTAGAGGTTAGTGATGAAAATGGCTTATTTTGATAACTCTGGTCGATCAGATATGTCAGAGGCACACCAGCGTCGACTACATCAAGACCAACAATAGAGGCTTCTACTGCAGTCGGCTGCATGCCTTCAGAACCAGGAATTGGCTCCGTCCTCAGCCCATCGTTCTTAAGCCGATAGCGACCATATTCCGGTAGCGGTACTGGCTTGTATTTCATCTCTATCGGGATAGAAATGTTTGATCCATCTGGAACGAACTGTGTAACTCCTCTATCAAGAAATACAATATTGCCAACGAGCTGCTGATTAATCGGCCAACGACGCATCGTTTCGAGTGAATCTATAACTTTCTTATCAGGTTGAAGTTGTTTATTCATCTCGCCCACAGCATCAGGGCCTCCAAAGACAACTTGGGCTCTTCTTGTGTCCAATTCCGTACTATAATTCAATGTTATGTCGTCAATGTTTACAACGGGAGTTGGGTCAAACCGAGTCCCATACTGGCTCCTGATTTGTCGATCCCAGTCGCTATCCTTAAATCGGATGCGACCGTCTGACTTAACTTCATCAATAACATAAATATCATTTGGCCTATCAACTACATGAGGAGGATGAGGTGGACGATGACATCTTAGTGGCAATTGGTTGAAGATAAGTCGTATTTGTTGACCAGGGAAAAGAACCTCACTCTTAAGCGTTTCTTTCCTAGTATTTATGATTGGCTGATCAACTAGTTTTTCTGCGTCTCTAAGTTCTTCTCGCTTGCCTTGAACCGTACTCCTGATCTCAGTATTAAGCGCGCGTTCCCTGTTATGGGCATAGACCCCTGCAGGAACAGCAACAGCCGAAATTCCTCCCAGAGCTAACAAAGACCCATACTTTTCGAAAAGCGCCGAAACAGCGCCCGGGTCGCCATTTCCCAAATTAAAGAACTCCTCAGCATAAGCAGGATGGGATATGACAAAATGCTGTATATCATAAGGCCATGCAGTATATATATCTTTATGCTCAAGCAAGCCTTGAGCCAATGTCTGACCACCCGGTAATCTATAATTAAGATCGATGTTGTGCATCCCAACCATATCATGCACCTGAGATGTATCTATGGTTGAATTTGCAACCGCATTGTTGAGATCAGTAAACGAATCATGGTCGAGACCATAAGGTGACGCCGGAGGTCCAACCTCAAGTAATTTGCCGTACTGTTGCATCACAGCCTGATCGGCAGGTGTCAATGAATCATAATTAACTGTACCATCTTGCAGTCCATTAAATTCAGTAAGTATACGATGATAGTCTTTGTCCGAGGCAATAAAATCAGGCCTCCCCTCAATCTGATGCTTTAATGTTACAAGCGAATCCTCATGTTGACCTCCCGGTATCCTGTCTCCAAGCCACTGTGCAACTCGGTGCCCCAGAGGAGTCTCAGCCATAAACCAGCCCAACGCCCCTCCAACAGTTGCCCCAATAGCTCCCGCTCGAAGAGTCGACATCGCGACACGATTTATCTTTAGGTTTCGTATCTTTTCATAGGATTCCTTGTACTCCTTCGCCGCCTTACGCCCAATCCACCCCTGTTCTGATTCGCTAGTCGAAAGAGCGTCATCAACAACTTTTAGCGCAGGATTAAAAACTTCTCCGCTATTGGTCCGCTCGTTTCTTCTGTCAGTCAATAGATTTTTAATTTGGTGATATTTTACAGCCATTTCAATCAACTGTGCATCTGATCCACGAACACGGTTTTCTCGTATTGCATTGTCCATCACACCCAAAGCGAACAGCAATTCACCGTCGGTCTTTTGCGCTATAAATGTTTCGTCATCTAAGTCAGCTTTGTTTGATTTCAGAATACCTAGCTCGCTCATCCAAGTAGACACCGACTCTGTCTGATCCTTTGCTCTCTGATAGCCCCTGATCGCTCCTGCAGTACCACCAAAAGCGGCAGCAGCAAGAGGATTACCAATGTTAATTGCGCTACCGATCAATGCCTTGGCTGTCCACAAAGCGCCAGACACGACAACATTGGACGCCAGCCTCTCTGTTCCCTGTTCAATTTGTGCCTGATGACTACCTATCCACTGACCAACAGGATTACCACTAGCGGCAATATTATTAAATAAATGATTTCGAAGACCCTGCATACGACTCCAGACACCACGAATTGGGGCATTCCTGCGAGCAATCATTCTTAACATCAAAACGATATCAGCATCAGCCTCGTCCAAGATTGCACCGCATGACTCAGCTCTTCTCAATATCTCAGTCGCAGTCGCTGCCGCGTCAGGAGCTAATTCACCTAGCTCTGGGCCATAGTCCACTGTTGACTGATAACGGTCTTGGAGCATAACAGGAGAAATATCTTCTGTCCATATTCGATTAGTCGCTTCTGCCGCTTGTGCTTGACCTATAGCCATAATCCCTCCGAGAATATATTGAAATTAGTTCACAATAATTATACCAACAAATAAACAAAGAGTGCAATGACTGAGTAGTAGCCACAGCCAATACAGATATTTTATAACAAAACCGACATAACGAAAAGCGTTCAGCAGGACCGAAGTCCAACTGAACGCTTTGTTCACAGGTTTTTTGTACTGGTTCTGTAACCAGTTGTTCCTACGGTTTTTTTGGTGGTGTAGGGGGCACCGCGGCACGCCGCCGCTCGATCACGACCTTACCGATTATGGCAAGAATCATGATGATTGAGAGGAAAATGGCCAGATTGGCCTTGAAATCTACTGAAGCTATCCGCTTCATTAGCTCCTTGACCATGGCTGCGTCCTCGGTGTCCGCGTACTTTTTCGCTCGGGTTTCTGCGTTATTCGCCGCAGTGGTAGCAGTTGCATCGGTGTACTCATTGGCACGACCCTCAGCAGCATCCGCCGCAGTAGTAGCAGTTGAATCGGTATACTCCTTCATGGAGTTTTCAGATTCTTCCAGCGCTTTTCTTAATTCCTTTGCGCTGACGCCGCGAGGGGCGGGTTTCTTCGCTTCCATCTGACGCACGCGCTCTTGCAACGAAGCGATTTGAGCACCATTGCCAGCAGCAATTGCTGCCACTAAGTCCTTATGGACCCGAGCGCTTTCTTCTACCGATGGCTCTGCAACTGCCTTCACCGGCAATGACACCGTTACAGTGCCAGTCTGTTTTGCAGGCATCGTCAACCCCACTGGGGTAGCGAAGGTCTGGCTGGTGACTACCGCCAGCAGTACCGCCAGAATGGCGGAGATAATGAGAGTACGCATTGCGTATCTCCTTTCCACCCTTTCGGGCGGTTCCAATGCTGGCATGAGTGCCAAGCAAACTGGATCAAATTGGACTAATTTGACACAAATTGCTTGGTACTTTTTTCGTATCCGCCCTGATTTACACCAGAGCGGACACTTTTTTGTAAATACTTTGTCGCATATATTTTATAGCGGCAACGTGCTGGTAGTCATCATGGACGGAGGGGGTGCCCACATCTCCAGCCTTACAGCAAGAGAACTGACAACCAGCACGCTAACGCTATTATGTTTCTCAATATACGACAAAGTGCCAACTATCACTTACGGGTGGAGGGGGTACCCATAATCCGCCGAAGCGATGTGAAAGTCAGCACACTGTCGTATATTTTATATTTGACCCCTCTTGGTGTTTTGAAGGTGATTTCCCTCGCCTCACTCAAGACAAGTAGCATTGTAACACAACACAACAAATATGTCAATACCCTAAGCGTCAACTACATTTTGAGTGATCTTTTTATACACATAGAGATTGTGCAGAGTCGCCAACCTTGCGCCAGTGATCTCCCGAGATCGAAGCAAGTGAGAGATATAAGCTTTCGAATAATTGTTTTTACAGGCATGACAACCGCAACCTTCTTCGATCACTGTATCGTCAGTTCTGTACTTAGAATTGAACAAATTAATCTGATCGTACTCCAACTGTTTTCTGTCTCCAATTTTCTGTTTTCTAACAAAGACTGTTCCATGTCGAGCTAGTCTAGTCGGCAAAACACAGTCAAACATATCCATACCTCTCTCCATCCCACGTAAAATATCATCAGGAGTTCCCACACCCATCAAGTATCGCTGTTTATCCACTGGTAATATCTGCCCCATCAGTGCGACGATATCCCACATATCGCGTGTCTCGAGATCGACAGCCAACCCACCAACAGAATAGCCGTCAAAATCAAGTTTTATCATCTCAGTTGCGTGCCACTTTCGCAGGTCAGGATAAAGTCCACCCTGGATGATACCATGTAGCAAAGGACGGCGATCAGTAGACAGAACACTGTCGACAGTTTTATTATCTGACTGTTTACTGCCTGCCCCTCGGAGCCTTGGCGAAGTGGGGTTTTCTGTAATCTGTAATCTACGATCGAAATGTAATTTCGATCGTCTTGCCCAGGCAAGGGTGATTTCGCAGGCTTTTTTAACCTCATCTTTGCTGGCTTTACCGCTCGGACAAACATCAAGGGGCATCAAGATGTCAACCCCGAGATCAAGCTGAATATCGATCACTTTTTCTGGCGTGAACAAGTGTTTGCTTCCATCGAGATATGATTTGAAAATCACGCCTTCATCAGTAATTTTGACGAGGGATTGCGATTTTTCATTTATTAGTTTCCAGTTTTCACTCTTGCTATCTTTTTTTTGAACATCAGTAGCAACACCTGATTTTTCACCCAGCGAGAAAACCTGATAACCACCAGAGTCGGTCAGGATCGGTCCATTCCAATTCATAAAGTGATGCAAACCACCAAGATTTTTGATCAATTGCTCCCCCGGACGCAGATAGAGGTGATATGTGTTCGACAAAACAACCGGAAAACCAATCTCTCGTAGCTCTTCGCTAGTAGTTGATTTGACCGACCCCTGCGTCGCCACTGGCATAAAAAATGGTGTCTTTACAATGCCATGAGCAGTTGATAGCTCACCGATGCGGACGCCTGATTCTGTTGTTTTGATCAATTTGAACATGTTTATATCATACCCTATCTTTGAAAAAAGGTTCATCCTCCGCTAGGCAGATTTTGAACCTTTTTCCGTAAATTTGTTTTTTCAGATACCGACTAGCTGAGAAATTTATTTCATCTCAACAGTAGCACCGGCAGCCTCAAGCTTAGCTTTAGCAGCTTCAGCATCTTCTTTCTTGGCACCTTTCAAAATTTCTTTTGGAGCAGCGTCAACCAAATCTTTGGCTTCTTTAAGTCCAAGGTCAGGTTTGATTTCTCGAACAGCCTTGATCACAGCGATCTTTGTAGCACCAGAAGCAGTCAAAACAACATCAAATGAAGTTTTTTCTTCTACAGGCTCAGCATCAGCAGACCCAGCAGCAGGAGCAGCAAAACCCATAGGGGCAGCAGCAGATACGCCAAATCTCTCTTCAAGGTCCTTAACCAATTCAGACAGTTCCAAAACTGAAAGTTTTTCGATTTCACCGATCAACTTTTCAAATTTTGAATCAGCTTTTTTTGACTCAACTTTTTCTTCTTCAGACATAATTCCCTTTCACTAATATTTACTATTATTAATACTTTTTGAAATCTTTTGTGTGCGATTATTCGCCTTTAGCTTTGCTGTAAGCGCTCAAAACATTGATCAAACCGCGCAGATTGCCAGACAAAACATTGACCAAGCCATTGAGAGGCGCTGCGATAGTACCAACCAACTGGGCTCGAAGCTGATCTTTGCTTGGCAGCCGTGACAACATAGTCACTGTCGAAGCGCTAATCATCTTGTTTTCCAATATACCGGCCAAAATCTCGACTGCTTCATGTTTTTTAGCAAACAAGACAATCTCTTTTGCTGGAGCAACTTCGTCCTCAAGTGAGAAAGCGATAGCAACTGGCTTTTTGAAAATGCCTTCGTCGATCTCAATCCCCTTTTTCTTTAGGGCAATCTTGACCAAAGAGTTTTTGACAATATGCATGCTGACATTTTTTGCCCGCAACAAATTTCTCAATTCCTCAGTCTCTTTCACTTTCAAGCCGCGATAATCAATCAAAACCGCTGATTTTGCACTCTCCAAGCTTTCGTCCAAGCTAAGCAGTGATTTGCCTTTTTGTTCTCTTGTTTTAGCCATAATTTTCTCCTGAAACGAGGAACAACCGTCAAAGCACAAAATCAAATATTTGATAATTTGTAAGTTGAACTGGTTATTGTATCTTGTTACTTAGTTATTGATTAAAAAAAACCTGCGTCACTGCGCAGGGATAAAAATTGGATAAAGCCAAAAGCTATATCAATTCGTTTCTCCTGCACAAGACTTATTTCTCTAACGCTCTGCTGACTTACTCGTCAACCGTAGCACTAGTGAATGCTGGTGGTCTCTGGAACTATTTAGTTATATCAAATTAAGCCTGATAGGTCAAGCAGTATTCGCTTTTTTGTATATTTCGTGATGATACTCCAGAATTTTTATTCTCTCCTTGAGCTTCTCTAACTCGAAAACAATTGCGTCGTCATCCTTAAGAGTGCGCTGCTCCAGACGATCCAATCTCTCGTTAACAAGCCTCAACTCTTCGCGAAGCTCGCTAAAACCAGTCTCCATTCTGTGCTCGATTGAATCAAGCCGATTATCAATCTGGTCGAATCTTTTATCAATCTGTTCGAATCGTTTATCGATCTGTTCAAATCTTTTGTCAATCTGTTCAAACCTAGCATCAATCTGCTTAAAACGATCGTCAAAAACATTGAATTGTCTTTGAATCATCCCAGCTAAATCATCAATTGTCGTGACTAGACCATCGACTGTTGTCGCTAGACTGTCAACTTTCGTTGATATATCGCCAATTGTCATCCCTGCTTTTTTCATAGTTCATTCATTGTAGCCGATAAAACTTCACTGAACAATGTAAATTATCCACAACTTCGATTTTTCAGCAGAGAACAAAAATACCCGCGAGGTGCGGGTATTTTTGTTCTGCATTTGCATAAGTTCTAATCACAAAGAAAATTACTTTTTCCTTGCTACTCGCCTACTTTTTTGACACTTTGATACTTGGACCCATCGTAGTAGTTAGATAAATAGATTCAATTCTCTTTGGCAATTTACCGACCAGAGCGTCAAAATTCAAACGAATTTTTTCGGCCCCAAAGGATACTCGACCGATAGGCATATGAACAATATTAAACTTATCAGCACGATATTCGACACGGCCACTTCTCATCTCAGCCGCAGCTGCTTTTACATCAGTGACGATCGTGCCAGCTTTTGGCGAAGGCATCAAACCTTTTGGACCCAAAACCTTAGCGAGCCCTGCCAACTTCGGCATAACCTTGATACTAGCAACCATAATGTCGAAATCGATCTTTCCAGCCTTGATATTTTCAACTACTTGGTCAATATTTTTTTCATCAACTTCCAAAATTTTCTTCTCTTTGACCAAGCCACCAGGCATTTGCACCATACCGCGAACATTTACTTCTTTGATGTGCAATTTTGCATGAAATTCACAAGTTGCATCAAATTTTGAAATGTTTGTTGTTAGCAACAAATCGATTGCTTCTTCAACAGAATATTCTTTGCCAATCTCAATCTTCTTGGCAATCTCTAGATATTTTTTACCATGACGAGGCTTGATTCGAACAGTCGCTTTTCGCGCTTTTTTCTCCTGCAGCTCTTTGGACTTTTCGATCTTCTCGGCCTCTTTTGCTTCTTCTTTTTCGCTATCTTCAGCTTCTTTTCGAGCTTTTTCACGCTCCTCTGCTTCTTTCAGCAACTCCTGATCACTTTTTTCAACAGCAGCTGGAGAAACCTCAATCTCTTCGATTTCGCTTTTCTCTTTTTTTACCTTCTTTGTTCGATCAACATTTGATCGTTCGTCGTGAATTTCACCTTTCATCATGCTCCTTTAGTGGTACAAACCGGTTTTCACCGTCCCACATATTATTTAATACTTATTAAGTGTAACTTATTTCCGTCATCGTCGAAATTATCTTTTGAAAAGTAGCCTCATCGAAATTGATGGTCGAAAACCCGATATCTCTACCATCAATCTTTTTTGCAACATGTGTAATTTTTACTACAAAACTATGATCCCTAAGAAAGACGACAGCAACTTTATCAGCCTCTGAAACATTTTCTATCGAACCTTCGTCATCCTTGCGTTTATTGTCCTCGTTAAAATAATAGAGGGTTACATTTCCTAGCGTTTTTGTTTCAAATCCAGAAACAGCATTTGAATTATTTGATAATGCATTTTTTTCATACGCGCTAGCATCAAAACCAATTTCATCTTTTCGATATAGCTCAAAATTGATATATGGAGTTTGATCACGACGGTCCGTTGACATTAACTTAGTCGCCGACACTCCCTGTACGGCAGGGTTACCAGTGGGGAAAGTACAACTATAATCCCCATACCCCGGACACTGAATCGACATATTAGCAGGATGTTCTATTGTAAATAATTCATCACCCTCAGCACCAACGCCAGAGATCGTAGTGATTTTCTTTAACCCAAAATGATTCTCAAAATTAAGATCATTTTTAGAAACAAAAAACCCAACACAAGCAAAAATAACCGCTGTTAAAACGACTATCAAAAAATAAACCAGTAACTTACTCAACTTCATACTCCTCCTTTTTTATTAGGATATATTTATATCATATTTTCGAGCTCAGAGCAAGCGTCAGTAAGCTCATCTTCAAACTGTTCCTTCTCATTTGTATCAAATTTCGAAATCACATAGTCAGCAGTATTGATATTTTCGTTTTTATCGCCCAGAATACCGAGTCTCACCCGAAGAAAACTTTTATCACCCAAGATATCGATAATACTTTGCACGCCTTTTTGACCTGCACTCCCCCGCTCAGCTTCAATTTTATATCTTCCAAGGACTAAATCCTTATCGTCATTTGCCACGATCAAATCAGAAATATCGAGTTTGTAATAGTCAAGGATTTTTTTGACTGAACTACCGGAATTGTTCATAAAAGTTTGTGGTTTGACGAGAATAAGCTTCTGTCCATCGGTCACGGTCTCTGCAATTTCAGCATCAAATTCGTTTTTGTATGAAAATGTCATACTTTCATCAAGATCACTTGCCAACTGGTCAACAAACATGAACCCAGCATTGTGCCGTGTCTTTTCGTATTCTTTCCCTGGATTGCCTAGACCAACGATTATCTTCATTTGCTCCAATCACCAAGATACAAGATACAATCACCAGTTAAATTCCAAGTTTCAATGTTCAATTTACAATTGTAATTTGTAATTTGGTTATTAATTATTTTCTGATTATTGTCTCTTGGTTATTGATTATTTTACATACCTGGTATTCCCAGCCCACCAGCGACATCTTTCATTTTCTCGGCTGCAATTGCCTGAGCTCGAGAAATGCCCTGCGAAATAACATTTTTCAGATCTTTTTCGATCTCTCTTTTATTTTCTGGTCTCAGTGCATCTTCGTCGATCTGGATACCAGTCAGGTGTTGTTCACCGTTGAAAACGGCCGTGATCCAACCATCATTGCTCGAAACTTCAATCTCGATATCTTTCAATTCTTTCTGTACAGCTCTCGCTTTTTTCTGAATTTCATACAAGTTCTTAATTTTTGACAAATCCATATTACGCTCCATTAATTAATATCATTTGATTCTCAACATCTTTGTTATCACAAAAATTAGCATACTCAAAACGAGAGCCAAAATCAACAAGATCACCGTCGTCGAGAGAAATACAATCAACTTCTCGGGCACATATGCTGAAAAATTAATATCCAATCTGAAAAACCTATAAACTGCAAAAATAATCAGAGCAAGTACGCTCATCAGCAGGGCAACATTACTAACATCCTTGGCACTTGGTGTCATTGTCACGGCGATAGACAAGGCTAAATACAACAAGGCCCAGAAATACACGCTGTGCAAAGAAAGTGTTGAGATCAACCCTTTCAAAACATTGAAAAGCGACGCAAAGGACAAATTATCAAAATATATCGGCGCAACCTTGATGCCGATGAGATTTGAAATAAAATAGATTGCGATCGCGCCCACAAATAGTGGTGCCATCGAGATCAATATTTGGCCGAACAACGGCAATTTAGACTCAGCATGCTCTACATGTCCGCCCTCTTTTTCAAAAAAAGCCATTTTGGTGATTTGGGCGCCAGTCACTAAACACAGGCAAGCATGAGACAGTTCGTGTAAGATTACGCCCAGTGCTACAAATATTCGCCAGTATCGACCAAGAAATGAATTTGATAGAAGGAGATTGATCAAAAAAGAAATCAACAAAATAGAAAGAATCAAAACCATCAGCCAAATAGTTTTATCATGAAGATCGACCACAATATTACGAAAATCAAAATCATTGAGATTGATTGACTTTAGTGCAGATATCACTCCCCTCCTTTCTATTCAGTCTTGCCCCTAGCAAAATATTTCAGTTCAGCTTCGATAAATTGATTGATATCACCAGATAGCACACGATCAGGATTGCTTGATTCGAAATCAGTGCGATGGTCTTTGACCATCTTGTATGGGTGCAAGACATATGACCTGATCTGATTGCCCCATTCTGGTGCCGAGAAATCACCTTTCAGCTCCTCGATCTTCTCTTTTTGCTGCTCAAGCAAGAGAGCCGCTAGCCGTGACCGCAATACCTTCATCGCGCTTTCTTTGTTCTGAAGCTGGCTACGCTCGTTTTGACAGATGACAACTATACCTGTGGGCAAATGGGTGATACGCACGGCTGAATCAGTCGTGTTTACAGACTGACCGCCCTTGCCTCCGGATCGGTAAACATCGACTCTAATATCCGCTGCATTAACCGACAATTCACTTTCTTTTTCAATCTCCGGCAACACCTGTACCAAGGCAAAAGAGGTCTGTCTGAGCCCCTTGGAGTTAAATGGTGACAATCTGACGAGACGGTGTACCCCGTTTTCCCCTCGGAGCTTGCCATAAACATAACTTCCCCTAAGCTCGACCGTTGCGCCCTTGATACCAGCCTCGCCACCCTCGGCTTTATCAATAATTTTAACCTCAACACCTTCATTCTCGGCCCACTTCAGATACATACGGAGCAGCATCTCTGTCCAATCCTGTGCGTCATCACCACCTGCTCCAGCATAAAAATTGATTATCGCATTATGATTGTCATATTTCTGATTGAACAGCGCCAAAATTTCAAACTTTTCGACCTCCTTTTCCAGATCAATAAGCTCGTTTTCATCCGAAAGCTCGGCCACGGTAAACAAATCCTCAAATTCTGTCGTTTCATCCTTCAATTTCTTCAGTTCCTGAGCCACTTCAGCCGTATCTGTGTGAGTCAACCAAAAATCAGGCGAATTCATCTCGCTGCTTATCTCCTCAATCCTCGCAAGCTTCGCTTCGATACCCAGGATCTCTCTAAGTTCTTCTAAACGCCTCTTGATTTCCATATTCCCTAATTTTTAATCCGAGAGCATTTCTCCCCCTTTTCAGCGAGGGGAGCCAGAGGGGGTTTAATCCTCCCTGACATCATATCAAATTTCAGTCATAACAAAAATAACCTCGTGTCATTGCGAGAGCCGATGCTTCTGTTCGGCTCGCGGCAATCTATCATTAATCGTGCGCGATAGATTGCTTCGTCGCAGACTCCTCGTAATGACAAACGGGACGATCAGTCCACAGTGAAAATTCAGTACTTCTAATATCATACAGCTTAATCCGTCGTCGTGCCAGTAGTGGTGAATAAGACAATCATCTAAATAACAAAGCAAGATTCCGGATCGTGGTCCGGAATGACAAACATGATAGATTGCCGCGTCGCGGACTCCTCGCAATGACAACATCCTAGACTCAAAAAAATAGCCCCATTTGCTGTGAGGCAATGAGGCTATTTTCACATTATTCCCTAGTCTTATTTCAGGAACAAGTCAAATAATGATTTTTTCTTTCTGTAGACATAGATCAGTCCGCCAAAGAGTGAACCAAGAGCTGGGAAAACAAATGTTTCAGCACCAGTTTTTGGCAATTTGTTCTCAGGAACAATCACACCTTTGATCACAGTTTTGGCAATATCAGAGAGGACCAAACCATTGGCCTGAACAGTTGCAGTATTGGTCAAAATTTCGCCAGCAGCAATTGATTTGACAGTTACCGCACGAAATCGAACGATGATGCACTCGCCGACAGTGAAGTTTGAGAAAGTCAAACCGTCACCAATCAACGCATCATTGTAAGTTTGATCAACACCAGCCCGAGTGACGATAGTCGTGCCGTAAAGGTAATTAACATTTACAGGCAAAATATCTTTGAGCAGGACACCGTCAAGAGTCGTATTACCATCATTGCTGATCGTAATCTGATACTCAAGCGTATCTCCAGCCAAAGCACTATTTTGGTCGACAAATTCATTCTCAGACAAAGTAACATTTCGAACCAACTTATCGATCTTCATCGAAACTACATCGTCATGTTTGACGATCACAGTCGCTGTGTCAGAAACTGAATGAGCAGCATTGCTCGCATATGCAGTGTTGATATAAGTCTTGTTTTCGTTGCTTGCAACAATGGCTCGGTAAAGATAGGTCAATGATCCAGATGCAGCAATGCTTGGGATAACGATACCGCTACCAAAGAATTTACTTTCATCTGCACTTTGACCCAACAATGTACCACCCTTGACCATCAGGCCAGCCGGCATTACATCTTTGATGTTGACAGTCGAAATTGCAGCAGTGCCAGGATTTGACACGACAACCTTAAATTCGACTTCTTCGCCGTTGTTTGCGTTCACCTGTTTGACGAAATTCGATTGATTTTCGCTCACATTGCGAACAGACTTCTCGATCGACAAACTAGAACTTCCCGAAGTCTTGAAAAGGAAAGTGATGAAACCAGCATAATCCCAACAACCTTGGACATTGCCGATATTCAAACCATTTCCAACCAATTCGTTACCAGTTTGACCATTAACGAATGGCGAAACGGCATTGTTGTTCTGCTTTGCATTTGGCATCCATTTGACGGAACCGGGGATAAATTCAACTGCCCCATTACCATCAGATAGATTGACAATCATATCGTCAGTCACTGTACCAGCGTCGTCGGACATAATCGCCGAAGAAATGGTAAATTTACCATTTGTCGAAACGCTTGGCATTGAGACTTTGACTCGCACATTGTGCGCGGTCGTATTTTCAACACCATTGTGGTAATAAATCATACCAGCAAAGGTATCTCCAAGTTTTCCAGTCGGGCTAGCCGAATAGTCAGCGTCGTTCTGGGTTCTGTTTGCACCTTGAAGCATCTTGTAGTCGCCAGCAAGATAGTTAAATCTTGGGGCGTCAGCAGCTTCCACTTTGTTCATCATGCCAAATATCCCAGAGAATGCGATTGCACCCAGAGCGATAAATGACACAACTTTTTGTAATACTTTTTTCATAATTTCCTTTTTTTCTCCCCTACCGTTCTACTTAAACTCTATCTTATTATTTATTTAGCCAATTTTTCATTTATTCATTTAATCAATTAGTCATTTAATCATTTATTTGATTTTCTCCTCTCCTTTTCAAGGAGAGGCAGGGGTGAGGTTTAATGTTTTAAAATGAAACCTCATCTAACTTCTCCTTGAAAAGGAGAAGAACCCTTGATTATTGTACCACTGGCACCACAATGCTTGTCGCATTTGTGATGGTCGTAGCGATATCCCACTGTTCTGTTATGCTATCGGCCGAAACATAAATCGCATTTTGAAGGGTATAAACACCAACTGGCAAACAACCATCGATCACGCCTCTAAGGGTGACCACCATTTCAGCACCAGCGGCCAGCGAGCCAGCATTGATACCACCAGTCGTTACCAACGCATCGGAAACACTAGTGCCATTGATCTTGGCTGAACCGATGACATATTTCATGTTGATTGGCATCACATCGTGCATCTTGATGTTTGTGATCGTCGTATTACCAAGATTTTTTATTGAAACCCTGTAGCTGACCGTATCACCAAGTTTAGCATTGTTTTGCTCGACGAAGGCCGTACCGTTCCAAACCTTTTTGTCGATAGACAAAATTCTTGATTCACAACGGACAGTAACCTTGGCCTGATCCATATCCTGTTCGACACCGTTCATATAGACTCTGGCTACATTATTTAGATACCAGCCGCACATCGTGTTTGGAATAGTTGCACTAACTTTGACACGATATCTGACAAAGACGATGTTGTCCTGACCATTTAGAATATTCGGCAAAGTAATGCCATCGGCAAATATTGCATCTGAAACTTTGGTTCCAGTCATATTGTCTTTCGTAAATACATATGTCGAACCAGGAACATAGCTCATCTGTGCAGGCAAAATATCTTTCACCGTGACATTTTGAGCCACATCGTTGCCATCATTTCTGATGCCCAGGCTATAGTTCAATTCGTCGCCGGCCATAGCAATTGCTTCATCCTGCCAAGCACTATCGCCGACATGAGCAACTTTTTTATCCATTTTTAGAGCAGCTTGACCCTTGATGTCCACCATAAAGGTGACAAATCCAGCATAATTCCAGCAACCCTTGATGTCCCCTATGTCGAGACCCGAAGAAGAAACGATACCTCCAGCAACCGGTGTACCGACTTGAGCACCATTTGGAAACCATTTGGTCGAACCAGGAACATATTCAACTCTGCCAGCAGTTGGCAAATTGATTGTTAGACCAGAATTACCAACGATATTACCGCTTACAACGGTATCTGAGATCGGCGCAGTTTGCTGTGACCATAGGTAAGAAGTCAATTTCAGAGAAGTTGATTCTGCAACAGGCAAATCGACACGCAAAGTAGTGTGATTGGCAACAGAGCCAAGAACACCATTATGATAATAAAACATGACCGCGACCCTATCGCCAATATTGGCATTGATCGGATCAGTCCAACTTTGATCAGAGAGATGTGCCCCGCGCAACATATCATAATCACCGTTGAGGTAATTAAACCGTGGCATAACCGTCTCGGCTGACTTGGCCAATTGCGTTTGCGGCGCAGCTAGCGTTCCAAAGATTGCACAAACTACAGCAAAACCAGCGATTGTCATCGCTTTCTTGACCCAACTCCAAATGTTTTTCTTTTCCATTTCGTACTCCTTTGTCCATTAATTGATCATTGACATCTGATCATTGATTTTCCCCTCTCCTTTTCAAGGAGAGGAAGGCCTGCCCGCCATGCTTCGCAAGGCGCTGCAGGCGGGGTGAGGTTTAATGCTCAAGATGAAACCTCATCTAACTTCTCCTTGAAAAGGAGAAGGACCCTTAGAAATTAGTAATTTATCAATTGCATCCTACGGATGCCATTCACCTTCTTGACCCTGCAATCTAAACTTTTTAGATTGTGTTGTCAAGTGGTGAGGTCAGCATGTTTCGCTGACCCACCGGTTCTTGCCGCTTATCGTTGTTCGATAGGCGGACCCCCGCTAGCGAAGTTGCCATGGTCCTCCTGGACCGGCAACCCCGCTGGGGGTGGTATTGGGCAGCCACCTGGCACCAAGCCACTATCACTAGGGCTGGGCATGTCGGCGGCGGACGGCGGCGGTGGTGAGGGCGGCGGGGTATTTGGGTCACAAGGACCCGTCGCCGGCTCCGTTTTACCGGAAGCCGTTCCGAACCCCAACCAGCCTGACAGCAGCACGCGCTCAGAGCGCACACTACTGGATTGAATTACCGAGATACCCACCGGCGCCGGCTGGCGGTCGATAACCGGCGGAGGCATAAATGCCGGCGCCAACCTCTTCTCCGGCTCTGGTTTGCAGATGACCATGATGGTTGATGTCACGATTATCTGCTCCTTCGGTGCCGGCGGCGGACAGACCTCTTGCGGCTTTTCGACGGGTGGTGACCACCGGAAGAGATTGCCACAAGAATCGAAATACACCAACCCATGTATTAGCTTCGCCTGCCTAGGGTAGGGGCAGGAGTAATTGATTATTACCCTCACCCGCCCATCGGCACCGAGATAGACATTATCTCCTGTAGCGCCCTGCGGCACTGTAATTGATAATGTTTCCCTGTTTGCGATTGCATTCCGACTGAAATCGGATTCTTCCCAGCTCATGAATCCCTGGGAAGCATAGACTGGCGTCAACGAACTAATGTCGTTTGTCACGGCAGTTGCTGCCATCATGGCGATTGAAAAAACCAGGATTATTAAGAATGCCCTCATCGGACACCTCCTTCTGTACGACTGGTGACGTCAATCCTTACAACGATACCGTCAGCGACGGTAATCGTGAAGGGACCCAACACAGTTTCGCCGCCATCCTGGCCGAGACGGAGGACGAATCGGACCGAAATCCGTTCTCCTACCGTCTCCTTAAAGAGGAACCTATCCTGGTTCCAAGAATAACTGCCATCAATGGCACTACCACCAGCGTCAGGGAAGCTCATCCAATTGCTCCCACTCAACCACTGTGCGCGATATGTTGAGCCAACTGGTAAACCAGTTAACTCGCATACCACCGTTGTGGGCTGAGAAGGTGTAGATGCAGTAGGTACAGGGACTGGAGCCGCCACCGTAAGTGGAAGTTCGATCCCTTTTCTCTCCCGCATTAGTGCATCCACTAGGGTAACACTGGAGGGATACGGTTTCACGAGTTTAAGACTTGGTGCCTCTCTCTCGTAATACTGTACTCGGGCGATCATCCGGCAAGCCGGCGATGCCTGAAGAAACGTTCTCCCCTCGTATGCCAACGAGATACCATCAAGATATCTTGATGGGTCAGTTAACATAAAAGTGAAGAATGATTGATCTGTTCGCGCTAGATGTTTTACGAATTTAAAAACCCACACAACCGTTGTTTCTTCTTTCGACTGGGTATGGGTTACTGATCCATCTAGCCAATGTTGACCGTAGGCGAGCAAGCTTGTGTCAATCACCAACCTGCCGTTCTCGTCCATTGACATTGCGGCATCTTCCAGAACAACTTGTAGTGTGTCTTTTCCCTTCCGTTGCTCTCCGCGGACTTTTCCTTCACCATCCATGGTGAACTGAAGTGCGCGGACGCGCTCCTGATCTATCCCCAACGGAATCAAATCGACTCGCATGTAGCGAGTCTCGGGAAAGTTTTGGGGGTCCTTGGGCGAGGACAAAAAACCACCACTATTGACGGTTTCGTCCTGTCCCTTAGGCGCAGAGGACGTCGAAGACAGGATCACCGATCCTGCCTTTACGATCTCTGTCTTTTGGGTGATTAATGACGCAGAAAGACCGCCACCACCAATACCCAGCTTCCCCAGTCCCTCACTAAACCACGACGCATTCGCCGCAGTAGAAAGTCCAAGCACGGCCAATACAGCCATGACAGTTACGATAAGATAGCGGCTATTCATTGCCGTACCCTCCTTCATTTTCTTTCGCAGTTTTTTAAAGTGCTACCTCACCTTTCGGCGGGTAGCACGAAGAGTGAGATCTTCATCGCTCATTAGTTGCCCCATGTTTCGGGGTTTCCTCAGAGTGAAGCGATTAGCCTGTGGCCAACACGTCTCACTCCGAATTATTGTTTTCATCAATCTGTATACATCTGTAATCAGTATGACGAACATTGTTCGTTTGAATCCAACCAGGAAGAGGGAGAGGTTGTCAGAAGCCGATATAGCCAGACCCACATAATTTAAGGGGTCTTCAATGCCAATCAACTCATAAGCCTGACAGCTTAATATCCCCAAATCCCAGTCAGATTCAAACAAACAAAAACCAAATCGTTCCCATTCAATCGTGAACTGAAACGCCAATTAAAAATACCAACAGACTTTATCACCTTTTTTCTTTTTTGTCAATAGTAAAAAGACAAAAAGCTTCTTTTGGATTATCAAAAGAGGTCATAGTATGACAAAGTATGACTAAAATCCATGCTACATATTAGATATGACTGAATATAGTTTGAACTTGTTCTAGAGTCATAACCTCGACTGCCTGAAGCCGGAGCGCCTTTGGCGCCTCAAGTCTTCGTAAATAGTGCAGGAGGTGCTTGCGATATTCAAGCATTCCTTTTTCTCCCTTTGCCTCAAACGCAAACGATGCATGTTTTAGAGCCGTAGTCTTTATCTCTTCCTTGCTCGGGATATGATCAGAAAAGATCCACGGGGCGCCAATTGCTGCCTGCCCTATTGCTACGCCGTCAAGATCAGAGATCCGAGTTTCGAGATCTAAAGTATTTTTGATTCCCCCGTTACCAATCACCACCAGATCATCACCAAACATCTTTTTGACTTCATAAATATTTGACCACTCTGGCGTCCCGGAAAAGCCCATTTTGTATGTTCTGGCGTGCACAGTAAGCGCGTCTATACCAGCCGTGACGAGGACTGGCGCGAATTCTAGTATCTGATTTATATTATCCCAACCAAGCCTTGTCTTCACGGAAACTGGCAAGGTAGTATTACTTTTAACGGCACGAACTATTTCCGCCGCCAACTCTGGATTTTTCAGCAAAGCCGCCCCATGATCAGAGTTGACCACTTTTCTAGCCGGACAACCCATATTGATGTCAATGCCATCGGGCTGCAAATTTTTAGTCAGCCAATCGGCGGCAAAAGCAAATTTCTCAGGATATTTCCCGAACAGCTGAACAATTATCGGCCTTTCGGCTTCTGCGAATTGCAACATTTCGAGGGTTTCATCAAAACCTTTTCTCGAAAGCCACATGCCGTCTTCTTTGTACCAATACTTTGATTTGTGATAAATCGCATCCGCTGAAACAAGCTCTGTCATCACGAGATCAGCACCGCAGGCACGACAAAGCTGACGGAAGGCGCTATCAGTATATCCCGCCATTGGTGCCAGAACTTTAATCGGCTTTTTGATCTCTCTCCAAATATTCACGACAGCCTATTTCTTGAACAGTTTATATTGATTGTTTGGAAGATCCTCGATGATCCAATCATGTGACAAAAGCTCATCTCTAATCTCATCTGATCTCGCAAAATCCTTATTTTCACGAGCTTTTCTGCGATCATCCGCTAACAAAGTTATGTCAGAAGGTGCCTCGATACCAGTGTCCTTGTCGAGATCAAGACCAAATATTTTATCAAATTTTAAGATTGTACTATATCGAGATCCAAGAGAAACCTTTTCGTCACGAGCCACTTCCCAGAGAACAGCCAGAGCACTCGGCAGATCAATATCATTTGTCAAAATACTTTCAAATCTATCAAGGTAGCTTTGATCAGCTTCGACTTTTTCAGCATTTTTAAATTCTTCCATCAAACGAACGAGACGAAGACGACTATTTTTAGCCGAATTCATCGCTTCCCAAGTGAAATTTATCTTTGAACGATAGTGTGCACCCAACAAAAAATAACGAAAATCGAGTGGCGAAAAACCTTTCGCAACGATATCTGCCAATCGATAAAAATTGTTCAAACTCTTACTCATCTTTCGTCCGTCAACCATCAACATGTCACTATGAACCCAGTGGCGCACAAACTGCTTACCACTTCGGGCTTCGGACTGAGCTATCTCATTTTCATGATGAGGAAATATATTGTCCACGCCACCAGTATGAATATCGATCGTCTCGCCAAGTTCTTCTGTGCTCATGGTCGAACATTCAAGATGCCAGCCCGGCCTACCCTTCAAGATCTTCGTGTCTGCGCCAAGCCAATCCTTGGGATCCCAATATATCTCGCCGTCAGTCTCGTCCCAAGCCTTCCACAGGGCGAAATCAGAAGGATTCTCTTTATCGTACTCATCAGAATCAATTCGTGCGCCGACCTTTATCTCGCGTTGATCAAGTTTCGAAAGCTGACCATATGTCGAAAACTTTGCCAAAGAAAAATATACTGAGCCATCGGCAGTCTGATACGCAAATCCTTTTTTTAACAAATCATCAACGAACAAAAGCATCTGCTTGATATAAAGAGTTGCTCGAGTAATTTTATTGGGACGAATGATATTTAGAGAGTCAGTATCCGATAAGAACAAATTTTCATATTTTTGTGTCAATTTCTCAAAATCAGCCTTAACCCCATCGGCCCGTTTGATTGTTTTATCATCAATATCGGTCATATTCATCACTCGATCGATACCATAACCGAAATACATCAAAGTACGCACCAAAATATCATCACAGAGATATTTCCGCAGATTTCCGATGTGAGCAGTATCGTAAACAGTTGGCCCACAAGTATAAATACTAACTCTTCTAGAATCAGCAGGGGCCAATTCTTCAATTTTTCCGCTCATAGTGTTATACAAATTCATCTTGCTCCTTGCGATGATTTTAACACAAAAAAAATATAAATTCTATTACACTAGCAACAACTGTTCACTGATGTTCCCGCCCTTTTTTTCTGTCATTCCCGCGCAGGCGGGAATCCACAAACAGTCTTTAATGGATTCCCGCCTGCGCGGGAATGACGATTGGTTGGTGAATAATTTCCATCACGCTAGCACAAAAAAACCCGGAGCGAACCCCGGGCTTTGTTTAGTCAAGCATAGTATTAAATTCATCCCCGTAACCAGTCAGGGCATCTGGGTCATCGTCAAAGTACATTTTTTCAGCAGGCATGGGTGTATCCATATCTTCGGCGGATGAATAGCTTTCCCCCTTGATTTCTTCTAGTCCTTCTCCGCAACGAGGGCAGGAACCACCGCCATCTCCCTTAAATGCACATTCAGGGCAGAAATACTTCTCTTCTTTCCCTCTCATTGGATCCTTTTATTTTAATTTTAACTTCCTCGATTTTATTTATAGGTTGCTACGAAGTCAACAGCCAGAATTAGCCATTTTTTAAAGTACTTCATTTATGTTAACCAGACTGTATAATCAAAAAATATAGGTACAAAGTATGATATCTTCACACACGATTAATATTCTCTTCTACCTTCAAGAGATCTTTTCAAAGTGACTTCATCAGCATATTCAAGATCACCACCCATCGGTAAACCACGAGCAATTCGAGTTACTTTTATGCCCAGACCAGTCTCATCAACTTTTTGTTTGACGTATGAAGCAGTTGCTTCGCCCTCAAGATTTGGATTTGTAGATAATATTATCTCAGTGACATCGCCTTGTTTGATCCGGGCAATCAATTGGTTCACTCTGATATCATCAGGACCAATACCATTAATTGGTGATATTACGCCACCGAGCACATGATAAACCCCAGGAAAACATCTTGTTTTCTCGAGAGCTACGACATCAAGCGCCTCCTCAACAACTGCAATCAAGCTGCGGTTTCTCTTATCGTCAGCGCAGACTGAGCAAATAGAGCCTTCTGAAAAATTATAACAAGATCCACACAGTGTGATACCGGGCAACAAATTCAGGACTGCCTTACCAAGATCAGAAACCTCTCTTTCTGGTTTCGACAAAAGATAAAACACCAGCCTAGCCGCTGTTTTGGGCCCAACCCCAGGTAAGCGAGAAAATTGATCGATCAAATTTTGAATATTTTCTGGCAACATATTTTTCTTTACTTTCTTCATTAACTGTCTACTGTCTACTGTCTCCTGGCTCCTGACTACTGACTTCTGCCTCCTGGCCCCCGACTTCAGGTTTCTGCCATGAAGCATATTTACATTCGGGATAACGAGAACAACCCCAAAAGGTTTTGCCGAATTTGGTTTTTCTTTCGAGCAAGTCACCTTTTTCGCACTCGGGACATTTTACTCCCGTATTGGTCGTAACAGTTTTGGTATTTTTGCAGGTTGGATAATTTTCACAGGCCAAAAACTTACCAAAACGGCCCTCTTTTAGCACCATCTTGGCGCCACACTTCTCACATTTTATCTCTTCGGCCGCTTCCAAGCTCTCTGTCTTGCCGTTTTCTAACACTACATCATTTTTCAATTCAGCTTTAGTCTCGAGCGGTTTTGAATATTTACACTTAGGGTAACCGCTACAAGCAATAAATTTCCCAAAACGACCATGTTTGATCAGCAAATCACTGCCACAATCCGGACACTGTTCACCAGTTTTTTCGATCGGCATAATATCTGTCTTTTTGATCTCACCCTGTTTTTCGACCAAATGCTCGGCAAATGGCTTGTAGAAAGCATCAATAACTTTCTGCCATTTGAGCTTGCCGTCGGCAATATCATCAAATTCATCCTCCATTTTAGCCGTGAAATCATAGTCAACAATCTCGACAAAATGTTTAACCAGCAAATCAGTAACAATCTTGCCGATATCGGTCGGTGAAAATTTCTTATTTTCAAGCTCAACATAGCCACGAGTCTTGATCGTTTCGAGAGTAGGAGCATATGTAGATGGTCTGCCAATCCCCAAACTTTCAAGTTTCTTGACCAACATTGCTTCGGTATATCGTTTTGGTGGCTCAGTAAATTTTTGATCGGCAATGACTTTTATTAGGTTCAGAATATCCGACACCTTCATCTCCGGCAACATTTGATCATCGATCTTCTCGTCGTCCGAGGCACTTTCTTCGTAGAGTTTCATAAAACCGTCGAAGGAGACCGACCGACCAGATGCTGCAAACACATATTTTTTTGCTGTATCTGTTTCGATGTCGACATCAATCACATTGTAGACTGCATCAGACATTTGTGATGCCACTGCTCTTTTCCAAACCAACTCATATAGCTTTTGCTCTCGACTATCATCCGAAACCTTCATCTTTTCAAAATGAGTCGGCCTGATCGCCTCATGAGCTTCTTGAGCTCTCTTGGTCTTCGACTGAAAATCACGCTTTCCGACAGCTAAGTACTGTTTGCCATACTTTTCCAAAATCACACTTTTGATGCTCTCAACTGCAGCCGTCGACAGATTTACCGAGTCAGTTCTCATATATGTGATATGGCCAGCCTCATATAACTTTTGTGCCAAAAGCATCGTTTGCTTTGGCGAGTAGCCAAGTTTGCGAGCTATTTCAATCTGAAGTGTTGAAGTTGTAAAAGGTGCAACTGATTTTTTGGTCGAGAGCCGTGCCTCGACTTTCTTCACTGCGTAGGTCGCACTTCCCAAATTTGATTCTATACCCCTAGCTGTTTCTTCGTCGTGGACGCCCATTTTGCCAACAGCCTTGCCATCGATTGATTTTAGTACAGCGCGAAAATTTTTTTTACTTTTTTCGAGGTCTACTGCCAAAAGCCAATATTCAACCGGATTAAATTTTTCAATTTCTCTTTCTCTCTCGACGATCAAACGAACAGCTACCGATTGCACACGACCAGCGGACAGACCACTCTTAACCTTCTTCCACAAGAAAGGCGACAACTTATAGCCCACAAGTCTATCAAGCACTCTTCTGGCCTGCTGAGCGTCAACCAGATGCTGATCAATCTCTCGACTATGTGCCAGAGCATCTTCCAGGGCCACCTTCGTGATTTCACTAAAGGTTATCCGTTTCATCTTTTTATCTTTGTTCTTTGCATCCAATACATACGCCAAATGCCAGGAAATAGCCTCTCCTTCACGATCTAAGTCAGTTGCCAGATAAACCGTCTCAGCATTTTTGTAGGCCTGTTTCAGGGCATCTATATTCTTCTTTGCCTTCGCCATCACCTGATAACTTGGTTCATAGTTATTATTAACATCGATGCCCAGTTCTTTTTGCGGCAGATCGCGAACATGACCATACGAAGCCAAGACTTTGTAATTACTGCCTAGAAATTTTTCAATGGTTTTCGATTTGGCCGGCGACTCAACGATCAGTAGATTCATAAATATCCTTTTTGCTTTTGTTCTCATCTTAAAATAACAGACTAGCCGCCGATTGTTAAGAGTACAACCTTTTCAGCGTGCGAACCAAGACAATCATTATACCAAATATTATGAATGGTCCGCCGAGATTAAGCTTGACTTTTCCACCGCCCGCCACCAATATTTCGCACCAATCCTTTCATCTCCAGATAAGTAAGCGTCGTATTGATAGCAATTATCGACAAACCCGTTTTCTCAACTATTTCATCCAATAGCTTCTCACCGCCAGATAGCACAGAAATAATCAAAACTTCATCCGCTGTCACAGGCAAAATCTTTTTGGCAACTTCATTGTCGGTCTTTTTCTTGATATTAATTTCTGACAATATATCATCACTAGAAATTACCAATTTCGCCCCCTGCTGAATCAACATATTTGTTCCCAGAGAGGATTCGTTGTCGATATTTCCCGGTACTGCAAAAACATCTCTGTTGTAATCCAGCGCACACATTGCTGTGATCAACGAGCCAGAGTCAACCGATGCTTCCACAACCAAGACTCCGAGTGATAATCCCGCAATAATTCGATTCCGAGCTGGAAAATTTTGTTTCATCGGTGGCGTACCGAGAGAATACTCGGAGATAATCGCCCCACCATTCTCAATAATTTTTTTGCCAAGTTGATAATTTGAAGAAGGATAGATCTGATCGAGACCACAACCGAGAACTGCCACAGTCTTGCCGCCATTATCGAGCGTTGTTTTGTGCGCGATCGCATCAATGCCTAACGCCAAGCCAGAAATTACAACTACCCCCTGGGTAGCCAATCCAGCGACCAATTTTTGGCAAGAGTTCAGGCCATAATCAGTATATTTCCGACTACCGACAACCCCAATTGCACTCATATCAAGTATATTTTTGCTTCCACGGATATATAGTACCGCAGGACAATCAGGCAGCTGCTTCAGTACAGGTGGATAATTTTTATCAAAAATAGTTACATAGCCGACATTTTGATCAAGAAGTTTGACCAACTCGTGGTCAGGATCAATTGTCTTCACCGTCTCGGAGATCAAACTGCGAATTTTTTCGTCGAGTGGAAGGGATGATATCTTTTCTGATTTTTGCCAAAACACAGATAATTCATGAGTGACGTTCAATATTTTTTTGATTGTCTGACTGCCAATCTTTTGATGAGCGTTCAGTGCCAATAAATATTTATCTTGATTCATCTTCCCCTCAACGAAACCTAAATAATCTTTACTTACATCGTCACGATTGTTCCTTCTTCAGATGTTCCACCATCTGTTTGAGCAATTTCGAATAAAGTACGAGGCCAATAGCCTCCATATTCCCATGCTGCTCTTTTCCTAGTATATTCCCACCACCACGAATTTCCAAATCATCGAGTGCAATATTGTAGCCGCTGCCGAGATCGGTATTTTCAGCTATTGCCGATAGACGCTTAATACTATTGTCAGTGATATTCCTTGGATGCAGGAAAAGAGCGTATGACTTGCGTTCGCTTCTGCCAACCCTTCCCCTGATCTGATACATTTGCGACAAACCAAATCGATCGGCATCTTCAATAATAATCGTATTAACGTTTGGCAGATCAAGCCCATTTTCAATGATAGTCGAGCAGACCAAAATATCTATTTTCCCCTGCGCAAAAGAGTACATCGTATCTGATAGCTTTTGCTCATCCATCTGGCCATGGCCAAGTGCAACAACTGCGTCGGGGAACATTTTTTGAATCTTGTTTTTTGTACTCTGAATAGTCGACACTCGATTGTGTAAATAATATGCTTGACCATTGCGCTGCAATTCTCTCGCAAGATAAGTCCGTATTTTTTCATCATCGTAGAGACTAACCTCAGTTTGAATGGTCTGTCTGCCGATCGGCGGATTGCTAACCTGAGATATATCCTTTATGCCGGACAAGGACATAAAAAGAGTGCGTGGAATTGGTGTCGCCGTCAAGGTCAGCACATCAATATCTTTCTTAATAATCTTAATCTTCTCTTTTTGTTTAACACCAAATTTTTGTTCTTCGTCGATAATCAAAAGCCCGAGGTTTTTAAATTTCACTGCTGCCGATAGAATAGAATGAGTCCCGATAATCACATCGACACTGCCAACTGCAATATTTTTTTTAATTATTTCCTGATCGGACGAACTGACAAACCGGCTAATATGCTCAATGTTAATCGGCATTTCTTTGCAACGATTCGTAAGATTCGCAAAATGTTGTTGTGCTAAAATTGTCGTCGGCACCAAGATCGCAACCTGATAGCCATTTGCCACCGCTTGAATCATAGCGCGAATTGCTATCTCTGTTTTACCGTAACCAACATCCCCACAAATTAGTCGATCCATCAATTTCTTGTTTGACAAATCACCCAACACTTCTGCGATAGCTTTTTCCTGATCAGGTGTCTCTGTGTATTGAAAAGTTTTTCGAACTTCTTCGTTCCATTTTTCATCAATTTTATACGGTTTCTTTTCGACAATTTCTCTCTTCGCATATATATTTAGCAACTCTTTGGCAACCAACAAAATATTTTCATATATCTTATGATAATTTTTCTTCCAAGTTACAGAGCCAAGCTTTGATAATTTCGGTTTGCGCTTGCCAACACCAATATACAAAGACAATCTGTCAGCCAAAGTAATTGGCACGCTGAGTCGATCGTCATTGAGATATATTATATTGATGTATCGGATTTCCTCCCCTTCAACTATTTTAACCTCAAGCGAATGGAAAAGCCCGATACCGCAATCTTCGTGAACAACATAATCACCCGGCCTCAACTGCGAACCGTCTGTCAGAGAAAGATAGTTTTTATTTATTTCTATCTCGGGTACCGGAATCTTTTTTTCAGAATCAATGATAAAAATATTTTCAACAACATCACCAAAATAATCAATCCAAACTAAAGATTTAATATTGACTGGCCAAAGCACAATACGGTCAGCAATCTTTGCATACTCCCCGCTTCGAACATCGACAGTACTAACCCGTTCATAGCCAAAATTATCCAAATTATTCAATAATTCGCTTAGAGTATGATTTATTCCTACTTTTATTACGATCTTTTCCACAATGCTCTTGATTAATTTGGCTTTTTACTATTAACTAAATATGTTACATTGCAATCTACAAACTTAGCGTTTGCCCCTCCTTTCGCTTTGTTTGTAGATAGCACATGAACGAAAAGAGTGTTCTTCCATTGGTAGAACACTCTTTTCTGTTATCAATAGGCCATTGACTATTTCTCTATTTCGACGCCCATGCTTCTAGCAGTACCAGCAATAACTTTCTTTGCTGCTTCGATATCATTGGCATTTAGATCTTCCATTTTGGTTGATGCAATCTCTTCGAGCTGAGCTTGGGTTAGTTTTTTGGCTAATTTATTTTTCTTAGCATTACTGGAACCTTTATCAACTCCGAGAGCTTTGATGATCAAGACGGCCGCCGGTGGTTGCTTGGTAATAAAGGAGTATGTCCTGTCTTCGTAAACAGTAATTTCTACAGGAATAATCGTATCCCCTTTATCTCTTGTCTTTTCGTTGAAGGCTTGGCAGAACTCCATGATATTCAAACCATGTTGACCAAGAGCCGGACCAACTGGAGGCGCAGGATTGGCCTTGCCCGCCGGACACTGTAATTTTATAATCGTTTTAATTGCTTTAGCCATCTTTACTCCTTGCGACTATTTGATCATTTGATCAACTAGTCTTTTATTCATTATATTTATTATCAAACTGTTTATTATCAATCTGCTTTGCTATCAATCTGTGTCGATCTGCCCCAAAGGGGACCCTTCGGGTTAATCTGTGTGCCCTAAACTTTTGCAATCTGCAAGAAGTCCAAATTGACAGGTGTTTCACGACCAAACATATTAACCAAGACTTTAACTTTACCCTTATCCTGATCAACATCTTCTACTTTGCCCTCAAAGCCTTTGAGCGCACCATCGTTAATCTTGACGAGGTCACCGAGGTTAAGGTCAACCTTGTATTTCGGATCTTCGACGCCCATACGCTTCTTGATGCGATCGATCTCTTCCTTTGACATTGGTGTAGGTCGAACCCCAAAACCGATAAAACCAGTTACATTTGGAGTATTTCTAACCACATACCAAGAGTCATCCGTTACTTCCATGTCCACCAAGACATAGCCAGGAAATATTTTCTTTTCAATAATCTTGCGTTTACCGTTTTTGACCTCAATCTGTTTCTCTTTCGGCACGATAACATCAAAAATTTTGTCTTCCATTCCCATAGATTCAATTCTTTGTCTTAGGGAATCAACAACCTGTTCTTCGTAGCCAGAGTAAGTGTGGATAACATACCAACTACGCTCACCGGATTGTTTTAGAGTTAGAAATTTTCTTGGCTCGGCAGTGTCAACTAACTCGTCAACAACAATCTCAGCCTGAATCTCTACTTCTTTTTTATCTTCTTTTTTCATTGATTTAACCCCTTATCTAGTTTCCACAAAATATTGAATCAGCTTGGACAAACCCAAATCAACTAATCCGGTCACAGCCACGGCAATTGTTGCTGAAATTACAACAATCACAGTGTGATTTAATACCTCTTGCCGTGTTGGCCAACTAACTTTTTTTAACTCATTCCAAACGCCAGAAAAATACCGCGCAAGAAAATTATTTTTCATAGTTAATATTTTTGACCTTGGCGACAGTGTATTGCTGTCTATGGCCAAATCTTCGTTTATATCGAACTTTCGACTTAAACTTTTCCACTAATACTTTTTTATCTTTGATATTTTCAATTAACTCAAGCTCAACAAAAGCTTTGTCGACATATGGTGTACCAACTTTGACATTATCTCCATCCTCGATCAACAAAACCTCAGAAACCTTCAAAATATTTTCTTCGGACTCGATCTTGTCAATTTTGAATTCTAAATCTTGCTCGATCCGGTACTGAACACCTTTGATTTCAATTACTGCAAACATTATATCTCCTAATCTAAAAAAGACCAGCGGTCTTATGTACTGATATTATCAACAAGTGCTGATGATGTCAAGGGAAGCAACACAGCATTAAGCTAGTAAGCTTATAAGTGTTTAAGCTAATAAGCAAAAATTGTGACCATGGATTACTTTGCTTGTCTGCCAGTATACGGACCACAGGCTCCTCGACACAAAGCGCCCCCTTCTGCATTCCCAGCATCTTTCTTCGTTGCACCCTCCTTTTGTCATTCCTGCGCAGGCAGGAATCTTAATTAATAATGTCGTTGTATAAATCTGTCCAGTCAGGATTGTTTTTGTTAATCAAATTCTCCTTCCATTCTCTTTTCCATCTTTTCATTTGCTTCTCTCTTAAAATTGCACTTTTAATATCGGACGTTTCTTCGTAATATACCAATCTGCCAACAAAATATTTATCAGTAAAACCTTCGTAAAGATGATTTTTATGTTCATAAACTCTTTTTTCAAGGTTGCTAGTGACTCCGATATACAAAACCCCATTCTTCTTACTTGCTAGTATGTAAACGTAATACATATGGATTAAGATTCCTGCCTTCGCAGGAATGACAGATTAAGGTATGAGTGATAACAATGGAAAATTATAGACAAAAAATTAAAAACTTATTTTCTTGTGACGGATGAAAACACTTTGTATAATACCAAGGGCAAAAAGAGTCACAGCCATGGAAGTACCACCGTAGCTAAACAATGGCAACGGGATGCCAGTCACTGGCAATAAGCCGATATTCATACCGATATTGACTACGGTCTGAAAAAATAAACCGATACCGATGCCAAAACAGATCAGCATACCAAAATTATCGCGAGAACCCTCTCCTACCGTCAGGATGCGAAAAAACATCAGCCCGTACAAGCCGATAAGAAAGAAAATCCCAACAAAACCAAAACTTTCAGCCGCACCTGCAAAAATAAAATCAGTCTGTGGTTCTGGCAAAAAACGAAGTTGGCTTTGAGTTCCTCGACCCAGCCCTTTGCCAAATATTGACCCAGAACCAATCGTGATCTGCGATTGTTTCACATTGTAACCTCGTCCGAGCGGATCTGAACTTGGATTTAAAAAAACTGTGATACGACTGCGCTGGTAGTCATAAAGCAGCAACTTAAACGGCCCAACTTTCTGATAGGCCAAAGTCCCAACTGCCAGAGTTCCCAGAATAGCCAAAAATATTACAAGCTTCTGTCCGCGATTCGGTCTTGATACAAACAAAACAGCAAAATACATCACCAAAAGCACCATAGCCGTGCCCATATCTGGTTCACGAATTATCAAAGCTAGGGGCGGCAAAATGATAAGAACTGATACAAATATATTTTTCCAAGTGATCTTGGCGATCTTGTCAGAAAAATATCCAGCTAGAGCAAACAAAACAAACAATTTTGAGATTTCCGAGGGCTGTAAATTGAAAAACTTTAGATCAAACCAGTTTCTAGAGCCATTTATAACGACACCAAAAAATTCAATCAGAACCAGCAAAACTATTGAGATCGCATAAAAAACCCAAGCCGTTGTCTTGAAAAACCTATAATCCACAAAGTATGCGACAACCATAAAGCAAAGGCCAACTATCGCAAACACTGCCTGTCTCAAGGCGAGACTAGAATCATCGCGAATAGCAAGTAATCCATATATTAGAACGACCGACGATACAATTAACAGAATCGGGACGAAGAGTAAGAGCCAATCAAATGTTTCAATTTTTTTAGACATCCGCCTTGTCAATCGAAACAACAATCTTTTCAGCGTCGATGACAAATTCGGTCCCCGATTCGATCACTGTTTCAACCTTTAAAATATTGACCGCCAAGATTTCTTTACTGATTATATTCTGCATTTCAGCGATCATATCCATCATGATGCTGGAAGCACTCCACCACGATAATGTAATTCTATCTTCAACCTGAAGACCAGAGTTTTTGCGCAAAGCCTGAATATTTCTAACTAATTCTCTCGCCATACCTTCAATTTTTAACTCAGGAGTAATGACAGTATCTATCCCTATTTCGGCGTTCGGAGCATAAGAAACTTTTTTTATATTGACTTCTTCGGCAATAATTTCCTCAAATTGTGAAGGCAATTGTTCCGCACCGTAAGTCAACTTAGCTAATGGCTGCCTCACTTTGATACCTGCCGAAGCACGCGCTGACAGACCCGATTCTACTATACCTCGAGCCGTCGTCATACTTCGTAATACTGCATTATCTAGATGATCGGCTTTCGGAAAAGCCTCCATATGGACTGAACCAGTGTCAGATAAGCCAGACCACATTTTTTCAGCATACATTGGAGCAAAAGGCGCAATCAATTTCGACAAACAAACCAAAACATCATATAAAGTTTGATATGCTGAAACTTTGTCATTATCATTTTCACTCTTCCAGAAACGACGGCGAGAGCGTCGAACATACCAAGTCGATAATTCATTCACAAAACTCATTATCTCATTGCTCGCTTTGTATGGATCATAGTCATCAAGTGCATCAGTCACTGCATATACCGTTTTTGACAACAACGAAGTTATCCAAATATCCAATACATTTTCACTCTTGCCATTATCTTTTGGAGAGAAATTATCAATCGATGCATAGGTCATGAAAAACGAATAAACATTCCAGAGTGTCATAAACATGTTACGAGAAACACTAAGGACCTCTTTTTCGTTAAATATCTTTGGCTCTCCTGGCTGATTGACCGAAAAGAAAAAGAAACGGATAACATCTGCGCCGTATTTTGCAAACGCTTCATCGGGTACGACAATATTACCCTTTGATTTACTCATCTTCTTGCCAAATTGATCTAGCACATGACCATGAGAAATCACATTTTTATATGGTGTAACACCTTTTACCAAAGTCGAAATTGCCAAAAGAGTATAAAACCAACCACGGGTTTGATCGACAGCCTCGCAAATAAAATCAGCTGGAAATTGCTCTTGGGCTAATTCTTGATTTTCAAATGGAGCATGATATTGTGCGAAGGGCATCGCCCCAGAATCAAGCCAAACATCCATCACCTCTGGAGTTCGTCTCATCTTGCCGCCACAGCTACAGTCAAACATGACTTCGTCAATCTCAGGTTTATGCGGTTCAACATTTTCGACCTCTGTCAAAGAACCAACTACTTTATATTTTTCGCAATTGTCACACTCCCAGACAGGCAATGGTGTCCCCCAATATCGATCTCTCGAGATCGCCCAGTCATTGACATTTTCCAGCCAATTGCCGAAACGACCCTCTTTTAGATATTTTGGATTCCAAAAAATGTTTTTATTGTTTGCAATTAGCTCTTCTCGAACTTTAGTCACAGCGATAAACCAAGAGTCTTTCGCAAAATACAAAAGGGGTGATTCACAACGCCAACAAAACGGATAGTCATGTTCGTACAGCTCAGTTTTAAATAGAATCCCCCGAGACTGCAAATCTTCTTTGATCTCTTTGTCAGCTGATTTTACAAATTTACCAAGACCGGCTCCCGCTAGCTCCATACCCTTCTCATCAACTGTCTTCAGGACTTTAATATCATTTTGCTTGTAACCTTCCAGATAATCATCTTCGCCAAAAGCAGGAGCAATGTGCACAATGCCCGTGCCGTCAACTTCAGTCACAAAACCAGCCAAAATAATTTTATAAATCTTGCTCCCAGCCTCAGAAAATTGTTCCCCATCCGGGTAAATCGGTTCATAATCCTTGCCATCGGTAGAATATTTAGCGGCTAATTCTTCGCCAGTAAGTTCTTCGATGATTTTATAACTGTCACCAAACAATTTATCAACTCTACTCTTCGCGAGGATATATTCTTCCTTATCTGCACCCGCTTGACTCTTAAATCCTACACGGCAATACTTTATAGCAGGATTGATTGCCAGTGCCGCGTTGCCAGCCAAAGTCCAAGGTGTAGTTGTCCACACCAGAAAATAAGCATCTGTGCGAGCAGACTTTATCTTAATATATATAGATTCATCCTTGACCAATTTGTAGCCTTGCGCCACTTCGTGCGACGATAAACCAGTACCACAACGCGGGCAATATGGCACAACCTTGTGTCCTTTGTAGAGCATCCCTTTTTTGTCAATCTCAGCTATTAACGACCAGACTGATTCAATATACTTTGGATCGTAAGTGACATACGGATCCTCCATATCTACCCAGTAGGCCATGCGTTCAGTTAGTTTCTCCCACTCACCCTTATATTTCCAAACTGACTCACGACAAAGTTTATTAAATTTCTCAATCGAGGCTTTTTTGTCTCCCTCAACAATATTTTCGATCTGACCCTTGCCAGAAATCCCCAACTCTTTTTCGACCTGCAGTTCAACTGGCAAACCATGAGTATCCCAGCCGGCTTTACGACGCACCAAAAAGCCTTGCATTGTCTTGTAACGAGCAAATAAATCTTTAAAGGAACGACCAAGAACATGATGAATGCCAGGCATACCGTTCGCCGTCGGCGGACCTTCATAGAAGACGAAGTTTCCATTTGAAGCTTTTTTCTCCAATGTTTTCTTAAATGTATTGTCTTTACGCCAAAAATTAAGCATTTGAAGCTCGGCAGCTGGCAAATCTAACTTTGGATCAACTTTTTTAAATCGCATAATATAATGACTATATCAAAAATTTCCAATACTCTCAAACATCGAGGCAGGAACACTATCCAATATCAAGAACTTTCTTCTTGTTATTGTGACCAATAATTATTTTGATCAGTGATTTGGGGCGATCAAAATACTCCGAAGCCAGCTCGATCAATTCTGCATTCGCTTCGTTATCAACAGGTTTTGATCGCAGATAAGCAACAAACTCGCCATTATCACAGTGAGAGAAATCCTGTTTGGATGAATTCGCGTGAACAGTCACAGTAATTTTCATATTTGGATTAAATTAGCCAACTAAGCAGCGTCCAAGGCCTGATTGACTAATTCATCAGCACGCTTGTTTTGCTCTCTCGGGATGTGAACGAAAGAGACTTCTGGTTCTATTTGATTTAAAAGTCCTCTGGCCTTCATCACTAGATCGGAAATATGCTGCTGTTTGATCTTGTAACGACCGCACATTTGTTCGACGACAAGTTTACTGTCTAGTTTGCACAAAATTTTATCAACAGTGTTATTCTGGCAGTACTGCACGGCATAGTCCAAAGCTTCTATAATTGCACCATACTCTGCCTCATTGTTGGTTGCAGTACCAATACATTTTTTGAATGCATGAATTTCACGATCTATATCATCGTACACAACACCACCAATCGCTGCCGGCCCAGGATTTCCTCTAGACCCACCATCAGTAAAAATAGTAATCATATCTATTCCAAAAATTAATGCTATTTGAATGATCAATGGTCAAGTGTCAATGTTCAATTAATGATCAAGTTGATAATTACTTAATTACTTAATTACTTAAATACTTAAATGATAATTGATAATTGATACTTGATCATTCCGCAAAATGACTAAATGAATAAATGACTAAATAGCTGGCTCTGGCCAGCTTAGCTTCCCAGCCCTACCTTCTTTTTTATCTCAGCAATATTTGATCTCGCTTCAGCTTCAATCTTTGTCGCACCCTGTGCCAATATTTGATGAATTTTCGCTGGATCCTGAATAATTCGCTCATATCGCTCACGAATCGGTTTCAAGCAAGCTATGATTGCCTCAGCGAGCGCTTCCTTGAACTCACCATAACCTTTACCGACAAACTCTGATTCGATCTCTGCAATGGTTTTTCCAGTCGCTTCAGCAAAAATTTCCAGCAAATTGGACATCGCCGGCTTATCTGCACCAGATTTTATCTCATTCCCCGAGTCAGTCACAGCCCTTTTCACCTTATTGCGAATCACCTCGTCAGTATCATCAAGTGAGATGAAGTTCAGGGGTGAATCAGCTGATTTGCTCATTTTTTTACTCGGGTCATCAAGCCCCATCACGCGCGCACCGCTCTGACTAATTATCGGCTCTGGAACTACAAATGATGAGCCATATTTCGAATTAAATCTCTCGGCCAGATCTCTAGTCAGTTCTAGGTGCTGCTTCTGATCATCGCCAACTGGCACATGAGTCGCCTTGTAAAGCAAAATGTCGGCCGCCATCAGCGTGGGATAATTGAAAAGGCCAGCTCCGATCATTGTATTTTCATACTTTGATGACTTTTCTTTGTATTGAGTCATCCGCTCGAGTTGCCCCATTCCTGTCATTGTATTCAATATCCACATCAGCTCCGTATGTTCTGGCCTATCGGACTGAACGAATAAAATAGACTTTTCTGGATCGATGCCCATCGCCAAAAGCCAAGCCGCAATCTTGGTGATATTTTGCTTCAAAACCGCAGGTTCTTGCGGTACAGTGATGGCGTGCATATCGACAATGCAATAAATCATTTTATCGGTATCATTTTGCAGTTTTACCCATTGCTTCAAAGCACCAAAGTAGTTACCGATATGCAACACTCCGGTTGGCTGAACACCAGAAAAAATTGTTTTCATCTTTGTCCTTTTGTTTGTTCGTCATTCGAAATCACTCTATCATTCTGAAACGAGAGCTTCAAGTTTCAAAATAACAAAATAAATTACACTCATCATACTACAAAAAATTACGGTTGTTAACCATACTTAATTTTACAAACTGAAGTTTGAGCTACGAATTGCTTATCTGTAAATCTGTACAATCTGTAATCTGTGCTGGCCTGAATTTTATGTTCTGTAAATCCGTAAGATCTGTAATCTGTATTGTATCTCTAGATACTGAGACTTCTCGCGGTTACGCTTGACCTGATTGAAGTAAAAGCCCTTTCGGCATCCAACTTTTTATTATAATCCTTGGATTTGACCTGTATTTCAAAATTGAGATAGCTCTGTTTCGTTCCAGCTAGTATATTAGCATCTTTATTGTGACCCGACCAAGAACCCATTGCAACAGTATTGTCGCTCGATAAAATCTTTGATGGTGGGATATTACAAATTTCACTAACAGGCTTGTCGCCACTTGTGGCATTTCCCTGGCCAAACAACAGATCGTCACCTACAATTTTATAGAGTGAATATCTGAAAGTGTTGCCAGCTGTTTTTGAAAAAAAGTACAAAGTGTCTACTCCCGTATTTAATGTAAAATCCCCAGAACTAATCACTTGCGGCGACGCACCACATTTTAATGAGACAAAACCATTTTTAAAATTATTAGAACCTACAGTGATCGGAGCATTGGCAGCTCGAAAATCAGCTGTAATTGACTCGGCGACTTTGGCAGCGTCCTGCGAAGTCGTCCGAACTTCAGAAAGCAAAGTTATATAGCCGACAGACTGGGCCACCACGACATTTGCCACCAGTGCAACCATGGCGAAAATAGCTGTCGAAATCAAGATCTCGATGAGAGTAAAAGCACGATTGGTTATTAATTGTTTATTATTCATAATTTTAATTTCTAAATTACTAAATCATTTTGACATTGGACATTTTAAAAATTGATTGGGAAATTAGTAATTGGTAATTTGGTAATTCCCTTAATAGTTTGTTCTCCAGTTGGTCAAAATCTCCTTTATTTCGATCTGATTGTCTTTGCCCCACTTTACGGTTACAGTCGCCAAAAAGGCATTGGCATTCTTTATCTTATCGCTCTCTGTAATATTTGAATCCATTTCGGGCAACAAACTTCCGACTTTATCAATCTTCACTTGACGTAAATAATTAAATTGTGGCTGATCAGCCGTATTGATCTTTTCAAAAAATGTATTGTCTGTCTTTTTTGTTAATTTATCTGCCTCAAAATTGTAATACAATATCGTCGATGCAGGTTTAAGCAAATCCGTCATTTTATTGTTTGTGTCGTTCGGCACACTATCCCACTCTGTGGCGGCACTTCCATCAATCCAGTTTGTGTCGCGCATCAGCCGCACCTTCTCCAAGGCATCTTGAGCAAGAAAAGTCGCTTTAATTCGCTGACGATTGCCCTCAGCCGCATTTAGCGACATCTTGCCAATGCCGACGATCGCCACCAATACTGCCACGATGATCATGCTACCGATCAGGACTTCGATGATACCGAAGGCTTTTTTCTTTGATTTTAAGATTGTATTCAATTTCATGATAGTTTATTTATAACTCATTCTTTTGCATGGTGTTTCGTAGATCAAACTTTAGTTTGAATTTCCAAGCCAAAGCTTGAGCTACGAAGATGACGTAGACCACCCTTTAGGGTGTGCTCTGCTTCAATCCTACATTAAATTTTGCATTATCCGACAATACCGAACTATCGGCTTGCACTCTTCCAGTCCCCGCAAGTGCAAACCTCCAAATCTCATTTGAATTACGCATAATACTAAAGTCTTGCGCAGAAGAAACCACTTTGTCAAATTGACAAGACATCGAAAAATCCGTTGGGCATTTTAGATCCAAAGCAGTGTCAGTGTTAAATACAAATTGATCATAGGTACTGCCATCTTTTTCAAGTACAACTTTTTGAATCATATTATCAGTATCGATTGTCACTTGATCGGTCAAACAATTCAAATCATTGGATTTATATAATCTAGCGGCAGGCACAACACCTCCACCAGCATCAGGTGTTAGATTATCAAACCTCACTCCGTAGCATTTCACGCTACTATCAGCAGGATTTTTCGAAAGTGTATACGCCTGATTTATCAATTCTTTGACTTCGTCTGACTTCTGACGAAACGCTACATCTTTGCCAAACTGACTATATGCAGGTATGCCAATCCCTGCCATCAATCCGATGATAGCAATCACAACCAAAAGTTCAATTAGGGTATAAGCTTTTTGCATAACGATATGGTATTCGTCTGTAATTATTGACAAGTCGCAGTCTTCCAAAGAGGAAGATTATCAAGCGGAACACTGTTCGGCTGTCCAGCATAGTAACACTTACCATTTGGCGAATTTCCCCCAGAGCCAGTCTCCAGAACTGTAAACAATAGATATGTAGTATAAAAGGTAGAAGACATCGGTTTATATATATATTTAAGCTTCCAGTCGTTAGATGTTGCGTTTTTATCTCTTTGGTCGACTGGAACGGGGCTTAAGTATTTAGACAAAGAATCGTACAATGTGTGGTCTGTACCATTAGAACCCAGAGTTTTTTCTCCCTGAATATACTGATATTCACCAACGCCAGTGCCATAAAAATCTCCTGCCGAAATAGTATCTAATTTGGGATAAGTCCCGTTTGCCTGTTTGTACATCTCTAACGCTGTGGAGATCTGATCGATATCAGCCTTGCGAGTATTATCTCGCACCTTTGCCTGTGCACCCGAAGCACTGTATACCACAATGCCGGCCAAGATACCGATGATGGCAATCACGATCATTAGTTCGATAAGCGTAAAAGCCCGTTTGTATAAATTCATAACCCTCCCCGATAATAATTACTAATATTATATCACAATCAGTTGGTATAAATACAACAAACCGAAACTTTGGCTACGAGCCCACGTAGATCAAGCTTTAGCTTGCTAGGCGGCACACGGTGAGCCGTAATCGACAATCCGTAGATCAAGCTTCAGCTTGTTTGCCTAAAAATCATCAGAAAACGCTTTAAAATCAACTACCGGATACTTTTCAAAACTATCGTTCATATATTCTTTACCCTTTTTCCTGACCCACTCGTCGTAACTGGAAAATTCATAGCTAAATTCCTTTGCAATCCCATGCTTGATTGGGTTTTGATGAATATAATTCAAATGTTTGAAAAAGTCTTCTTCGTCACGAATCACATGGTCGTAATAATTCCACCATATTTTACGATCAATTACAAAATCAGCTTTGTTGATCGACCGCGAGCTCGCGCCGTTTAACTCGGCAATAAACTTTTTAAGTGTCGATGCGTCTTTGACCTTTAACAATACATGGTAGTGATTGTGTAATATTGCATAAGCCAGTAGAGAATAATCGAACTTCTTGGTTTTTTCTTTGATAATATTCAGAAGCAAAGATTTATATTTGTCTGGCTGCAAAAACCACTGCGCATCGACGCATCTACTGGTTATGAAATAAATCGAATTATCATGGATGATGTGCTTAGGACGATTGGTAAAAGTTGGTTTATATTTCGGCTGCATGGATTAATTTTATCACAAACAAACTAAAGTTTGAGCTACATTTTCCCCGCAGCTCAAGCTTTAGCGTGCTGGGCGGCACACGGTGAACCGTGGTCTACCAGAGCGTACCGCACGCTTTAGCGTGTTTACAACAGCCTGAAGGCTGGGCTACGATCCGTATCTCACGCTTTAGCGTGCAATTAGAACATCGTATATCCCAAATACAAACCAACAATATAATTTCCCACAAGCAAAGAGATGAAGATAGCCAGCACGAGGAATGGCGCGAAGGGCACAGAGTCCTGCATCGACTTTCTCTTTAGACCCATCATAATCAGCCCGATAACGCTACCGAGCACAAAAGCCATTAACAATCCCAGCAAGATAACGCCAGATCCAAGCAAAAAACCCATAATGATGCCGATTTTGATATCACCAGATCCCATCCACTTGCCCTTTGATACCGTCACGATCGCTCCGAGAAATCCGCCGCCGATCAGACCACCTAGCAACATCTGCCAAACGTCAAAGCCGCCGGCCAAAAAACCAAACACTGAGAGTCCAAGAGCGATCCAAATAAATATTTCTGGTACCTCCTCAGTCTTGATATCATGAATAACAGCCACCATCAAGATGGAAAATATGGCTGCATAGTAAAAAGTTGCAACATTTAATCCGAAAAAGTAATACAGGAGTACAAATACGGCGCCTGTGGATAACTCAACGACAGGATACTGCCACGAAATCGGTTTATTACAATATCTACACCTCGTTTTCAGAATAAAAAAAGATAATACTGGTATCAAGTCGTACCACACCAGCTTCGTCTTGCAGTTTGGGCACTCTGAACGGCCAGTCAAGACCGACGCCAGATCATCAGTTCGCAAGACCAGAACATTTATAAAAGACCCGATAATTAGACCAAAAAGTGCAAATAGGATTAGATTTAATGTCATATAATTATTATATCAAAACAAATCATTTTCTACATTTCTAAATTAAAAAAGCGGAAGTCGCAACTTCCGCTTTTTTTGTAGCATTTAATTGGCTACACAACTTGTTGCGGTACATTTAATACCACCAGTGCTGCCAATAGTAATCGAAACTATTGCACCAGAGTTAATATTCATCGCAGATGGCTTGTTAAGATTATTTTTAAACAAAGCAGAATCTGGCCATGAACCAGTTATGGTAGTGCTTGGTGCCAATGTACCAGTAGAGTTTTTAACACAGACTGAAGTACCAGCGGCTGGATAAATAGTCATAGGTCTTAGATACTCACCCGCGGCCAAACATTGTTGAGCCAGCTTTACAGCATTATCCAAATTAGCCGCATCGGTGGTATTTTTAGCTTTGGTTGATGCCCCAGCTGACGAATAAATCACTACACCTGCCAAGATGCCGATGATGGCGATGACAATCAAAAGCTCGATCAAGGTAAAACCCTTTTTAATTCCTTTTAACATATTCCCTCCTAATTATAATTCGGTTTATTGTTACTTCTCGATTCGCGGACTCACTCGAAGAATAAAATGCTTACGATAAAGAATTTATTGTACGAGCCTGTCGAGAACCGACCACTTATTTTACTTCCCTTTTAATTTGCTTGCTCTCTGATCGACCAGCCAGAGAAGCAAAATATCTATAATAATATTATATATTCTATTACCACATCAGTGCAAGAGCACAGATGAAATTTCTAAATTTCCAATTTCTCAATCAAACGATCAACCAAATAAATAATCTTGATTACGCTCCCGCGCTGCCGGCAATACTGTATATGGGCAACAAGATAGAAAAGACGAGAAACGCCACCGCAGCACCGATGATAACCAAGACGACAGGCTCTACGAGAGTACTAATAATCTTGATATTCTCCTCTGAATTCTCTTCGTAATAAATGGCTACTTTATCTAAGATCTTGCCAAGCTCACCCGTTTCTTCACCAACAGACATCATCTGTGACAAAAGTACTGGAAAAACAGGGTCCTTGGACATCTGCACAGATAGCGGCACACCTTTTTCGACTTGTTGCGACGCAAGCACGATCGCCTCTTCGTAAATAACATTGTTCATAATAGTCGCACCGATCTTCAAAGCATCTAACAGAGGTACGCCAGCCTCAATCAGCATCGCCATCACTCGAGAGAACCTTGTCATCGCTACATTTTCCGTCATCTGACGAAGTCCTGGCATCTCGAGCTCAAACCTATTCCACCACCTAGCCCCAGACTCAGACGAGAGCCAGAAACGAACCAAAAGAAATATAACCAATAGACCAAGAATCACTACCCACCAATACGAAGCCATAAAGCCGGACATCGCCAGCAAGATCTGAGTTGAGATCGGCAAAGCCTTGCCAGACTGTTCGAAAACGGTCGCTAACTTTGGCACGACCGATGCCATCATATAAGTACCAATCAGGAGCATAACGATCAAGATAAAGGCAGGATAGTAAAGTGCACCACGAACCTTGGACATAAAGTTGTGATCAGCCTCGAGTTTCTTGGATAACTGATCAAGTACCACATCAAGCTTACCAGTGCTTTCACCAGAAGCAACGATGCTGATATAAAGTCGATCAAAAACATCCGGATGTTTTGCGAGTGCGCCAGAAAGATTGAAACCTTCTTCCAGGTCCTTATAGACTTCCAGAAAAATACTCTTTAGATATGGTTTTGCCGCCTGAGCTGCCAACATACTGATTGCTTTGGTCAGAGAGATACCAGAAGACAACATCGTTGCCAACTGACGAGAGAATACGGCTTTTTCCTTGACAGAGACAGTCGGCTTGAACCAATTGTCGACTTTCAATATCTTGTGCTCGAGCATCATATTGACCGGCACTAGATTGTGTCGTATTAATACACTCTCAGCGAGAGACTGATTTTCAGCGCTGACTGAGCCAGTAACTATTTCACCCTGCTCGTTTTTTGCTTTGTATAAAAACTTTGTCATAACTATCCTCCATGGTTTCATCTATTATTATATGACCATTTGGAAACCAATGCAATAAAACAAATTTAATCATTTGGTCATTTACTCATTTTTCAATTCAATTTTCAAATGATTAAATATCTAAATCAATGGCTAAATGGATAAATAATCAAATGAATAGATAATACACTAACTAAATGATTAATTGATTAAATGATTAAATCTCCCTAGTACACCATCATCTTGAACGCTTTGGGGTCGAGTGAATAATTCAAAGCATCCTCGAGAGTGATATCACCTCGTGAAACATACTCGGCCAGAACTTTATCCAGACTAATCATACCTTCGGCCGCGGAAGTCTGAATGATATTTGGAATCTGGAAATTCTTGCCTTCACGAATCAAGCTCTTAACGGCTGTATTTGCCATCATTATCTCCGCTGCAAGTACTCGACCACCATTTATCTTCGGGATCAGACGCTGCGAAACAACCCCGAGCAAGACAGAAGCCAATTGCGAGGCAACCTGCTGTTGTAGATGAGGCGGGAATATATTGATAATACGGTCAGCTGTTTGCGCTGAAGAGTTGGTGTGCAAAGTGGTGAAGACCAAGTGGCCAGTCTCAGCCAGGTTCAGTGCAGCCTCAACAGTCTCAAGATCGCGCATCTCACCGACCATGACGACATCTGGATCTTCGCGCATCGCAGATCGCAAGGCTCGAGAAAATGTTTCCGTATCAGAACCAACTTCACGCTGGGAGATGACGCTTTGTTTATTTTCAAAAACATATTCGATCGGATCTTCAATCGTAATGATATGCTTGCGCTTTTCGCTATTGATCTTGTCAATCATAGCCGCCAAGGTTGTGGATTTACCTGAGCCGGTAGGGCCAGTAATAATCACAAAACCCTGATTATGCTCGGTGAATTTCTCCAAGATAGGTGGCAAACCGAGATCGCCAAACTGGCGAATTTCTTTCGGAATAATACGCAAAGAAGCAGCTACTGTCCCCTTTTGATAGTAGATGTTAGCACGAAATCTCATCGCCTTGTAACCAAACGAAAAATCGACATCCTTGCTGCGCTTCAGACGGATGAGCAACTCAGGCGGAGTGAAGGAACCAACAATTTTCTCAGCTCCAGCGAGGTCAACATCAGGAGAGTCTGGTATCGACATCAAATTGCCGTCAATACGGACGGTTATTGGTAGGCCGACAGAGACATGAATATCAGAAGCATTATGCTCGATCGCATAATCCAAATATTTAGCAAAACCGTTTCCAGTTACTTCAGCCACAATCCCCTCCAAAGCGTCATTAATTCAATATAAAAGTAATTGTTTGACCCTTCCGTAGCTCGAAGAGCGAAGGAGGGCTTAATTCAATTTGCAAGTCTGTTCTCCACAAGGTCGAACCATAACTTTTTATTCTTCGAGCGAGTCTGACGAGTCGAGAAGTCCAACTCTGTTCTCGATCCATAAACACCATTTCTGTCTATATATATTCTACTCGAATAGCACTGCACAAGCAAACTATTGGCCTGCAACCGTTTACATACAACCACAGATTACACCACTGGAGCATCCTCGCTCTTGTTTTCGACAACAGCTTGAAATATTTCATCGATAGTCGTCTCGCCAGCAAAAGCTTTCAATATCCCATCTTGCCGCATCGTCAACATCCCATTTTTGATCGACTGTTCCTTGATCTCGTTTGCTGGCCTTTTCCCGATTGCCAACTCTTCGATCTCGGGAGTTATCTTCATCACCTCATATATGCCCAATCGTCCTTTAAATCCATTGTTACACTCGTCACAACCCTTGCCATAATAGAGTTTCCACTCTTTCGGAAATCGAGCCCTGTCCTCAACGTTTTGTGGTGAAATTTTGTCTAACTCGCCCTTGATCTGTTCCATTAGCTTCTCAGGAACTTTCATCTCCTGCTTACATTTCGGACAGATACGACGCACTAGACGCTGTGCGATAATCAAATTAATCGCCGAAGTAATCAAAAATGGTTCTATGCCCATATTGATCAAGCGTGGTAGGGCTCCAGCAGTATCATTTGTATGTAAAGTCGAAAGCACTAGGTGGCCAGTCAATGCAGCGTGTGTAGCCATATTTGCAGTCTCAGAGTCACGAATCTCACCAACCATAATAATATTCGGGTCTTGTCGCAAAACGCTGCGAAGACCAGAAGCAAAGGTAAAACCAATCTCCGGCTTGACCTGACACTGGTTTATGCCAGCAATTTCGTATTCAACAGGATCTTCAAGCGTAATTACATTCACCCCAGGGACGCTAATGCGGTTTAGAATAGCGTAAAGAGTTGTTGATTTACCCGAACCCGTCGGACCAGTCGCAAGAATGACCCCAAAAGGCTTACCAATCGCCTCTACCGTATCTTTCTGCGCTGTCCCCATCACCCCAAGATCTTCGAGGGAAAGAATGCTCTGACTTTTATCCAAGATCCTCATCACTACTTTTTCACCATGAACGGTCGGCAAGGTCGAAACACGCACATCGACTTCTCTCTTGTTGAAAACAACATCGAAACGGCCATCTTGCGGAATTCTCATCTCATCAATTTTGAGCTTGGAAAGAATCTTGATACGACTGACAAAGGGCGGATGAAACGATAGAGGGAGATCAAGCGCCTCTTTCATCACACCATCAACACGACACCTGATACGCAGAGACTTCACCAGAGGCTCAACATGAATATCCGAGGCTCGCGTTGTCAAGGCATAGTTTATAACCGAAGCAACAATCTTGGGGATATAGCCACCTTTGCAAGACTCAGCCAGCATCTTTTCGTCCCTGATATCTTCTTTGACCAAAGATCCGATATCTTCATTTGCAAGGCCAGAGGCATCGCGAGCCTGCGACTCAGTGTCCAAGATTTGAGGCGCAGACGAAACAGCTGTATCTTCAACTTTCGCAGGCTGATCAGCTTGACTAGTCAACAGACCACCATTTTGATTTATTTTCTGATCATTTTCAGTTGATCCCTGTTCTATTCCTTCTGACTCCTGCTTGCCCCGCGTAGCCTCGGCGGAGTGGGGATTACCAGACTTATCCACAGATTCTAGTTTTTGTTTACCAGACTTATTATTATCAGAATTATCAACCAAATCACTAGTCCCATTTTCAATATTGGTAACTTTAATACCAGCCGCCTGCAAACTTTCTTTGTCGCCGGCTCGAATACCCTCAGCAATCTGATCACGCTTTTGCTGCTGCGAAGGATCTATTGCAAGAGTATTTTTTATTTGATCGTCTTTTTTCGGAGTCGATATATCATCGATCGTCATCTCTGCTCTTTCGTTGACACCGAGCAAGCTTCCAACCATACTCTTAAATGACACCGCATCGCCACCCTTCGGTGCACTTTCTACCATAGGAGGGCTACTTGTCTCAACTTTTTCAATCTTATCAACCGTAAAATCAGGCAGATTTTGAATTGACTCACCCTTCTGCACAGTTTTTGATTCTGGGGACTGACTCAATTCCTTCAGTTTTGTTACCACAAAATCAATATCAGACCTAGATGTCGCAAAGAGCTCAACCTTAATATTATTTTCCTGACGTAATGACTGAACTATTTTCAAGGTTCTAGCATCATCAGGTTTCTCGCAAGCCAATAAATATTCTCCTGCTTGGTTTTGACCAATGACGACCACACGATTCTTTTCAATGAAATCCAAAGGCAATTTGTGAATATATTTCTCTGCAATCGCTTGATTTTGCAGGTACACCACCGGCAAACTACCTTTTTTCAGTAAAGACTTGTTAGATTTTGGGGGGCGATATTGTTTTACGGCTTCGCTAAAATCAGTTTCACCCGTGACAAATAATTCAATCTCGACTCCTTTTTTGTCAAAGAAATCGAGCAAACCAGTCTTGAAACCAACTAGCATATCTGCTGGATGAGCGACGGCTAGGCGAAGCAAGTTGTCAGTAAACGCAAAAGGTATTGCACCATATTTTCTGGAAATATTCTCGGGAAATATTTTCCTCGCCTCCACAGGGATCAAAACATTTTTCAGCTCGATATAAGGTAATTTAAGTAAAATACCATAGGCTTTGTTGATCGAGTCACGGGTCACTAGATTATTTTTTACCAAAAAGGTCTCAAGTTCGCGGTTGGTCTTGAACATCGTTCGCAAAGTGGATGCATCGTCCTGATCAATCACATTTTGCAACACAAAAACATCCAAAATAGACTGTGTTGACACAGCCTGCGGCAGATATCTTAAATTTGATTTGACAATATCGGCCATCCCCTCCCGAACATCATTAATTCAATATACAAGTCAGTTCTCGGAATAACGAACGTTTCTTCCATTATTTTTTGTCATTGCGAGGAGTCTGCGACGAAGCAATCTATCATTTAGTCTATTCTCGACAAGCTCGAACCATAACCGTTTACTCTTCAAAAAATGAAAAATGATCTTTGGAACAAATCTTGCTAGCTGAGAAGTAATGATAGATTGCCACGAGCCGAACGAACAGATCGGCTCTCGCAATGACAAGCATTTATTACTCTTCGAGCGAGTTCCCGAGTCGAGAAGTAACCAATCCAAAAGAAACAACCAAATTTATAGTCCAGTAAAAGGATTGGTCCGTCCTACGCCTTCTGTAGGCGCAGCCAATGGCATACCCACCAAATTCTGCCTGCCAGTCATAATTTTATCAACTTGCGTCTTGTAGCTGTTTATATCAATAGTTGCGTAATCATCAGATGCAGGAGTCACTTCGGAAACCGCAATAGCATTTGACCATGACCAGAAAAACCCAATCGCCACGACGGCAACAAAAACCAAAGTAATGATTAGGGGTGTCTGCTTTTTTATATCGTTCATATCTCCTCCCGTTTTAGAATTTATCTTGTGTAAGTTTTCAGCCCAATCGTTGCTGACATACCGGTGTCAGTTGATGACATCGTGATATTATCGATAGTCATAAACTTAACATCTTTTTCGATAGACTTGACCAATGCGTTGATCGCCTCGAACGAACCATTGACGGTGAAGCCAAGAGTTACGGCGTCACTTGAAGCTGTAGCATCAGCACTAGCAGTTTCGCCAGATATTTGGATGGACGGTATGACAAGCTTTTGAGCAGAAGCCAAAGCCTCAATCTCAGCAATAGTATTTTCGGTATCAGATCCCTGGGCAACCGCGACCAAAGTGTTCGTAACCAGATCTTTGTTGTTGGCAATCGCAGCCTTGGTCTGAACCAAAGAATTGTATTTATCTTGAGCCATTTTCACTTCATCGCTAATCCGATCAATATCTGCAGCCTTTGACTTATAGCCGCCAAAGCCAGAAACATAACAGTAAGCCCATGAAGCCACGATGATCAAGACAGCAAAGACGATCGAAAAATAAGAATTATCGCGTTTCATATTGCCTCCCCTGTCGCAAAGCTAGCTTTGCCGCTAATAGTAAATTTAAAGGAACTATTCTTGCCTTCAAGATCGTTACTGACCGAACCGATAGTAACTCCAGACAACTTATTCCAAGTCATCAAGGTCAGTGATTCATCAGCAATCGAACGATAATTCTTGGTCACACCGTCAAAGCTAAAGGTACCATCAGATGCCAAGGCCAGATTTTTTACCTGTATGCTAGAATTGACCTTGAGATAAAAACCATCAAGAAATGTCCCGACTGAGACCGTTTTGTTGTTGGCATCGATCAGTTTGGTCGCAGCCAATTTAAAATCTTTGGCTTGCTTTTCAACTGCAGCATAGTCTGAACTGTTGATACTTTGAACGACATCGTTTCTCTCGTTTGTTTTGGCAGCGATATCTTGATCAAGGGACCTATTCATAAAATAAAGACCGCCAACGACAACAAGAGAAAAAGCAGTAGTTATCCACAGGATGATGACCGGCCAATTGGTCGATTCCTTACTAACCTCGAACTGCAAATCTTCCAAGACACTATCTTTGCTCGATGTTGTCTTTTTTTCAGGAATAGGCATCGGCGAAGTTGTGTTTGGTTTGCTATTATCGCTACCAAAACTGCTACCGAAGCCACCATTGTTTTTTTCTGGTTCCATATTACCCTCCAGAGTAATCCATAAATATGCTTAATATTATTGTATAATACATTAAAGCTAATGACAAGCGAACGCTATTTATTCATTTAATCATTTGATCAATTAGTCATTTATTTCACTATTTGAACACCAAATTTATTGTTTCTGTGATTTGGTCCGTTTTTCTCCCGACTAACTCCTGCCTGCCCCGAGTAACCCTGCCGTGCCATCCGTAATTTTAATGAAGGATAGGCGAAGTGGGATCTCCTGTCTTCTGTCTCCTGACTCTTAGCTGCTATCTCCTAGTTAGTATTTCCCACTTCCCCGCTACTAAGTCCTGAAATATTTCTAAATCCTGGCGGCTGCAAGCTATCAAGCTTCGTGTCGTACAAGATTTGGATGTTGTTTTTGACAGGAAAATCGAAAGAATTCGCTATATAGAATCCAGTCAATTTATTATTATTATAGATTTTAATCGTCCCACCAGCGCCATAGGCACTACTCTTGATCGCCATGATTGGCGCTTTTATCTCACAACCAGCCTCTATAGTCACATCACCGTAGACAATAAAACCGAGCGCAGCTGTTGACGAAGTCGGTAAAATTTTTGAGCCAGTCCTGAACCTCATATTACCATTCACAATGATTATACCCTGACCAGAATAATTTTTTTCAATATTTTTAAGATTAGGAGCAATTGACGACGAATTTATCACAACATCGCCATCCACTGTCCAAACCTTTCCCTCTGGATATTTGAAAGTCTCATCAGCAGAGCTAGGGAGTGAAATTGTTTTTTTCTGCAATTCCCACGGACCAGTAGAGATCGCTGCAAGATTCGTAAGATCTATATCAGCCCCTTCTCCTTTTAGAGTATTAATCTTAGCCACATTTGCATCGTCATCCTTCCCGTTCCAATACGCCATTGATTTTGAGTCAATGTTATAACTGCCCATGCCCCAAGTTTCGCCATTGCTGCCGTTAGGAGTAATACTGTTTCTCGACTGCGCCAAAGCTTTGCCCCAATAAGTGAAATTACTATAATCAGTCGAGTAAGTATCCCCGATCACATTGATACCGCCGAGAAAAAGTGCCGGCAACTCATACATCACAGTCCCACCGACCGTGGTGCGACTGGTCATCAGTCGTGTTGAACTACTAATGTTCCCGCCTGTCCCATTAGATCCCGTGCCAATGATAAAACAAACAGGTGAGGCATTGATCAAAATTCCACAATCGTCATCGGTCAATCTTGTAGTATCAAATCCATAACTTGAGTTCGGTTCACCATTGAAAATGGCATAGTTCCCCGTCATCCCGCCATAATATGTATTTCCCCCACTCACCACCGTTGTCTGCCCGACCATCATATCGGGCAAGACCGACTCAGCGAAAACTTGAAAAGGAAAAACAAAAACAAACGCGACAAGGCCAATCGCCGTGAAAGAAACTAAGATTTTAGAATACATTTTTCGCATAAAATTGTTTAATACTTACAAGCTGAAGCTTGATCTACTTAATTCCCGTAGCCCACGCTTTAGAGTGTTGCTCCACAAGCTGAAGCTTGATCTACGGGGCGATTTTGTCATTGCGAGCCATCGGGTTTTCCGAGGCGCGGCAATCTATCATTCCACCCTACACTGATACGACACGGTCGCCTTGTGAGTAGTGGCGTTCTGGGGAATATCGGAAAAAGTGACCTGACTACTTAATGCGGGGAAAGTTGCAGCCGCGCCAAATTCAGAACCGTTTACACCCCTACAAATATGCGCATTCGCTCCCTTTGTTACCAAATATTCGTCCGTCAAGGTATCTAGCGTCCCCGTCATATTTGAGATCTCAATCTTCACTATTATTACATCACCCATCTGTAAAGAATAAGGATTAAACGGAGTTGTCGCTGCAGGAACACCGTTTCGACTCACTGGCTCAAGTGTTTTCTTGATCGAAAGCCCCGCTGGCTTGCCATTGATGACGATAATACCGCCACCACCAGGAGCATCATATTCTCTTGTGAAAGCCGAACTACCCCCATTAGCTGTAATATTTGCCGCAGCAGTAGGGACTGTATTTTTCCCTAAAACATCGTTATCTGTGCCAGCAATAGTCTTAGGATTGCCAACTTGACTTGACAACTCTTGACGAATAACATTGCTAATTGTGACAGAGCCAGCCCCCGCATTCGCAGGAGAATCATCAACTACGCCGGCGCCAGCCAACACAGCGCCACTGGTTAGAGTTCCAGTAAGATTAATGCTAATTGTTCCTCCTGCTCCACCGCCACCAGATGATTGTGAGTCTCCACAACTCCCACCATTTCCAGCAGCTCCGTCTGCAGAAATAAACGAATTAGCCGAAACACTTAATCTATTGGCACTAAGAAATATCTTCCCGCCGCCAGCACCACCATAAGCGGAGCCAATACAATCCCAACCAGGAGCATAGCTTGCGCTACCACCACCAGATCCAAAATCAACCGGAGGAGAAACCAAATCATATGTGCCCCCGCCGACAGCTTTCATATAATCGCTGACCTTGTAAGGATAATCATCTTTATATGTAGTAGATCCACCTTTTCCACCATGGCCACCACCAGAAGCGAACATAGCATTTGGATTAAAATTATATCCCGGAACAACCACCGGAGGTTGACCTCCTCCCAAACCATAGCCATCAGGATGTGGTTGAGCTCCTTCTTGGGGTACTTGCTTGTCACCTCCTGGATACCCCTTGCCGTCAACATCAATCCTACTACTTCCGTATATAGCAATAGTACCACTTACCACAAAATCAACTTTTTTCCAGCGACCTGTGCCAGTCGTTTGACTGATTGATTTCGCATATACGTTGCCGCTGCCACCAGTAGCCTCCATGTCGGACCGATTTATCGCACTATGTGTTAAAATTGCGCCATTTTTCAATTCCAAACTATCGAAATGTCTTTGAGTATCACAGGAAGAATCTTGAGTATCGGTATAATCATCGACTTCATCTGGATGATTGTAACATTCAGTAATTGCACCAGTGACATTATGTTTGACCTTTACTGCATCAGCATAAACTATCGCTTTACCCTCAGGAGCATCCACGCCGTCGATAACAATATTTTTCCTCTCACAATCAGCAGGAATACCACCCATGTCGTCGTGGCCAGTGACATATTTAATAGTGCATGTTTTCCCATCTCCACTGTAAACGACTTGCGCCAATGTCTTCTTCGTCCCCTGACTAACCAAGACTAGAGAGAAAGAAACAAGCAAGATCGCAAGAGCGCCAAAAGAATAAAGACGAATCTTGTGCTGACGAGCAAAGAACTGTTTGATCGATACTTTAGCCATAGAACCCTCCGAATATATATCAAGTTTATTATACAAAAAATCCCCGAAAATCCTTCACTTATTATTATAGTTGTATTAGCAAAACCATGTCAACTATTTGGCGGCAAGCCAGTAAACTAGACAGCTGGCAAGTGTTTGAGTGTTTAAGTGTTTAAGTGTTTAAGCTGGTAAGCGTTTAAGATTGCGAAAGAAAACAACTGTCATTCCCGCGCAGGCGGGAATCTACCAAAAGGTTTACTGTTTGTGGATTCCCGCCTGCGCGGGAATGACAAATGAATCGGGAGAGACATTTTTTTTATTCTTCGAGCGAGTTTGACGAGTCGAGAAGTATCAGACTGTTCTCCTCAAGCTCGAACCATAGCTATTGAGATGACCGATATTATCTATTGCCTGATCTCGTACCTTGGTTTGCCAAAAGGAATGCGATCAGGTGCGGACTGACGAGAGGTGAACATCGAAGCACTACAAACCGTATCCGCACCATAAATATCGTTGATCTTGTCCTGTGCCTTAGAAATGCCAGCTATTTTCCCCAAATCATCAAATATACTCAACTGTGAGGCTTTGCTGCTCGATAAATTAAAGAAGGAGATCGCCAGATGGATCGGCCGACTTTCAAATTTACAGTCAAGGAGAAGGTATTTCAGTTTTTCCCAAGCCGTAGCATCGTCACAAAAAGGGACAAATTTTTTGCTGATATGAAAATTACTATGATCGAGAAATGAGATCGAGGCCATCAAGCCTCCTGCCAAAAAATTCCCCGCTCGCAGCCGATAGCTTGCTTTGAAAATTAACTTTCGCAGGATAGCCATCGCCCCTTCGCGAGTACGAAACTCTGGCGCTAGCACATGCGAGTGCCCAATCGTCTTAGTGGTCGTCAAATCCATTCGCGGAGAGCTGGTCGAATCTACCTGTGGTGAGCTTGTCGAATCCATCCATGGTGAGCCTGTCGAATCCACCTCATACCCCCGCAAACGAAAATACCAAGCCCTGCCACAATGTTTTAACCTCTGAGTCATTTCCCCCGCCGACAGATGAAATAATTGAAGCGGGGAAATTACGCCCAGACGATTTAGCTGCGCTTCCATCCGCACATTGATACCAGTCAGATCAGTTAATTTGAGCTTGGAATAAAAATCTTCAAGTTCGTTTAATCGCACGATTGTAAAACCATCTGGTTTTTGCCGCTCGGCTGCCATCTTGGCCAAGAATTTTGACGGACCCACGCCGACCGAGCAGCGCAAGCTATCCCCCACCTCGTCACGAATTTTTTTCTTTAATTTCGCAGCTATCTGTCTCGCCACCACTTCGTTTTGCTCGCATCGATCCAACTTCAGGGCAAATTCATCGACACTACACACCTCGAAATATGGCGTGACCGACTCGATCACCTTTTTTATCTTCTGGTGATAAGAAATATAGAGCGCTGGTCTCGCTTCGACAATTTCGATCTGTGGACAAAGCCTTTTAGCCTGTTCGTTTCGACAAATCCGCACACCCATCGCCTTGGCCTCATAGGAGGCAGCGATGATGCAACCAGATGGACCAGTGTACGGAGACACACCGATCGGCTGCCCCCTCAACTCTGGCCGAACCTGCTGTTCGACCGACGCAAAAAAAGAGTTCATATCAAGAAAAAGAGTTGAAAAATCTTTTGGTGGTTGCATAACACCATCATACATCAAAAATCGAACAAATACCGAACATTTATCCACAACTCACCACCTGCCCACCGCTATCAAAACACCTCAGACACCTGAGGTGTTTATTAGACAAAGTACATATCGATTAGTCTTATTCTTTTTTATAGCCTGGAGATGATTCGATATTCTGGCCACGATATAAATCACGAAGCATACTAGAAGCCACAGTCAGCACACCGGTATATCGCGACACAGGTCTTGACAATGATTCCTCATCGAGCTCATCGGCTTTCGAGAGCAATGCTACCCGGTATTCCGCGTTTGTTTGTCCAGGATTTATATCCTTCAATTCCCTTGCTAACCTCATCGCCACTACGCGACCTTCTTGCGCAACTTGTTTTCGATCTTCATCTTCATTCAAATATCGCGAGTCAATCATATTTTTGCTTACCCCGTCACCCAAAAATTTGCCACCAATCGGGCTACCTTCCCTGAACATATTACCCCCTTTAAATATTATCTTTTTAAATTATATTAACGCATTGATCAGAACAAGAGCTATGATCGATCCCAGAATGCATATCTATTTACTTTAATTTTAACCTATTTTGGGTGTTTTGGGCAAAATCTTCGTTGTCATAAATATTAACCTCTCCCGTAGTGATTTCCTTATCCTCGCTGAAGACAAGGTCGCTCTCGCAAATTTGCAAACAACTTAATAAATTCGAACCTGTTAAATTGAAGGACTACCCACAACTTCAAGCGGTTGATATGCAAACAAAAGCAAAGTATCATTGAATTATGAATCATATTTTAACAATAATTTTTGGTTTTTGGTTTACGGGCTGTTTCATTTTAATTATTCCCTGGGCAGCATTCTCGTTTTATACAGGACATTGGAGTGGATGGCGGGGCGAAGGATATAAAAATACAAACGCGCCAGACTGGACTCTAACAGTACATCAGTTGTTAGAGTTTTGGTTTTATCTCCCGATGACAATTATTACATCCCCATTTGTTTTTATCGGCTGGTTGCTTAATAAAATATATAAATAAATGAAATACGAATTTTTAACAGTGGAAGAAACAGCGAAAATTCTCAAGGTTACTAAGATGACCATTTATCGCTATATCAAGGCTGGCAAGCTGACGGCTTATAAAGTTGGTAAAGATTTTAGGATAAACAAAGAAGAATTTGATAAGTTTTTAAATGAAATACGAAAGGGATAATTTATGGATACATTATTTTTGATTATTACAGCACTTGGGGCTTTGGTTATTGGTATTCCATTGCTAATCTTTGTTTTAATCCCTTTGTGGTATATATGCATTCCAATTATATTTACTATTCTACTTGGCTGGATTGGTTTATTTTTCGGAATTGGATTGGTGACTGTAATCTTCTGTGTTAAATGGATATTAACCGATAATAACGACAAAGAAAAAGCACCGACAAAAAAGGAAGATAAACCAGATTCCAAAAAAGCATTTTTAGCTTTTATTACGGTATTCAGTATTTGGGGATTATCAAATTGGCTCTTCACTGATATTTTAGTACGACTTCACGGAACAAATAACGATTCAGACGGTTTGCTAATAATTATTTTTATGGCAGTGTCTGGCTTTGCCAGCTATAAGGTTGGGCAAAAAATGATAGAGGCCAAATAGCAGAATGAAATCAATTATTCTTGCCAGAGTATCAACAGAAGACCAAAAAGAGGCTGGCAATTCATTGCCCACTCAAATTAAGCGTCTGAAAGATTATTGCAAAAGAAAAGATTTGGAGGTTATCAAAAAATTCAGCTTTGACGAATCAGCCTATAAAACCAAAAGAGATAAGTTCGATCGTATTCTTGAGTATCCGAAAGGCAACAAAGTAAAGATTGCTGTTTGCTTTGATAAGGTTGATTACTTTTCTAGAGCACCTGGGGACGCTCCCCAATTAGATACGGTTTTTGCAATAAGAAAATTTCTCAGAGAATAACTCGATCAGTTGACCATCAAAACAAACACCTCACATGTATGAGGTGTTTGTTTTGGCAGAGGCAAGAGGAATCGAACCCCTAATAAAGGTTTTGCCTGTCCTCCGTAGCATTAAATCAATTTTGGCAGGCCTTAGAGGAGTCGGACCTCTGACTAAGGTTTTGGAGACCTTCGTTATACCGCTTAACTAAAGGCCTATCAAAATTGATTTGAGAAGGAGGAGAGACCTCCAGCCTACACTTCAAGCTACGGCCGGCAAGCCGTTATACCATTTAACTATACCCCTAAAGACAAGCAATAAGCTTGCAAGCAGTAAGAATTAAGCTGAATACACTTAAACACTTACCGGATTACTTGCCACAAAGTGGCCCCTTTGGGGCTTACCAGCCTGTCTTACTTTGTTTCTTTGTGATTGGTGCGAACTTTGCAAGTTTTGCAATACTTTGGCAGTTCGATCCGCTTGATAACGTCTTGCCCCTTCATACGCTTCTCAGTATGGTAACCTCTGCTTTTGCATGTTTCACATTCCAATGTGATCAATTTTCTAGCTTCCTTGGCCATGGATTCCTTGTTTCTATTACCCCGGATTTAATCCGGCATCTATTTAATGTTTCTCTGGATCCTGAATCAAGTTCAGGATGACATACATTTTTTTGTCCCGCATAGCCCGTAGGGCGACGTGAGATGGAGCCGATGGAGGGAATCGAACCCGCAACCTTCACTTTACAAAAGTGTTGCTCTACCATTGAGCTACATCGGCATTTTAAATTTTTCTATCCACCCAACAATAACCTTAAGCAAATTCTTGTCGGAATATCTCAAAGAGGCCGTCCCATACTTTGATATTTTCTTGTAACTTCCATTTGAATGGGCGTGACAATATGTTTTGCTAAACTGGCTTGTGGGAATTTTCGTACGATCAGACCAATATTTTTTCAGCTCTATCTCGTTTTGGTCATCGTATATATGAAGCAATAACCTAAGCCTCTGCTCCGACACTCCACATATCTCTCTCAAAAAACGAAGGAAATAACTCACCATATTAGGATCACTGTTGCTAAAAACAACACTATTGCCGTCTTTCGTGCCCTCGCCCCAGTACAGCATAACTCCAGCTATGCGCAAAACCTCTTGTTCTGGAGTTAAATTTGTCAACACATTGCAAGAGTGTCTTCCAAATTTTGTTTCATGCAACAATCGACTTGCACTACTGTGATCCCTTCTGGGAACATTGCCAGCTATCAGCACCTGATTTATACGAGACGATCCGATTCCAATTTTATCAGAAATTTGCTTGACTGAAAAACCAGACTGGTACATTTCAACGATTAATTTTGTTTCATGCATACTTAACATAACAATGTTATACCAGACCTACTGTTATGCAACAACTATTTGAGTCGAGTGGTGCTGGGAGCAGGATTCGAACCTACGAAGGCATAAGCCGCCTGATTTACAGTCAGGTGCATTTGACCGCTTTGCTATCCCAGCATGCATCTCGCATTTCACCATTTCATCACTTTTTCATTTAAACATTTATAAATAAATGACTAAATGATTAATTGATTAAATGGATGCATTTGGCCCTTCGACAAACTCAGGGTCATTCGACTTTACGACCAAGTTAATTAACTCACAGAATGGTTCACCATCCCTCGACCATGAGCCTCTCGGGATCGAATGGTGAGCGAGAGACCAGATTGTTGGTCTCGAGTCGAATGGAGCCGTTGACGGGAATTGGACCCGTGACCTCGCCCTTACCAAGGGCGTGCTCTACCAACTGAGCTACAACGGCGCTAGGCAACTGACGAGCAGGCCTGCCAACTGCTCCGCATCAGCCTATGGTTGAGCAGGAGTCCCTGCTTCCACACAGTGGAATGCGGGAAGCTACAACGGCGGGAGTGGTCGACAACGACAACAAAAAAAATTATAGCATTTTATCCGCTTTCATTCAACCTCTGTCAGAAATTTATTTCATTCTGGCAACATTCGCATGCGAACGCATTTTTTCTTCAGCCATATTGGCTAATTCTTTGTAATCTTTATTGTCTATATCCAAACTTGCAGCCCGCTTCAAAGCTTTCGATGCCTTTGCGAACTGTCTCACTTCCAGATAGGCTTCGCCGAGCTGCGCTAACCACTCAGGCTGAGTCCTACCGAGACCAACCGCGCTCTGTAAATATTCGATCGCACCGGTATAATTTTCATTTTTCAACTCGATTCGCCCAAGCCAAAAATATGTTTCACCGATTTCATGATTGCATTTCAAAGAAGCTTTCAAGGATTCCTTGGCTTCCTCGAAATTACCACGAGAAAAAGCAACCTTACCCACCATTAAATAGGCACTAGCGCAGCGCTTGCTACGGTTCAGTGCATCAATAGCCAATTCTTCGGCGACTCTCAGATCATTATTATTGTATGCGTCTGTTGCTTGCATCAAGATACCTGCCAGTTCTGGATCAGACTCGGCAAATGCCTTCTGGGCGTTTTCGATCTCCACTGGCGCAATCATCGGCTCACTCTTACCCAAAACTGCTTCCTCAATCTCAGACAGAGCAATCAGCTTGCGCCTCTTGCGAAATAAATCCCAAAAACGAAACTTCTTTTTAGGACCGTCAGGATTGGTTTCCGGAAAATGGCGGAGCAATAAGAACAGCGCCGCGGCCAAACAAACTATGATTATTATTTCGTACATTCTGCCTCCATGTATCCTTTCTCACCAAGATACACCGTTACACTATTTTTTAAAATGTTTTGTGAAACAATCTTGCCGACACCCTTGGAAGTTTTGTATTGAGTCCCGATCGCTGGCATCTTCTTCTTAGCTTCGACATAGCCTTCGAGCTCATGACGCAAGCAGCACATCACCTTACCACAAGATCCAGTCACTCTTCCTGGCCCCATCTGACCGAGATTTTGTACGGCTGCCATATCCAGCGTCGCTCCGTCAAGATTGCCTTTCATAAATCTCTTGCAACAATATTCTTCACCACAGCGTCCGATACCGCCAACACACTTTGCTCGTTCTCGTGCACCAACCTGTTGCAAGCGAATTAATTTGTGAAAACTTGAAGCTAACTCCGAAACCATCGAACGAAAATCAACTCGTCCTGGGGCAGTAAAATAAAAAGTTAATTTCTTGTCATCAAAGGATAGATCAGCGTCCGCGAGCTCCATCGGTAGATTGTGGCGAAGAATTATTTCTCGACAAGTCGCGATATTACTTCTGGCACTTTTTTGCTTCTCGATATCGTGAGCCTCATCTTTTTCATTCACTCGGCGGATAATTGCAGTCGGCAAAATCGGATTTTTATTGTTTTCACTGTCAGAAACAGCACATTTTTTTGATATTACCTTGCCGATCTCCTGACACTGTTCATTTTCAAAGAGCACAGCTGTGCCCTCATCTATCTCCATCTTTTCGTCTTTGGTCTCAAATATCCGACCATCGCTTCTAGCCCTAATATAATATGTGCTCATACCAAATCCCTTATTTTTAGATAAACATTCTCCAAGATCAGTCGCTGATTAGCATTTGTGGATAACTTCTCAGTCGCCGCAAAGATCTCCCTGAGCGCGTCAGCATACTTTTCACTCTTAGATAATAGCATTTTTTTTTCAAAATGTCTTGTGATTTGCAGCATCAATTCTTTGCTTCGCCCATCTTTTGCCAAAATATCGGCCTGAAGTGAAAATTGATAGAAATCTTTCTGGAAATACTCCACAAGATCACTTCCATCTCCGATGCTTGTATTCTCAGAGATCAATCGACATCGGGAAACAATCGTCGGCAAGATAGCTAAAGTTTTGGCCGAAATGAAAAAATATGTATCAGCGGGAGGCTCTTCCAGCATCTTTAGCAAGACATTGCCAGACGCAGGATTTAACTGGTCAGTCTGCGGGATAATACCAATTTTTGCTGGACCGAAGGCTGATTGTGACATCTTTTGAACAAATATTTTTGCTGCCTCAGCCTTGATCTGAGTTTTATCATCCTCGGGATCATCGGATTCAAGCCGAAAAATATCCATCTTTTCGATACCATAATGCGATATCAAAATTTCCGCCAGTTTATCGCTCATCTGTGACGAGCCCACAAACAAAAAAGCATGGAAATTGTCAGCCAGCCCAGTTTTGAATTTTTCTATTATATCCACTTCCGTAAATTAGCAACTTTGGAGGCAAAAGACAATGACACTTTTACTATTTTCACTAAAATATGATAAAGTGAGATCACAACAAGGAAAGGACTATGATGAATAAATCAGGTGTCAGCGAGGCCGATCTCGAAGAAAAAATCTTGATCTGCAAGGATTGCGGTAATAAATTTGCCTTTACCACAGGCGAACAAAAGTTTTTTATTGATAAGGGCCTACAAAATATCCCCAAGCGCTGCAAGCCATGCGCCGCAAAGTTCCGTGCTGCGCTACACGAAAAGCACCCTGTTTGGTGGATCAAATGTAAAAATTGTGGCAAAAAAGCCGAAGTTCCCTTTGAGCCTCTGAGCGAAGATATTTTGTGCGAGAGTTGTTTTGGCGCCGAGATTGAAAAAAGAGATAAAGCGATATCAGAGCTTAAAGACAAGAGCTAAATCGACAAACCACAACCTAAACTTAAAATTATTATTTATTTTATTTTTTCTATTCTCCTTGTCATTCCCGCGCAGGCGGGAATCTACAAATAGTTGTATTATTCTGGATTCCTGCCGGAGTTTATCCTGAACTCGTTTCAGGGCAGGAATGACAAACGAAGAAATAACAAAAAAACTCCCGAGAGCAATCTCAGGAGTTTTTGTTTTAGATCAATTTATTTGACTGATTCAACCTCAGCTGTCTCAGCAGGAGCTACAGTTTGAGCGGCATACGCTTGCTCATTTCTCAAATTTGTTTTGATAGTTTTCAAACATTTTGTACACAAGATAACGCCGTTAACCTTTTGCAGGTTAGCTTTAAATTGTCTCTTGGTATGAACCTTTGAGTGTGAAATATTACTACCGGCTGAAACGCCTTTTTTACAGATTAAACAATGAGCCATTTGTGCCCTATTCTAAGCTAATTTTTTTTGATAAGATTGCTTTGTATCATCATAACTTATTCTTCGAGCGAATTTGATGAGTCGAGAAGTATATAATAGTTTTCAACGGACCCGAACAAGAATTTCGATACTTGCCAATATTAACACAATTTCAATTATATTTCAAGGACAAATATGCTTATACTCACACTGTTAGACAACCCGCTGGCTTTTGCCGCCTATATTCTCGCCCTGATCATCGGTTTCACTGTTCATGAATTTGCCCACGCTTTCGCCGCCAATCAGCTTGGCGATGATACGGCAAAACTGATGAGGCGATTAACTTTAAATCCCCTAGCCCACCTCGATCCGCTCGGGACTATCTTTCTACTAGCTTTTGGTTTTGGCTGGGGCAAACCAGTGGAGATAAACCCAAATCGTCTCAAAAGTCGCACCGACGAAATCATCGTCTCTCTTGCTGGCATCTTCGCAAATTTAGTTTTGGCCACACTTTTCTATCTACCAATCAGACTGGGTTTGATCGATACCAATTCACTTGCCTCAGTACTCCTTCATTTTATCGTCCTGATAAACTTATACCTTGCCGCTTTCAACATCCTGCCAATACCGCCACTCGATGGTTCACATGTGATCAGCGTATTTTTGCCGATAATAACTAGAAATATAATTGCTTCACTGGGCACATATCTTCTACTGTTTATCTTGATCTTCAGCTCTTTTGGTGGTGGCGCTTCTCTCCTTAGTACTATTATGAACCCGATCGTCTCATTTTTCTCCCTGTTGACCACTGGCAACTCCTCTTTCGCTTTTTAGCATGAATAGAATCGCGAAATTTATGCAAAGATACGCCTTATTATTGGCAATCATGATTGTCACGATTTCGAGCTTTTCAATTTATTTTTTTCGTTACAATGTGCCAAATTCACCCTACTGGGACGAAAACTACCACATCGCCTCAGCCGAAAAATATCTCACCGGGACTTTCTTTTTTGAACCACACCCGCCCCTCGGCAAGATGCTAATTGCCCTAGGCGAAAAGGTCACCCATTCGAACAGCGACATCGACAAATCCAGCTTCAACAATACTGATTTTATTAAAAACTTTCCAACGAATTACAGTTTTTTTGGCGTCAGACTATTGCCAACAATTTTTGCTGTTATTGCTTCAATTCTGTTTTTTATCTTAATTTTTACTCTCACCAAAAGCATCATTATTTCGCTCGCAACTTGGTTGTTTTATCTACTCGACACCGCCATCATCCTTCATTTTCGAGGTGCCATGCTCGACGGCATCCAAATCACATTTTCGCTCGCCGCTCTAATTTTCTTTGCAACTCTCGTACAGGATAAGACAAAATCATATTTTTGGAAAATGACATTTCTCGGACTTTTTGTCGGTTTGGCTGTTGCCACCAAGCTAAATGGACTTTATCTCCTTTCTTTATATCTCTTTCTAATCCCATGGAAACAAATCAGACACATACTCAGCAGAGACTTTTGTCGAGAAATTATAGCAATTTTTTATTCAATCTTGGTTGGTTGCCTTGTCGTCCTCTCAATCTATATCACCCACTTAGCGATTACCGAAAACATTGTCGACGACAGAACTTACGAGCTCGACCAGACACCGATCGACATAGTGAAAAATGGTTACAAAAACCCAACTGATTATCTCACCATGACGGTCAAATATATTGAATATGAAAATAAGTATAATACCAAAGTCCCAGCGCTAAACCTGACCAGCCCGACCGAAAACGGGAGCCCACCACTAACTTGGGCCTTCGGCATCAAACCGATCAGATATCGTTACGACACTAACTTTGTCGATACTTCCTACCTATATTTGACACCCAATCCTGTGGTTTGGGGCATCGGTCTCATCGGCCTCATCCTATCGATTTCACTAATCATCTCAAAATTCTTATTTAAACTAGAAGTGGTCGACAAGAAACTGTATAAACTGATTACTGTTTTCTGTTTTCTTTACTTGTCGTATATGGTTCCGATGTTTTTCATTTCCCGTGTTATGTACCTCTACCACTATATTCCAGCCCTCGTCATCTCAATCATCTTGTTTGGCCTAAATCTTGCTTATCTCCGGTCGATCTATCGTCGCCGAGAAACAATTTTTACCATCGTGATTGCTCTGCTCATTGCGATGACGGTCTATGTTTTTTGTCTTTACAGCCCACTAGTTTATTACAAAAAAATTAGTTGTCCAGAACTGAAAGGTCTCGAGATTAGTAAACTCTGGCAGATGAGCTGCCCAACCAAATGAAATTACTCTATCACATTTTTTCATCGATAATTGCCCTTGGCATTATCTTTTTTCTGATTACAGGCGGACACCAAGCAAGTACAACTTTGACCAAAGCAAATGAGTCAACGATTCCACAAAACAAAAAAGAACTAGTCGCGACTCATTACTTCGTTCCAGTCACGAGTTTTGCTGACTATCGAACCAATATTTCCTCCACTGACCTTGGCAAACAAAACCTTTGTGCGAGCATTGACGATAAACGATATTTGGAAAAGATTTTGCCAGATATGACGATATCATACTTTAATACGACGAAGATCAAACCAACTTTTGACAACAAAATTTGGTTGCTTTCGCCTGACGACATTGATTTTTCGATGAAAACATTGAAAATAGATAATCAAAATTTCTGGGACAAAGGTACTGATTTATCATTATATCCACTGAAATCAACTGAGTTATCAGACACGAATACCGAAGCCAAAGACCTACGCGAACGATTTTTCGTTGGAGGCGAAATCATCCCTGCTCGAGCTGTCGATCGACTCGCTCTCAATAAATATAACAATTACACTTATCTTTTCGATTTCTTCCGACACGATATCGAAACTGCCGACCTTTCGCTGGCCATGTTGGAAAATCCCATTAGCGGCGACCCAGAGCCCTGCACTGGTTGTATGTCCTTTGTCGGCGATGAGAAAAATGCCGCCGGACTATCGACAGTTGGTTTTGATATGCTTAGTCTCGCCGGCAATCATGCTGGCGACGGCAATCAATCCGCTTACGCCCGAACTATTGAAGTTCTAAAAGCCGCCGGTATCGAAACAACCGGTACTGGCAAAAGTGACGAGGACAAGATTCGCCCAGCAATCAAGGTAGTCAACGGCCAGCGCATCGGCCTGATCGGCGCCGACAGCATCTCTAGCTACTACTGGAACAAGGGTACCAATCGCTACGGCACGAACTGGTTTTCAAACCAAATGAATAACGGCACAGACCAAGATCGCGTCGACCTGATCAAAACACTAAAAGCACAATATCAGATCGACTATCTCATCATCTATATGAGTTGGGGTATCGAGTACACCAATGTCGCCACCAAATTTCAGACCGATCTTGCCCACGATCTGATCGATCACGGCGCTGACCTGATTGTCTCAAGTCATCCACACTGGGTTCAAAATATGGAAATATACAAAGGCGTGCCGATCTTTTATGCTCTCGGCAATTTTATCTTTGATCAAACGCATACCGACCCAACCAGAGAAGGAGTTGTCCTCAATCTTTACTATTACAATCACACACTGAAATCGATCGAAATTGTACCACATCTGACATGCAGTGTTCACATGACTTCGAACAATCTGACAGAAAAATATCTAAACGGTCAGATAGATAAAAATTTTCTCAGCTCTCATCCTGAGAATCAGGGCTGTGTCTATCTGCAACCTCGAGCACTGACAAAATCAGACTCTCGCTACAAAGAAATACTCGACCGGATGATGCAATACACAAAATTCTAGTCTCAAATATTCAATGGCTCAGGGATATCTACCTGTGAGCCATTGAGCTTACTCCGTAGTAAGTGATCACTACCATATTCTTCTCTTTCGTCGTAGCCCAGACTTTAGTCTGTTTGCATTAGCAACAAGCTGAAGCTTGGGCTACGGTGAACAGTTACACTCCGCACTCTTGCATTTTTACCCTCTTTGCTCTACAATCACATCAATTCTCCAGGATGGACCACGGCTCAAGATGAGCAATGTCAAAACAAAGGAGAAGATGCACTATGAGAACTCTAATCAAAGTAGTCGAGTATGTTCTAGAAACAAAACTCGACCATCCAATCAATATCCCACCGGGGATAACGAGGAAAGAGATTCTAGAAGTTTGTCCGACGGTCTGTGGCCAAGAAATATCAGAATTCCTGATGATGCGTGTCTGCTCGGACAACAACGATGTGTTCGAAGGGGCATGCTGTTGTCCTCACTGGGATTTACTTCTGAAGGGCTCAGCGCTTCTGGGAATTGGAAGAGACAACATCGTCGAATATGCAGAATTCTTCTGCGGGGAAGACGAAGAGAAGGTTGACACCCTCTCTGTCCTCTCTGGCCGGCGAGGCAGCGAATATCAAGCAAACTGCTACTGTCGACGATTGCTCCTTGCCCTTAAATTGGTGCAAGACGCAATGAAAACTCGGGAGCAACCACCAGATAACAGGATAGTTAACGAGCTGACTTCATCCGAATTGTACGCTGCCGCATCCATTGCCGAGTTGCGAGAACTTGCCGAGTGTATACAGTGGGCGGAAGACGAAGAGAAAAAAAAGCTCCTCAACGAGATCATTCGCCGAATCAAGGGAGAAATACTCGTCACCGACGAGACGAGACTTCTCTCCACAGAGCCAGTTAAGACTGGCTGCCCGATAGCTCCCCAAAATCACTTTAACGGTGTAGCAGCATAACAGACACTGCGCACATTACAGAAACCCGGTCGCATTGCGGCCGGGTTTGCCTGTATATTTTCAAATCAATTTATAACAACACGAAGAATTTTATTCATCATTCAGGCGGAACTTCCAAGAAGCGATCGCCAGACAACCAACTATCCAAGCGCCAACTATAATCAGATTATTTGGATCAGCAAAGATAGAGGCCCCTTCCAAGATGACACCTCGCATTATTCGCAATAGCGGAGCTAAGGGCAGAAACTGAACGATTGAGTAAAGCCACTTGGGCAGAGTATCGATCGGAAAAAAGATACCGCCCAAAAACATCATCGGGATTGTAATCGCCATCGCCGCTCCTTGGGCTGCATCTACAGTCCGGACGATCGAAGCGAGAGCAAAACCGATTAGTTGAAACATGACCGCGCCAATCAAAGCGACCAAATAAATCATGTAAACACTACCGTAGATGTGAGCGCCAAAAACATATTTACCAATGATATAGATGATCGTAATCTGAAGAAAATTGAGCACGAGCCTCGACAAGACTTCTCCGGTAATAAACCACCAAGTTTTGATCGGGGCGGTGATGATACGCTTCAGGATCTTGTCTTCACGATATTTATTCATCCCTATCGCAATGCCCATGATTGAGGCATTCATCAAGGCCAGACCGAACATACCAGCCAAAACAAAATCAAAATAAGTCAATTTGTTCGTATTTGTCTTTTCTTCTTTGATCGCAAAAGCCTCGGACCGAATATTGTTCTGTTGATAGGTCATTTGAGTATTGAACTTATTCAAAAATCCCAACAAGATAGTATTTGTTGTAGCATTGCCAGGATCATCAATGACCGTAATTTCTCGCGGTGCGCTAGTAGATAGATCACCAAAACCTGACGGGATCACGATAGCTCCTCCGGCCTTACCCTTTTTGACTGCAGCTCTCGCTTCGTCAACATTTTTTATCGAAGTGTTAATAGCAAACAATTTAGAATCAACGATAGTTGTTTCAATATTTTTGGCGATCACTGACTGAGAGTTATTGATGATTATGACCGTACCGTTCGTCGAATCTTTGCCAAAAAATAAACCAAAAATAACCGTAAACATCAGCGGGAACATCAGCGCCCAGAAGGAAGCCTGACGGTTTCGAAACAACATTTTTAAGTCGGACCAAAATAGTTTAATCATCTGACTCCTCTTTTTTGATTTCTTTGCCTGTCAATTCGATAAACAAATCTTCGAGCGAAGCTCTGCCCACCGTCATACTCTCTGGATTCATCTTGTTGATAATTTCAGTTGCTTTATTTACATCAGCCTGTGTTTTCAACTTCAATTCAAAATGATTTGATTTGCCAGCTAGATTTTCGATATTACCAAGCAATCTCAATTTTTCAATTTGAGCTTTTGAGACACCAGAGGAGAAAAAACTAATCTTGTAGGGATTTTCCGTACTTTCTATCAGCTTGTGAGTTTCATCCAGAGCGATGATCTTGCCATGATCCATAATGGCGATCCGATCACACAAAACCTCTGCTTCCTCCATATAATGAGTTGTCAGCACGATCGTTTTGCCCATTTTTTTGATATTTGCAATCAGCTCCCACAGACTTCGCCTTGCCACAGGGTCAAGGCCAGTGGTTGGTTCATCGAGAAAAACAACATCCGGATCATTTACCAGACTAGCCACGATCGAAAAGCGTTGTTTCTGCCCACCCGAAAGATTTGCGACCAGTGATTTCTTTTTCTCCAGTAAGTCCACCATTTCCAATAATTCATCAGGGTTTTTGGCCGTTTTGTAGAACGATCCAAACAGATCAAGAATTTCATGCAAAGTTAAAAATTGATAATAAGCGGAAGACTGGAGCTGGACGCCAATTCTTTCTTTGACACAATCAGCACAGCCATGCGTCACATCTTCGCCAAGCACCTTCACCTTGCCACTATCAGGCGAACGCAAACCCTCAATAATCTCCAGTGTTGTCGTCTTGCCAGCGCCATTTTCACCGAGCAAACCAAAAACCTCGCCTTTCTTCACATCAAAAGAGATGCCGTCAACGGCGTTGAAGTTCCCATATTTTTTGACCAAATGATCGATCTCAATAACTTTTTCCATTTTTTTCCCTTTTAATACCAAACAAATTATATGCCTTGATGTCATAGTTTTCAACATCAACGGCTCAATGACAAATGCCATCAAGCCGTTGGATATCAAGATCAATAAAACTTATTTTTCGATCTGACCGTCACACATACTGATAATATTTTTGCAATCATTGGCCACAGCCATGTTATGAGTCACGATCAGAAAGGTCTGCTTGTTATCTTTGTTCAATTTCTTTAATATTTCCATAATCTCCAGAGATGTCTTGGTATCCAACTCCCCTGTCGGTTCATCCGCCAATATTATCGCGGGGTTATTCATCAAAGCACGAGCGATCGCCACTCTTTGCTGCTGTCCACCAGAAAGCTCATTGGGACGGTGATGAGATCTGTCTTTCAAACCCATCAGATCAAGCAACTCTGCCGCCCGCTGTTTGCGCTCGGCCAACTTCATCCCGCCATACTTGCCCGCCAAGACAACATTTTCAAATGCGGTCAAAGTTGGGATCAGGTTGAAACCTTGAAAGATAAAACCAATCTTCTTGGCTCGCAATTTATACATCTGATTGTCTTTTATCGATGCCATATCAACGCCATCAATCTCGAGCGATCCCCTGTCAGCCTTTTCAAGTAAACCAAGGATTGTCATCAAGGTTGATTTGCCACAGCCACTTGGGCCGATAATGGCCGAGAAATCACCTTCCTTGACCTCCAGATCAACGCCATTTAATGCTTTCACTACATTCAACTTCGACATCTTAAATGTCTTCTCGAGACCCTTTGCTTTGATAATAATTTTTTCCGCCATATTGTTCTCCAATTGATTATTGTACCAATGAAAATTAATTCATCATTGACCATTGACACTTGATAATTGCGAATTGTCTTACAATTCGCGTATTGCCTGCACCACCTTCAGTCTTGCTGCGCGAAGAGCAGGGAAAAATCCAGCCACGATACCGACAACAAAAGAGAAGAAGACAACCCCGATCAAAAAGCTCGGATCGAGCAAAAATATCTCCGCACCCTTTTCGGCCATCTTGCTGTTTATCAGCAATGCAGTCAAAGCGCCAAGTGACATACCCAAGATACCGCCGATAATACTCAAGGCTCCAGCTTCTAGCGTATATTCAATTGCGATTGACGAACCAGAGGCACCAATCGCCTTCTTGATACCAATTTCCTTGGTACGCTCAGAGATTGACATAATCATGGTATTTACGACCGAAAAAAGCCCGACAATCAAAGCCAAGAGCGCGCTGCCTAGAATAATTGCATTCATCGTCGTTGACGCCTTATCTATCTGCTCCCCCATTTTCTTTGGTGACAAGACCAAAACTTCGTTCTTGTATTTATCCTTAATCGTATTGAACAGTTGATCAGGATCGACACCATCTTTCCACGAAACCGATGCTGAGGTAGAAATGTCTTCCATCCTGAATGATTTTGATTGGACGATCTGTGCCCTTGCTTCCGGCGACAACTTTGATAACTCGGCGTCGGAAATATTGGCCACACTATCGGCTTGAGTTTTCAGAGACTTCAAGAATGGATTTGAGTCAACATATAGTTCTCGTGCAGGCTTGATATTCATAAATACATAGGAGTCTGGTCCAGTCATAGTTTTAGTTAAAATCCCAACCACATGAAATTCTCGGCCGCGAATCTTGACTGTATCACCAACTTTCCATTTTTTATCCAAAGCCACTGTCGATCCAATCGAAATATCATTTTCTGCTGAATTTTTATCTATTGCCACCCCTTTGTCCATATCAAGAGTTGCCCAGTTCTTATTTTTGAAATTCGAATTTGGATCCATGCTATAAATTGTCGCTGGCTGACTTATACCCATCGATCCGCCGGTCGGATCATCTGGGTTTGGCTCGTCGACAGCAAGTGAAACCGATCCTTCAACCGCTTCAACACCGTCGACCTTGGCAATTTTATCCAACAGGTCGACAGGCATAGTACCAGAGGTACCACTCATAAAATCACTTCCCTTGGGCGAGATAGTAATCTGACCCGTGATATATCTCTTGCCGCCATCAATCATTTTGTTAAGTTTCAATGCCATGCTGCCCATCACCGTAAAAGCAAAGATACCGACGGCAATGCCAGTGATCGTGAGCAAAGCACGAAATTTTCTACGCCAGATGTTACGAAAAATTTCCATAATATTTTCCTATTAAATATAAATACGAATGGTCGGACGCTAAACGCTGTTTTAACGACACTAGATGTCCTGCGGCGCCAAGCGCTGCTATAACGACGCTAAATGTTGTGGTCGGACGCTAAGCGTCCGTTAAACCACGCTCAGCGTGGTCGGAGCGCCGAGACTTGAACTCGGAATCTCACGAACCCGAATCGTGTGCCCTACCAATTAGGCCACGCTCCGACATTTTATAGTAAAAGCCGATATCAGAAATATTTATTTATTTCTGATCAGCTCTAGCTGCAAGATGATATAGCCAAGTGGCATGATGACCAAACCGCCAATGATTTTTGATGATGGCAAGACAAAACTGTAGTCGGTGAAAATATTAAACAACCAGCCGACTACGCCAAATGCAAAAACAAAGGCCCCAGCTGTGATGATCGCGATGGCGATCGACTTGAAATTCACTTTTCCTGTCTCTGTCATATACCTCCTGTTAAAATATTTTGTACAAAAGCATGGCCAAAGTCGCATGGACAATCATCAAGAAAACGAAGATCACCCATAACCACTTGCGATGCCAAATAGAATTACTAGGGTTTGGCCGTAAGCCGATATAGAGCTGAACCATCAAAACGACAAAAGCTAAGGCGGTAACGCCAAGCCAGATCATATGAACGAGTTGATATACCAAATAATTGTACATACCATTATTATATTACTGATCGAAGGTCAATTCAAGCTAGTGATAAATGTCTGCTTCGGATCATTAGGTTCGATCGAGCGCTAAGTATGGTCAGGGTAGTCGGACTTGAACCGACGATCTCCGGACCCCCAGCCCGGCGCTTTACCAACTAAGCCATACCCTGATCATATCCAATTTATCATATGTTGAATAATTTGAATATGTTTGCGCTCTAACAATTTCAACCTAGTTTCATATCTCGCCGGAAGTGGTAAAATAAGATTATGAAAATACTTTTAGCCTCAGAATCGTTTCCACCAAATGTTTCTGGTGTGGCCACAGCCACAAAAAACTTGGCACAAAATCTGGTGAAATTTGGACATACTGCTATCGTTATAACTCCGGGCAATGTTCGCCAAAACAAAAAAGACGATCGTTTTCCTGATTACGATGTCATACGCATCGCCTCCATTCCAAATCCTTTTCGCAAAGGCTTCCGCATTGCTTTCTCCTCAAAAAATCGCATCAAGAAAATATTATTAGAAACGAAACCAGACCTAGTCCACCTCCAAGACCCAGCTGCTATCGGTACCTTGGTACGCGATACGGCCAATGACCTAGGTATCCCAGTCGTCATCACCAATCATTTTTCTCTCGAATATGCCCTTTCCTATGTCAAAGGCTTATCTCCGATCATCCCCTTGCTCAGACAAGGACTGATCACTTATCTGGCGAATTTTTACAATCATTGTGATCAGGTCGTCACACCGACAGAAACTTTCGTCAAGCAGGTGCGACAATGGGGTGTGAAAAAACCAGTTATTGCAGTTTCCAACGGCATTGATGTTAGCAAATTCATCACTCATTTTACCAAAGATGAACTCGACGACTTTCGCAAATCTCACCTCTTGCCTGATGGTCACATCATCCTCTATCTCGGCCGCGCAGACAAAGACAAAAGCATCGATGTTATCATCCGCTCCATACCAGAGGTAGCTAGTAAATGCGACGCACATTTTGTCATCGCGGGCACAGGCGGTGAGATCGAAAATCTCAAAAAGCTGGCGACTGAACTAAATGTTGATAAAAATGTGACCTTCCTTGGTTTTCTGGATCAAAAGAATGACGATAAAATCAAAATGTTCAAAAGCGCCACCGTCTTTGCAATACCTTCAACAATCGAAACACAAAGTATCGTTACTCTTGAAGCTCTTGCTTCGCGTGTGCCTGTCGTCGCCGCTGATGCCGGTGCCCTACCAGAGCTAGTCATTGACGGCAAAGATGGCTACCTGATCAAGCCAGGCGACCACCAAGCACTTGCGAAACACCTCATCGAGATCATCAAAGACAAAAAGAAGCAGCAAGATATGGGCGACTACGGCTTCACTATCGCCATGCACCATCAGATGGATACCGCCTTCAAAGAAATGCTAGCCCTATATAAAGAAGTGATTGAGAGAAAGAAAAAGTCCTAGACTGATATTGAATAGTTTCATTTAGTCATTTAGCCAATTGATCGTTTAATCATTGATTGAAGAATTGGAAATTGGATATTGGGAAATTAACTGATTATTGTTTCTTGGTTATTGTATCTTGGGGTCACTTCTTGACTATTGCTTCTTGCCAGTTTAGGTAATTAGAAATTAGAAATTAGAAATTTTCTCAGCGTCCGCCCCACCCTCTAAATTGGTTATAAATAACCAAGTGGGCGACCTCACGCTCTGACCACGGCCAGAGCAAATATTAGAAGCCCTTAAAAGATTTGTTAGCCAATTTATGATAGATAGGACGGACAGACACATCTTATCATAACTTCAAATATCGCCAAAACCTTTTATATCAACTCTGATTCTGGTAAAATAGTCTTGTTAATATCGGAATGACCTATGGGCAAACCGCAGCTATTTGTTCAATCATATTTTTTGGCAACACAGGAAAAAACCCTGGGCAGACATTTGGCGACTGGTAAAATCCTTTTTAATGATCTTACTGATTCATTTTTCTTTTATTTGATCGAAATTACGCCAGAAACCGCTTTTGACACCGTGATTGAGCGTATCATCGTCGATACGATGGAAAGTTTTTCTGACACCTCTGCTGTAAATGAAGCAAGTTTCGAAAAAGTTTTGACCAAGATAAACGCAGGTCTTGGAGAACTGGCCGACTCAAGCCAGAGTCATTGGGCTGATCATCTAAATGCTATCGTCGGAGTTGTCGATGGCGACAATATCCTGATCTCTCAATGTGGCAAGATTATCGGCTATATTTTTCGCAAAAACCGTATCTCCTCGCTGACAGACAACAGCAAAGTTACCGCCACCGCTCACAGCGTTTTTGATGAAATTATGGCTGGGCAGATTGCCACCAACGATCGCATCGTCTTTGGCACCTCCGAATTTTTTGCCCATATCTCACTCGATAGGACGAGAAAACTCGGCACAGACCGCTCTCTGCTGGAAGACCTCTACTCCATCCAGAAATACTTTCAGCGACAGCGCTCAGCCACCGCCAACGCCATCTTCTTTGAAATTGATTGCTTGCCTGACGAGGTTGAAACCAGAACTCTTTTTCTCGACGAACCTGAGATCAGCTCGACTGATATTTTTTGGGCAAAAGCAAAACCAATTTTAACGAAAATTGCCAAAAATATTGCTCTGGCCAGTGCCTTTCTCTGTAAATACATCGCAATTGGCAGCAAAAAATCCCATGGCTTTATCAAAAAAAGTATTTCACCCAAACTTTCTCACTACACTGGAGAAATCACCGAGTCAATCAAGAAAAAGTTGCCAAAGATAGACTACTCCGAGCGATTTTCACCACAACGAGCTTTTAACCCGACCGGCATTCGAGTCAAAGGTGCAAATTATTCTCCCCGAACCAGCAAGAAAAACTTTCTCACCTATGCCTTATTTTATTTCTCATTACTGGGGCTATTATTTGAAAAGAAAAACCGCAAATATCTATACGCTACCCTAATAGCCTTGGCAATCATCATCGCTTTCTGCAAGATAACTATCAACAATTCAGAGCGTGGCAAGATCGCCGATCAAGCTGACCAAACACTCGCCTATGAAAAAGCTTTGACTCTTTACAACTCTGGCAAACAAGATATCGCTCTAGGGAAAACTACCGGCAAAGACCAGCTCAGCCAAGCCCTGAGCCAAGCCGAGGAAGCCCAGAAAAACAAAGATTACGCCGAGAAAAGTACCGCTCTGATCAAGAGCATCAACCAGGTTTTTGACAAACAAATTGTAGCCACTAGAGTCTATACTGACAACGCCAATATCTCCTTACCAGCTGATACAGTTTTTGCGATCAGCGTTGGCAACGATATCTATTCTATCTCCAAAAACAACCACATTTTCTCAGGGTCAGCCAATAACTACACTCCGACAGAGATAAAGAATTTCCCTATTTCATCACCACAAATCTCAGCCATCACTTATTCTGGCTATCTCAACAAAATATTTTTCCATGCAGATGCCAAAATGTTCACCATGGATGTTTCTTCCAAAAGCTTCTCAGAACTAATGATCAGCGATGCCACTAGCTTATGGGAGACAGCGACAACTTTTGCCAGTTATCGTTCCAGCCTCTACCTTATGGATTCCAACAGCAAAACAATATTTAAGCATGTAGCTGACAACGCAAATTACAGCAAAGGCCAAGTCTACCTGACAGCTGCCAAAAATACTTTGGCGAACGCCATCGACATCGCTATCGACGGTGATGTCTACCTACTTTATAAAGATGGCTCAGTCAATAAATATCGTCAAAGCACCCTACTTTCAGAATTTAAATTGCGCAACATCCCCTCTCCAGATTCAGCTATCTCGGGCGCCAGCAAAATCTTTACGGACGAAGATACCAACAACATCTTTGTGATGGACAAAGCCAAAAATCGCGTCATCGTTTTCGACAAAACTGGCAACTATCAGAAACAATATATTTTAGATAATACCGATCTGACCGGTTTTACCGTCAACCCCAAATTACAAAAAATCTGGCTCCTCTCGGGAAACAGATTATTCGAAGCCGGACTATAAATATATTATATTATTTGTTCTAGTTTGGTGCGCCGAACAGAGTTAGACCCTGTCCGACGCTAGTTACTAATCCTCCTCTGGGTGCTTCGCGGTCAATTCCGCAATCGAGTTCGAGATTCGCCAAGCAGCAAGCAGCCCGGCCGCTAAGTCAAAATTTTTTCCAGCGAGCTGCACTCTTCCCGCCGCAAAATCATTCGCGGCCTCGGCCCTGATAGCTTCCATCAAAAAGAGAATTAATTCCGCTCTTGCGGAATGGCCAAGGTGTGCAATTTCCTCAGCCAATTGTTTCAGAGTTCCATCGAACCCCAAAACTACAGATAGATGTTCAGACATTTTACTTTCCTCCTTTTTGCCTGTATCTAACCGCAGATTAACATTATTACACAAAAATATCAAGTCCAGCAGGCAAGAAAATGAAATCGCCACCCGCGTATTTTAGTCTCTCTTGACCAACCCATTAAAAGTCAATTCTTTGTAATCAAGCATCCTGATACCGTTTTGCTTGTAAATTTGCGTCGTCGAAAACATCTTCTTGTCTTTGGGGTCAAGACCGAGCATCTCAATCGCTTTATCAACTTTTTCCCAGCTGTTACTCTCAATCTCAAGATATGGATTTAGCTGGGGACAAAAGTCAATGTCAAATTCGACATCACCAAAGAAATATCGAATGCGCCTCTTTTCCTCATAAAATTTCTGAGTAAGTCCGATACTCTCCAATATTTTCGCTGTTTGCACAAAATCGGTGACGATTGTCTCATGCTCAAGCATGCCATCATCATTTTTGATCCCGTCTTTAGCGCCCAGTCTGTGCTTGAAAGTCAATGTGATCTTATCTCCCTCGTCCCGAAGCCTGACCCAAGAATTTTCTTGGTCCAGTCGAAGATCAGGATAATCAAAAACCTTGATCTTAAAAATACGGTCAAAAGCTTTCTTTGACCCAATCTCCAAAATTTTCTTTTCAATTTTTTCTGCGTCAATATCCAAAAACTTTACTTCTATTTCTTCCATAATCTTCCTTTTTACATTTCTCGACTTAACTGTATAATATCCTTACCGACCAACCAATGAATTTGATTAAATCCGATAAATCTCTCTGTTGTACTCCCCTACGCCAACAAATTCGGCTTTGCCCGTAATGATTTTTTCCATTGCCTCGCAAGCATAGCAACCAGATCGCTCGCATGCAAAATCATTGTTCTTCCGTGCTTCTTTGATCTTCGTCGCTATTTCCATCACTCTTTTCTCCGACTCAACTAGCGATGGCAATTCGGCATCAACCATCTCGCCCTTGTCTAGATACCAATAACTCGCTTTTCTAATTTTGCGCTTCTGACAGTGTTCCAAAAGTAATCTATAGATAGCCAACTGGAGAGAATTTTTCGATTCTTCGTTCTTGCCGGTCTTGAAATCAATAATATCGACGGTGTCATCGTCAGGATTATATTTGACCCAGTCAACTTTGCCACAAAGAATAATATTTTGCGCTTCGCTCAGCCAGTACCATGGCAGATCCTGCTTCAGCTTAATCGCTTTTTCCAGCAGTGGCCCAGGATTTCTCTCCACATTCTCTAGCATAGTCAGTGCTCTGGCCTTATATTGCATTTCTTCTGTCTCATCTTTGAAACCACCAATCTTGCCCTGGACTTTTCGCCATTTGACACTCAGAAGAACTTTGAAAGGAATATCAAAGCGTTTCTCGGCTGGCAACTCAGACAAAGACTCTAGCACATCATGCACCACCAGACCGAGCGATAGATGAGGATTGGTCAAGGTAACTTTGCGTCCAGTTTCTGGATTTTTATAAACATTATTCAAAAAATACAACCTCGGACAGCGAAGGAAGTCATTGATAGACGAATGTGAGACCCAAATTGCACTAAATTTATCACCTGCCATAGTTCTATTCTAGTCGAAATATCACATTAAAGCTAATCAATCATTGTCAGAAAATGCCCCGAAAATATCATAAGAATATACTGTCGTCGGTTCGTCCCGATCATTTGTCGTCTCACTAAGATATTTCCAGCCCATCTTCTCGTATAGTCCATGAGCAGTTTCAGTATGAAGGTATATTTTCTTTATTCCCATATCTTTTGCTTTTCTTATAGCCGCCTCGATCAATCGCTGAGCGATACCATGGCCGCGAAAATCTTTATCGACATAGACAGAGGCAAGCCATGGCGTAAGATCTAGCCGTTTTTCTAGATCATCCTCGACTATTGCGATAGTCCCGATGCATTGGTCTTTTTCGAAAGCGATTATGATCTGCGGCACTTTGTCCAAGCTTAACCCTTGCTCAATTTTCACCTTCTTTTTCGCAATTCCCTGTTCGGTTTTATCGCTCCCCCACTCCAAACACCAAAATTCTGCAACCTTACCAACAAATTGATTTTGATTCACCAAATTATCAATTTGAATATTATTTTTCACCTAAATGAACATATTTTTATTTAGACTTTACACAACAAATCTATCGCCTCAACTAGTTTGCCACTAAAATTGACATCCATATTAATCGCCTGACAGCTATATTTCTCACTTTCTTTTTCAAAGTATTTGCTATATTCAGAAATCATAGCTGCAATTTTCCCATAAGTGTCTTCATTTTTTGTCCGAGCGATAATCCAATCATTTGGAGTAGTACTTTTTCGAATGTTTTGAACAAATAATTCTTGATCAAGTTTAATCAAAAATATACTCTTAATTTTCCCTTCGAATTTTTTACTTAGCCCTGCAACTAACTCAGGCTCCACATGATAGCCTTCGATAATAAAATCGTTTCCATCAGCTATCTCACATTCTGCAAACATTTCAATCGCTCGATAAACGGTTTTTGCCTGTTCTGTGTAAGCATTGATAATCTCATGGGCCGAATATTTCCCGTATTTTTCATCATTACTACCGCACCTCTGACCTCCAACTGGAAATTTGGTCGTTAAATCATTCTGACCCATATATGGTTTTATAACGTTTTGGAGGGTATCGGTGGAGACCCACGGCATTCCAAGGGTTTTTGATAATGTTTTTGCCAGTGTAGTTTTACCACATTTTGGTGGACCGCCAATCAAATAAATCATTTTATTTATTTCCGTTTTTATTAATTGATAATATTTCCGCTTCTTTCTTGTGGCACAGCATTGATCTGCTCCACAGCACCGCGCAATTTCTTGTGGTTGGCGATATAGTCTTGCAACGACGCCTCCATTTCTTTCATGAGCGAATACATCAGACCCTCGGCCTGCACGAGCTGGATCATATTTTCAGCCGAAGGACTCTGCCCATCAGCAAGATTTTGTTTCCACTGATTTGTCAATTCGATCAACTTGGCCTGCATCTCTTTTTGTTCATCCCGAAGATTTACTACTTCGTTAATCAGAAAAGATAAGGTGTCACCAGCTGCACGAATCTGGTCAATTTTCATCTCCTGATCTTGAACTTCAGGCTCTTGCCCTGTATATTCAGTTCTTCCAATCATTCTCCTCCTCTTGAGATTATATAATGCTAAATATTTTTCATCTAAATACTAGCACTTTACGCATATTTAGCAAACGGCCGGATGGGCCGTTCGAAACACTTCAGATATGCATACCCCCCCTAACTCCCCCTATCTTAGGGGGAGGAAAATACTAAAACACCTCATACATCTGAGGTGTTTGTAATTACGATCAATATTACCTGATTAACTGTGAGTGTTATATTATTGTCATAATGTAATAATTAGTACGCTATAGCTTGGTAATTGTTACATTGGGGATTGATCGAGATTGAAATAGCGAATAAGTTTGCTCTGAATTGGGAGATGATCCGTATTTAGATAAACGACAAATGGCGCAATGCTCAGGTTTTGTGCGATGATCGCGACCTCCTCTTTACATTCATACGGATACGCCCAGAGACTCTTTTGCACTTTATAAAATCCAGACTCTTTTAACTTGTCCTTGAAACAATCACGCTCTTTCTTGTATTTTTCCGGAACATCCCAACAGACGATATGCCACAAACCATCCCATTCCTCATCTTCAGCTGGTGCATTTATCTGAATATCCTCTACCTGAATCATCTTCAGCAGCCGCATACCTTTTTTGCTTAATGTGATCTCTTCGCCAGAAAGATATATTAATTTATCGTCGAACAATTTCTTGATAATTTTCTTGTTGTAATATTTATCCTGTCGCTTTACAACTTTGAGTGCTTGGAGAGCATTCGGCACAAGTAGCAATACCCCGACCAAGAATGCGGCTCCTATCACTTTTAGCACTACCTTTTTCTTTTCCGATATCCTCATATATACATTATACCAAATACCAAAATGTAATAATTACTGCGCTATAGCTTGGTAATTATTACATAAATATTTAGGGGGGCACCAATTTTTGCTGCTGCTTTGCGACAAGGTATTTGCGACAGGTATCTGTGTTGCGTTCGGCTACGCTATCTCAAGATTTTTGACTTGAAATACTTTTCTTGGAAATTAACCATCTTCATGATCGCACCGTCATCCAAATCTTCAGCAGCACCAGGGGTGGCAACAATGAGTTTGTCATCGTCATCATCCAACCGATGAATTATCGCAATACACTTGCCAACCGATCTCTCAACAGGCTTGCTCTCACCAAGCAAATAAACATCTATTTCTTCGCCGTCACCAGAAATCGTATCTGGCACATAACCATAGTTCACTTCGTAATATATGTCATGTTTAGGATGCTTAGTTCCGAGCGGCCGATCAATCACGACCTCTATCAGCTTGCCAATGTATTTACTAAAATCAGTCATTTTCTTCCTTTGTGATGTTTTCTATTAGTTCGGGAAATTGTTTAACACTCACATGGCCGTAGCCATTCAAGACGACAGACTTGGCAGTTGGCAGCGATATCTGGAATTTTTCAAAATCAGTCACAGGAACTATCGGATCATCGACACTGTGATAAATATAAATCTTTCCAACCTGCTTAGTAATGTTTTCTAGGTTTTCTGGAATAGTAAAATCCGCAACTTTAACCGTGTCATTATGAGCGGGGGCAATCAAGTGCAATTGAGAGATTATCTTCGGAAAAGTATTTTCCGCCAAATATTTAGCTAAAAATGTTCCACCAAGTGAACTACCGATGAGAATAACCTCGTCAGACAAAAACGGCAACATCCGCTCAAACCAAATTTTCCACTCCACATATCGAGCGTTTTCTTTGTTTGGCATTTGAGGCAACAGCACTTCAAAGCCTTCGCCCAAATCTTCATCTAAAGTACTTTTCCAATCAGTCTTTTTTGGGAACCATTTTATACTTACCTCACAGGTCTTCAGATTATTTAAAAAATCATCGTTTGTTTCAAACGACTCACCGCCTCGGATAAGAATAACTTGCTTGTTACCTATCACACTATTCCTTGCCATCTTTTTTCTTCTCTTCCTCTTGCTCTTTTTGATCTTGTTCGGCCCTAGCGATCAGCTCCTGAATATCAGCCGGTAACTTATCATTTTTTGCCATTGTTTTCCTCATTCTAATTTATTTTTCTATTCCGTATCCGCCAAGGACAGGATCCTTAAAAAGAAAGTTTTTGGGCGGAAAATAGGTAAAGAGCGAAAATGCCAGCAAGAGCAGCACTGTCATCATGGCGGAAATGGTTTTGAAACCCCAAACTTTCCTTGCCGTTTCCAGACGGTAGGCCAAAATATGACCAAGTATGACAGCAACAATGAAATTTGCGATGTCGATAAGGAAAAAATCACCGACAGTAGCAAGCGATGCATAAAATACCAAGATGATGAAAACCGGCATCACAAAAAGTTTTTTTGCTTGAGCTAGACAAAAATTTGGCACATTTCTACCGATAGAATAGTAGGCAATCGCAGAAAAGATGAACGCTGGCCAAAACGCCAACTTCAAGTGTTCCCAAGTACTTTCATTGACCGCACCAAAAAAGGCAACCGGCTTGAGATTTCCGGACCAACCATAGACAAAATGTAGCAATGATCCGATGACGATAGTGCCGACCGCACTCCAAATCTCAAACTTCTTTAGTCTTTCCACTGGCCTCCTTTTTTAAAACACCTCACATATATGAGGTGTTTGGCTTTTACATCTTGTCTGGAGCTTCGATGCTGCACAGATTTAAAACATTTTTTAGAACTGATTTTGTAGCTAAAATAAGAGCGAGACGAGCAGTTCTGATCTCAACCGCTTCGTCAACGATCCGACAGCTACCATAAAAATCATGAAATAGCTTCGCAATTTTGTAAGCGTAATGGGGGAGTGACTGAACTTGAAAATCAATGGCAACTTCCGACACAATTTCGGGAAATTTAATAATCTCCTTCATCAGAGAGACCTCTTTTTCGTTGGTCAGAAGCGAGAGATCGGCGCCAGCCGCGTCCTCCCCTGTCTTGGCCAAAATACTGCAGATCCTTGCATGAGCGTATTTGATATAGAAAACTGGATTTTTTTCCGAGCGGTCAGCGGCCAGATCAATGTCAAAATCAAATGGAGTATTTAGGTTCTGCGAGAGAATAAAATATTTATAGGCATCTGGCTGAACACCCGCCTCTATCACCTCTTTCAGAGTGACAAAATTGCCGAGACGCTTGCCCATGCTGAAGGACTTCCCCGCTTTGGTCAGTCGGATAAATTGATACAGGACGATCTCCAAGATGTCCTCGCTGTAGCCGAGAGCCTTCATCGCCGCCTTCATCCTTGGGATATGACCGGAACTATTTGCACCCCAAACATCAATAATTTTATCGAAGCCGCGGCCGATCTTGTCAAGGTGGTAGCTAATATCGTTCGCAAAGTAAGTTAGGGTTTTGCCTGCGTCGCTCTTTACCAAAACTGACTCTAGGTCCTCGAGGTTGGCATCATCCGGTCGTTTGAACCAGATTGCCCCATCTTTTTCGGCCGTAAAGCCCAGCTGTTTCAGCTTTTCTATCGCCTCTTTTGACCTGCCCGTCTCTGAAAATTCACTTTCATAACTAAATTTATCAAAAACAATCCCCAGCAATTTGGCATCCTGTTTGATTTTCTCAATCATCAACCTTAGACCCTCTTCGCGGAAAAGTTTCAACATTTCACTCTCATTATTCGCAATAATAGCAAGTTTATCAGCGTAGTTTTTCTGAACTTCTTCAGAAGTTTCCTTGATATAGGCCGCCGGATACCCACCCTCTGGAAACTCTAGCGCTGGATTTGCTTTGACCAGATACCAATAAGCCAGCGAACGCTCGAACTTACCGATCTGAATACCAACATCATTAACATAATATTCGCGCGTCACATCGTAACCCAAAAATTCATAAACATTGGCAATAGCGGCGCCGATCGGACCGCTTCTGGCATTGCCAACATGTAGCGGACCAGTCGGATTGGCCGAGATATATTCGACATTAACTGTCTTACCCTTACCAACGCTCGTCCGTCCGTATAGTTCTTTTTGCTCCAAAATCTTGGCCAGCTCCGAGAGAATAATCTCTGATTTTAAGGTAATATTGATAAAGCCGGGGCCAGCTATCTCCGCTTTTTCTATCTCTGGAAGCTTGACCAAAAGCTCGATCACTTTGGCAGCATTTTCGCGTGGATTGCCCGAGATGACCATCGCCAGATTTGTCGCAAAGTCACCCATCGAACTGCGTGGTGGCACCTCGACATTAAAATTAGCCGAGCCAAAACCCAGCTCCTCAGCAATCGCACTCAATTTTTCAGTAACAAATTTTTTCATATCAAATTCAATTACCTTATTTTGTACACTCTCAATTTGCCGATCTGCACAATCGTGCCAACAGCTAATTTAATCGTCTCATCAAGAGCGGTAATTTTTACAGAATCGATTTTTAATCCACCCTGCTCGACGAGCCGACGAGCATCAGATCGTGAAACGGTCGTGTCCAGCGCGACGATCAGATCGATAGGCAGATACTCTTTGCCCGAGAGAGAAACTTCAATCACATTGGCGGAAACTTCTCTATTAGAAAATACACGAGTAAACTCGTCCTTAGCCGCCTTTGCTGCTGCATCACCATGATAAATAGTCACAATCTCGGTTGCAAGCAACATCTTTATCTCCTTGGGATTTTCGCCATCAAGTCTTTTCTTGATCTCCAGTAATTTTGCTTCACCGTAATTAGCGGCCAATTCAAAATATTCCATCAGAGCACTGTCCGGGATCGACATAATCTTGCCAAACATATTGTCTGCCGATTCGGTGATCGCAATATAATTGTCCTTTGATTTGCTCATCTTGATCTTGCCGTCAGTACCCACGAGCAATTTGAAGATCATAATATCCTGAGGTTTTTGCCCCGTCTTTTTCTGATATGAACGACCAGCCAAAATATTGAATCTCTGATCGCTGCCGCCAACCTCAATATCGGCCCTTAGCATGACAGAATCATAGGCCTGCATCACAGGATAGAGCAATTCATGAAGCCCAATCTCAGTATTGCCTGAAAGTCTTTTCTGAAAATCATCTCGCTCCAAGATCGAGGAAACAGTAAACTTGGCGGTAATCTGCAGAATTTCAGCGAAGCTCAAATCAGCAAACCACTCAGAATTATAACGAATTTCTGTCTTGTCGATATCCAATATTTTGCCAACCTGCTCAAAATAAGTATCGGCATTGACCTTAATCTCGGAGTCTGACAAAATCGGCCGAGTTGTATTTACGCCAGACGGATCGCCGATCTTAGTCGTATAGTCGCCAATCAAGAATATAATAGTATGACCAGCATCCTGCAACGCTTTCAGCTTCCAAAGCACTACAGCATGACCAAGATGAATATCAGGACGAGTCGGATCAACACCAAACTTAATTCGCAACTTTTCGCCCGACGCTAGTCGATCACGCAAAGACTTTTCGTCAATCAGATCGAGTACTCCATTTTTGAAAAAATCTGTTGATAAATTGTTCATTTTGATACCTATGTAAAAATAATTACTAATTTATTGGCCAAATCATCATTTGTAGCCTCAGGTTTCTCCCTGATTTTTTCTTGCTTCTATTTACATCCTAACAATATCACCGTATAATGTAAAGCTAAGAGGGGTATAAATTTTATAAAAATGAAACCAAATATTTGGACTAGAGTTATTGCGTTTTTCAAACATCATCCGAAAGTCACTCCCAAAGACATCAAAACTAAGGCCGGTCGAAAGAAGATCTGGAGAGTAATTTTGATTTGGTCTGTCTACGCCCTGCTGGCTCTGATCATTTTCATAGGTCTGGCCTTTGTTTGGTTTGCCAAAGATTTGCCCACCCCAAACAATATTGCCAACCGCAAACCGACAATGTCAACCAAGATTTATGATCGCACCGGCACAATCTTACTCTACGAGGCCGGCGACCAGAAACGCACTATCATCACCTCTGCCGATATTCCCCAAACAGTCAAAGACGCAACTGTCGCTGCCGAAGACACTCGTTTTTATCAACACAACGGTTTCGATACCAGAGGCATTTTCATGGCTCTCTATGAAAAGATTACCGGCAAAACCAGAGTTACGAGAGGCGGATCAACAATCACCCAACAATATGTCAAAAATTCGTTTCTGACCGCGGATCGTTCGCTCATTCGCAAATTCAAAGAGCTGATTTTGTCAATCGAACTTGAGGCAATGTATAGCAAGGACCAAATCCTGACCATGTACCTGAACGAGATTCCTTACGGCAACAACACCGGCGGTATCGAAGCTGCTTCACAGATGTATTATGGCAAACCCGCCAAGGAACTCGACCTAGCCCAATCTGCTACTTTGGTTGCTATCCCTCAATCCCCAACCAGACTCTCGCCCTACGGCACTCACCTCGATCAATTGGTTGAACGGCGCAATTATGTCCTAAACCAGATGGTAAAGATTGGTAAAATAACCGTCGAACAAGCAGACGAAGCCAAAAAAGAAGATACAACCACTCTCGGTACAGTTGTGAAACCGAAACGCGAATCGATGAAGGCACCACATTTTGCAATGTATGTTTTGAATGATTTGGCCGAAAAGTACGGTGACGACAAGATTCAAAAAGAGGGTTTGAGGGTAGTCACCACGCTCGACATGGACAAACAAAAAGTTGCTGAAGACACAATTGCCAACAACATCAAACAGCTCACTAGTCACGGCGCCAACAATGCTGCACTAGTTTCCGTCGATCCCAAAACTGGCCAAGTTCTGGCTATGATTGGTTCCAAAAATTACTTCGATACTACCATCGACGGCAATGTAAATGTCGCTGACTCTCGACGACAACCAGGGTCATCGTGGAAACCAATTGTTTACTCGACCTTGTTTAAAGGTAAATATTCCCCATCAAGCACAATCTTTGACCTCACCACTGATTTTGGTGGCGGCTATATTCCCCATGACGCCGACGAGAAAAACCGCGGACCACTTACCGCCAGACAGTCTCTCGCCAACTCTCTAAACATTCCTGCCATCAAATCAGTCATGGTGGCTGGCATTGACAACACGATCAAGACAGCAGTCGAGCTCGGAATTACTGGCATCGATAGTGCCGCCCAACGCAAAACTTATGGTGCATCTTTTGGCATCGGCGTTGCTGAGGTTAAGCCCATCGACATGGCCAACGCTTTTTCGGCTTTTGCTAATGGTGGATACAAGAGCGACATCACCTCAGTACTTCAAGTTTACGACGCTAATAACAAATTGATCTACGATAACGAAAAAGAAAAAGCTGAACCAAAAAAAGTTCTTGAGCCAGAAATTGCCTACGAAATTGCCAGCATGATGAGCGATAACGATGCCAGAGCTTTAGTTTTTGGTAGTCGCAGTGCACTTTATTTCCCAGACCGAACAGTCGCCGCCAAAACTGGCACCACCAGCGACAACAAAGATGCTTGGACTGTCGGATACACTCCGTCTCTCTCGACTGCAATTTGGGTTGGCAACACCAGAGGAGAACCGATGAAGGTTGGTACCTTCGGCTCGGATATTGCCGGACCAATCTTTCATCAATTTATGGTTGGGGCTCTAAAAAGTGTTCCAAACGAAGATTTTGTCAAACCTTCCACTATCCAAACACTCACTGTCGCCAGATATTCCAATAAGCTGCCAAGTGATACCACGACCGAAACTATTACTGACATTTTTGCCCCTTGGCAGATACCAACCGAAAAAGACGACTCATTTTCTCGTCTCAATGTCTGTTCCAACGACGGGAAGCTTGCTCCGGCTGGCGCTACTTCTAGCCTGATTGTCGAAAAGATTTTTGCCAATATTCACTCCGAGATGCCGAATAACTCAAATTGGGAAAATCCGGTCAGAGGTTGGCTAATCAACGCTGGTTTTGCTCTCGACCCACCAACTGAGACCTGCGATCTTTCTGCTGTTGCCCCAAGTATTTCCATTACTTCACCGAAAGATCAGTCGACCGTGACAGGCTCGGCAGACATTACTGTGTCGGTAAATACAGCTATCTCTGTCAATCAAGTAGAAATTAAGATCGACAATATCTCAGTAGCTACTCTTACTACCGCACCATATAGCGCGACCTACAATTTTGATTCTCTCTCGGGAGGCAATCACACCATTACTGCTATTATCACCGATGGCTTAAACAAAACCGCTTCAACTTCCATCGCCGTCTCGACGCCAGAAAAAGTCATTCCTATCGTGATCACAGGAGTCGAGGCAACAAATATTACTGCCACAAGTGCAACTATCAATTGGACGACAAACTCACCAGGAAACTCCCACATCACCTACTGGAAGGTCACAGCGCCATCGCAAAAACTTACCGCTGACAGTGAAACACTCACCAAAACACATACCCTGTCGATAGCTAGTCTGTCTGCCGCTGCGACTTATATCTACACTGTTGGTTCTACTAACTCACAGGGCACAATCACAAGTCCTGAGAAAAGCTTTACGACACCAGCAACTCTTTGATCTCAGATACATTTTTGATTACTTTCGGTAGCGTATAACCGAGATTTTTTGCTTCTTTTTCCCGCTCCTTTTGTCGTACCACTCTGCGGACCTCACCAGAAAGGCCGACCTCGCCAAAAATACAAATATTTTCCTTTGCAGGTATATTTTTCTGTGAAGAAATAATTGCGACGCAAACTGCCAAGTCCACAGCCGGTTCAATCACCTTTATTCCACCAACAATATTTAAATAGATATCACAATTCGACAAATTTATGTTAGTCTTTTTTGTGATGACAGCTGCCAGCAAGTTTAATCTATTTAGGTCAAAGCCAGAACTTGTCCGCTTGGGATAACCAAAATTTGTCGGAGTTACCAGGGCCTGGACTTCAATCAAAATCGGCCGAGTCCCCTCAATCATCGCCGTCACCACGCTACCCGCCAAATTAGTTTTTTCAGATAAGAATAACTCAGATGGATTTTTGATCTCTGTCATCCCTCTTTCATCGAGAGAAAAAATCCCAACTTCGTTCGTGGCACCGAATCTATTTTTCACCCCACGAAGAATCCTCGCGTCGTTAAATCGATCGCCCTCCAGATACAGAACCACATCAACAATGTGTTCAAGTAACCGCGGTCCAGCAATATCTCCCTCCTTCGTCACATGACCGATTATCAGAACAGGAATATTTAATTGCTTTGCCAATCGTTGTAAGAAAATTCCACACTCTTTGACCTGAGAAACACTTCCTGTGCTTGATTCAACATTATCAAGGTAAACAGTCTGGATAGAATCAATAATCAAAAGCGCAGGCCGAGAAGTCTCACACTCTACTTTGATTTGCAGTAAATCGCCACTGGCAACCAGGCGGCAGCCACTTTCCTTTACGCCGATTCGATCCGCTCTCGACTTGATCTGATGCAAAGATTCCTCACCAGAAACATACAGGACATTGCAGATATTTTGGCACAGCTGAAGCAATAAAGTCGATTTACCAATGCCAGGTTCGCCACCTAACAGAATTACTGATCCAGGAACGATACCACCACCTAGTACACGATTCATCTCTTCGACACCAGTCGATATTCGTCTATGATTGTCAGTCTCGATCTCACTTAATCGCAAAACCTCAATCGCATTTTGAGTAGTAGAATTTTTATGTTTACCTCCAACAACTTTCACTTCTTTGATCGTATTCCACTCACCACAATAAGAGCACTTGCCACTCCAAGCACCGAACTCATTACCACAACTATTACACATCCAGATGATTGAATTTTTATTGGCCTTCATATTCCATCCTAAAATTAATTTTCGCGAGATACAGATGACTTTTTCAAATCGAGTATTTTAAGGGACACCTGCTCATTATCATTCCAGTTATCTATCTCTACATTGAAAGCCAAATCGTATTTTTGACCGTTTTCAATCTTGACCATATTCTCACCCTTGTCGAAATATATCGATTTAAATGATTGGCCGAGAGAGAGGGAACAAAATGACGCATGCTTTGCATCTTTGCCGACCATCCGAAGATATTTTATCTCCGCATCACGAAGAACAAACACCGGACGAGGATTGGACAGACCATAGGGCTCGAGTTGATCAAGGACTTTTATGCTTTGCAAATTCATTTCGCTGGCTAATACTTCGCAATCAATTTTCAGTTTTCGAGCAAAAATTTCCGCAGGTATTTTAGCAGACTTCGTTACCATCGCAGCGATAAATTTATCCAGATTATTCTCCGATACAGACAGACCCGCAGCCCCAGCATGCCCGCCAAATTTGATCAGATGCTGTGAAACCGCTTCCAGTAAATCAACGATATTTATACCAGAGATACTTCTGGCGCTGCCGGTGTAGGACTCTTGCTCCTTCGATAGCAATACTACAGGCTTATAATATCTTTCAACCAATCGGCTTGCCGTCGGACCCATCACTCCCTTGGGCCAGTCGCCATGGGCAATAATAATATTGTTCGAGTCCAACTTATTTTTTTCGATAATCAATACAGCCTCCTGTTCAACTGTCGCCATCTGGTCCTGTCGTTCAATATTTTTCTCTTCCAGACAGGAAGCTAGATCATCGACTTCGGATTGATCATCGCTGACTAATATTTCAAATGATTTTGTGGCATGATCAATCCTACCAGGGGCATTGATCCTTGGCGCAATCTGAAAACCGACACCATAAGACCCGATAGGCATTTTCAAAGCAGCATTTTGAATTAATTTTTTGATGCCAATGTTTCTAGTTTTATTCAACACTGTGAGGCCATACTTTACAAAAACTCGGTTTTCTCCGACAACAGAAACTACATCCGCAATAGTTGAAATTGCTACCAGATCCAAATTCCATTTCAGAAATGTTTCATTGAGTATGCTCGGATAATGAACCGCTAAAGCCTGTATGATTTTGTATGACACTGCGCAGCCACACAAATCTTTAAAAGGGTACTCATCCCCAGGTTTTTTGGGGTTAATCACTGCAAATGCATCAGGTATTTCTGACCCCGGCAGATGATGATCAGAAATAATTAAATCAATTTTTTTGTCTGAACAGTAGCGAGCTTCAGCAATACTTCTAATGCCAAGATCGATCGTGATAATTAATTTTGCTCCCTCAGAAACAAGGTAGTTTATCCCCTCCTCGCTCAGGCCGTAACCAGATTCCCTGCTGGGAATATACACGACGGCTTTGGCCCCTATCGCTGTTAAGGCACGATAAAGTAACGCCGCCCCAGGAATTCCATCCGCATCATAATCAGCAAAAATTCCAATTTTATCATTTGATTTCACAGCTTCGGCTATCCGAGCCACCGCCTTGTCCATATCGGAGAGTAAATACGGATCAAATAAATCTCGGGCAAAATCCGGTCGCAAAAAAGAATTAAACTTATCAGCAGTGATGCCACGATTGATCAAGATCTGATTTAATAATTTTTCTTCAGTTCGTTTTTTAACAATCCATTCCATAACAATCCTAATCTAAAAAAACAAATCCATATTTATTTGTAATATACCCAACCATCGATGCGCAGGTCGACATACTCTTTAATATCCGGCCTCTTTTGCGCCAAAACTATTTTCAAATTTTCCAACTGAGAGGCACTCGAACGAGTGGTATCGAATTTTACAAAAAAACCAGCATCGGTAGACACATTCATATCAAAAGTAGTGTCCTGAATCTCATACTTTATCGGATGAATATTGACTGCATTGAAAAACTGATTATTTAAATTAAGGGTGAACGCGACAAAATTCGGTGATACAATCTGCGTTGCATTTGATACTGGCAAATTGTGTTTATCTGCGACGAGAATGAGATTTGTATATTTATCAGCAGGAACCTCGTGTATTATCTCCCCCTGATCGCTCAACAAATAATTCTTACCGGTAGTTTGCCAAACCATCACAGGATTTCTCTCCAAAACAATAACCTTATACGCATTTGGAATCCCACGGATCACACGAATATCTTTGATCTCAGACATTTTTTTCAAAATATTTTTTTCAATATCGCCAGTATTTGATAAAAATATATTTTGCCCTGTAGGAATTTCGGCGCGAATCGCATCAGTTTGAATTAAGACATTGCCCTCAACTATAACATCCGCAACTTTGAAATACGAAGATGTCAGAAAAAATACAGAGGCAGAAAGAACCACTACCAAAGCAAAAACCAATTTAATTTTAAAAATCAGCCGACTTTTTTCGCCACCATCGACATTCTTACTCTCTCTTTCAGTCAACAAAATATTTCGACGACGCGGAATATTTTTATTAACAACTTTTTTGTCCCTCCAGAATCTCATCACCAGTTCCCAATATATTCAATTTCTTCCTCAAGCTTCACATTGTATTTCTCTGCAACGGTCTCCTTGATCTTGGCAGCGAGATCCTGAATATCCTTAGCTGATGCATTGTTTTTATTGACCAAAAAATTAGCATGCTTCGACGATACGGCTGAACCGCCTACCTTCATCTTTTTCCCGCCAACTTTCTCAATCAAGTAGCCGGCAGACATCTCCTTGGTCTGACCTGGGTTTTTAAAGAAACTTCCAGCTGACGACTCGTCCAGAGGTTGGGTTTTCTTTTTCTTATCCAAACATTCTTTCATCATTGATAAAATTTCATCCTTACGACGTCGAGCCAACTGCAAGGTTACAGTCAATATTATTGGCTTTGCCGCATATCGCTTTGATTCCTTCTTCAGTGAAGATTCACGGTATGCAAAATGGAACCAACTACGATCTACCTTTCTCGTTTCAAGTCTATCTTCGACAACAACCAGAATCGTTGCGGACTTCACAAAATCACCAATTTCATGACCAAATGCACCAGCATTTCCATAAATTGCACCGCCCACGGTTCCAGGGATACCAAACATAAACTCAAGTCCACCAAGATCGCGACCGGCGGCTAGGTTGATCAAACGACCAATTGAAATCCCTGATTCAACTATTACTTCAGAAGAACTCGCGCTGAATATCGCTTCATTTGCATTATTTTTTATTACCATCCCTTGGAAGCCGGCGTCAGCTGGCAGGATATTGTACCCTCCCCCGAGAACAAAATATGGAACTTTATTCTCAAAACAAAAACGAATCGCCCGAGAGATATCGTCCACGGTTTTGGCCTCAATATAATAATCAGCCACGCCGCCAACCTTCAAGGACACTTTATCGTTTAACGGCTCATTGTATTTTATCTTATCGCCAAAATAATCAGACATTTTTAGATCAAGATCATTCATATATTTTCCTTTGCTAGAATTTCTCCAATTTTATATACCGGTGGTATGCCCAGTGTCAATAAAACAGAATCTTTATCTATGATTTTCTCAAGATAAGTAACGATTTCTTCGTCGGTTGTCATCACCGATGTTTTTATACCATTTGCCTCAGTTAGCTTCATAATATCCTCAGAACGAACCGGCAGCTCCTCGTCACGACCAGACACAAAAAATATCGGTTTTAAGATTAATTCATCGATACCCGCAAAACAATCCCCAAATTCTGCCAACAACGGCAAGATTCTCTTGTATTGATGAGGCCAAAAAACAACGACTTTTCTTTTTTCCGGGTAACGCTCGACCAAGCCCTCAATCGTCGCCCTGATCTCTGTTGGATGATGGCCATAATCATCGATTATATCTGAGCCATTATACTGACCCATTCTTTCAAAGCGACGATGCGCCCCCTTGAACTTCTGCAGACAATCTTCTGTAATCTTCCGCTCAATTTTCAAGTGGTCGGCCAAAGCAACAACAGCCAAAGCATTTTCGACATTATGATGCCCAGGGATACTCAAGGGAAAATCAAGTTTGCTATAATCACCTTCGTCGCCGCCATAGTATATCACAGGCGCTTGTGACTGAGTTTTCGCAAGCAGTGCCTTAATATTAGCATCTTTTCGGCAGGCGATGATCAAGCCGTCAGAGGGAACACGATCAATATATTGAGAAAATGTCTCCATAATTTCTGGCAAGCCACCAGGGTAACTGTCTAAATGTTCTTCCTCTATGTTCGTCAAAACCAATATATAAGGACGGTAAAATAAAATATTTTTATCGTATTCACAGGCTTCAAAAACAAACCAAGGTGAATGCCCTACTCGAAGCACATCTCCCCATTCAGTGACGACATCACCAACCAAACAAGTTGGATCGAACCCTGCCCCAGTCAGAACCAAAGAAACCATCGAGGTGACGGTTGTCTTACCATGCATACCTGAAACTGCGATCATCTTTTTATCCTTGAAAAGGATACCAATAAATTCCGATCGCTTGACGACCTTGATATTTCTTCTGTTGGCTTCTTCGACTTCAATCCAACCAGGCGATCCGGGTGTTACTGCTGAAGTTCTCACCACCAGATCAATATCGCCAGTAATATTTTCCTTTTTGTGACCACCGGTTTTAATGTCTGACCCAACGACAATATGACCCTGTTGTCGCAGATACTCTGCAATTCCTTGCATAGAAATACCATTTATACCAATCAAGAAATACTTCATTTTTACTCCTTATGATTTATTAAATCATTAGCAATATTTTCTATTGCGTCGGATTTAAAAAACTTATTGGCAGCGTCAGTCATCTTTCTCGCACGATCATTTTCGGACAATATCAAACCAATTGTGCCAGCCAACTCTTCTAATATTTTATCTTCAGTAATGACAATTGCCCCGCCACTACTTGAAATAGCCATAGCATTTTTATACTGATGATCACCTGAGGCATAGATATATGGCACCAGTATCATTGGCTTCCCAGACACAGCTGTCTCAGCCATCGTTGTCGCACCCGCTCGGCAAACGACCACATCAGCCGATGAAAGGATATCGGTGATGTTCGGCTTTTCGTCATAATGAAGAAAATCAGCTATTTTATAATGCTCTTGAAATTCAATCGATAATTGTTCAAAAATATTTCTCGCTTCAATCAAATTTTCTCTGCCAACCTGATGAAACAAATTATATTTCGGCAATATTTCGCCAAGCAACTGATAAATTAACTTATTTAGAGACTGAGCGCCCTGACTGCCGCCTAGGACAACAACTGTTGGCAGATCATTTTTGAAAATTTTTACATCATTCTTCGGCGGTAGTTTTATCATCTGCCCGACATAATGAGCATTGGAAAGATCATAAAAACTTTCAGGAAAACCCGTGTAAACTTTTATTGCTTTATCAGCTGCATAAAGATTTGATTTGCCCATCACAATATCTGATTCATGAATAAAATAAGGCCGTCGAAATAGCTTTGCCCAAAAGATAATCGGCACAGACGCGTAGCCGCCCTTCGAGAAGATTACATCGGGACGATACGAGAGCAAAATACCAAGTGATTGCAAAAGACCCCAAAACAATTTAATCAGCTCAACGATATTTTTATATTTTTTGTAACGATGAAATTTCCCGGTCACTATTGAGCTATAACCTGCAACTTTTGAAAAATATGCTCTTTCAATCTCAGTACCAGAACCTATAATCTTTATTCTTAACCTTGGATCAATCGATTTTATCTTCTGTGCTAGTAAAAATATCGGAACGAAATGACCGCCCGAACCACCACCAACCAATAATAACTTTTTATTTTTCATACGAACTCGCTGATTTGGATATATTTGTAAGTATACCAACTGCCGCCAAAAGCACAATCATTGAAGTTCCGCCATAGCTGATAAACGGCAACGGGATACCAGTAAGTGGGACAAGAGACATCATGGCGCCAATATTGATAATCATCTGAAAAAATATCCAACTAGTGATACCAATCGCTAAATACTTGCCAAAATTATCGGATATTCTCTCGGCAATCTTAAAGCCGCGGAAAGCGATAAAGACAAAAACAGCAATCACTACCATCGATCGAACCATGCCAAGCTCTTCGGCAATAATCGCAAAGATGGAATCAGTATGTGCCTCCGGCAAATATAAAAACTTCTGTTTGCTTTGGCCAAAACCCAGCCCCCACAGCCCACCGGAACCAATCGCGATCAAAGCATTTTTAATATGATAGCCAGATCCAAGAGCGTTATCTTCGGGATTCAAAAAGGTCAAAAATCGCTGCATCCGATATGGTTCTATCTTGATAGCTAGCCATACTACGAAAGCACCCAGCCCCATTCCGCCGACAATGTTAGTTACTGGCGCACCAGAAGCAAAATACACCGCCGCTGTAATTACCACAAAGATTAACAGAGTACCTAAATCCTTTTGTAACATCATGATTGCCGCTACGGTTCCCAGAATCGCCACCACGGACCAAAACAATTTACCCGCAGGAACTGCCTGCTTGGTTTTGTTGGCCAGCCAACCGCAAAGATATAATAAGTATGTCAATTTCGCAACCTCAGCGGGTTGAAATGAGGTAAAACCAAGATTGATCCATCTACCGGTCGATGCTATACCAAAGGGTTGTAAAATTATTGGCAACAACAACAAACCAATCGTTACATAAAATAGCTTATCGAGATGTTTAACCCAAACGCGGTAATCTATTCCCTGAGCGACAACCCAGACGACAAGTCCAATCAAAACTGAAGTGAGCTGCTTTTTCAAAAAATATTTATCAGTCTGCTCGTGCGTTAATTGGAGAGAATAATATTTCGATACAGAATAAATCATAATCAAACCAAAAGCCACCAGTGCGAACACAGCAATAGACAACCAAACATCAGACTTTCTTTTTAACATAATTCCTACCTGATTATGAAAATTGGGGTAAATTACAACACAGAATCAGCAATTTTATTTACCGCGTCCTTGAATCTTTCGCCCCTATCTTTGTAATTCTTGAACATATCAAAGCTTGCACATGCCGGAGAAAATAATACCACATCGCCCGTGACAGCAACGGCCTTCGACTGTTTTACGATCTCATCTATATCACCAACTCCATCAATTATCTGACCAATATAATCATTTTCGAGCAATGATGCTCTGATCTTTGGACCCTCCGCACCAATAACAACGACGGCCTTAACATTGTTTTGAGTGATTACTTTTGCCATTTCTGAAAAATCAGCACCCTTAGAGCTTCCGCCCAGTATTAATATTTTCGGACTCTCAAATGATTCAATGGCAGCAATGGTCGGCCCAGGATTTGTCGCAAAAGAATCGTTGACATATGTTACACCGTCAATTTCTCTAACGAACTCTAAACGATGAGGCAAGCCGATGAATTCTTTGACAGCCGATGATATAATTTTTAAATCAATGTTAAGCAGACGAGCCGCCAAAGCTGCTGCGGCAATATTCTCCAAATTGTGCCTGCCCAACAACTTTATTTCAGTTAAATCGCATATTTTTTCTTTTCTCCCATCCTCGTGAAGAAAAACTGCATATGTATTCATATATTTCTCTATCGTAGCGTCAACATCGTTTTTTGATTTGGAAAAGTATAATTTGCGAGATTTAACCATGTTTAACTCGCCATCATCATATGACGAGTCAGCATTGATAACAGCAAAATCATTCTCCGTTTGATATTGAAAAATATTAAACTTCGCCTTGCGATACTCTACTTCAGATTGATGATAGTCAAGATGATCAACACCAAGATTTGTAAACACAGCAATGTGCGGACTTTTTTGCAGGTCAGCAAGCTGAAAATTTGACAGCTCTAGTATTACGATATCTTCTGATTTTAATTTATCTATCAACGAGATCGCCGGATAACCAATATTTCCAGCCAAATATACTGCCGGCGCTTCGCTTTTGCCATTGGACATTTGAACATTGGAATTTGATTGGTAATTGGTAATTGGAAATTGGAAATTATTTTTAAGTATTTCATAAACCAACGAAGCAGTGGTTCCTTTACCTTTTGTCCCAGTAATCCCAACTATTGGACAGGGACAAAGATCAAAAAATAGATCAATCTGCGAAGTTATGCATACCCCAGATTTTTTCGCTTCGACCAATTTTGGGTCATCGAAATAGACCGCTGGAGAACGAAACACCATATCGTATTGATCTAAATTATCCAAATATTGCGGACCGAAAATTCTACTAATATTCTCATCAGCCAAGATGCTTACAATTTTTTCACCTAGATCGGCTGGCATTTTCTTTCGATAATCTTCTTCAGTCTCCCTATCCAAGATTGTGATCTTGGCCCCTTTTTGACTAAGAAAATCCACCATAGCGACACCTTCGACCCAGAGACCAATAACCGCGACTTTTTTATTCTCGAAATTCATTAGATCGTTCCCCTACCTACCAAGGCAATAGCCAAACCAGCAACAGATGAAATAGCACTGATAATCCAAAAGCGCATCACAATCTTGCCCTCTGGCCAACCGATGGCTTCGAGATGATGATGAAATGGCGAAGACAAAAAGATCTTTTTACCATTTCTAAATTTCTTGGAAAGCATTTGGATAATAAAACTCAGACCTTCCAAAGTGAAAACGAGAGTAACCAGCGGTAACACTACTACCGCATTTGTTTGAAAGGCAATTACTGCCAAGGTCATACCCAGAGCCATACTGCCAGTATCACCCATAAAAAAGCGGGCTGGAGGTATATTGAACCAAAGAAAAGCCAATAAAGCCCCCATGACAGTGGCGCAGAAAATTGCGAGCGGCTCTCGCCCTTCGACCAAAGCCAGCAAACCGTAGGCTCCATAAGAAAAAGCAAAGATGCCACCAGCAAGACCGTCCAAACCATCTGTCTCATTTGAAGCAAATGCTACCCAAACCAAAGTAACAATGAACAAGGGCACATACCACAGACCGATTGTGAAATCACCAATACCGGGTAGATGAATCGAGTTCCAGCCAAGCTTGGAGTAGAACCACCAGGCCCCCACCGCTGCAATCGCGGCATAGACCGGAAATTTCTGCCTAAAGGTTAGTCCGCCACCCTTTTCACCGATACCTTTGACATTTAAATAATCGTCAACCAAGCCAACAATACCTGTCGCAATCAAACAAAACAGTACCAGCCAAGTGCCAGATCGAGAAAAGTTAAACAACAAAGTCAAAATTGCAACTGTGACCCAGATCAGAATTCCGCCCATGGTTGGGGTTCCCGCTTTTTTCGCATGCAAAGCCGCCATGATCGGCGCGCTTTTGGCATCACGAATCGTTTTACCAAGTTTATTTTTGTACAAAAAATCAGTCAAAAGCGGTGTCCAGAAAAAAGCAATCATGAAGCTCAGCGTTGCCATGCCGAAGAGACGGATCAAAGTGCCTGAATTAATTTCGAAAAATTCCATGGTACCTCGCTATTTAATACTTTTATAAAATTTATTTTTTACACTGGACCATTTCTTGCCTTGGCGAACCAAAAATTCATCAGCCTTTTTAGGATCTTGCATCAATACTTTAGTAATTTCTTCAAAATAATTATTATTCTGAGATGCTTTGACCAAGACCAAGTCACCCGCCAAGATTTCCAACCCAAGATTTTTGATGACAAGAGCCGGATGAATATAAAAAACAGCTCTGTCGCCGATGACTTTAGCCATCGACTCTGCATTTGGTCCTGCAAGGACAAAATGGTCGATCTTGGTTTGTTTCAATTGCTCCGCGACTGCAAGATGTTCAGGAACTTCTGCAGCACCCAACTCATTCATATTGCCAAGAATCATAACCTTGCGCAATGGAGACACCAATGAGTCCAAAAACATTGCCGCAGCCAAAACAGATGACGGATTCGCATTGTATGTATCATCGATAATCTGAACATTATTTTTTCCCAACAAAGGATTCATCCTCCCACTATAGGGATGAATTTTCTCGAGTGATTTCGCAATCTGGATAGTCTGAATGCCAAGAGAAGATGCTATTGCAAAGGCAAAGAGATCAGCATACACAAGATGCTCACCAAGCAACCTGCTGTTCACATGTGTCTTCTTCCCCGTAGAGACTACATCAAATTCGGTACCTGTCGAGGACAATTTAATATTCTCAGCTCTAAAATCAGCGTCCTTATTCTTTACAGCAATAGTCGTCAACTTCAGCTCATCCAGTCGTGCCAAATGTTGATCGTCAATATTTACGAACCCTTTTTCTGCCGGAGATAAATATTTAAATATTTTAAGCTTTTCCTGCTGATATTCTCCCAAATCCCTGAAATTTGCTAAGTGCGCACCCGTGATGCCAGTCACCGCAGCCATATTTGGTTTCACAATTTCGCAAAGGCTCTCAATCCCTCTGGGATTGTCAATTCCCATCTCCAAAACCAAATATTTTGGGTATTTCTTTACAAATAGCCTACGCAAGGCGCCAAGCAAAAAAATCGGCCAAAAAATACCAAGCGGATAACTCGTGTAGCCCAAGATGGTCATCGGCAGACCAATTTCCGAATTTAAATTACCAAAATTTTTTCTGACCTCTTCTGCGCCAAAATGATCAGACAAAACCTGATAAACAGCTTCTTTGGTTGAAGTTTTACCGGTAGATCCAGTAATGGCAATGACAAAAGGTTTGTGCCTAGCGATCACGAACCTGGCATAGCTAGCCAATATTTTATTCAAAATTGTTGTTAAGCTTTTTTTCATCTATTTCACCAAATTTATTTTATCTCCAGCGGTATGGATCCAATGCTAGTTAATCGGCGTCAACCTATAATAATAATTTAACAGAAAAGAAGCAATTTGGCCAAATAATGGTGATGCTGTACTGCTCGAAAATCTCGCTGAAGTCGGCTCATCAATCTTCACCAACATCACAAACCTTGGATCTTCGGTTGGTGCAACACCAGCCAAAGAGTGAATTGACTTTTTAGTGTCATAACCGCCCTTCGGATCAGGCACCTGAGCCGTTCCGCTCTTAGCCCCGATATTAAAACCGGGAACCCTTGCCGCCATCGCCGAGCCATGCTCAGTCACCGCCTGAAGCATTCGCAGAACCTTTCCCGCCGTTTCCTCGGTAATAGCTCTCTTGCCCTCTTCGCGCACAGCTTGTTTGACCTCACCATTTGAGTAGATTGTTTTATCGATAATATGCGGCTCTATGATCACCCCCTTGTTGGCAAAGGCCGAATACGCCGTCAACAACTGCATTGGCGTCACAGAGGCACCCTGACCAAAAGAAATTGTCGCCCTGTTAATATCTCGCCAGTTTTTCAGCAAGGGAATTGTCCCCGCCACTTCATTGTTCAGCTGAGTACCAGTCTTTTCCATCAAGCCAAAAGCATCAAGATACTTATACATCATCTCTGACCCCATCTGTTCCGACAGCCAGACCATCGCTACATTATCAGAGTTCTCCAAAACCTGAGTCATCGTCTCTTCGCCGAATGCTTTTCTCTCAGCGGTTTCAATCGTATATTGACCAACTTTTACAGATTCGGCAAAAGTTCCCTTTGTCTCTGGAGTTACAATACCCTGCTCGATCGCCCCAGCCATCACTAACGGCTTCATCGTGCTTCCGGGTTCATAAACCATCGAAGTGACTGGATTGATAAACAAAGATGCATTTTCTGTTGCTGTTTTGCTGTAATTATTTGGATCAAAGCTTGGATTTGAAGCCATGGCCAAAATTCCTCCAGTTTTCACATCCATCACGATCACACTACCAGATTTTGCCCCGTACTTTTCAATACCTGCCGCCAATGTCTTCTCGACAAAATACTGAACGCTCCGATCGATCGTCAAAACATAGCTTGTGCCATTCTCTGGCGCTCGCTGAGAAAGCATAGAGATAATCCGGCCGTAAGTGTCCTTCTCTCCAGTGATACTCCCATCCTTACCTTTCAACACATCATTGTATTTTCCCTCGATACCATAATTGCCCTCGCCGTCAGCGTTCACGAAGCCTAGGAGCTGAGAAGCCAATTGGCTTTCTGGGTAAAAACGACTATAGACAGGCACGATCAAGAGACCTTGAAAATGCTTGTCGTTAACGACTTTGGCTTCTTCGTAAGTCATGCCCGTCTTGAGCGGCGGAATATACGATTTGTTGTTGTTAATCTTGCCATAGATATCCATCTGATTGAGCCCAAGTAACGGCGCAAGCTCTTTCGAGAGGTTCAATTTGTCTACAACCTGCATCGGTACCACCAGAATAGAATATTTCTTGATATCAAAAGCCAACGGATAATACGCCGTTGGGTCGGAAACTGAGTCATGAACATATATTTCGCCGCGATGTGCAATCTGAGTTTTTTCAAACTGCTGCTGACTCTGAGCCAGAGCAACATAATGAGAATTTTGCGTCACCTGTAGATCGAACAGTCGAAAACAAAAAATACCGGCCAGAGCAAGTACGATGATATTCAAAACCTTCACCCGCCCATCAGTTGTTCGAGGCTGCTTGTACATAGCTATACTATACCAGAAGATCGATATTAATTTGAGGTCTTTTCAACCCCTTTGTACACTTCAAGAGGAGCTTTGGACACATCAGTGTCAATTTCTTTCAGAGCGCGTAGTCGTGTCTGCTCAGCTTCCAATCTTTCCTGTTCCAAAACCAGCTGTTCTTTGCTTCCCTCAAGGTTGCTAAATTTTGCACCTCTTGCGGCACCAGCAGTCGACTGAGTAAGATAGACAATCGCCAAAATAGCGAATATTGCTATCGTAATAAATTTGATTGCGTTTGGTCCAATAACTATAGCCTTGTCGATCGATCGTTTTTTCTGGCCCAGATCGTTATTGTTTGAGTTTGTAAAAGTTAAAATTCTGCCCATGATTCCTTTTTATTCGCTTGATTCACTTCGTTCGCTTAATTCTTAATCCATAATTCCTAATTCATGATTCATGATTCATGATTCACATTGCTATCTTCCAAAGATCACCAGCCAGCTTTTTGTTTTCGAGCGTTTTCTTGATATAATACATTTGAAACTTGATCCCGACTTCACTTTCGTGAAACGGGGTCTTTTTTTACGCTGTTAGTACGATCATTTTTGTTTTTGACTTCCCTCCCTTGTCCTCCTCCGAACGGCTCAAAGCCTCTCCAAATGAGGTCATTTGCGCTGGCTGTTGATCTCTGAAAAATAACTTTTTAATGTACCTTTTGATAAATTCCTAAATATCTAATTTCTAATTACTAAATCAATTATTAAATTCTTAAATTTTATTAATTTTGAAATTAGGATTTGATTTGAAAAATTGGATATTAGTAATTTAGAAATTTAATTTAATCTGCCTGTAAGTTAGTCAATGTCTCGGCAACCTCCTCTGAACTTTCTTCCATCTCGTCTTTGAAACTCTTCCATACCTGCTCAGACCAGATCTCGATATAATCATATCCGCCAATGATAACAACTTTGTCTGTAATTTCTGCGAAATCTTTCAGTGTCTGCGGGATATTGATCCGTCCGACCTTATCCACTTTTGCTTCATCGGCTGCAGAAAATATAAATCTTGAAAACGATCGTGCTTTTTGCGAAGTTTTGGGTAAAGCCGCTACCTTTCCTGCAATATTCTCCCACTCCTTCATCGGGTAAACCCACAAACATTTGTCCAAACCGCGAGTCACCACACAGCCATCCGCCAGTTTACCACGGAATTTTACCGGAAGAGAAACTCTCTTCTTTGCGTCAATTGCATGGTTGTATTCGCCGATGAACATATTTTTCCAAATTCTTAAATTCCAAATTTCCAATTCTCTGAATCAAATCCCAATTTCTAATTCGCAAATCAACTGGAAACTGATTGGATAATTGAATCCTTAATTCCGAGAGTAGTGCCTATCTGTAAATCCGTTTAAATCTGTAATCTGTATGTTTCCACCACACTTAGCGTGGTACAAGGGACGCTCAGCGTCCCACTCTTTCCCACTTTCTCCCACTCAAGTACTATTTTATGCCAAAAATTCGTTTTATCCAATGCCCAAAGACCAGAAACTGTGGATACAAAAATCACCAGCTAGATTTAGTCGTTCTAGACTGGTGATTTTTTGAATATTATCTTCTGTTTTTACTACAAATTAGATCAATTTTGACTGTATCAGGCCGACGATATCATCTGTTGACACTCTCTCCTGTTTCATCGAATCACGATCACGCAATGTTACCATCTTATCAGTCAGAGAATCGAAATCGACGGTCACACACCATGGCGTCCCAATCTCATCCTGCCGACGATAGCGACGACCAACCGAACCTGATTCATCATAAAAAGCACTGATGCCGGCCTTTTTCATTTTCTTGACAATTTCGCCTGCCATCTCGGGCAAATTTTCTTTCTTTACTAGTGGGAACACTGCAACTTTAACCGGCGCAATCTTGGGATCAAAACGCATCGTGACTTCCCCTGCTCCTCTCCCATCGCTACCATCTGATTCGTCATATGCGTCACAGAGCAAAGCCAGCATGGCACGATTCAGGCCCATTGTCGGTTCGACTACATATGGGATAAATTTTTCATTATTGATCTCATCAATATATTGCAAGTCCTGTCCTGATAATTTCGCGTGCTCAGTAAGATCAAAATTCGTCCGCTGAGCTACACCGGCCAACTCTGACACACCAAAAGGAAAACGATATTCGATATCAGATGTTCCGGCTGAATAATGCGATAATTCGTCTTTATCGTGAGCGCGAATCGTCAGATTTTCCTCTTTCACCCCCAGATCAAGGAAGAAATTTTTCCACTCGATCAGCCAATATTCAAACCACTTTGCAGATTGCTCAATATCATCCTTGATGAAGTATTCGATCTCCATCTGCTCAAATTCTCGGGTTCGAAAAATGAAATTACCGGGCGTGATCTCGTTTCGAAAAGCTTTGCCAACTTGCGCAATACCAAAAGGTATTTTCACTCTCGTTGACTGAGTCACATTTTTGAAATTGATAAACATCCCTTGTGCCGTTTCTGGCCGCATATATGCCGTATCAACAGAATCTTCGGTCACACCAACAAAAGTTTTGAACATCAGATTAAAATCCTTGGCATCAGCAAATTCATGCTCACCACCTTTTTCACATTTGATCATGGCCTTTTGCTCACCAGTCAAACTGTTTTCTGACTGCTGTTTTCTGTTTTCTGCCTCTGCCACATGGTCTTCCCTAAATCTCTTGTGGCATTTTTTGCACTCAACCAGTGGATCGCTAAAAGAATTCAGGTGTCCAGAAGCCTGCCAAACCTTGGGGTTTTCAATAATCGATGAATCCATCCCGACAATGTCATCTCGCTCAGTCACAAATCGTTTCCACCAAAAGTCAGAAATATTTTTCTTTACCTGTACGCCAAGAGGACCATATTCGTAAGCGTTTGCAAAGCCACCATAAATATCAGAGGCCGGATAGACAAATCCCCGTCTTTTGCAAAGCGAAATAATTTTTTCCATCAGGTCATTTTTTTCTATCATATTTTCCCCATTTCGTCATCAACTTAATATTGCAAACATGTTTTTAATCATATTCACAATATCATATTTTTCCAATCTCATCACCTTTGACGCTGAAGTCGATCTGTGTTATAAATAGTACATATTCTTGGGCAAAAACTTATGCTCAGGATACGCACATGAAGGAGGGGGAAATGCTGATGAGTTTGTACGCAGCAGAAATGAGAAGTCCATGGATGTATTCGTGTCTTTGCGACACGAGACACCCGCAAACCGACTCTGCGATTGCCCTAGCCACCAACGCTAGGCTGCAAGACAGAAGTCAGCCGACAATAGTACTCCTACAAACGCCTCACAACAGACATCATATTTGGCGAGGGCACTTCGCCCCAACAGGAGAAGAGGTATTTGGCGGAGACGGTGTAATAGTGCGCAACACTTGGGAAGTTGCGATTATTAAATACCACCAAGAAGAACTAACACTCGCATTTTGCGGGCCAAGTTACGCTGGGCTAACTTGCGGACTAGAGGAAAAAACCATCAAAGACTTCGTGATGGAATGGCCAGACCATCCTTGCGAAACAACAGTCGCTATTTCACCTTCGGGATGCTGTTTGCATTCTAAAGGCTCGGCGACTACCCGTTCAGAGGAGCTATCATCATGGCTAGAAAGCATTGGATACAAAGTATCCTGCTCAAATGCATGCCCGATCTGCGAAAGCGGAGAAGGTAAAATGCCGAGAGCCAGATCATTGCTCTGGAAAACATAGCACACAATTCCCCGTCGGTCGCCAGACCTGCGGGGAATTCGTTTTTTATATCAATATTGATCAAATAAAAACGGGTCTTTTCGCCAATATATTTCTCTGCTACTATGACCTCAGGAGGTAACCGAGATGATGGGTCCCATAATTGGATTCATTGCTGATGTAATTAATGCAATTATGTCAGTTGCCGAAATATTTCGGCAACCATTCCGTCGGGCAGTGGTCTACCACTACCCGAACGAGTCTGGTGAGCTTGTATACCAAGCATTACCAGAAGGCCCATGTATGGATGCTCGGGGCCACTCTCTTGAAAAGGAGTTCAACTATCCACCCGATAGCATTGAATGTTCACGATGCTATCGCAAATTCAAAACAAGGAGCGGCTTTCAAGTCGTCTCCCATGAAGAATTCCAAGAGATACTCCAACGGAAGTAAATCTAGAGTATATATCTTGGATATCATCACCTACCACCTATTTCGCCATTGGCGAGATGGGTGGTTTCATTTTAAATCAGTTATTCACTCCGACTTGATCCAAGAACTTTTTACTCTTCACTTCTCGATCGAGAACATTTTCAATATATCTAGACAACAATTTCTCAGTTTTTTTCTCAACCTCGAGATCAACTTTCAGTCTCTTTGCGGTCACAATCTCATTTTCTTCGAAAAAACGCAGCAACTTGATCACGCTATCACCAATATCAACACCATGGCGATACTTGGTCTGACAAGCGTGGCAAATCACACCTCCCTCGATATCATCCCAAAAGTTATCCCCAGCAGTAATTTTTTCCTTACAATGAACGCAGTTATTTAGCTCTGGTTTGAAACCAGCCAGCTCGATCAATTTCAGCTCAAAGGCTCGCAAGATCACCATCTTAACCCCGAGATCGATCAAATCCAATATTTCAGTCAACAGATCAAACGCTTCCTCGTGTTTTTCATCCTCTTCGAAGAGTTTATCGATCAGTTCTCCAACATAAAAAGCCTCCGCTGTCTTGGAGAGATCAGACTGAATATTTGGGTATTCGCGAAGAATCGCAGACTCAGTCGGCAGATAAAAGGTTTTCCCAGTAATCATTCGCAACTCAAGCAGCATAAACTGTTGGAGCGATCCGGAAAGCCAAGACTTGATCTTGCGAACGCCCTTGGCAATTGCTTTCACCTTGCCAAAATCACGAGTAAAGATCGTCAAGATCTTATCGGCCTCGCCATAGTTCATCGTTTTTAGGACAATTCCGGAAGTTTTTATGCTTTGCATAAACAAAATATACAATAACCAAGAGACAATCACCAGAAAAATCTCAATTTCCAATACTCAATTCCCAAGTTATCTGGTTGTTATTTATTGTATATTGGTTATTAACTGATTATTGTTTCTTGGTTATTGTGTCTCGCCCGTCATTTCTTGATTATTGATTATTGGACAGAAATTCTTCTGCTTCTTTCAGTTGTTCAAGGGTGTTTACGCCCAAAGCCTCATGATAGTCACCCACCTTAAGACCAACAACTTTTTCACCAGCATCTACCGCAATCTTGATCAAATCTGTGAGATAATACTGTCCCTGCCCGTTATTTGAAGCCAGATCAGACAGATGGTCCCACAGGAAGTCATCCCTGAAAATATAAAAGCATGGATTTATCTCGTCGATCTTCTTCTGTTCCTCGCCACAATCCACCTCTTCAACATTGGCAATGATTTCACCAGCTGCATTTCTGATAACACGACCATAATTAAATGGATTTGGCACCACCGCTGTCAACATCGCAATTGCCGGCTGCGCTTGCTCGTACAGTTGGATTAGCGATTTAATACTCTCCAAAGAGAACAACGGATTGTCGCCGTACGAAACGATGACCGCATCGGCTTTACCTGCCACCAAACCTTCCGCGGAAGACACTGCATGACCGGTACCGAGCTGATCAAACTGTATTGCGTATTCCACGCGATCACCAAAATATTCTTGAACCAGTTCTTTCTTGTAGCCAACAACCAAAACTATCGGCTCGATGCCGAGATTTTCCATCTTTTCGATACTGTACTCGACCATCGGTTTTTCACTGATCTTGAACATTACCTTTGGTATTGGCGAAGCCAAGCCCTCGTTCATTCTCGTTCCTTTTCCCGCTGCCAAGATAATTGCAGTCATCTTCATAAATCATCCTTTTAATATTATCTAAAATGGTTTTAACCACATACTATTCTACCAATCAGAAATGATCTGGGCAAGAGAAGGGAGACGGAAGCCAGGAGTCAGGAGCTAGGAGCCAGAAGACAGGGCTACGCGGGGTAAGCAGGAGATAGGAACGATGAATCGAACGATTACTTCTGACAGATCGGACAAAAGTGAGTTCCCCTGCCGCCAACCACGATCCTCTCGATCACTCCACCGCAATCGCCAACGCAAGGCTGGCCTGTTTTATGATAAACCTTCAAATAGTCCTGCATACCGCCCTTTTTGCCCTCGGCATTGACATAATCAGAGTCCGTCGTCCCACCATATTTGATACCCAAATCAAGAACTTTTTTCATCGTTGCTATCAAGAGTGGCCACTCCAAGGATTTAATATCTTTGACTCTGCGAAGTGGCGATATTTTGGCCTCGAACAGCGATTCATCTGTGTAAATGTTGCCCATGCCAGCAGCGATGGTTTGATCCATTAGAAATTGTTTGATCGTCCGGTTTGGGAGTCGCTTTGCCTTCTCCAGTAAATAAAAAACCGTAAAACCCTCATCCAGCGGCTCCAGACCATAATCCTGATTCAACGCCTCAACGCCCTGAGCCGTTAAAACTTTGCACCAACCAAACTTCCGCATATCGTTGAAAAATAGTTTTGAACCATCGTCGAAAGTAAATATTATCCGTGTGTGTTTGTTTGGTTGCGAATGATGCCATTCATGATCCGGATGCCCACCGGCGAAGTCAGTAGTCAGTGGACAGTAGACAGTAGACAGTTTTTGATGAATCAGTTGACCAGTCATTTTCAAATGAAATAACAAACTTAGATCATTCGACAACCTAATCTGGATAACCTTGGCTCGACGCTCAACGCCCTCCACCGTTTGTCCAATCACCTCTGCCTTATCTCCCTGAAAACTTTTTGGCCAATCAAAAGAAAGATCGACAATCTTCTTGCCCACAATTCTTTTTAGCAGTCCCCTTCTAATTGTCTCAACTTCTGGTAATTCAGGCATGTTGTTCCAGTATTATATTCAACAAATTTCCTCCTGTCGCCCTGATCACCACTGCTCCGCCAAAATATTCAGCAACCGGCAGAAGCTCGCTCTCTTTGTCATCGATCAATATAAATCTTTCATCCCGTGCCACAATCTTTTTCAGAGCGACGACCTTTTTTTCGGTCACAAAGTGGCACAGATCAAAATATTTACTGATATCACACCCCATTACCTTGGATCGCTGAAAATTAACACCACCCACGGTCAAGAGCTGAGGGCTGTACTTGGTGCGATCAATTGATTGCAAAAAAGTAATTGTCTCTGGGTATAAATATTTGCTTACATCTAACAAAAATGTCTTTATTTTTTTCTCTGCAGAGACTAGATCGACTTTCCTTATGTGTTCATCGATGTATCGAAGTTGAGCAAGTGGGCCAGCATAACCGTCGACATAAACAGCCCGATATGATTGTTCTAGCTCTTCTTCGCTGACGCCGAGAGATTTCATCACTTCAAAAAGATCACCACGAAAAGTATCTCGGTCAAATAAAGTATCGTCAAAGTCAATAAATAAATTGGTTCTATTTTCTGCTTCCACACACGGATTATAACACTATTTTGTGCCCAAGGACAATTGACAAATTAGCTACTTTCATATATCCTAAAGAAGCATTGACGAGCGAGGGAAAATACAAATTTAGCCATTTAGTCAATTAGTCATTTACTCATTTAATGAATAAATGAACCAATGATTAAATGAATAATTGCAACCGGAGGTTGTCGTGGATCTAACAAATGAAGGCTACTGGCGAAAATTGATCAATCAGGGACTAATAAAGTTTTTTTTATTGAAAGTTTTGTACAAAGACAAAGAAAGTTATGGCTACAAAATAGTTCAACGGATCGAGGAGCTTTCCGAAGGAACTTGCCGACCAACCGAGTCAACTGTTTATCCTGCACTCGATCAATTAAACGCCGAAGGCTACGCCACCACCAGAAAACTCTCTACTGGTGCCAGAGTCCGCATCGTCTACACCTTGACCGAAAAAGGCCGCCTGGCCTTCCGTACCGCCGCCAGAAGCTACGGCGAGATCATCCCATTACTCAGGGAATCGATAATGCAATGAGTTCATAAAGTGAAAAGTTAAAAGTTCATAAAGTTTATAAACCTAAAACAGACCTTCCTTGCGAACTTTCAAACTTTATAAACTTTTTACTTTACAAACTATTATGTGGTATAAAAGTAATAATACAATTAAAAAAGGAGTATATATGTTGAGATTTGGATGCGATTGTGATGGTTGCCCAGGATGTGGCACCGAAGAAGAAACTAAATAAATTTAGTTTTACAAAAAAAGAGCCGAAAGGCTCTTTTTTTATTGGGCAAAAATACGATTATATTTAGCCGACAATATTTCTAGATTCCTGCCTACGCAGGAATGACAGAAAAAAAATGATGAAAAGAGCGGCGGGAATGACGAACATAAAACTTTGTACAAAAAAAGACTTTAAAAATCTCTGTGTTGGCGGCGTTCTACTCTCCCGGGATCTTTTGATCCAAGTACCATCGACGCTGAAGTGCTTAACTTCTCTGTTCGGAATGGGAAGAGGTGTACCCACTTCGCAATAACCACCAACACACAAACTTCTAAAGTCTCATGTGCAAACAAAGTATAACAATCTTGGCTGCTTTCCAGATGAGGCAAGACAAATCTTATCTTACCCCCATTTGGAAAGCAACGTGAGCTCGACTTTTATACCAGCTTAATCATCGATACCAGTGAAACTGAATATCTAGAAGTCGCCAATATGAAAATGTCTAAAGCGCTCAAAGTACTGGTGTAAACCAGAAATTACTAGTCAATTTAAAATATTCGCAGTCGACCGATTAGTACCCCATGACTGAATCCATCACTGGACTTATATCTAGGGCCTATCAACCTCGTTATCTACAAGGGGTCTTTAAAGCAACCTAATCTTGTGGCTGGCTTCGCGCTTATATGCTTTCAGCGCTTATCCAATTGGACGTTGGCTACTCTGCAATGCACTAGGTTAGTGCAACAGACACACCAGAGGTCCATACTCCCCGGTCCTCTCGTACTAGGGGAATACCCACTCAAGTTGCAACGCTCACAGCAGATTAGGACCAAACTGTCTCACGACGTTCTGAACCCAGCTCGCGTACCCTTTTAATTGGCGAACAGCCAAACCCTTGGGACCTGCTTCAGCCCCAGGATAGGATGAGCCGACATCGTACCTTTGTCCATAATTACTTATGGTGCAGACTATATCTTTACCCTACTGCCGGACGTTAGGTTGTTAAAACCATATCCTTAGCGTTTTATAGTAGGGAGCGGCGTGTTATTTCACCAATGGTGAAATCTCCTCTTTCGAGTCAGTCGTTACGGGGTCATTGTCAATCTTATATTGGAAACATGACAGAATATAAGGCTCGACCAGATTTTTAAACTTTACTGAACTTTCTGTGCGAATCCTAATCCTGTAGTATTGCTTATCACGATTGAGACTAGATTTTATTCCAAAGTCTCGTTCTAAAATATTCATTAGTAAGTTTTGGTCTTCCAAATCAAACTGCTGAGTATTCAGATAAAACGAATTGCGACTCTTCGAACCATCATCCATAAACCATACTGCCAGCGACAAGCTGGTCAAGATGATATCAGGAGAAATGATTTTCTTGCCACCAGAATAAAATTTGTAATAATATTCTGTAAATTGCGGCAAGCTCTGAGTCGTAAATCGATATGCAATACGATTTCCATTATTTTTCCGAGATTTGGGTTGAGTTTTTACAAACTCTTTGAGATATTGCCACTTCCAATCAACATAATCTCTATATTGAAAAGAGTGATTAACTTCAAAGAGAGCGTTTGTGCGACTGCCTTGCTTGCGCAAAGAGCCATCGCCCAACAAACTGCCCAGTATAATCTCATTTTGGATTGACGTTAGACTTCCCACGGTATCGCCCTTGTTTGTTATATTTTACCGAACATTCCACGAACAAACAATAGGGATTCACCGTTATAAGCCGATTTTGTTGTTCAATTTTGGCATTGTACCAAAATTGAATTTTGGTGCAGAATCACTTCTGCAGCACCCCAATGTGTTAAGGTGCCAAACCGCATCGTCTATGTGGACTATTGGATGCGATCAGCCTGTTATCCCCGGGGTAACTTTTATCCGATGAGCGATATCTCTATCATACGAAGATATCGGATCATTAAATCCCGCTTTCGCGTCTGTTCGGCTTGTAGGTCTCACAGTTAAGCACGCTTATGCTTTTATACTTCGAGGCCCGATTTCCATCCGGGCTAAGCGTACCTTTGAACGCCTCCGTTACTGTTTAGGAGGCAACCGCCCCAGTTAAACTACCCACCTAATACTGTCTTTCGGCCGTATCACAGGCCAAAGTTAGATTCAAAAAAATAAAAGGGTGGTATTTCATATTTCGACTCCACCACAACTAGGGCCATGGCTTCAAAGTCTCCCACCTATTCTACACATTTATTTCCTCAAACCAATATCAAGCTATAGTAAAGCTCCACGGGGTCTTTCCGTCTTGCTGTGAGTAACCGGCATCTTTACCGGTTCTGCAATTTCGCCGGAGCTCTCGTTGAGACAGTGCCCAGGTCGTTATGCCATTCGTGCGGGTCAGAACTTACCTGACAAGGAATTTCGCTTATTATTATGTTTCGTTATCTTTGATCACCCAAAGATCTACTTTACGTCGCCGCAAAGATCGCACTCTATCTTAACCGAGAAAAATCTCGGTCTCTGGCGTATTAGTGTCTGAGGATTCTCTGACTTGCGTCAGAGCCTTTCCTGCTGATTGACCCCACCGAACAGATTTTCACTGCAGCCAAGGCTACGAGTACTGTCGGATACATGGGTTGTTCCAGCATATAGCCAAATTTTCACTCTACATCTTCAAGGCACTTGAAGTTCGAGAAGAGGTCTTTAACCTCACTATGGCAGTTAATATCCAACCATAGGACCGTTCATTTGTGTTACCAATATAATTGGTTGCCGATAAATCGGCCTGCATGTCGCCATGCAGATCGGACTATATCATCCAAATACTAAATTTTCCTTCTTAGCATTGGTCTAGCGTGTAGTCTCTGAGGATTCCTTAATTTTCGCCAAAATTTCTTTGGCTGTATATCTTCTTTTTCCGCCGTCATTCATATCTTCACGGATATCAAGAATTCTCTCGATTCCCGGAAGAGTCAAATGTTCATCATCTTCAATCATCTTTGCTAGTAATTGGAACTTATGAAAATCTCTTTTCTTCTTGGCAGACAAGAAATTAAACTGTTCGAAAAATGGTATCACGTTTTCGACTATTGATCGAAAATTATTAACTTCGTAATACCAGATTCCGTCGGGTCTACTTCGTAATGTGCCACATTCAACATATCTTTTAAATAAAGTTAATATTACTTTATCTTTTTGAGAAACATTGAAACACAAAGAAATTTTCCAAGGAATTTTGTAATCGCTGCGTGGGCGGAAAGAAATATTAAAACTTCCTTCGCCATCAGCGAATCCAGCAAGATAATATCCAATTTTGAGCGGAACTTTATCCAAGTTATACATAAGGCCTTTCCTGCTGATTGTCCCCACTTTCAGATTGTCACTGAATTCAATTTGAATTCGAGTACCTAAAGATACACGGGATATTCCAGCATTTAGCTAAATTTTATAACTACAATCGGTTATTGTTTCATAGTTACGGCCGCCATTCACTCGGGCTTAGGCCTTCCCCTAGCACCTCAAGGGTGATCAGGGACGGGTTTGACCTTCGAGCATTGGGCAGGCATCAGCCCCTATACATCGTCTTGCGATTTAGCAGGGACCTGTGTTTTTGGTAAACAGTCGACTGGGCTCATTAGCTGCGGCCTGCACATAACGCAGAAGCACGAAATATCAAATCCGAAGTACGAAACAAATTCCAATTTACTAAATTCAAAGTTTTAAACTTTAAAATTTAATTATTTTGATATTGTTTCGGATTTCGACATTCGAATTTCGGATTTCTGTGTTATGCACAGGCAGTCCTTATTCCGAAGTTACGGACGCTAGTTTGCCGAGTTCCTTAACGAGAGTTCTTCCGATCACCTTAGGCTTCTCGCCTCATCCACCTGAGTCGGTTTGCGGTACGGCTGCTTGCACTAAAAACCAGACTTTTCTGGTCCCAGCCTACACCACACAAGATAAACCATTATTCATGTGTGACTACGGCCAGGCGTCATCTGGGTATATGCAAGCGAGTCGGGGAATATTAACCCCGTTTCCATCGTCTACGCTGCCATTACAACAGCCTCAACTTAGGACCGACTAACCCTGGGACGATTACCGTTGCCCAGGAAACCTCGGATATTTGGTGCCCCGATTTCTCGTCGGGGTAATTCGCTACTCATTCCAACATTCTCACTTCTTGGCGCTCCAGCCTCCCTTACGAGATGACCTTCACCGCCCCAAGAACGCTCCTCTACCGCTCGCATGTAACACAAGCGAGTTCATAAAGTACAAAGTACAAAGTTTATAAAGTAGAAGGAAATTCCTTATTACTTTAAGAACTTTAAAAACTTTATAACTTTCAACTTGCTTGTGTTACACACGAGCCCGTATCTTCGGTCACAGTCTTGAGCCCCGTTACATTTTCGGCGCAAAACCTCTTAACTAGACCAGTGAGCTGTTACGCACTCTTTAAATGCATGGCTGCTTCTAAGCCAACATCCTGGTTGTTTTGGAGATTTCACTACCTTTTCCACTTAGACTGTAGTTAGGGACCTTAGATTACGGTCTGGGCTGTTTCCCTTTCGAGCGCGCAGCTTAGCCCGCGCGTTCTGACTCTGGAATGAATCAAACAGAATTCGGAGTTTGTTTGAATACTAGAACCGAAGTCCCAGTAGTTCAGTCAGTGCTCTACCTCTGTTTGCAACTATGTCTACCATAAGTAGACTATTCCAGGCTATACCTAAATATATTTCGAGGAGAACCAGCTATTTCCGGGTTCGATTGGCATTTCACCCCTATCCACAGCTCATCCGATAACTTTGACACGTTAAGCGGTTCGGCCCTCCAGTCGATGTTACTCGACCTTCAGCCTGTCCATGGATAGATCACCCGGTTTCGGGTCTAGTATGTGCAACTAAATCGGCCATTTAGGCCTCGCTTTCACTACGCCTCCGAGATATCTCTCTTAAGCTTGCTACACATAGCTAACTCGTTGGGTCATTCTACAAAAGGCACGCAGTCACCGTAATAAATTACGGCTCCTACTCATTGTGAGCACACGGTTTCAGGTTCTATTTCACTCCCCTTAGCGGGGTTCTTTTTACCTTTCCCTCACGGTACTTGTTCACTATCGATCAGAAGATGTATTTAGTCTTGGAGCATGACTACCCCAGATTCACACCACGTAAATCGTGTGTGGTGCTACTCGGGAACACTATCTCCTTGCTACTAGAATTTTGAATACGCGACTATCACGCGCTATGGTCGTCCTTTCCAGGCTCGTTCTTCTATTGTTTCGCAAGAATTATATAGGTCCCACAACCCCGATACCCGAAGGTTCGGTTTGGACTTTTCCCTTTTCGCTCGCACTACTAAGGGAATCTCATACGATTTCTTTTACTCCGGTTACTAAGATATTTCAGTTCACCGGCTTACCTACCTCCCCAATAAATTGGGTGGTTCCTCATAAAGAGGGGGTTTCCCCATTCGGACATCCCCGGATCAAAGCTAATTTGGCAGCTCCCCGAGGCTTATCGCAGCCTATCACGTCCTTCTTCGGCATCTTCTGTCAAGGCATCCTCCGTGCGCCCTTAAACGAATATTACTTGAACTAGAGGTCAAATAAGAAAAGACATTTACCATCCGAGGATGGTGCCTGTCTTCATTATTTGACATAGTGTTAGCTCGATTTGCATCGAGCCCTTGACTAGCAATTACTGGACCTGTCCGTTTACCGTGGACAGAATCAATAATTACGCATTATTTTTTATATCGGAAGAAATTTGATATAATTACATATTTTACTCTTGAACTCAAATTTATATATAAATTTCAAAAATGAATTGCTTCAAATTTGATTTTTAGTTAAATTTTGAATTTTTTGTGTTTAATTCATACTCATTATATGAAATAAACACTATTCTGTTGTCAAAGTGCTGATAAAACTGCAATGTATGAAGGCTTACCTCATAGCTGCATTCTTATTTTTGCAAATCGAACAGCGCACTGATTGTTTTTGAGTCAAATAAAATACTAATCCCCAAACTTTTTGACCGCAAAAACAAACCGATAATTATCCCCCTTTTATAGTGTGTAGTGTTGTAGAACCTCTTCGTTCACTAAAGAGACTTTACCATATCCCTTTTGCCTATGTCAAGAGTTTTGGGGACTTTTTTTAACAAATAATTTTAAATTAATGTTTTTTGAGAAAAAATGTCTATATTAGGCACGAAATTTAGTCAGTATAATAAACAAAATGGTAAATTTACTAAATATATATCAAGTAATAATTCAAAGCACTAAATTTAAAATAAAAACTAATCCAAGGCTTTTCATTTTAAATCCCATACTATCTCCATTTATCCATTCACTTAATGATATGAGGGGAAATTAGCGCCCAAGAGCTTCTGCCACTGAGTAAAGGCTTTATTTGTCTTATTTCGAGACATTTGAAGATTAGCTTCTTGAATTATTTTTAATGATTTTTCTATTTTTCCCAATGAGATATCCTTCTGCTTTTGATCATAGCAAGGCTCGATATTACCCGAGAGCTTCAACGGATCATGGATAGCGGGCAATCCTTCGTGCAATAAAAGTTTCAATATTCTCTCAATATCCTCTGCATATACTATCTCGCCACTCGCGAGTGCATAACGCGCGACAAATATCTCCAGATAAAATGAATGAATCGGCACATTCTGAAAATATTTCCAAGCTTTGAGAAAACGAATTAATGGCTTGACTCGATAATGACTCTTGATATTTGCCAATTTTAGATAATCATTGTGGGCCGTCGGTACCGCAACTGTCCATCCCCCCTTCCGATCAGGTATTTCATATAAATATAGCTCCCCTGCTTTGCGCAAAAACTCAGCAGGAATAATCGTTGTCGTTTCCTTGGCATGAGAGCCAAATGGTATGACCACCGCTGGCGGCTCTATATGAATATTTTGTGTTCGTGGAAAGCGATCGATGAGAGCGTCTCTGATCGCATTTAGCGTCATATCCGAATCCCGAAACATCATCTTGGGCGGGATAACTGCAAAATAATCCGTATAGCTATGATTGTGGATATCTGTGTCTAGCCCAATAGAGCCCACTTGAAAGAAACGAGACACGCCAAAATGCACTGTTAGAAATTGATGGACAGAGCTACGATGCTTCCCTGCCTCATCTCTCTCCGCCTTCGGAATCAACAACTTATTAAATTCAACAAAACCTTCTTCAATACTCTTCATACAGTATATTATACTATTATTTCGTATCGATAACACTACACTAATTTTTTTATAACATCATCAACTCCTCAGGGTATGTGCATAATCATATCGCAAATCCAGTGATAACGTTCCTAGAACAATAATTTGAATAATCAATAAATGATAATTAAATAAATGATAATTAATTAATCATTGATCCTTTTCCCCTCCAATCTTGGTCAGCGCACATTCTATTGCCTGAGCGATTATCTCCTCACGCTTCAATTTACCACCCGAGAAATATCCGATTGGATCTTTCTCTGCACTCGAGTCAAACTCTTGGATGATTTTACCCAATTCAGTATTCTCATTCTTGATCCGCTCGATCAACTCAAACGGAATATTATAGCCAGCTCCAAAAGCAATTCGCTCTCCCCCATCTCTGCGCGAGATACAGATGCACGGCAGGTCGAACCATTGATCAATTTCTTCAATTTGGATTAATCCGTTTTCAATACCGATACCAAGCTCTGCATTTTCAACATTGTTCAGAGCCTGAGTTGCTCGATTCCTTGCGCCAATTACAATATCGCCAAAACCAAAAGGCTGATCAGCCACGCCCGACTCAGTCTTGATACTAATCAATTCGTTATCAATATCAAATTTTTTCAAAGCAACTTCACACGCCCGAATCTTCAATTCGCTAGTAGTCCCAATTGCAATTTTCATATAATTCCTCACTTTATTATTTATTGTTCGACCTTGTGGAGAACTAATCGGAATAGCACTTCCCTGCCTATCGTCAGACAGGTCCCTCCCGATACTCATCGGGAAGTCGAAGAATAAGATTTTTTAATTTTCCCCAAATCCCCATCCAAAATAATTGGATCAAATCCAAGCATTTCATATTTTTGGTTGTTTTGATTTTCATCATAGGGGAATAGAAAAAACAATTTTTTGTGCAGCCACCACGAAACACTAATGTCGCGATATGCACCAGGGCCGATATAACCTTCGACGCCATGTTTTTCGTAATTCAAGATTACCAACGCATCAGCTTTGGCGACAAGCTCGGCATCCCCTCTACCGACTCCAAGCTCCTTCATAAAGGCAACGTCTGTTTTCTTCGATGGGTCAATGATCACATGCTCAGTATCCAATGGGACAAATACCTCAAAGCCTTCATCTTCCAAGAATTTCTTTGCCGCCTTCATCTCTTTGGCAAATACCATACTGCCACCAATCATTATCTTTTTCTTTGAGGCTTTACCGATTTTCCCCAAATCCCCGTTCAATACAATCGGCTTCATTGCCAGAATTTCATCTTTGTAGCCAATTTCTGGAATATCATTTAATAGATAAATTGGTTTGTCGAGCACATACGCAAAGCCCAATTCCAGTAGACTATTTCCACCAATATAATTCTTGACCCCATTTTTCTCAGTATTCACAACCAAAATACCATCCGACTCACCTATCAGCCGCCAATAACGTTTGATCAGATCCTCGGTTGCAGCAGCCCGAAAAGCCGCATCACCACTTTGCTCTTTTTTCCTCTTAAACTCTTCTAGCGTAATTTCACCATTTTTTATCTGTTTTGTACAAAACGGCAATTCAACCTCGTGACCAAGCTTTGTGAGCTCGTCAGCCGCCTCAATAAGTTTGTCGCTACAATTGATACTTCCACAAATTACTATTTTCATATATTCCTTTAATTACTTATACTGCACTGTCATCCCGGACTGAAAGCACA
>JBAWZC010000003.1:0-99451 GCA_037143235.1 Candidatus Berkelbacteria bacterium
GGATACCCTATCCATCGCCGGACAGAGTCCGGACGAATTACGTGAAGTTATTAATTTCTCGTCAAATTCTGTAGCTTTTTTGCGTTTCATTTGTTCATCTTCTTCCAATTCTGTCTTCCCGACTTCTTTCTTTTCTATTTTCTCGAGGAAATATTTTATCTGAAGAACAATGAGTTTTTGAGTTGTGGACTCTTCCAGCCCTTCATCCATAATTCCTCGAATCGCTGCCAGATAGATATCGGAATCAACCTCAGGATATCGCTCTTTTAACACACTCCCTAATACTTCAGTAAAACCTCCAACAGGTACAATTGCTTCTGGATTCCTCATTGGTTGCAGTCCATGGTCAAAAAACATAAAACTCCTTTCTTATAATAATTTCAACTGATCATCTTTGGCATTTTTTTTCTTGACTTCGGCTCCTACTGGCTCCTCGCTCCTCGATACTGACTCCTCCTCGGAATGGGTTGCCCCAAATCTTCTCAACAAAGAATGAAACTGCATTTTTTCGAAAAAGACACGCAATTCCTCTTTGTCATAATCCCCCCACCTGCATTTTTCAATGTCGAAATCAATCGGAACATCCTTCCGAATCGTGGCTAACCGTTGTGATAGAAAAGCCTGCTCTTTGTGCTCAATCAATAATCTCAAGATTCGAGGTTTGATATCTATTCGCTTAGCCACAGCTTCGATCAGTTTGTCATCTCGACTCCACGGAGTGGGTGGAGAGATCTTTTCTGGACTAGAAGATTTCTCCGCTCCCTCCTTCGCCAGGGCCACGAAGGATAGGTCGGTCGAAATGACAGCGGGGAGAAGCTTTTCTATTTCTTCATACAGTTTCACAAGGGTATCAAATCGCTGGATTAATGTTGTCGCTGTCTTTGGCCCAATCCCAGGGACCCCTGGGATATTGTCAGACGGATCCCCTGCCAAAGCCTTTAGGTCAATGAAGTCATATGGGTCAAGATTGTATTTGGCTCGAATAACCGTGCTATTGATAATTTGGGCTTCACGCAGGCCATGCCGCAAATCGTAAACTTCGATGTTGCCATCAACCAACTGAAAGGCATCTTTATCGCCAGTGACGATATATGTATGCAAAATGTTTAATTGTTGATCATCAATTGTTTGGTTATTGTTACTTGTAACTTGTACCTTGTGTGCGATAGTTCCTATCACATCATCTGCCTCAAACCCCTCCATCTCATAGACAGGGATATTTAAAGCTGCCAGCATTTCTCTCACCAGCGGGATTTGGTCGTACAGTTCCTGATCGGCCTTGATCCGATGGGCCTTGTACTCTGAATATTCAGCCAGACGAAAAGTTGCCTTCGAAACATCAAAGGAGGCAGCGATATACTCAGGTTTCAGGTCTTCGAGCACCTTGATCAGAGTGGTAGCATAGCCATAAACTGCGTTGGTCAAAACTCCCGTCGAGGTCGACATCGTTTTGGGCAGGGCGTGATAGGCTCGATGGATCACCGCGTTTGAATCTATTAGGACGAGTGTTTTCATAGATACAATATAGCATATTTTTGGAAGATAAAATCAATTTTGATACGAAAAAAGCCACGCCAAAATTGACTGTGCAAAAGTATAGTGCTAGAGTGTCGTTAATCTTGATAAAGGAGGTGGCCGAAAATGGCTATCGAGGCAACTGTTCCAGCCAAAGATCTGGAAACTATTATTATGCAGACCGTCGCCAACATGATGACGGAAAGCTTAAATGGATTTTTCGGAAAGGAGTACGAGGATCGACTGCTGGCACTATGTCTGAGAGAGGTGCCCAAAAGGCTAAAGCGGGAGAATGAGTCTAACATTCGATCCGTGATTGGATGTATCCATGATGATTTGCTAAATGCAATCACAACAGAAAAAGATTCACGAATATCGCCAAAGCATGTAACCGGCATTGATCCCGGATCGGTGATTGTTCCGCTTCAGAGTAGGATGCAATGGATTTTCACCACCACGACTCGATTCTCTCTGGAGAAGAGAGGGTGCACTCTCAAAGAGTATCTCTTGAGCAAAAAAATTAGTTCGGCCGTTTGCTTTGACGAAGAGATCGAAGCTCAGATCCGTTGGCAGTGCTGGACTGCCGGCCTGAAGGGATCAGACATTCTGTCTGATTTCCGAAAACAGCAACTTGATCAGACAATTGCGTTTTTGGTCGCTGAGCGACACATAAACGCAGTGATCAGCGGTGCTTACATCGTAATCGGCGAAGCCTATGAACCGAAACCCTTTCGGATTGTAGACATCGGGTCATTCGCTGATCGCGCACACTCCACAAGAGGAGGAGAGCTACCCCTCTTAGTCTGGGACGAGTAACAACCCGCCAGAGCGTAAAAAAGTCAGATCGTTTGTTCGATCGGACTGACGGTCTGGCTTTTTTAATTCACAAATCTAAAAAATACGATTCACTCCGAATCATTAGAATCTTGGTTTTTTCCAAAACTTATGGATTTTGTTTTGGCGGACAACTGTATTTTCTTGGGACGACCAGTCTTGTTTTTCGTTACCCTCGTCAGTCATACGATCGACATCGTCTGGCGAGAGGCCTTCGTACATCCCAGCGAGTAAATATCGAACGCCCTGATTATCGTTTGGATTCATTTTAAGCAGAAGTCTATACAACTCCTCTGCAGTTTTTTCATCCCCAGATATCTGCGAGGTAGTGGCCTTATCACAAATCGAGCGCATATAGGCGCGATTTTCCATTATACCCCATTCCATTTTTGCCGGCCATTTAGAAAATTTCTTCTTCGTCAGTTCAAAACCAAGATCAGCATATTTCTTTTCATTTTCAAAATCATCAATCTCGCGGTAAACAGCGACCAGCCCGACATAAGTTTGAATATAGTCGGAATCAATTTTCAAAGCCTTCTTCATGCATTTGAGAGCTTTTGTATGTTCGCCACAGTTCAGCCATTCCATTGCGTCATAATATAATTCATCTTTTTGCAGCATTCGTCCAAACTCATCGTCCAGTTCGTCATCGTCGCCTTCACACCCCATAATTTTCCCCATCTCGTGCACAAAAGCATAAATATCGAGAAAACACATTCCGGCCAAAACCAACGATTGCCTCACAATTTTATCACCTCTGTCCCACTTGTATTTTGACTTAGTCGCCATCATCTCAAGCAAAACAAATTGCGTAAAAATTACATTCGGCAAATATTCTTTATAGAATTCTTCAGTGCTAACATTTCGACATTCTTCGCCAATCGACTCGAGATAGCCGAATATATTATCAGCAGCTAAATTGAAACCAAGAGCAACCACTTCTTTATATTTTTTTGCCGCAGTTAGTTCTCTAGCTTTTTGACCAATTTCACGCAAACTATCACACTCTTCTTTTGATTTGCAGCTCTTGCGGGGAATTTTTTCAAATATAGCGAGAATGCTGGACAGTTCAACATTTTCTAGTTTCAATGCTTGATTGAAACGTCTTTTCGAGCTAATTTGTTTCAAAATTTCGCCGATTGCCTCTTTGTGTACTTTCTCGTCACTGCTCTTCTGAAATAGTTCTATGTCTTTGGTCAAATTTTCAAACGAGTTTTTTTTAGTTTTCATGATTTTCTCCAGACCATTCGCTTAAGCTGATCAAGACAACAGACTATTACGAAAGTCGAACAAATTCTCTGACCACATGCGAAAGATAACTTTTAATCATATTTAGGCTAACCTCGCCATCTTTGAATAGAATTGGCTCTTCCTGAATATCATCATAATAAACAAGGCTTTTTAACATTGGATTTGTATCTATTTTTGGAAACTTTTCTTTAGCTATTTCCAGAAGTTTTTCCAGGCTAATTTTGTGAAGAATATAATAGAGGTCGACATAGTCCTTTAGGACAGATCTACTGGTAATTGCTGATAATTTCATCGCACCAATGTCTTCGATGGAAGCCATTTTGAAAGTATCCTCATCAAGCAGCGGTTTGATCAATTCGTAATTATATGCAAAAAAACTAATTTTGACACTCTCATCGACCGTAAAAGTCAATGTGTCTTTAGCTTCCTGAATTTTAATTATGACATGGCCTTTAAAAATATGCTCGACTTTACGAGAAAGCTCCTCAGTCGAAAAAGATCGAAGAGAAAAGAAATCAAAATCAATACTATCACGATGACCAAATTGCAATGCCAAGGCGGTGCCACCAGCAAGATAAAAATCCTCTTTAAATGCTTTGAAAAGCGGTAAAAGGCTGGTGCGTTTCCCGTCAAGAATATGCCAATGAAATTTATTATCCATTTGTCACTCTTTCTAATTTGGGTTTAGGGTCGATGTCCAAACAGAGAGACCAAAGAGCCAAAGATTTACGATCCCATTGCCCCATAGGGATAATCTCGGCCACTTTTCTGATCTGGTCGATACCATAAGTTCGAAAAAGCCAGTCAGTAGCTTCCTTTGTACCAAAATTTAAAACTTGGGCAACTATTAATTTCTTATGATTATCAAAATCGATCTTATTTACATCATAAGACCAGAGAACATTCTCGACTGATTTTGGCAATTTTCCTTTTACCGACATATACAAATTGATTAAATTGATATACATATTGTAGCACAATCATGTTGTTTTATACAGGTAAATATTGATAATTCTTCGTGATTTCCGTCAGCGTTGTAGAAATTTACCTCATTTTCTGTTACTTTATTCTCATAAATATGAATAAATTTCCGAAAGATTAAACATGAATTTGAAGATAGGATTAGTTGGCCTACCAAATGTTGGCAAAAGCACATTGTTCAATGCGCTGGTCAAGGGTAGCCACGCCGAGGCGGCAAATTATCCTTTTTGCACGATCGAGCCAAATATTGGTATCGTCGAAGTACCAGACCCAAGATTAAAGCCTCTCGCCGAGATGAGCAAATCGAAAAAGATTGTGCCGGCAGTGATCGAATTTGTCGATATAGCAGGGCTAGTCAGAGGCGCTTCGAAAGGTGAAGGGCTGGGCAATAAATTTCTGGCCCATATTCGTGAATGTGATGCCGTCGCTATGGTCGTCAGATTTTTTGAGGATGAAAATGTCACCCATGTCAGCAGCAAGATTGATCCGCTGGACGATATCAATACGATCGAAACAGAGCTACAATTGGCGGACATCAGCACTGTCGAAAAAAGATTATTTTCAGTTGAAAAAGAGTTAAAATCAGGAACCAAAGAGTCTGTCTATATTCACTCCGGTCTACAAAAAATTAAAGATAAGCTATATGACGGCAAAAATGCTCGAGAAGCTGATCTCGACGACAAGGAAACGGCCGCTCTCAAAGGCCTTGGTTTGATGACACAAAAACCAATTCTCTATATCGCTAACTGTGGCGAAGAACAACTGCCTCAAATTTCTAAATCCGAATTTCTAAGCTCTAATGAAATCCCGATCCCCAAAGATTTAATGTCCAAAATGATCCCAATTTCCGCTAAAGTTGAGGCCGAATTGAACGAACTCGAAGAACAGGACAAACAGGAGTTTCTGAAAGAGCTTGGGCTAGAAAAATCAGGCCTCGAGAGATTGATCGTCGAAGCCTTTGATAAACTTGGGCTCCAAACATATCTGACGACTGGCGAGATGGAAACAAGAGCTTGGACGATACACAAGGGCTACACAGCACCACAAGCTGCTGGCGTAATCCACGGTGATTTCGAACGCGGCTTCATCGCCGCCGAAGTCGTACCTTGGCAAGATCTCTATGCTCAGGGCAGCTGGACCGCGGCAAAAGCTCGCGGACTTGTTCGCACCGAGGGTAAAAATTATATTATGCAAGACGGCGATGTCGTCCTATTTCGTTTTAATGTATAGCAATTAAACGGCCAAAAAGATGAGCTTCACAGCTGGGAAATGGCAAAAAGAGATAGACACACGAGATTTCATTTTTTCCAACATCACCCCCTATGACGGCGACGAAAGTTTTTTGGTTCTCCCAAGTGTAAAAACCCGAAAGCTTTGGGTCAAATGTCAAACTCTATTGAAAAAAGAGCGTGAGGCTAAGGGCGGCGTCCTCGATATTGATACCGAGACAATCTCGACGATCACCTCACATCGGCCAGGCTATATCGATAAATCGCTAGAGGTGATTTATGGTTTGCAGACAGACAAAGCGCTGAAGCGTGCTGTGAAGCCATTTGGCGGCATTAGAGTGGCTGAGAATGCCTGTGCCGAATACGATAGGAAGATCAACTCTGAAATCACCCAGCTGTGTATGAAATACCGTAAAACGCACAATGACGGCGTTTTTGACGCCTATACTCCCGAGATCAGACAGCTTCGTTCACTCGGCGTCTTGACTGGACTCCCCGACAATTACGCTCGAGGACGGATCATCGGTGATTACAGACGAGTGGCTCTCTACGGCACAGATCGCTTGATCGAGGCAAAAGAGCTCGACAAACTCAAACTCAAAGGCCCGATGACGGACGAGCTTATCCGGCTCCGAGAGGAAGTATCCGAACAGATCAAAGCACTCCAGATGATGACCGAAATGGCCGCTGGCTATGGCTTTGATATCAGCAAACCAGCCACCAGCGCCAAAGAAGCAATTCAATGGACTTATTTTGGTTATCTAGCTGCACTCAAGGAACATGACGGCGCCGCCATGAGTCTCGGCAATGTCGCCGCTTTCTTCGATATCTACATCGAAAACGATCTCAAAAAAGGCTTGCTGGATGAAAATGGCGCGCAAGAATTGATCGACCAATTTATTATAAAATTACGCTTGGTTCGCCACCTCCGCGCACAGGAATACAACGAACTCTTTGCTGGTGATCCAGCTTGGCTGACCGAATCTCTCGGCGGGACTTGGCAAAACGGTCAGCACAAAGTGACCAAAACTAGCTACCGTTTCTTGCAAACTCTCTACAACCTCGGGCCATCGCCGGAACCAAACTTAACTATTCTCTGGCATCAGAATTTGCCAGAAAATTTCAAACATTTTTGCACCAAAGTCTCGATCGACACCTCCTCTATCCAATACGAAAACGATCCCCTGATGCAGAAGAATTATGATTATGACGACTACGGTATCTCCTGCTGTGTGTCACTACTCAAAACAGGCAAGATGATGCAATTTTTCGGCGCACGCTGCAACTTGGCCAAAGTATTACTCTTGGCAATCAATGAAGGGAAAGATGAGATAACTGGCAAATTCATTGTGCCGAACATCGCCAAGCTATCGAAAAAGGCTCTCGCGATCGAAGAAGTAACAAAAAATTACAACCTTGCAATGCACTGGGTGACCAAAGAATATGTTGATGCAATGAACATCATCCACTATATGCACGACAAATATTATTACGAGCGAGCTCAGATGGCTTTGCTCGACACCGAGCCTCTCCGTGCCATGGCCTTCGGCGCCGCTGGTCTCTCGGTTTTGACCGATTCACTCTCGGCAATAAAGTATGCAAAGGTCATACCAATCCGAAATGCTGAAGGAATCGCGACTGATTTTGAGATTTCTGGCGAATATCCCCAGTACGGCAACGACGATGACAGAGTTGATGCGATTGCCCAAAAACTGGTCAGTGATTTTGAAAAAGAATTGAACAAATATCACATTTATCGCGTAGCCAAACCAACTCTCTCGATCCTGACCATTACCTCAAATGTTGTTTATGGCAAAAAAACTGGTGCCACACCCGACGGGCGCAAAGCTCGCGAACCTTTTGCCCCTGGGGCGAACCCGATGCACGGCCGAGATAGCCACGGCGCCATCGCCTCGCTCAATTCTGTGGCTAAGCTCAACTACTCCAACGCCAAAGACGGTATCTCGAACACTTTTTCGGTCACGCCCCACACTCTCGGAGCCGACAAGCCGGAACAAATTGAAAACTTAACCAGTTTGGTCGAAGGCTATTTCATGAAAGGCGGGCATCATCTCAATATCAATGTTCTAGAGAGAGAAACTCTCTTGGACGCGATGAAACATCCCGAACTCTACCCCCAGCTGACAATCCGTGTCTCTGGTTATGCGGTAAATTTCGTTAAATTGTCCAAAAAACACCAACTTGAGGTCATCGCTCGCACTTTTCACGAAAAGTTATGATCAATATCCACTCTGTTGAAACTTTTGGCACTCATGAAGGCCCCGGCATTCGCTTCGTCATCTTTGTGCAAGGATGCAATTTTAAATGTCTCTACTGCCACAATCCCGATAGCCAATCACTCACCGGTAGCCAGAAATTATCAGCCGAAGGGTTGATCGAAATGATTGAAAAAGATCTCCCCTATTTTGGCGACAAAGGCGGAGTGACGGTCAGCGGTGGCGAGCCTCTGCTGCAGGCAAAGGAAATAGGTAAGTTATTCAAGAAACTGAAACCTCACCCCGCCTCTCCTTCGAAAGGAGAGGGGCAAAAACGCAACATTCATACTGCCCTCGACACAAATGGCTCGGTATTGAACGATGAGGTCAAGGAATTGCTTCGATACACTGATCTAGTCTTGCTCGACATCAAACACATTGACCCAGTCTGGCACGAGAAAGTTACTGGAGGCTTAAATCAAAATTATTGTCATTTCGACCGAGGCGGACCTGTTTGCCGGCAGGCAGGGAAATCTGACAACATTCAAAAGATCTCTCGACAGGCTCGAGATGACAAAAATATGACTGTACCTTCAATCCTCTTTGCCGATTATTTACACTCGCAAAATATCCCCTTTTGGATTCGCTATGTCCTCGTGCCTAGATGTACCGACCAATCTGAGCATCTGAATCTAATGGCTCAGGGACTGAGCCGTTACGGTAATCTCGAACGCATCGAGATCCTGCCCTATCACACGATGGGTGAATATAAGTACGAAGAACTCGGCATTGAGTACAAACTGAAAGGCGTTAATCCACCGACGGCTGAACAAATCCAAAAAGCCAAAGAAATATTAGAAAAAAGTGGCAAAAAGGTGGTAGTGAGATAAAGAATACTGTTTTTTGTAACAATATATTATATAATTATTATTATAATTAGGGTTCGTTAATTTGGGAGGGAAAATGGGAAAAAGCAAGGCGATTTCCGCCGCGGCTTGGACAATGATTGTGTTCGCTGGGTTTAGCCTGTTAATAATCATCGTGGGGCAATTGCTGCCAGATCAGCCGCCAACATGGATGAAGGGAATTGTCGGAGATGTTCCAGACGACACAAGCAATCTTCCAGTTGCGCCAATGGCTGTCTTGGCAATTACAGCGGTGTTGAATGTGATCGAAATCTTTATCGCTTCAAGACTGTTAAAGAAACCACAAACTATGTGGTTGATCGCTATTATATTTATTCTGATCCAGCCAGCCTTGAGATATTTTCTTGGGTTATGGATTAGCGGCTACAGCCAAGATACAATCAGCACCATCCTAGTCTCTATGTTAGTACCAGTCATACTGACAATCATGATACTATCAGGCAGACAGAAGAAATAAACGACTATAACGAAGAAAACGGCTTTCTCACGAGAGCCGTTTTTTATTTATGTAAAAAGTGGCAAAAAAGTTGTGGTGAGATAAAAATAAAGTCAGCTCAAGTTCCGAAGAACGAGAGCTGACCGGTAAACGAGGTTGACGCAAGGGAGATTTTCTGATATTGTCTAGTTACAAATTAATTAACTTTTCCTCCGCTATGTCGGAGGACCAAGTGTCCGAACTCATACGGACTCGGCAGCGATGCGACAAAACTTGGACCAGAAAGGAAGCACACATGAGAAAGTACGAGCTCACATACTTGGTTTCTGATCAAGTACCTGAGGCTGACCTGAAGAAAGCCACCAGCAAGGTGGATGGTTTTATCAAAGAATTCGGCGGCAAAGTCGAAAAAGAAGAGATTTGGGGACGACGCAAGCTGGCTTATCCTATCCGCAAGATGGAATTTGCCAACTATATTACTCTCTATTTCGAGATGCCAGCGGCAAAGATCCGCGAGTTCGAGTTTGAACTTCACCACTACGAAAATGTCATCAGACATCTTTTGATCGTGAACGAATACGAAAAAGAGGCCTTGACTCTGACTAAAGATGAGATTGCCGGCACCGAAGAGATCGAAGCTGTCATTGGCAGCGATGCCAAAGAGCAGATCACAGGCGAAGAAAAAACAGAAGAAGTTGAGCCAGTTGTCGCAGAAGCAGAAGTTAAGACACCAAAAGTTGCCAAAAAAGCAGCCGAAGAGGTCGCCGCAGAAACTGAGCCAGTAAAAGAAGTGAAAACAGTCAAAAAAGCCGCAGTCAAAAAGGTTGTGAAGAAAGCAACCAAAGAAGAAGAATCTGAGAGATTGACCGAGCTAAACAAACAGATCGAGGATATTCTCTCTGACGAACTATAAACCACACAGATTACAGACCTGCCTGCCGGCAGGCAGGTCTTACAGATATACAGACAAGAGCGTGAACGGCAAACAAGATTGAGAATTGCAGAACACAAATAACACAAAAATAATAAAAAGGTTTATAATTTACTCAGTTATAAATTAAATATTGTTTCGGATTTCGTGCTTCGAGCTTCGAATTTCGATCCAAAGGAGAAAAATGTTGAACCTAAATCGTGCACAAATACTGGGAAATCTAACCCGTGACCCTGAGATGAGATTCACCCCAAACGGACAAGCTGTTTCGAATTTCGCTGTTGCCACCAACCGCCGTTGGAAAAACCAAGACGGCACTGATGGCGAAGCGACCGAATATCATGATGTGGTCATCTGGGGCAAACAGGCAGAAAATGTCAGTCCGATGTTGAAAAAAGGTGGTCCAGTCTTCGTCGAAGGTCGTCTCCAAACCCGCAGTTGGGAAGGACAGGACGGCAACAAACGATATAAGACTGAAATTGTAGCAGAGAGCGTCATCGTTCTCGGCGGCAAGGGCGGCAGCACACCATGGACAGAGAACAAGGCTGCAGACAAAAAAGCTGAAGCACCAGCAGATACTACCGAAAAACAAACAGAAGCGCCAAAAGCAGAAGACGAGATTGATATCGACGAAATCCCCTTCTAGAAAATTGAACGAATATAACAATAAAGGAAAAATATGATCCCAAAACAACAAATGTACAGAGGGCCAAAAAAGTGCCTGATCTGCAAATCAAAAAACCAAGATGTTGACTACAAAGATGTCGCCACTCTAACTCATTATTTGAGCCGATGGCAGAAGATTGAGTCAGCCAGCCGAAGCGGCAACTGTACCAAACACCAACGCCAGCTAACTGTCGCTGTCAAAAGAGCACGACATTTGGCTTTGCTACCGTTTACAGTTAGATAATAGAGTTTATAAAGTAAAAAGTTTATAAAGTTTGTAAAGTTAATCACAAGTAGCTACTTTACGACTTTCCACTTTCAACTTTATGAACTAGAAACGAAGTTTCTATGCTCTCAATTACTGATCTCAAAACAGGTGTAAAATTTTCGATGGACGGTGACCCGTACATGGTTTTGTCGTATGCTCATCACAAGATGGGTCGAGGCGGTGCGGTCGTGAAGACAAAGATAAAAAATCTACGAACTGGTGGCAATATCGACAAAACTTTTCAGGGTTCTGATAAAGTCGATGAAGCCGATCTCTCCAAAAAACAAGCCACATATCTCTACAAAGACGAGACTGATGCTTTCTTTATGGACAACAGTAGCTACGATCAGTTTACTTTGCCACTGCTGAAAATTGGCGAGCAAATCCTCTATATGGTCGAAGACTCAACTGTCGATATTCTCTATTTCGGAGATGAACCTTTGAACATCGAGCTGCCAATCAAGATGAGATTTAAAGTGATTTCTGCTCCCCCAGCCGTCAAAGGCAATAGCGCTAGCTCGATCACAAAAATTGTTACTCTGGAAACTGGTGCCACCGCCAGTGCACCAATTTTTATCAAAGAAGGTGACACCATCGTCATCAATACCCAAGATGGCAGCTATGTCGAAAGAGGAAATTAGACGAGGGAGACCATGCAAGTTGCATTTTCCACTATCATCGGTTTGCCTATCTTCGAACTTCGCGACCAACAACAGATCGGCAGGATCGAGGATATTATTTTTCAAGATGATCTCAAGGTGATTGCTTTTACCGTCAAAACTGGCGGTTTTTTTGAACAACCATCGGCACTATTTACCAACGAGATAGTCGAACTGAACAAGGGAGCGATATTTGTAAATCAAGAAGACGCTCTTTCACCACTGACAGAAAATATTCGCTTGGCCGAAATGATCAAAAACAAACAAATTGGCATCAATCACCCTGTCGTAAATACTGACAGCCAAAAAACTGGACAGTGTGACGAAATCATATTTACTTCCCAAACTTTTCAAATCTCACGGATCCAGAGCAAAAGCTTGTTTGGCGAACGCATCTTCGACCAGAAGTGTTTGCGCGGCTTCAAGGACAACTGTTTTTGGGTCAAAGATTCAAATAATGTGACCAAGACAACTCTCGCAACTGATAGTAAACCAGCAGCCTAAAATTCAATGGCTCAGCGATAAATGTCGCTGAGCCATTGATCTAAAATTTATCTATATCGCACTATTCTACATCCCCATGCCGCCGTAAGGATTTCCGCCCATCGCAGGCATTTGTGATGACTTTTCCTCTGGCTTATCTGCCACGAGAGCTTCAGTAGTTAGAACCAAGGCAGCAATTGAAGCCGCATTTTGTAGGGCCGTCCGTGTTACTTTGGCTGGGTCGGCAATACCCATCTTGATCATATCGCCATATTCACCGGTCGCAGCGTTGTAGCCCTCACCTTTTTTCATCTTTTTCACTTCGGCCAAAACGACTGAGCCATCTACTCCGGCATTTTCAGCAATATATTTGATCGGAAGCTCGACAGCTTTGATCACGATCTCCGCGCCATGCTTTTCGTCAATGTCTCGAAACTCCAGAATCGTTTTTGCGGCATTTAGCAAGGCTACACCACCACCTGGGACGATACCTTCTTCGATGGCCGCTTTCGTGGCATTGATGGCATCCTCGACTTTGAACTTAATCTCTTTCATCTCTGTTTCTGTAGCTGCGCCAACTTTAATCACGCCAACGCCACCAGTTAATTTGGCCAGGCGTTCGTTTAGTTTGTCTTTGTCGTAGTCTGAGGTCGTTTTTTCGATCTGTTTCTTGATCTGAGCAACGCGGGCTTTGATCAGAGAATCTTTACCTTTGCCGTCAACAATAACGGTATTATCTTTGTCGGCCTCAACTTTTCTGGCTTGACCCAGCATCTCGACAGTCGTGTCCTCAAGCTTACGGCCAAGGTCAGCCGAGATAACTTCGCCACCAGTCAAGGCAGCAATATCCTCAAGCATCTCCTTGCGTCGATCGCCAAAGCCGGGCGCTTTGATCGCCAAAACATTTAGCACACCACGAAGTTTGTTCACGACCAATGTTGCTAAAGCCTCGCCATCGACATCCTCGGCGATGATGACAATATCTTTCTTGCCGCCCTGAGCAATTTTTTCGAGTAGTGGGAGAACTTCCTGAATCGAGGAGATCTTTTTATCGGTCAATAAAATATATGGATTTTCCAGAGAAGCCTTCATACTAGCAGTATCATTTATCATGTACTGTGAGATATAGCCGTTATCGAACTGCATACCTTCGACGACCTCTTTTTCCATGCCCATCGTATTAGACTCTTCGACTGTGACAACACCATTTTTGCCGACACTTTCAATCACCTCAGCGATCATATTGCCAATTTTTTCGTCACCGGCCGAGACTGAAGCAACCTGAGCAATCTCTTCTTTGTTACTAATCTTCTTGGAATTTTTGCCAATTGTTGCCACGATGGACTCAGTCGCTCTCTCAATTCCTCTTCGCACGGCCATTGGGTTGGCACCAGCAGTAATATAGCGAATACCTTCATTTATCATCGCTTGAGCGAGAACAGTCGCCGTCGTTGTCCCATCCCCTGCCACATCGTTGGTTTTGCTGGCGACTTCCTTGACCAACTGGGCACCCATGTTTTCAAATTTATCTTCAAGTTCAATCTCTTTGGCGATTGTTACGCCATCATTTGTGATAGTTGGACCACCAAAAGATTTGTCCAAAACCACACTTCGACCGCGAGGTCCAAGAGTGACCTTGACTGTGTCGGCTAAAATATTAACTCCTTTTTGCAGCTTGGCTCTGGCTTCGTCAGAAAATGAAATTTGCTTCGACATAATGACCTTTCAATACTAATGACTAATATGTAATTCAATACTAATGTTCAATACTAATGGCTAATATACCAATTAAACGAATACACAACATACAATTAGCCCAATTAGTTTAATTCGTTATTCGTATTGATTGATTTGATTCGTTATTCGTATTGATTACAAAATTCCCAAAATCTCTTCTTCCCTCATGATTTTATACTCTGCGCCGTCGATCTTGATCTCGTCTCCAGCATATCTAGAGTACAACACTTTGTTGCCCTTACCAACTGAAAAAGTGTGGACCTTGCCCTCTTTTATCTTGCCGTTGCCGAGTGCGACAACTTCTCCCTGTGCAGGGACTTCCTTGGCTGTATCGGGAATAAAAATTCCACCTTTAGTTTTCTCTTCAGCAGAGAGTGGCTTCACTAGAACTCTGTCTCCTAATGGCTTGATCATGATGCTCCTTTTGCGCTATGACGAAACTCTTTGAGCTGCGGTTTCGTATTCGCGTTAATGATATTACAACCCACATTGTAAAGTCTACTTTACATTTTGTCAATGTTGACAAAATAGCATCTGCAGGGAAAAATTGTATTGGCAATTTCACTTTTATTTTTTGGTCACAAATAAAAAAGTGATGGCTTCTACAAAGGGGGAATGTAGTCGCCATCACCTGTTGATTTTATATCAAAATCTCATTTTGGTCAAGGCGAGAAAGACAGAAATAAGTTAAGTGTTTAAGCTAGTAAGCTGATCAGTATTTAGGATAATCAGCGAAAAAACAGAGCGGCAGACAAAGAAAAAAGCGATAACTAATCCGAACGAAAAGTATTAGCATTGCAAAGACAAAACGATTACTTTACACTATAAACAACATAAAAATTCTAAAAAAAACTCCAAATTTGACCAAAATCGATAGGAGTTTTTTCGTTGGGGGATAAAATTCGTTATTCTTATATTGGAAGGAAATATGCGCAAGAAGTACATTTTTGTAGTTGGCGGAGTGATGAGTGGAGTTGGCAAAGGCATTGCCGCAGCTTCGATCGGCACTATTTTGAAATCAAAAGGTTTCAAAGTTACGGCGATCAAAGCTGACCCATATATCAACGTGGATGCAGGGACGATGAATCCAACCGAACATGGCGAAGTTTTTGTAACTAAAGACTGCGATGAGTGCGATCAGGACATGGGCAACTACGAGCGATTTTTGAATGAAGACCTGACGCGCGACAACTATATGACGACCGGTCGAGTTTACCAGTCGGTGATCGAGCGCGAAAGAAATCTGGGTTATGCCGGCAAATGCGTTCAAGTCATTCCTCACATACCAGAGGAGATCATTCGTCGTATCGACAAATCGATGAAGGTAACGGACTCTGAGATTGCCATCATTGAGATTGGCGGCACAGTCGGAGAATACGAGAACCTTCCATTTCTTGAAGCCGGCCGTATCTTGAAAATGAATAACCCCCACGATGTCATCTTCGTTTTGGTCTCCTACCTCCCTATCCCCAGCAAGATCGGTGAGATGAAAACCAAGCCAACACAACATGCTGTGCGCGAACTCAACTCCTGCGGCGTTCCGCCAGATTTTATCCTGTGCCGCAGCGATCATCCGATCGATGAAAGACGCCGTGAAAAATTGGCTGCTTTCTGCTCGATCAAGCCAGAAAACGCCATTTCTGCTCCTGATGTCGACTCGATCTACGATATCCCAGTCAACTTTGAAAACGAAAAGCTGGGAGAAAAAGTCCTGCGCAGTCTGAAAATGCGACCTCGACAGAAAGATTTGGTCCATTGGCGCAAGTTTGTCGAGATGTCCAAAAAAGCAACCAAACCAATCAAGATTGGGGTTGTCGGTAAATACTTCGAAACCGGCGAATTTGTTCTATCTGACTCTTATATTTCCGTTATAGAAGCAATAAAAGTCGCTGCTTGGTATCAAAATCGCAAGCCAGAACTGGTCTGGCTCTCTTCGACCGAGTACGAGAAAAACCCGAGAAAACTCGTCGAGCTAAAAGACCTTGACGGCGTCGTCGTCCCTGGCGGTTTTGGTTCTCGGGGCATCGAAGGCAAGATTGCGGTCGCGAGATATTGTCGCGAAAATAAAATCCCCTATTTGGGTCTATGCTACGGCATGCAGATTATGACCGTCGAATTTGCCAGAAATGTTTGCGGAATGAAAGATGCGAACACTGAGGAAATAAATCCAAAGACCTCTCACCCTGTCATCCACATTATGCCTGAGCAAAAAGAGCTTTTGAAAAAGAAAGATTTTGGTGGCTCGATGCGTCTGGGCCATTTTGAATGTGAATTGCAGAAACATTCGATCGCTTATAATGCTTACAAAAACCATGAGGGAGTGAACAGAAAACCCCACTTCGCTGAAGCTACGCGGGGCAAGCAGGAATCAGGAGTTAAGTTTCCAAATATTTTAGAACGGCATCGTCATCGATATGAGTACAACAATGATTATCGCGAAGAATTAACTCGCTGCGGCTTGCGCATCGGCGGGATTAATACCGAAAGAGATTTAGTCGAGATAGTCGAAGTCGAAAAGCATCCATTTATGGTTGGCGTCCAATTTCATCCAGAATTTCAATCTCGGCCTGAAGCACCGCACCCGCTATTTATGGAGTTCATCAAGCAATCAATCAAGAGATAGTGCTATTTAACTCGGCGCTCAGAACGGTCAAACACAGCCCTTACAATCTCCGCCGAGAAAAATGTCAATATACTAAAAGCAACCACGACTAGAATCTCCGTCCGATTGAGCAAAGTTATTCCAAGATAATGACTAACTGGCGTTAAAAATGCCATAGCTTGCAATCCAAGAGTAAAGACAATGGCCGCAACGAGGTAACGGTTTCCAAAAAACGAACCAACACTTTGCCAAATCCTTTTTCGTGATCTGATCGAAAGAGCGAATAACATTTCGATAATGACGATAAAGGCAAACAAGACCGATTGGCTGTGAAGCGAGTTTTTGATCGCCCAAAGATAGACTGCTAGGCCAAACACAAAAGCGACTGTAGCCAAAACGATTGAATAGAGCGTTGACCGACGGAGCGAGTCTGTGTTGCTAGGACGCGGACTGCTCGACAGAACATTTTTATCCGGTTTGCCGACAGCCAACGCAAGTGCGGGCAATGAGTCAGTGACCAGATTGATCCAGAGAATCTGAACTGTGATGAGCGGCGTCGGTAGCCCAATAGCAAAGGACAAGCCGACCAACATGAGCTCTTTCAGGTTCCCTGCGATTAGAAAAACAATTGTATTCTTGATATTGTCGTAAATTGTCCGACCATATTCAATCGCGGTGATGATCGTAGAATATTTGTCGTCTAGCAACACGATATCAGCCGAATCTTTGGCAACTTCACTCCCCCGTACTCCCATCGCGATGCCTACTTCAGCCTGCTTGATTGCTGGGGCATCGTTGACACCATCACCGGTCATAGCGACACAAAAACCAGCCTTCTGATAGAGTTGAACAATTTTATATTTGTCTTCGGGCAAGATTCGCGCAAATATTTTGATCTTTTTTAATGTTTTAGCTAAATCACTTTCTGATTTCTGACTGAAATCGACCCCAACCATAATCTCGTCATCGGCAACCTCTAGCCCTATCTTGCGAGCTATAAATCTAGCCGTTTCAGGATGATCTCCAGTAATAATGACCGGCCAGATACCAGCAACAAGCGTATCCTTGATTGCTTTTTCGACTCCTTCCGCTGGCTCATCGGCCATACAGAAAAATCCAAGAAGATCCATGCGCTCTGGTTCCGGAGACTGACCTCGACCAAGATATTTTACCGCGATGGCAATTACCTTGTAGCCTTTTTTCGACAATGACTCTGCTTCCTTGCGAGCTATTTCTTTGTTCTTTGTCGTCAGATTGCAGAAGTCTATGATTACCTCTGGAGCACCTTTAACGATGTATTTAAGAGATTCCTCTTTCACCAAAACAGACATAAATTTTGTTTTCGAATCAAAAGGTGTCTCACTAATTCTTTCGTGAGACAATACTAGCTCCTTGTTGTGGCCAAGCTTTTTGCCCAATTCAGCAATGGCAGTTTCAAGTGGATCACCAGTGAAATCATCCTGATTCGCAAGGTCGACATTTGAACAGAGCAAACCATAAGTGATGAACTGATTTACCGGCCGATCAAGTTTGTGGTCTGCCATCTGCAAATATTCAAATTTATCACCTCGGTAGAGCGAAATTGCGTCGACTGTCAGGTGGTTTTTTGTAATCGTACCAGTTTTATCGGTCGCAATAACATTAACAGTACCAAGAGTCTCGACCGAAGCTAGCCGACGAACAATCGCCTTTTGCTTGGCCATCCGTGAAACCCCGATCGATAGTGCCAGAGTAACCGCTGTTGGCAAACTCTCGGGCACAGCAGCTACCAATAAGGCGATCGTCAATGTCAAAAGCGGCCAGAGTGATTCACCTCGCCAATAACCAAGGCCAAAAACAATCACGCACAAAACGACGGACACAAGAGTGAGATTTTTCGCAATATAATCAATCTGTTTTTCAAGTGGTGTTTTTTCTTCGGCTTTGTTTACCAAGCCAGCAATTTTACCAAACTCAGTATTACCTCCAACACCGACCACAATACCGCGCCCATGGCCAGCAACGACCAGAGTTGAGGCAAAAACCATATTCGACCTATCAGAAAGTGCCGTTTTGGTATTGAGAGAAGAGACGGTTTTACTAATTGGCATCGATTCACCAGTCATCATAGATTCGTCGATGCGCAATGATACACTTTCTGAGATGCGAATATCGGCTGGAACTTTATCGCCCTGTTCCAAGACAACAACATCGCCTACGACCAAATCCTCACTTGGCATCACGATGGTTATTTTGCCTCTGACGACTCGGCACTCGGATAGATACGATCGCTTGAGTGCTGCAAGTGCACGATCCGCCTTATATTCCTGAAAAAAACCGAGCAAAACATTCACCAATATTACGGCCAACAATATTATCGATTGCTCTAACCCGTCGATATAATATGAGATGATGGTGGCCACCAACAACAGTAAGATAAAAAAGTTCGCGAACTGGCGAAAGAATATTTTTAGGGCTGTGTTCTGATTTTTCTGAATGATCGTATTGGCACCATATTTTTGTCTATTTTTGATGATTTCTGATTTTGATAACCCAAAAACGCGATCAGTTTTGAATTGATGCTCGGCGTCCCTAATGGACCAAGTGTGAAAATTAGCTTCCCCTCTTTTTTCCATCGTAACCAAAATTAGAAGACAATTGCCTTCTTTTAGTTTATAGGTTCAGCTATTTTAATTCAATCTATCGACCGGACGAACCACCCAGTATTTCATTTAATAGCTCTTTGGCTTTCTGAGTCTTGCGCTTCGTCTCAGCTTCTCTAGTTGAGATCGAGACGACTAGCGTGTCGCCCTCCTTAGCCGCCGCTGGCATGATCTTTTTGAAAAGGATGATTTCCTCTTCATCCACAGTCAAGACGGCTCTATCGCCCTCAAAACGATCTAGAACAGCTTCGGAAATTTGGATTGATTTGTTGTTTTTCATAACTACACATCTGTTAATAATTTACTGACATTTCACCTCACCTAGCCTCTCCTTCGAAAGGAGAGGAATGATCATCTACAAATGATTCCGTGCTCCCTCTACTATCGAAACGAGAGGAATAATCAACCTCTGACTGATTTTGTGCTCCCTCTCCTATCGAAGGAGAGGGCGGGGGTGAGGTTTCAAATAGAGACCTGCTCCAAAACTCTCATTATTTTGATCAATACTCCATCGATATTCTTCATAACTTCATCGTTTGTGAATCTCAGAAAAGTGATACCAAGACTTTCTATATAGCATTCACGCGCTTTGTCATATGCAACGGCCTGCTCAGTAAAATGGCTATCCCCGTCAATTTCGATTGCAAGCCTTTTTTGTGAACAATAAAAATCTACTACATAGATGCCAATACTATACTGTCGTCTGAATTTCGAATCGAGCAACTGATTGTTTCTGAGCTTCGACCACATAATCGATTCCGTCACAGGGGCATTTCGACGAAGCTTTCTCCTTGTTTCTTTGGAAGTATTTTGATTGAAGATTTCAGTCAATTTGTTTAAAACTGAATTAATAGTTCCCTGCGACTTCACCTCACCTAGCCTCTCCTTCAAAAGGAGAGGAATAAGCAAACACTGACTGATCTTTACTCCCTCTCCTTTCGAAGGAGAGGAATAATAAAACGCAATCGTTTTGTCGCTTCTGTACCCCCTCTCCTATCGAAGGAGAGGGTTGGGGTGAGGTCTCAAACCTGCAAACTAAGTTCTCAAGAAATGGCCCCGCATGTGCAGGGCCATCGTCTCAAACACTTATTTCAGAGTTTTTTCAGCCTTCGGCCCGAACATCATCCAAGCGATGATGCCGATGATTAGGACAGCAACAACTACGATCTTGGTTACATTAGAAACCGAAACTTCAACCAAGGCAGTTGCGATCAGGAGAGCGATAATATTAACCACTTTAATGATTGGATTGATCGCTGGACCAGCAGTGTCCTTGTATGGATCACCAACGGTGTCACCAGTCACTGCAGCTTGATGAGCAATAGAACCTTTGCCACCGACATTACCCTCTTCGATGTATTTCTTGGCATTGTCCCAAGCGCCACCACCAGAGGTCATCGAAATTGCGACGAATAGACCGGTGATGATTGTTCCAATCAAGAAACCACCAAGAGCGACAGGGCCAAGCAAGAAGCCAACCAAAATTGGTGAAGCAACAGCAATTGCCGAAGGCAAGATCATTTCACGAATAGCGGCCTTGGTCACAATATCAACAGCTCGACTATAATCAGGCTTAGCTTTGCCCTCCATAATACCCTTAATCTCGCGGAATTGTCGACGAACTTCAGTCACAACTGCACCAGCAGCTTTTCCAACCGCTTCCATGGCCAAAGAGCCAAAGTAATATGGCAAGAGACCACCGATGAACAAACCAACCAAAACTTTTGGATCGGTAAGATCGAAAGTAAAGTGGCCGCCAGCCTGAGTCAATTTTTCAGTATAATCAGCAAACAAAACCATCGCTGCGAGTGCGGCTGAACCAATAGCGTAACCTTTGGTCACGGCCTTGGTTGTATTTCCAACAGCGTCCAGAGCATCAGTGTGAACTCGAACATCAGCTGGCAATTCAGCCATCTCAGCAATACCGCCAGCATTATCAACTACGGGGCCGAAAGCATCAATCGCGACGATGATACCAGCCATCGAAAGCATAGCCATCGCGGCAATAGCGATACCATAGATACCTGCGAAAGCATAGGCGCCCAAGATAGCAGCACCGAGAACCAATACTGGCATAGCGGTCGAACGCATAGAAACAGCCAAACCAGTGATAACATTTGTACCGTGACCAGTGGCTGAGCTCTCAGCAATCGAGCGAACAGGCTGGAATTTTGTCGAAGTGAAGTACTCAGTGATCAGACAGAGAGCAGCGGTCACAGCTAGGCCGATCAAGGCTGAGAAATAGATATCCAAAACAGAATACTGACCATTGTCGACCATCATCCACTTGGTGATGAAGTAAAAGACAACAGCAGCCAAGACGCCAGCAACGATCAAGCCACGATAAAGTGTGCCCATAATGTCTTTGGAATTTTTACCAAGTTTGACGAACCAAGAACCGACGATCGAAGTGATGATCGAAGCGGCACCAAGAACAAGAGGAAACAAGATTGCATTTTCAAAATGTGGGAAGAAAAGGTGTCCGAGTAACATTGCTGCCACAGCAGTAACAGAATATGTTTCGAACAAATCAGCGGCCATACCAGCACAGTCACCGACATTATCACCAACATTGTCAGCGATCACAGCTGGATTGCGTGGATCATCCTCAGGGATACCAGCTTCAACTTTACCGACCAAGTCAGCTCCAACGTCAGCTGCTTTAGTAAAGATACCGCCGCCAAGTCGAGCAAAGATTGAGATCAAAGATCCACCAAAACCCAAGCCGATCAGAGCGTTGATATCTTTGAAAATTGCATAAAAACCAGTCACAGCCAAAAGGCCGAGACCAACAACCAAGAAACCAGTCACGGTGCCGGATTTGAAAGCGACATCCATGCCCGCAGGCAGGCCTTTGCGGCAAGCTTCAGCGGTACGAACGTTACCCCGAACTGAGACATTCATGCCAACATAGCCAGCCAAAGCTGAAAATGAGGCACCGACCAAGAAACCAAGGGCAACTTTCCAGCCCAAAGAGTACATCAAGATCACGAAAAGCACTGCCGCAACAACGCCGACAGTTGAATACTGACGATTGAGGAAAGCCATTGCCCCCTCCTGAATTGCTTTCGCAATATCCGTCATCCTTTTGTTACCAGCGTCCTGCTTGTTGACGCTCAAAACCAAGATAAAACCATAAACAATCGAGATCAGAGCTGCTCCGATCGCCAGGCCGATTGAAAGTGCGTACATAACCGTGTCTCCAGACAATTAATAATTATTTAATGTAGTCACAATTTACCATAAAGTCGTCATGCCTTCAATCTTGACAAATAATTAAATATGTGCTAATATATGAGCGTTCAATCGGATGAATCTGATCCACACAGGTGAGACAGTAAGCACTGATTGTAAGGAGTACGCAGATGCGTAATCTGATGGCGATGTTGACACTAGTATTGAGCCTTGTGCTCGTATATTTTCTGGTTGGTTGCAGCGGCGGTACAAATGATCCCGGTCCCGGAATGATTTCTCAACTTAATCTGGTATTGGACGGGGCAGTTCTCCCTGCTCCGATCAACGGACTGAGAGTTGGAAACCGGATCAGGATGTCAGTTACTGACAACAACGGAAACTTACTCCCGTGCAGCTACAAAATAACTGCGCCCAACGGAACTATTACAGATTCCAACGAATGGGATCTGACCTTGCCAGGAGAATGGCAAATTGAGGCGCTGGAGATAAAGGAAGAGGGACACAGCGGAATCAATATAGTTTTCCATGTCGCGCCGTAACGAAGCGACATGACAAAAAAACCGAAAGACCGCTCTCCGTAAGGATGGCGGTCTTTTCGCGCCTAAGAGGTAAAAAACATCATTTAAATAACCACTTTATTCTGCCATAGCCAATTCCTTTTGTCATTCCCGCCCTAAAACGAGTTCAGGATAAACTCCGCCGGGAATCCCGTCAAGGCCCCGAAGGGGACCCTTTGGGTCGTAAGCACCAAGAAAAGTATACCTTTGCATTAATACTATTTGTGGATTCCCGCCTACGCGGGAATGACAGAAAGAGAGACTAGGCTTCGAGACAATCTTGATAAATCTGATATGTTTTTCGAGCTGTTTCACTCCAAGTGTATCTGGCGGACTGTTTCAATCCCTTTTCAATCAGTTTGATGCGCAGATCATCATCAGCCAAGACTTTTTCAATTTTATTTGCCATATCTTCGACCGAAAGTGGATCAAAGTAAAGTGCAGCGTCGCCTAATATTTCGGGGATACAAGAAGTTTCCGAGGCAACGACAGGCGTGCCGCAAGCCATCGCCTCGAGCGGTGGCCAACCAAATCCCTCGAGGAGCGATGGCATGATATAGACAGCAGCACCAGAGTAAAGTGCGGGCAATTCACCGGAATTAATGTCAATCGCACCAGTAAGAACAATTGGAACTGAGAGCTGAGAACTGAGAGCTGAGTTGTTAATCGACTCAATTTTTTCAATAAGTTTTGGTTCGTCGTGGTCGATTTTCCCTACGAGAACCAACTGAATATCTGTCGATTGCCTGACTTTTGCAGATGCCTCCAGCAATCTCCTCAAATTTTTATGACTCTTCCACGCTCCGACATACAACAAGTATTTACCCAAAATCCCATATTTTTCCAGTGTTTTTGCACTGTTTTCCGTTTTCTGTTTTCTGTTTTCTGCCCCAAACTTTTCTTGGTCAATGCCATGATAGATTGTTTCAATCTTGTCAGCGTCTCCTCCATAAGTGGAAACAATATCTTTCTTGGTCATTTCCGAAACGGAGATAATTTTCTTAGAATGTTTAACAGCATCCCCCATCACAAGGTTGTAAAAAAACTTTTTTAGCGGATTGCCAGCAGTCTTGAGCAAGATCAGATCATGAATCGTCACCACATAGTTGCCACGATAAAAGATTGGGTGATTGAACTGAGTGAAGTGTACTAGGTCAAAATGTTCAGTATTTAAGTATGACAGCAAACTAGTTTGCTCTGCGAAGCTGTAGTGCGGAATGTCGAGAACCCGAATACGCAATTTTCCAATCACCCCCACTTCACTCTTCGAGTTACGAGGGGCTGGTAATTTAAAATTTTTAATCAATTTTTCAATGTCTGATTTCTCAATTTCCAAAAAGTCAGACACACTTTTGATTCCGATTGGGCGAATAAGTAGTGTATATTCGTTTTCCTTGTCCAATGCCAAAACCCCGCGCAAAAGCTCAAGCGTGTAGCGCGCAATGGAATCCCCAACTCCGATGAAACGACCGTCAATTAATATTCGCTTCGTCAATTTTTCCTTGCTCATATGTTTACCGATTTATTCATTTAATCAATTAATCATTTAGTCATTTATTGAATATTTGATTATTGGATATTAACTGATTATTGTTCCTTGGTTATTGCCATCAGGTCTCGAGCCTGTCGAGAGATACCTTGGCTGTTCTTCCTTGTCCGTTTGGATTAACTTTCTTTGACTGCTCGCGACCCCAATCAATATAAACATGGTATACACCAAAACAAGATTGTCGGCAAAAGTGTGAAGGAACAGAGCGGTAATCATGAGCGATAAAAGCCCAAAAAACAGTCCGAATTGCTTTGAGACAATTAAATTTTTGGAAATCAGACCAAAGACCACCAGCCAGAGAACGAAACCCAAAATGCCAAGCTCGAGAACGAGCTGCAAATACCATGATTCTGGTATCAAGCCGCCATATTTTATGGCAATTGGTCCAGCCGTGCCGATACCACCACCAACGATGATCGGCCAACCATGCGCGGTTCTTGCTTTTAGTTCAACGAGTGTCTCGGTAAGTGCTTGATTGTGGCCAATCTGGGATTCCCCGTGTGTGACCAACTGTGATAATTTGTTATTTGGAAATAGTCCTATCAGGGTTACCACTAGCGCCAGCAACACCGCAAATGATATCAGTATCCTGCGAACCTTTTGACCCAATCTTACATAAAGAAAGATGAACAGGGACAAAAGCAGTCCGAGCAGCGCAGCGCGAGAAAAGGAGAAAAAGATGGCCAGAAAGAATACTACAGAAAACAAAACAGGCAACTTTTTTGACCTATTTTCGATAATATCACTGATACTAAGGAAAAACGTCGGTAAAAGATATGACCCAAGTTGATTCGCACCTAGCAAAAACGAAGCGCTACGCTGGATGTTACTACTCCCGACCAGAAATGTGCCATACGAGTTTTCAATGTTCGGGATGATTAATTGCCAATAATTCAGTGGGAACAATCTCTCAATCAGCGCCCACAGAGCCACGACAAATGCGACCCAAAGATATATTCTAATCATTTTTTTCAGATCACAAGCTTGTCCAAAGACAGAAGCGGAGAAAAGAAGTGCAATCGACAAAAGAGTAAAACGGAAACCTTCAACTCCCTGGCGCCAGCTCGGAGAAATAAAAAATATCGAAATCAAACCGAGTGCCATCAGACAAATTGAAAAAAAACGCCAGTCCAAAAAAGACTTTCGGTTGAAATTCAGCAAATATTTGATGAAAGCCACCAGAGACAATACAACAATGACAAGATCATAGAAATGCAAATACGGGAATTCCGGTAAATCAAACCCAGAAACTGACAGGAAATAATACCAAAGCAGGTGACCAAATGGCAGAAAAATAATCAAAAACATGAAAAAGATTGAGATTGTTTGAGAAAAATTAAACTTTGGCAATAATTTCATGTTCTTTCTTCTCGTATATAATTTTAATAGCGATGATCAACCAAAAAATCATCGACAAATCATTTTTGAAATAAGTTGTATCAAAAAGCCCATGAATCAAGATGGCGGTCATCGCCGACAGGACAAGGCCAGCCTGAAATCTATCCCTGGAATAAATCTCATATCGATAAAATCGAATAAGAATGATTAAAAATACAATAAAACCGGCCAAACCAAGATTAAGCCACATTGCCAGAAAAACATTATGAGGATGCACGGCATACGGTAATTTATAAAATTGAAAGTCACCATCATCCTTGGTAATAACATCAACTGCTTGGTGATATTCACCCAAACCAACGCCAAGGATAGATCGCTGTTTGATCAGCTCGACGGAGTAATGATAAATAACCAAACGAGAGCTATTGCTAATCGCCCTAGAAGAATCCTTGGTATTCAGGAAACCATAAAGACCATAAACCAAAACTATACCCAGGGCCAGAGCTACGAACAAGGCTTTTTTGTTTTTATGCCAGACAAATTCGTTGATGACATACACCATCGCCCCCGCGATCAAGGCCAAGAGACCAGCTCTCGAGCCAGAAAAATATATCGCGACAGAGGGAATAATAAAAGTTAGTAACAAAACCACCTTCTTGTATCTCGTTTTGACAAACTGAAAAATTGGGATCGAGAGAAAAATCATCGGCGCCAGATACATTGCCAAAAAATTTGGCGAATTGAAAGGACCAAGGGCTCGCAGTGGGTGCTGCATATATTGGACAATCTCGATATCCTGGGTCTGGTAAAACAACGCGCCGATAATACGCATCTTTTGCAAAATTGCCCAGACTGAGACGATCATCATCGAGGCAAAAAAAGATATCGACAATTTCTTTACCTCGTCTGCCTTAAAAAGATTTATCACCAGCAAATACATTATTATTGGTGCAGCAAACCAGCCTTTCAGCACTCCAAGAGCTTGCAATCGATCGCCCGCGATGAAAGTCGAGATCATCGCGCAAAGTAGAAAGAGATATGGCCAGATCGGTCCGAAAACCAATTTCTGTCGATCTCTCAGCAAGAAATAAATGGTTGAAATAAACGATACCAGTACTGAAACCTCCAGTATGTTGGTTGGCACGCCGAAAACTTTGAAACGAAAGATGTAAAATGGAACTAGAAAAACGCTAATGTAGACGCAGTATTTGGAAAAAGTTTTTGGATTTATCATAGAGTGATTATAACAAAGAATATCAGAGGTTTCTAGTTTGCCTAGGACGACTTAAACTGAAATAGATATTTTATTTATCAACAGACCAAGGACTATTTTTTTGCTATAATAGGAAAGAAGGAATATTTATGCCTAAAATTTTTAAGTTCTTTGCGGGGATGATGGCGATTGCCTCGCTCATTTCTTTCCCGATGAACGCGGTGGCGGCAGACGGACAGGTCAGCCTCGTTACTGTTTCATCGAGGCAGGTTAGCGGCAATGGCACTGTTTTCTATGGCAAAACTGTTGCTCAGCTCATCGCCGACGAAAGCAACGAGCACAACATCAACCCTCGGATGATTTTGGCGATACTACAGAGAGAAAGCTCGTCAATCACTCAAACCTCACCAAGCAGCGAAACAGTACGAACTTGGCCAATGTTCTATATGTATGACGAGAGAATGGCGACTTGCCTGAATCAAAAAGATCCTAACTACTGCTCCGATGCACTTTATGGCAATGCGACTTATCTAGAGAGAGCCAATGTCTTTGGCGGTCTTGGTCACCAGATAGCCTACTCGGTTTACAATTTTGACACGATGTACAACAAATACGCCTCGAGCGGCAACTACAGTAACGACACAACAGTAGACGGGACGATCATCAACCCAGCCAACATTGCCACCAAAGTACTATACGCCTACACACCTCACATATCTGCTTACAATACTAACTCGAACTTCTGGACATATTACACCAAGTGGTGGGGAGCCCCAAACGGCGGTGTCAATAATATTAACAACATCTTCTCCAATGATGACTTCCGCAATTCAAGTCCGATGACCGGCACTCAGATAAATGATTGGCTGAAAAGCGTGCCTGGCGCTGGACGCAGTTGGCTGGCAGATTATGTAATATCAGAATACATTGCGGTTCCATATCCCTCTGTCGCCGGCGGCGCCGTCAATACCCCACCACCAGTTCCTGGTGATTTCAATGGCGATCGTACGGTAGAAATTCTTGATTTATCGATGTTTGCAAGTTATTGGGGCCAAACTGATCCAGGCAATCCCCTTGTCGATATGAACAGAGACGGAGTCGTCGATATTGTCGACCTGTCGATGTTAGCAAGTTATTGGAAATAAATAGGATAAATTAACCTAAGGGTTCTTCTCCTTTTCAAGGAGAAGTTAGATGAGGTTTCTTCTTAAACATTAAACCTCACCCCTGCCTCTCCTTGAAAAGGAGAGGGGTAAACCAATAACTAAATAATCAAATATTCAATAAATGAATAAATGTCTAATTGATTAAATGAATAAATTAATAATTATATAAATCGAAGGAAAATTATGAATAAAATTAGATCAATCGCAGCCGGGCTGCTGCTCTCTGCTATCACCATTTTCAGCCTGCCGACTTCGGCTTGGGCCGATGGAAGCATCAGTGCTTCTGGGGGCGGGACGAAAACTGTTGGTGACACCTTCAATATCACTGTAGCAGCCAAAGGTGCCGAATTTGATACCCTACAAGGCACAATTTCAGTCTCCGGACCAGTCGATATTGTTTCGTTTTCGGCTGGAAATGCGACCTGGATGCCTGGGTACTCACCCTCAAATGGCAAACAGTTTGTCGGCATGGTTAGCGCCACCTCCTCTTTCACTGTTGCGACGATCAGACTTCGCGCCAAAAGTATTGGCAGCGGCTCAGTCTCTGTTTCTGGCGCCAAGATGGTTAGAACGACTGGCGGGGTAGCCTCAGTCGTCGGCACTGGTACTGACGGAACGACTTTTACGATTCAACGAGCTCTTGTCACCCCGGGACAAATCACTGTCACTTCCTCCTCTCACCCAGATCAAAGCACCGCCTATGAAGCGACAACCATCGCCCTTGCGTGGGATAAGGGTAGTGGCGTGACTGATTTTTCCTATTTGCTGGACCAAGCCGCCGACACGACCCCTCCAACAACCGCAACTTCCGCCGACACTTCGATCTCCTACCCAGACAAAGCCATCGGTGAATATTATTTCCATATCCGAGCAAAAAATGGCGACGGTTGGGGACCAACAACAACTTTCAAAATTACGATCAAAGAGCCAGATGCCAAAATTGACGAAACACTTACCAAACCAACCATTTCTTCCATTGAAAAAACGGCTGATTTTTCGAACAATATTGCCGAGGGTAATATCAGCGGTATCAAGATCAAGGGCAAAACAATTGCCGGCTACACCGCTAATATTATTCTTGCTCCGTCGGTCTCGGTGCCCGAAGGAAAAAGTTTGTCTGCGATGGCTGATGCCAATGGCGATTTCGAACTTTTGATCGACTATCCAATCAATTCTGGTTTCTACAAATTGACTGTACAAGGCCAGCTGAACAAGGTTTTGACACCGGTAAGTGATCCTACCATCTTCGAAATCTCCCAAGCTAAAGGCGGGAAAATCACACTTTTAACCTCAGCTGACGAAAAAGAACCAATAATCCCAGTCAAAAAATGGTGGGAAAAAATCAACTATATGAACCTGTCGATCGGCTTGGCAGCGCTTTTCTTTATCGCTCTTGGTTTCAGCCTATACCTGCTGGTCAAGAATAGATCCATGAGTAAAGTCTGGAAAGGTGTGGCTGAGAAGATGAACCTCAAATAAGTGAATTACGAATCAGGAATCATGAATTATGGATGAAAACAAAACAATAAAATCTTTCGCAGACTTAAATTCATGGAAAGAATCTCGCAAATTGGCAGTAAAAGTATATGAAGTTACCAAGAAATACCCAAAAGAAGAGATGTTTGGACTGACAAACCAATCTAGGAGATGCGCCGTTTCGATTTCATCAAATATAGCAGAGGGATTTAGCAGACAATCATACAAAGAAAAAGTACAATTTTACTCAATATCTCTTGGGTCAACAACAGAGTTACAAAGCCAACTTTTGATCGCTAAGGATGTCGGATTTCTTGATACTATTGACTACAATAGCTTGATTAATCAGTCAATAATTGTACATAAATTACTTAACGGGTTAGTAAAAAGCTCCAAAAACCATGATTCATAATTCATTATTCAAAATTCTAAAATCCAAAGGATTTTATGTTTAATCGCAAAGCGATTCTCTGGAACACCTTTTCTCAAGTCCTCGTCCGACTGGTCACTTTGGTGTTGACACTGATTTCGATCAAAATACTCGCTCGCTACATCGGCGTCGAAGGTGTCGGTAATTACAACGCGATCACGACCTATGTAAACTTTTTCATCGTCATCGCCGATCTCGGTCTATTTGCTGTGACTGTTCGAGAAATTGCCAAAAATCCAAATCTGGAGAAAAAGATTATTTCCAATGTCTTCACGATCAGAGCCGTAACTGCAGCTCTAGCCTGTCTGGTGGTAGTCGGAATTTTATTTTTTACCCCGTATCGCCACAATCCTGATATTTTCTACGGTTCTATCATCGCCTGTGGTTTCCTTTTTTTCAATCTACTCGGTAGCGTCTACGATATGGTCCTCCAATACCGCCTACAGATGCCCTATTCGGCTCTAGCAGAGTTTCTGAGCAAGTTTCTCTCCATAGTGGCAATAGCGACCGTCGTCACACTCAGAGGCAATTTTCTCTGGGTCGCTGCCACGATCGCGATCTACGGCTTGTTTATCTTTGTTTTCAAGTGGCTTTTCTCTCGTCAATTCATCAAGTTTGGCTTTGAACACGATCGCAAATTTACCAAATGGATACTAGAAATGGCTTGGCCGATGGGCATCGTCTTCATCTTGAATAATCTTTACTTCAAACTCGACACACTCATGCTCTATGTTCTAAAAGGTGCAGCAGCTGTCGGTATCTACTCAGTCTCCTACAAAGTCCTCGAGGTTACAGCTTTTATTGGCTCTTATTTCTCGAGTGCCCTAAAGCCCGCCCTGGCTCAAAACCTAAATACAGCCGAGCAAAGAAAAAATGTCGCCAGAATATTGAAAAAATCAGCCCTATTACTCTCTGGTCTCGGGCTACTAATTGCACTGATTTGTACAGCCTTTTCTGAGCCAATTCTCCGCTTGATTAGCTCGGACGAATTTGTCGCCGGCAAAGACGCTTTGATCGTCCTCTCTTTCACCCTGCCGCTGATCTTCCTGAACTATCTGATGGCCGAAGTGATGATTGCGGCTGACAAACGCAAAACTATGTTGAAGGTGACTGGCTTCATCCTGCTTTTCAACTTAATCTTGAACCTGATCTTCATCCCCCGTTACTCATACATCGCTGCAGCTTGGACCACACTCGCTTCAGAGCTTGTCTTGGTGGTGGTCAATTACATAATTTCGAAAAATATACTCAGAGGAAAAGTCGAAAAAAGCCAATAAGCCAGGCAGCTGGTAAGTGTTTAAGATTGTTAGCTTTCTTTTTGTCGTTGCGGACTGGTCCGCCACACTTGTAACCAAAATCGCTTGTTTCATTTGTGCTCTGATATTTTGAACAATATTAATAAATATCTGACGAGAAAAAATACTGCCACTGTAGAGCCGAAGATTGAGATTATTGACAAAATAATGCCATAACTCATCGGTAAGTGCCTTGAGACAAGATGCTGATATGGAGTTGGAATAATTTTGAGAAAAAATAAACCCGCTGTTCCCAAAGCCGCCACGAAATAAAATCTGGTTTTAATGTCCAGCTCGATCAATAGTCCGCACGCAACGATAACAGCCAAAAATAAAAAAACACGAAGTCGACCAAAAGCAGGCATGGCTGCAACTGTGACTATATATATTGCAATTACCGAGTAAATTATTTTTTGAATCTTTGTCATTTTACCTTAAATATTTTAACACCATCGTGATCATAAATGAGAGAGTAATTGTCACTCACAATCGCTGGAATTTGGTCAACTTCTGCGTAGTATATTTCGTTGAAGTTTAATCCCGTTGGCAACACATCTGTCTTTTGGAAAACCGACAAATTTTCTATAGAGCCAACATCAGTCAATGCCTTGATCCAAATCTGGCGTTTGTGTGTTGCAGTTACAACAACACTACTGTCTGAATTTCGTTGCAACCAGTCGATTGCTTCCCTGTCTCCTATAGTCATACTGTCATTGGCCGCAACATTATTCACTTGATATGAGGTAATAATATTGTTACCACGAAAATGTGGCCACAATGCCACAATACCAATTAATATTGTCAGTCCGATCGAGTAAAATCTACCGAGTTTCATTGTCTCGACAAAATGCTTCACCCCAAGGGAGATAAATATGGCTAGGGCTATATCAAGATACGGGAAAAATCGAAATACAAGGAAGCGAACCCCGAATATCTGGTTCATTGACATAAACAGCGCGACAAATAACAGCAAATACAATACTTTGATGTAACGACTTGACCAATTTTTGGTCGAGATCACGACTCCGATCAAGGCAAAAACAAGAGAGAAGGTTCGCAATGGATCGTTGTTGATGAGTACTTCCCAGAGTGGCCGTTCGCCCCAACCGATTCTCTCAGGATTTATGAAATCACGAAATTTGACCAAAATTGCTGGATCGACCAGATAACACACTACAATCGCACCAATATAAATTCCGCCAATAATAAGAATATACTTGCGACCTTGCTTTTCAAATATCATAAGGACGAAATACAACATAAAAATCAGGGCAAAAATCGTAAAAGAAAAAGGATGGCTAAAAGCTAAAAATGCGCTCGAAAGAACTGTAAGTAAAATATTACCGGAAGCGAGAAAATATAGCGTCCAAATCAAAACTATCCAACCGAAAGATTCAGCAAAAAGCCCCATCCGCAGACTATCGACGGACCAACAACCCAAAGCAAAAGCGGCCGCGCCGACAAAAGAATAAAGATTGCTCTTCGTCATCTTTTTGATAAAGAAAAAAAGACTCACGGAGGCCAAAAACAGTTGAGTCGAAATCTGTAAAACAAAAAGAGTTGGTGCCGAAAGATGACTAATGCTATGGAAGAATTTAAAGATAGAAAGCGGCATTGGATACGAAAGTATCTTAAACATCTCTCTGTAGCTGTATATGTGAATATACTGGATATGAATCGCGGGGTCATCACCAGTTGGAAAACCATTGGTGATCAAAGCGTACTGAGAAGATAGAAATGCCAATGTCAAAAAGGCAATCACATAAAAAAGCCAACGCCAATGAATAATAAATTTAAGAACTTTCTCTGTATTCTTCACACATCAATGATATCAGTTATTGCATTTTTTGTGTACCACTATAAATCGCAACCGGCAAGTCGTCTCCAAGAGTTTGCTCACATAATGCAAATGTGATACTTTATTGTTAGTAAAATAATTGCTAAATATATGAAGTTAGCCATCGTCATACCGGCGCACAACGAAGCCACCGTGATTGCGGAAGTGATCAAGAAACTTCCCAAAAATATCAAAGGTGTCGACGAGATAATCTCTATCGTGATCGATGATGGATCTTCCGATGGGACTTTTCTTATTGCCGACAAATGCGCTAACTATGCCGTCAAGCACGTCATCAATATGGGGGTTGGGGCTGCAACGACGACAGGGTTTGAGGCTGCGAAAAAGCTGGAGGCCGACATTATCGTCACCTTGGACGCCGACGGCCAACACAATCCTGACGATGTCGAAAAATTGATACGACCAATATTGGAAAATAGGGCCGATGTTGTCACTGGCACACGAATGCTGAATACCGCAGGCATGCCATTTTTCAAAATATTTGGCAACTGGCTAATGAACTTCCTGACATTTATGGTTTTTCACAAATGGTCATCTGACAGTCAATCGGGCATGAGAACTTTCAACAAAAAAGCAATCAGCAAGATGTGTTTCCACGCAATTGGCTATGAGATTTGCTCAGAAATCATGGGGGAGGTCAAGAGAAATAAATTGAGATTTACCGAAGTGCCGATCGAAGTGATCTACACCAAATATTCAAATACCACCGGCCAAAGCTGGCTCAATGCCGTCAATATCCTGACGAAAATAATTAATATTAAATTCACGGGCAAAAAATGATTTTAACCATAGTTCGCATCATCGCAATTATCCTAAGTTTGGTCTCGATAACCAAGACTTATTATGATCTTAAAAAACATACGGAATCGATAACGATGTTCATATTTTGGCTCTTGGTTTGGGGCGCAGTCATCGTTGCCGCCCTCTTCCCGATTAATATCATGCAAATCGCGGCGAATATTGGCCAAAAAGGTATCGGCATAGGTACATTTCTTGGGCTTGTACTTGTCTTTCTCCTCTTTGTCATCTACCGAGTCTACGTAAAAGCCAACAGAATAGAAAAGCAAGTTCGCGATATGGTTATGAAGCTTGGACTCAAAGATGTTGAGTAATCACTTCAACTTTTCAAGTCTCTTGTATAAAGCTTCCGATATTTCTTGCAGAGAAGGGTTGACATCCTTTACTCTCTTACTGCCAATTTTTTTGACTAGCTGAAAAAACTCTTTCGGCCTCTTTAGATCAAAATAGTAAATATTATTTTTCCCACCATTGTCAGGAAAGATGTCGAGAACGCCGTGAAGCCTAGTGGCAATCACAGGTTTTTCAGAAGCCATATATTGATAGACTTTCCCTGGGAAAATAATATCTGTGATTTTATTTATCTGAAAAGGATTTATACAAACATCTGCAAGATTTATATATTTCGGTAACTTCGCGTAGTCGATGAAACCCGTCAATATGACTCTGTCCTCAAAACGATTTTTAGCTATTAATTTGTTGAGAAGATCAGCTTGTTGACCATGACCAACAATTATTAGCTTAACATCTTTGGTAGCCTCCCTGTTTCTTGCCATATACTCGATCAAAACATCTAAACCAGAAAAATTGTAAAGCGTACCAGCGAACAACACAACCTTGTCTTTTTCGGTAATGCCAAATTTTCTAATCAAATCTTTGTTCTTACCTTCTGGGTAGAAAAAATCTAGATCAGAACCTGAGGGGAGATAAAAAGTTGTTTTAGGATCGCCACCCATCTCAATCGCATATTCAACTAGCATCGGAGTTATCGCTGAAATTTCAGAAACTCTTTTGTATACATATTTTTCAAGAATGAAGGTCGGCCATGAGAGTATTTTCGAAGGGACTAATTGGTGCAAGACATCGAGAAGACGAAAATGTATAGGTATCCCGAACCTTTTTGCCCAAAACACCGTTTGCACTCCGTTTGTCGGCACAGAGTACAAAACGATTTTATCAATTTTATACTCTTTTAGAGCTCGCGGGATGATGAAAAAGTAAGCAAAAAAAGCGACAAGGCGGCTTATACCTGGTATCTTGATAATGCCTGGTCTGACGAGAGTGATCCCCTTCTTTTTTCCAGTTCGTCGGACATCCGTCAGGTGTTGTGTTTTGAAAGTACCGAAGTCAAAAAAGCTCTTCTTTTTCCAGGACATCGGGAAATCAATCATATAGACATTGTGTCCTTCCGAGGCAAGAATTTCCGGAATGATTTGAAACTCGATAACGACCTTCTCTATATACTCTGTTTCATGGATAAACAATATATTCATTTGGGGCTACAAATATGATCAGTTTTAATGTAATATAATCTTATTATAAAAATAACAGATCAGTCAAATGAAAATACTCCAAGTTATCCCCTTCTTTACTCCTGCGCTAAGCTTTGGTGGTCCAGTAAAGGTTTGCCAGCAAATCAGTTCTGAATTATCCAAGAAGGGTGACTCTGTCACAGTATGGACAACGGATGCTGCTGATACAGACAATCCTATTACAAAATATGACGAAATTGTTAATGGCATCTCTATCAAGCGTTTCAAAAACTTTTTCCCAAAGCTGACACACGGTTACAATATATTTACTCCGATTGGTTTTTCTTCGTATGCGACAAAAACAATATCAAAATATGATGTCGTCCATTGCCACTCTTTTTTTACATATCAAAACATTATTATTAGCCGAGTTTGCCGCAAGCACAAAGTCCCGTACATCATTCACCTTCATGAAACTCCTATTCCAAATGACCTGCTTGGTAAAAAAATAATTAAATCTACTTACAACCGTTTTTTTGGTAAAAAAATATTATTAAATGCCGACAGCATAATAGTGGTTTCTTCTCGAGAGAAAGACCTTCTATCCGACTATTTACCAGAACTTAACAAAAGAATTTTTGTTGTGCCAAATCCTATCGAAAAATATGAATTTAATCCTTCCTTAAAGAAAACTGCGAAAGACTCAAAAACAATACTCTGTTTGGGCAGACTTAGTTTTATAAAATCGATTGACAACTTAGTGCTATCGTTTGCCGAACTTCTCAAAAAAGACGATTTATACAAGCTAATCATCGCTGGACCGAATGAGAACAAAACTTTACCTAAATTGCAAAAGCTTGTAAATGATCTTGCAATAGCAGACAAGGTAGAATTTACAGGGCTAATAACTGGCGAGGCAAAAGAAAAAGTATTTTACAGATCAGATATTTTTGCTCTTTTCTCCGATTACGAATCTTTTTCCGTTGCCTCCCTCGAAGCGCTCCAGCACAATCTCCCCTGCTGTTTATCTAATAATATTGGCATAGCCCCACAAATTGAGCAATCAGGCGCTGGCGTTGTTGTCGCTGACACAAAAAACTTTTCCGAATGCGCAGAAAAGATGAAATTTGTCTATGAAAATAGGTACAATCTATCAAAGAACTGTTCGAAAATTCTACCGTTATTTGAGATATCTGTTATAATGAACCTAATTAGAACAATATATAAGAAAGCGATTCAATGATTGACTGGATTAACATCAAGGCGCTTTTTGTGATTGTATCTATTCTGACAGTCAGTAGTTTTGCACTGTATTTTCCGATGGCCGCCATATTTGAAGAGAAGATTGCTGCCAAATTTGCGATTCCTGTCTCAATCTCCGTCCAGATTATCTTCGCATATGTCTTCTATTGTTTTGGCATCGTAAAAATCTATCCAGCTATCTATGCTTCGCTAATAGTGTTTATAAATGTTTTAGCCATATGGAAACTTAAACATGGTTTTTTCAATATACGCAGGCCGTCCCTCCAGCAAATTCTTCACATACTAGCTCTTATCATACTTTTTTGCGTTATAATATACAGCAGGTTTCATGATTCTTTCACAAACATTGCCCCTGGAGAAATTGACACTTACAGTCATGTCCAATTTATAAAAGATCTTACTACACAAGGATACTTAAATTTTCCACAATACGCCCCTGGTTTCCATCTGTTTCTCTATCCTCTAGTTTTCGTAACCAAACTGTCTGAGATATATAGATTTGCAGGCCCTACAATAGGTGTGCTGTGTATTTTATCTTCGTTTCTCCTGCTAAAGGATTCTTTCAAGCGAACAACAACAAGGTACGTATTTCTCGCACTTTGCCTTTTACCAATATTCAATCAGCTATTCTTGCAACAAATCGGCTTTTTTTCAACTTCACTTTCGTTCATTTTCATACCGTCGCTCATTTTTGCCATCTATACGAAAAAAGATATCTTACCAAAATCAGGAATATTAATTCTATACGGTCTGATAATTTCTGCACTATCTTTGACTCTTCCATATCTCTATATCCAGTACCTGCCTTCGCTTGCTCTTTTCTCTATCATAATTTTTGCAACTAAAAAAGGCTACTCAAATGATTATCTGCGCAAAATATTATGTATCTGTATACTATCTTTTATTGGCTTTTTCTTGGCATTCGGACATGTGTATTTGCAGACGAAGATTCTTAAAAGAGCAGACAATTTCCCCGCCATGGAGTTTACCCGTTTTGAAAATGGCTCGTTAGTTGTCAGCAACAGTTACTCGCCCACAGACAATCCAAATCAGACAGTTACCCCAGCTGCCAGAAGCTACATTAGCACTATAGCGGACCATAGTTCCCAGGCTATTTTAAAAGCATCAAAGAAGATTGATCCTGTCACCAAGACTTTGAAAGAAACTGCTGCTTATACAAAGTATATTAGGCCAATGCTGAATACTGCCAATGAGGCATTTTCCGTAAAAAATATTCGTCCATTTGCGGGAACTCTATCTATAGGCGCATATGTGTGGATATTCATATGCGCATTAGTGCTCCTCTATGCTTCGTTAATAAAGAACACTCTGCTTCTAACATTATCAGCCTTTACATTAATATTTGGCATAGCAACACAGTTTGGTGTTTTAGAAATTAGCTCATATCGAGGAAGAAGCGGCTGGTATTTATTGCTTTTCATGATACTTCTCGTAACTTTCCTATATGACCTTTATTTTCCTAAAAAGTTTGAAAAGAAATGGTTTATTTATACGGCTATTGCTCTAAGTTGCACCTTAGGGATAGCTAAACCACCAGTATTCTACCGAGCCTACTATACTGATAGTTATGTCAAACTAAAAAATATTGTGACCTCGCTGCCCGATAAGACGACATTGTCATTGTTGACAAATGATAGACAGCTAAGTCTAGTATTGGAAAGCATTCAGCTAACCCCACTGGATAATGGGACAATCTTAAAACCATGCAGCAGCAATACCTGTGTAATAATTATCGATAAAAAGTTTTTTGATGCAGATCCTATTTTATCTCAGAAAAGTATCGCCGGGGATGAAAACTTCTCAGATTATTATGCCAAACAAGTGGCAGCTGAACTTGAGTACAAAACAAGAGTTGAGAGAATCAAAGGTACATATGAATTCTCTTTGTACAAACTATACTGGGACGATAACAACACCGAGATATATTGGATAAATAATAGCGCTAAATGATGCTTGCCATCACGCGCTTGCTACAGTACATCAATAAGGCAATCTATTGGCCACTCACGGCGTACATTAACAGCTCTTCCCCGAACAACTACAGTCTGGTTGTCTATGCCAGACTCGACCAGACTGTCATTTGGGCGGAAATAAACAGCTGCTGCGTGATGCTCACGCTTCGCATCGTCTGTAATATTTCAGCCTGGAAATAGCTATGAATATTGTTTGTCGCCAAAATAGGGCTCATTGTGCTATTCTTTACGTCAATATAATCTCAAGAAAAGCTGATTTGCTAGGACAACTCGGGTATTTATTTGCATTAATTTTATTACGCTGTCAGCGATGTTTCTCGAATAGTTCTTGCAGCCATAAGCAGGAGCAACAAAAGATAGTCCCGAAGAGAAAGTATTATTTTTTCCAAAAGCTTAGGACGATTCTAGTTATGATATCGCTAACATTTTTCACAATATACTCCTTAGGCGGTTCCCATTTCAATTCTGAACTTGTTGCGATCTCAACACCGAGCAAAATCGTCTCTGGATCACTTCCAGCGATGAAATTGCTACCAGCCTCTATTGTCTCTGGTCTCTCGGTCACATCGCGCAAAGTAACGTTTGGAACGCCGAAAATCGCACACTCTTCCTGAACCGTACCGCTGTCGCTAAGTGCACAAAAAGCATTTTTCTCAAGATGGACAAAGTCAAATAAGCCCATTGGCTCGAGAGGAATCATTCCTTCGCCCCCTAAAGACTTGCCCTGTTTCTCTAGTTGTGATCTTGTCCGTGGGTGCACACTAAGAACAATTGGCATCTTATATTTATCGTAAATTCTCTTGAAAGCTTCAATAAAATCAGTCAGTCTTTCAGAAACATCAACATTTTCTGCACGGTGAAGCGTGACAAGAAAGTATTTTCCTTTCTCTACTCCAAGTCGATCCATTACGTCGCTCTTATCAATTTCGCCCTGGTAACAATTCAAAACTTCGAGAATTGGATTCCCTGTAACATAGATTTTTTTACTCGTGATGCCTTCTGCCAAAAGGTTCGCCCTACTACGTTCAGTATATGGCAATAAAATCTCACTTGAGTGATCGACGATTCTTCTGTTCACTTCTTCTGGCACTCGATCATCATAGCAACGATTACCGGCTTCCATATGAAATACTGGGATACCCATTCTCTTCGCAACGATCGCAGACAAGGCGCTGTTTGTATCACCTAATATCAAGATTGAATCAGGCTTTTCCTCTTGGAAATACTTTTCGCAACCCTCTAAAATGATACCAATCTGACCCATCGCGCTAGCAGATTTTGAATCTAAGACATGATCTGGCTTCCTGATCTTCAATTCTTCAAAGAATATATCATTCAGAGTTTTATCAAAATTCTGACCAGTATGTAGGACTTTGTGATCACAAAATTGATCAAGCGTCGCCATTACTCGACTAAGGCGAATAATTTCTGGCCTAGTTCCCAGAACCGTTATCACTTTTGGCTTCTTATTTTCCTGCATTTTTAAGCCTTTCTAGCTCTTGCTGTATCTCTGGCAAACTAAGCAAAAGCTCCTTTGTTTGCTCAACATTTAGCTGAGTTGTGTTTCCAGATGTGTAGGACTCAATCTTGTCAATATCAACATCCTGACCGGTAGTAAAATACTTATTGTAATTTAGATCCTGGCTCTCTGGCGGAATGTCGTAGTAATCACCAAGGTCAATTGCTCTCATCATCTCTTCTTGGGAGACGAGAGCCTCGTGCATCTTCTCTGAGTTTCTGATACCAACCTCCACATAGCCTGGCTCATATTCGAATAATTTACACATTGCCTTTGCAAGTGTCTCAATGGTAGCGGCTGGTGCTTTTTTGATATACGTATGACCATTTCCGCCATGAGTCAAGCCAAACAAGACTAAGTCAACAGCATAAGGCAAAGGCAAGAGGAATCGAGTCATAGCTCCATTTGTAACGGTTAGCCTTTCCCCTTTTTCCATCAAGCTTACGAAGTAAGGAAGGACTGATCCTCTCGAATAAAGCACATTTCCGTATCTTGTGCCGCACATGCTGGTGGAAGTATTTGACAGGGTCTTAGCTGTTGCCACCATCAGCTTCTCCATCAGGGCCTTCGACATGCCCATCGCATTGATCGGATAAACAGCCTTGTCAGTGCTCAAGACGACAACTCTTTCGACACCGTGGTCCATCGCCGATTCGAGAACATTATTTGCGCCGAGAACATTTGTTTTCACAGCTTCAATAGGAAAAAATTCGCAAGACGGAACTTGCTTCAGGGCGGCCGCGTGGAAAACGTAGTCAACGCCTTCTCGCATTGCCCGATCAAGACTAGCTCTGTCCCGAACATCACCAATGACGAAATCAAGCAACGGATTATTAAACTCATTTCTCATGTCGAATTGCTTTTTCTCATCGCGACTAAAGATAATAATCTTCTTAGGCTTCATCGACAAAAGTCTCTTTGATACTGTACTGCCAAACGAGCCTGTGCCGCCTGTTATTAAAATCGTTTTACCTTCAATTTTTGATTTGATTTCTTCTTCCATAAATCTTCTTTCTAAGTATATTTAATGAAATTGCTATTTGATTTGTAATATTCATACATTTTCTCGATCAAGACGTCCCAGCTTGGCGGAGTATAGCTGGATATTTTTCGAAACCTGTCTGAATTAAGTGATTTGTCAGAGACCTCATTGTCCGAAGATATCAAGTTTACCTTTTTGCTATAAACTTTAGCAACAAGTTTCAGAAGATCATATTTTGAGATTGGATCCGCCGAGACATGGTAAAGACCAGAGAGCTCATGATTAGGAAGAATATATTCTGTCAAAATTCTGGCAATCTCTACTGTAGGAAAGCCGGAGAAAATGACTTTATCATAGCCAGTAACATCACCTTCTTGCGCCAGAAACCAGTCGACTAGAGAAGCATTCGTCTCTAGGCCGTGACCGATGATCGAAGTTCTCATCGTGAAGCAGTGAGGATAAACTACCTCTCCTAGGTATTTTGTCCGACCATATACATTACCTGCATCGGAAAAATCTTTTTCGGTATAGTTCCCCTTTTTACCACTAAAAACACAATCTGTGCTAAAGTGGATCATTCGCGCGTTGTATTCCTCACAAATTGAGGCAAGTCTATGAGGGAACAACGCATTCATGTATATAGCCATCGCCGTATTAGAGGCGCTCGGAGATTGTTTGATGAGACCAACGCAATTCATAACAACATCTGGTTTCAGCTCCTTGATAGCAGTGCTCAGTGACAGAAGGTCTTCTATATCAATGTCTGCAATAATCTTGTTTGCAAGGTTCTCGGGGAAAAAGGCTGGGTTCATTTTTCTGGCAGTCCCATATACGTCAAAATCAGCTTTTGACAATTCAGTAAATAGTGCATTTCCCAACATTCCGGTCGCACCCAAAACAAGAATTCTTTTACTGTTCATATTAAATATATATCCTTTTCTTAGCTTAGCTTATCTTTTTTAACATGTTTTATCAAGCGAAATATCCATCTGCCCAGGCTTTTATTTACCCCTGTAGACAGTCTGGTAATACTCAACCGCTTGTCTTTTCAACAACTTTGAATCTAGACGAAGATTAACTGTTTTGTAGTTTTCTACCGCGGCCAAATCCACAAGATCATCGTTGGTTAAAGCTATTCTAAGAGCTTTCTCTATCACATCGGGGTCTTCCGGGGATACAAGTAGGCCAGTACTACTATCTTTGATCCACTCATCGGCAGTAGCTGTTCTAGATTGTATTGGGAAAGAGCCCATTGCCATAGCCTCTAAGAGAGCAGTGCTGATACCATCACTGATACTCAGACCGATCGAAATCCTAGACCTACCATGCATTTTAAGCATGTCTATGTGCTTTGTATTCGACGGCATTATTCTGACTGGAATCCCAGTGTTCTGGGCAAAAAGCTCAGCAGATATTTCAACTGCAGATGGAATAGTCGGCGAAATAGCCAAACCATCGGTTACAGCAGAATATATAACAACTTCATATCCCCTTAGCAAGTCAGCGCAACGCTCAAGCGCTCTTATCCCAAACAAGGACCTGCCTGCCCACCCATAGTAGCCTTTGAGCAATATAACCCGACGTTTCGAAGTCACTAGCTCTGTCTTCCTTAGCATTTCTATTTTCTCTAGATCAAATCCGCCCGTATTCGGAAACACGGGAAGAGTTATGCCCCGAAAACCATAATCTCTCGCCAATTGTACATCTCTTTGTGACTCACACGAATAATAATCGCAAGATTTCAGAGTTTCTTTAATTCTATCGCGATGACTTGCAAGTCGGCCAAAAAGATATATGTCACTGCCCCAGTTAGTGGCAATCCATTTTGGAAAAGTTCCTTTATATCGTTTTTTTGCATCCAGAACAAGATAGCCAGCGCCCTGTAGCTCCAAGGAATGTACTATGTCAGGTTTTATTTTCTTAATTAATTTGTTTAGACTGTTAACGCGGTGATTTCTCATTTTGTTATTTAAAAAATACGCTCCAAAAGAAGCTATATTCTCAGCAAAAACTGGAACGCCTGTTTTTCTGACGCTTTTATCAGTTTTCTGATTGCCATACAGTGTATGATGGATAGTCAAGTTTTTCAATTCAGGGTATGACTTGCCACTTTCGTAGCTAGGAAAAAGATGGATATCCCAACTTTGATTAGCAATCTGTGCTATCCATCTTGCCGTGTGCACGCTCTCCGACATTGCTACAAATAATATCTTCATAATCAGTCCTAATTAAGTTCTAAAAATCTTTTAAAGTTTTCCTCTAGTGTATCGTTTGTAAAAAATCTATTAAATGATTCTCTGCCATTACAAACCATTTCTGCATAAGCCTTTTCATCAACTACAAATTTCGTTAGCTTACAAATAATTTTTTTACTATCCAGTGTATTGCAGCACAGGCCACAATCGGATTCTTTAATGAATCTCGCTGGAGAGCTAAAATCGGGCCCATGAAATAATACTGGTCGTCCTGCAGCCAGATAAGTCGTAATTTTCGATGGAAAACTATATCGTGACACTGATTCGTAGGACGAATCAAACCAGTACGGACAATAAAGCACATCCATCTGAGACAACAGCTTGATCGTTTCTTCTTGAGTCCGCCAACCTAGTACTGAAATGTTTGGATTATCAGCCAGCTCAGCAGGCCACTTACCAATAAATTTGATTGATACTTTCCTGCCGGCAATCTTCCATTCCACTGACTCTAGTGCTCTGACTAGAGCAACCCATTCTTCTTTAGCATAAATCTGACCAGCCATCCCAATTATGAAAGAACCATCAGTTTTTAATCCAGGAACAACCGGCAAAGCCATGTTTTGGTCAAGGCTTGGAATTAATGGAACAGTTCTCGCCCCGTACTTATGCTCATATTCTTGAGCCATTGCCCATGATGCAGTTGCACAGCCCTTACTCTCTCTGATCGCATCTTCAAATTGTTTTAAATATTCATTTGTAGACAGCTCGTTCATCCTAGCATGTTTTGCTTCCCAAATTGGGGGGTCCCAAACCTCAGTATAGAGAGGGAGCCCAAGCTTCCTAGCAGCTTTTGTGGCCAAACGAATTGTGGCCTGGCCTGAAAGAATACACCATATCGAGTCAACATGGTTTTTTTTAGCAAATTCTGCCATTCTATTAAGCAAGAACTTATCACCGATATATTCGTTGTAATAGAACCCTATTCTACCAATCAACTGATTTAGGCAATAAGGCACCCTAGGCCAAAAACCAAAATAAGAAGTATACCTTTCGGTTGGTATCCACGCTAGGTCCTCTGGGATTTCTGCTCTTATTTTTATTATCGGAAGTTGCAAAAGAAAACATGCCAATGAGCTTTTTGGCAAGAAACGACAAAGTTGTGCCAAAATAAGACCGCCGCTATAATTACTACATGGTGGTATTTCACTAATAAGCAAAATTTTTCTGCTAGCTTTGCTATTCATTTTTCTTTCCAAAATTCTCATGCCAAGCTTTTCTAAAAGTCACTAGGATGCTGTAAGCAAAAGCATAAAAAGGGTCCTCAAGGTAGATTTTTAAAATTTTATGTTTTATTTGCTTATTTAAAAAGTAATTTTGAGAGGCTTGGATGATTCTTCGGATATAATCTCTTTTGATAACCCTTAACACCCCTTTATCATAAGATTTTTTTTGTATGTTTTCAAACAGATCTCGAAGAATGCCTAATAGGAAAATTGCCTCTTCAGAACTTTTTGGTTCTGACTGATTACCCAAGCAAGATAAGGATTCATCTGGTGTCATTTTTGTTGTTGCTTCGTAAATTATCTCTTTGATAATAGAAAGAGACTTTTGATTAACGGCTTTCCCATTAACTATCGATTCGTTTAGGCCATGTTTTCTAAGCATTAGCAACGGTTGCTTTAGATTATGTAACTTAGTTATTTTACTCATGCGATACCAAAGATCGTAGTCTTCTGACTGGTAAGCGTCCAGCGAATAATATTCTCCGCTCTTAGCTGTTGATAGTGCTTCCAACGCGTCTTTTCTCATCATTACTGTTGGGTGCGCAAAGGGACAACCGAAATTCATATTCCAACGAATCATGCCATCTTGAACAGGCATTACCAGCGTTCCTTTTTTATTACCGTCCCCATCAATTATTTTGATAGCGGTGCCAAGCACCCCGATTTCTAGGTTAGACTCCATATACTGTAGCTGATATGCCAACCGTGTAATATCTGAGACATCATCACAATCCATTCGTGCAATGTATTTACCCTTAGATAAAGCAATACCTTTGTTCAGAGTTCTTATCAAGCGTAAATTATTAATATTTCTTATATAAACTATCCTTGAGTCAAGGTATGATTTTATGATTTGTTCACTGTTATCTGTTGATCCATCATTGATGATGATCAACTCAAAATCAATAAAAGTTTGATTTAGTATACTATTAATAGATTCGGCTAGATATTTTTCACCATTATAAACAGGCATAAGAACAGTAACCATTTTTTTATATGATTTCGTGCTCATATTCTTTTCCATTTTTTGGGTATCATGTCACTACTGTCCATCTTTGGATCGCGAAACCATTGCTTGGGCGCGATAACAATCTTATTGGGTTTGATGTTCAACCAAGCGCCCCACCAACTAAATGAACTATTAGCGATAATATTGTCTTCGCAACATGACATAAGCCTCAAATCTTCATAGCTTTTTTCAGGACCGTTTCCTTCAACGTATACCACGGTATGATTAAATATTAAATTTTTTTTCACCCATGGCATATCATCAGAAAAAATGAACAATGTAAAATCCTTTGTTTTTTTCTCAATAATTTTCAGAGCGTTCTCGTAATAACTCGGCCCGCAAACACCATGGACACTATTCGCAGACCGGTCAGAGACATAGTCACCCCTGCGAACATGAAGGCTTACTGAATGACACTTTTGGATCATATTTAAATACTTTCTGTTCAGCCGGTCTGGAGCCGATTTTGGCTTGTATTCTTCTCTGATAATTTCCGGGATATTTTCAAAATATTTCTCTGATTGCCAGTACCCAGCCAGGTATTTGTTGTCTGTGATTTTTAATATTTTAGGATCAAATTTAAGCGATTTGTCTAATATAATATTTCTGGAATAAACAGAAAAATGAAACAAATCAAACAGTCGAAATAATTTAGAATTATATTTTTTTAAAACAGACCGATCAAGAATCTTCTCCTGAATATTATAATCATTCAAACAATATTTGCGGGTTGCATATCTATCATATGCCGAAATATCAAGAACAAGCTCTGCCCCCAAATAGTTCGCTAGATTCCTTCCTAGCGCATACTGAAACATCTGATTTCCAAGACCACCTATAATTTTGACAATAATCATAAAATCCTAATTTAATGCCGAATTGTCACTTATTTTTTTAATCATATTTCTCGCCTTTTGCACTATGGGGATCAATAGTCGTGGAGAAAAACCCATCAGGTTATCAAGAATCTCAACATCCTCGTAGCAAAATACTTTTAACCATACTAGCGCCCTAAACGATAAAAATAATAAGATTATCCCAGCTATCAATTTAATTATAACCAATTTAGTTATAACCGACAAAGCCACAAACAACAATGAGAAAATAACTGCCCAAGCTAGTAACTTCCATACCTTCCTCCAGTCAATGTAATAGCGTGTAGACCTTAGGACATATGTTAATAATAAAGTTGTAGTAACAGCCTGACTAAGAAAGTTTGCGACTCCTGCACCAATAGATGAATACTTTCTAATCAAGAAATAATCAAGAACAAGATTAAGTACCGCACCAAGTAATATAATCAGAATTGTCTTAGAAAATTTCTTGTTTTGGTTAGCAATTTTAATAAAAATTGGTGTAAAAATTACACCTATAATTGACGAATACAAGACCAATGGAAAGATTGACTGAATCTTGACAAAGCCGCTACCATATACTAGATTTACGGCGTTGCCGATAAAAAGAACCAGCAGGTTTGCGATTGGAATGAACAAGATAAGTCCATATTTAATCGCAAGGTAGCACATTCTGTCCGATCTTTTTTCCTCAGTCTCTAGCACCTCGAATTGAGCGTTCTGCAGAGATTTTTGTAGCACACCAACAAAACTTGTAAATATAATTGCCATAGTGTAGGCGAGAGAATAAAATCCAATCTCTGCTGAGGGAGAATATTTACCAAGGAATATCACTTCAGAATAAGACCAGAGCACAAACTGAACAAGAACATTTATATATGCTAACCATGTATATTTCACAATTTCTTTGCGATCAACTACTGTTTCCGGAAACTCTTTATAGATAAGCAATGGCTTGACCTGAAAGAAAGCGTAACAGGCGACAGCAAAATTCGTCAGGATCGACGCCGCCAAAATATAGGCTATTCCTTTCGATAGGAAAATGACCGCAAGAATAAAGATAATGTTCAAAGTGCTGCCAACAATGTTGGCAATCGCGACTTTCTTAAAATTTTGGGTCGCACTCAAAAAATTTAATAAATGGGCAGAAAGGAAAGAAACAAGTGACCCCAAGATGGCAATCAGAAGCAATCGCCTGACATCTGGATCTGCAATGTTTACGACTCCAATCCAGTGGCTGAGTGTTAAACAGAGAATTGCGATTATCAGCACAGAAACAATCAATCGAAGATATGTTGCTGCTAAAAATATTTTGATTGCGATACTCTTTTTTTCTTCGTACCAAAAATATTTTGGTACATATTTATTTATGGCCTGCCCTATCCCAAAATCAAGAACTATGGCAAGAATCGCCACCAGGCTTGTCATATATGCATACACACCGTACTTACTGGCCCCAAAATATCTTGTCAATATAATTGACACAACAAGACCCGTGATCCCAACGAATACAAAATTAAGAGAGCTCCAAAATGAGTTCTGCGTAACAATTGTTAGAAAATTCTTATTTGTATTTTTGTCGTTGATCATTTCAAAAAGTAAAATCCAATTTTATCATTTGCAGCGACTCATCTTAGCCAGTGTTTTTGCAATAACCAAAATGTGTTTTTCGATACCTTTATTCAGTTCAGTAGTAGAACGCCAACCAATTTTTGTCATCTTTGATGCACCTAGGAGCTTTTTGTCATGTCATTTGGTTTTGTTGCGTCAAAAACCGACTTTCGGGAGACACTTCGCTTTAGCATCATGCATTCGCCCCATGAGAGCAGGTATCACATGCAATGATTCTGGACTAAAGTTGTCATTTTCTCCGTATATATTTGTAGGCATGCACGAGATAAATGTTTGAATATACTGCTCATAAATTTTTCCACAGAGTTTCATCTCAGCAATCTTGGCCAGTAATCCTCGTGGTCATCGCTTTTTTTTCCTCTTGACTCCTTCTGGATGAAATGAACTATACCTTTTATGTTTTTCAGGATTAAGAATATCATTTTAATTTGATTTAATAAAGTCTAAATGATACTTTTAATATTAAACAACAATTAATGCAGGATTTAACATGAAAATTCTTGTCACAGGCGGTGCTGGGTACATCGGTTCGCACACAGTAAAAGAGTTATTGAAAAAAGGACACGAGGTCATAATTTTTGATAGTCTTGAAAACGGTTTTCGAGATGCAGTAGTCGGAGGAAAGCTAATTGAGGGCGATCTTCGAAATAAAAAGGATATTGAGGACGTATTTGATAAACATAAGATTGAGGCTGTGATTCACTTTGCTGCATATGCTTCTGTCCCAGATTCAGTTGCAGACCCAGCTAAATATTTCGAGAACAATCTTTGTGGTGGACTTAATCTACTGAATGCAATGCTTAAGGCAAACGTGAAGAAGCTTGTGTTTTCATCGACAGCAGCTGTGTACGGAGAACCAAAAGCAATTCCTATCAAAGAAGATGATCCGAAAGACCCAACTTCTCCTTATGGCTTGTCGAAACTTCAATTTGAACAAATTTTGGAATGGTATGATCGGGCCTACGACTTCAGATACGTTGCAGTTCGCTATTTCTGTGCAGCTGGAGCAGATCCAGAAGGACAGATTGGCGAGAATCACATGCCCGAGACACATGTTATCCCGATGGCAATTTACACCGCACTTGGGAAAAGAGAAGTATTCAAAATATATGGCGACGACTACAATACACCTGACGGTTCTGGTGTTCGTGACTTTATCCACGTCGTAGACTTAGCGAATATACATATTCGCGCCCTGCAGTACCTTAGAGAAGATGGAAAATCTGATGCATTCAACTGTGGAATAAAAAAAGGTTATTCAGTTAGGCAAATTGTTAATAAGGTTGAGGAAATATCAGGGAAAAAAGTTAATACTACGATAGAACCGAGACGTGCTGGCGACCCAGCTACTCTTGTCGCCGATCCTTCTAAAATAATTGCAAAATTTGACTTCGAGCAAAAGTTTTCAGATCTCGACACAATAATAAAAACTTCTTGGAATTGGTTTGCTAAAAATCCTGATGGATACAAGGAATAATATGAAAGCATTTGTGCTCGCAGCAGGTCTAGGCACTAGGCTCAAGCCTCTAACTGATACAACACCAAAGCCTATGCTGAAGGTTGGAGACAAGCCGCTTCTCGAACATCAGCTACTTTGGCTAAGGTCGCATGGCGTGACTGAGATAATTATGAATCTCTTCTATTTTCCAGATCAAATCGAAGGCTACTTTGGAAATGGTGAAAGATTTGGTCTCAAAATTAGATACATTTTGGAAAAAGATTTATCTGGCACCGCTGGACCGATTACAAAAGCTCAAGATTTTTTCAACGAAAAGTTTTTTGTCATCTACGGAGACAATCTCACAAACATTAATCTCACTAAACTACTCGATTTTCATGAATCAAAAAAAGGGATTGCAACAATTGCCCTTTACTACGAGAAACATCCCGAAAGCAAGGGCATCGTAGAATTAGACAAAAATGCGAGGGTAATTTCATTTAAAGAAAAACCCCCTACAGACGAGATAACGAGCCACTGGGCAAACACTGGAATATATGTATGCAATCCAGAAATTATCCAGCATATACCTGAAGGATTTTGCGACTTCGGTCGTGACTTATTTCCTGCCTTACTCACTCAGAATCTGCCTTTGTTCGGGTATAAAACTGATGATTTTTTATTAGACATCGGCACTCACGAAAATTATGAAAAAGCCAAGAATGAAATTAAGAACATGGATTTTTAATGAAACCAGCAGTATTTTTAGACAGAGACGGCGTGATAAATTATAATGCAAACCCCCATGATTATGTAAAAAAATGGGATGAATTTCGTTTTTACAAAAACGCAGTGAAGGCGTTGAAAGATCTCAGCAAACGCAATATATTTACCGTGCTTGTAACAAACCAAAGAGGTATCAGTAGAAATATAATGAGCCACGAGGATTTGTTGGACATTCACAAGAATATGCTCGAGGAATTGGGAAAAGTGAACGCCTCAATTTCTCAAATATATTATTGCTCTCATGGGCACGAAGACAACTGCAACTGCAGGAAGCCAATGCCAGGAATGTTTTTGCAAGCGGCGAAAGAGCATGAAATTATTCTCGAAAAATCATTCATGGTGGATGATGCTCGATCAGGAATTGAGGCCGGAAAAAGGGCTGGATGTAAAACAATTCTAGTTCTGACAGGCAATGGCAGAGAAAATCTGAAAACTGTCGACGAATGGGAATTTAAACCAGACTATATTACAAAAGACCTATTGTCTGCCACCAAAATTATTTGTAAATATATATAGCTATTTTAAATTTTCATAGAACCAGCGCGTAAGCATGTGCGTAACAATCATATGAAAGTCTTCGGCAACATCATATTTTTTAATCTCTGCGGTTATGCAGACCTTGCTTCTTTTTGCAAGCTCACCTCCATCGAAACCAGCGAGGCCGACAATCATTGCACCATGTTTTTCTGCGACATTGAGAGCGTTCAAAATATTCTTTGAGTTTCCACTTGCACTGATTGCAAGCAATACATCTCCCTCTTGAACAAGATTCTCAAGCTGCTGCGAGAATATATCATCAAACGAGGTATCGTTTGCCCATGCGGTCATCGTCGCAACATTATCAGTCAAAGAGATGACTCGGAATCTCTTGATGTTTTTCTCGCCAGTATGCCCAAGAACACCCTTGCTCCAATCGTTAGAAACATGAGAAGCAGTTGAAGCACTTCCGCCGTTACCGATTACAAAAATCGTGCGACCATCGTCTCTCGCAGTTAGTAAAATATCTCTTACTTCGGCAAGCTTGTCAGAATTGATAGAACCAAGACAGTAATTCAGTTCTGACAAATAGTCAGATAAAAATTCTTTCATACTTTTACCTCCAAAATTAGTCGTGAATAAAGATTACTTTACTCCCCTGATAATCAAATTTCAAGTCAATCGGCCTTAGAATATTTAGTGAATGCTGAACCTGCGCATGTTTTTCCTTTGGCGCATAGAACATGAGGAATCCACCACCGCCTGCTCCTAGAAGTTTTCCGCCTGTCGCACCAGCCTTAATTGCTAATTTATACCATTCGTCTATAGCTGGAGTACTAACACCTGCCGCCATTTGTTTTTTTAAAATCCAGTTTTCGTTCAGAATTTCACCAAATGCACTCACATTGTTCTCTTGTAATTCATTCTTAAGCTCAAACGCAAGCTTTACCATCTTGTCCATGATTAAGCCCTTGTTTTTGTCAGATTCAAGGTTTTTCTTCTGATCTGCTAATATATTTGAGGCGCTTCGAGTGATTCCTGTGTAGAACATCAAAATATTGCTTTCTAACTCCTGAATAGTGTCTTTTTTACAAATGATTGGATCTACTGCCACCGAGCCATCAGGATTAAACTGAATCAAGTTCAGTCCACCGTACGCTGCTGCATACTGGTCCTGCTTGCCTATCGGCTCTCCTAATATTTCAACCTCTATCTGACACGCTTCTTGTGCTAATTTTTCAGGAGAAGCGTATTCACCTTTGTATGCGTGAAGTGCTTGGAGCAAGCCTACTGTAAAAGAACTAGATGAACCGAGACCTGTCCCCTTCGATGGAATATCTGCCAACGAGGACACCTCCAGAGAATCAGTAATTTTCAGTAGTTTTAATATCTCTCTAGCCCGATCATGTTGTAAATCATCAATATTTTCGACTTTTTCGACTTGAGAATATTTAAGATTAATCCCTTTGTCAAAGTTCTTGTTCAAAGTAATAAAGATGTATTTATTAATAGTAGTACTTACTACGGCGCCAACCTTGTTTCCATAATAAGATTCAAGATCACTGCCACCACCAACGAAACTCATCCTGAACGGTGTCTTTGTAATTATCATTTCGCCTTTCAAAGAATAATTTATACTTACTTCGCAGATAATTTAAATACCAGGAATAGTCACGTGAGCGGTAATTATGACCAGCATGGGAAGGATATAACTACGACCATTATCGTAACAAAAGAGTGTTCAGAGAGTTGCAACTGCTTACCAATGATAAGAATAATATTTTTTACTGTTTCTCTCCTATTTTCTCACTGATCTTTGTTGATGAAATACCGCCCTTGATTTTCTCTGGTGGCAGACGGTGGCAGGTAATGAATTTGGTGCCGTACTGATCGCAAAGTTGTTTTTTTGCCTCCAGACTGGAGTCGGTCACTGGGACTACATAAGCATTTGGTTTTAATAAATCCATCAAAATGTTGTGATCCATCTTCTCCCCGACTTCCTCAGAAAGAACGACATAATCAACCGTGTCTAGAGCTGCTACAAGCCGTGTACGGAGTTTTTCATTATTGATCGGTCGAGTTGGCCCTTTGAGATTACGGATTGTGGCATCATTGCCGACACTGACGAAAAGGATATCCCCTTTTGATTTACAGTAGTTGAAGTGAATGACATGCCCAAGGTGAAGAATATCATAGCAGCCCGTCGTCAAAACAGTACTCTTCCCCTTAGACTTGAGTTGATCTCGAACTTTAGTGACTTCTGAATATTTGATGATTTTTTTGTCAGTTTTCATATTTAAACAATTAAATAGCTACTAGTTGGTTCGAATTACAGCTGAATTGTACCAACAATAATGAATCAAGGCAACAACCGTGACACAAGCCCGTAAAATGGGTATATGGCCTAACTAGAAAAACTTGATGCCATCGAGAAGTGTTGGTTTTGTCGCCCAAAAACCTTGTTTCTCCAGATCTGAAATTACTTGATCACGATCATCTTCGCTTTTGGCGAACATAATACCATAGCCACCCCCGCCAGCGCCACAGAGCATATGACCGACGGCACGATCTGGTGTAGGCACGTCTACATCCATCTCGAAATATGGTTTGATCAACTCGCTGAGCTTGACCCATGATTCGAGGCAGAGATCGATCATTTCGTCAGCATCTCCAAGAAGAGCAGAATCGGCTCGATCAACTACAGTAGACAGATATTTAGAAAATTTCGGCTCGTATTTGATCAACAATCTGACGATATCGCCAACATTGCCACTCCTGCGCCTGATATCGGTATCAAACAAAACTATTCGACTCATAACCGGGTGATCATCTCGTTGCTTGATACTGAAGTTTTCGTGATCTGTCGTCTTGATCAGTTTCAGTCCGGGGATTATCGCCCCGACCTGGTCTTGCCAACCACCCTTTGTGCCCTCATTCCACTCCCACTCAAGAGTATGACCGACAAAGTCACCGTCAGGTTTGGCAAGCAAATATTTGCCTCCCTCCAAGATAGAACTAATCCCTAGACCTGTCCCAATACCAGGGATACGAGAAGAAACCCGATAGTTTTCTCCCTGTGCCAAAAGCATAAAAGGATAGCCGCCATCATAGCATCCTCCCCACCCAGCAGCAATATTTATTACTGCCGCTGGCCCTTCCCAGAAAAGTTGGTCAGTCCAGCCACCGATCAGATTTATCCGTATCGGCAGTAGAGCACCTTTGGGATTAGCGATTTTACCTTGGGTGGATACCCGCAAATTAGTTTTGAATTTTCTTGTTATTTCTGGCTTAATCATGATTACCTCATTTTTTCAAAGAAATTAATAATTCAGAACCCTATTTCTTGTATGTCCAAAACTTATTGGCGAAGAAATTCCAGATGATGGCGGCACCTGAGGCGATAATCAGGGAGACAATTTTACTCTGATCGAGATGAAAGCGATCGTAATCGAAAGCCAATGTGTTGATTGCCCAGCCGATGCCCGAAACAAGAACAAATTTGCCGAAAATGCCATATGCGGCTGATTTGTCACCACCGGTCGCCTTGTCGTATTCGCCCTTGAAGGTCCAAATAGTATTGAATAAGTACGAATTTAACATCGCAACGATAAAAGATAGTGCTTTGGCGACTGTCTCTGACCCAGAGAGAATTGTATTAATCAGCAGATAGAAAAACAGCCAGTCGACCCCGGTGTTGGCCACACCGACCAGACCAAACTTCACAAACTGAAGAAGAGACGAAGCGTCATTTTTATATTTGTTCATTTACCTATTTTCTCATTTATTTAATTATTTTTCGAATTTATTTATTTTCTCACACAGAATATTTAATCATTTTTTATTTCATTCTCTTCAGCAACTTCTTTTTGATAATATACGTTTTAGAACAATTAGCTTTTAGGGCATTGCTAATAAAATTTTCAAATCCCACATAAACAATTGTTTTGCCTTCTCCCCGTGCATCTTTTATTGCTGGAATCATATCCGTATCAGAAGATATCAAATAGCAAGTATCGTATGTATTTTTCAGTGCACCCTTGAGAATATTTAAAGCTATCCTGACATCAACGCCTTTTTCGTGATAAATGCCCTTGCTTTTCAACATAAATCCTTTTTCTATCATAATTTTTTGCTTTTCTAGACTATAAAACAACGATTGCTGGCCAGAATACAATCTCTCAGAAATTTTGTCTCCTTTTCTTCGTTTGATTTCGCCAACACAATAATCTATCGATACACCTGTAGATCCGGCGATCTCCTCAGCAAGAAGCCTATAACCAAAATCAGTTAAGTGCAACTCTGGGCACAAGTTTTTCGCCTGATGATAAAAATTGCTTCCATCAAAGATTACAAGTATTCTCATACAGTAATTATAGCTTGAGCCCTATAAATATAAAACCCCCAGGTCCTGTTACAGAACTGGGGGGATTTAGCGATTTAATATCGTTTCCGATGCACTGAGTATATATCAATTTGGCCATGTTTGTCAATGTCTAGTAGGCAAATTTAATTATTTTTCGAATTTATCTATTTTGTCTTTTTGATTCATGGTGTGAACAATCTTGTGAAAGATCAGACACAATTCGTTACACTCAGACCAGATTTTTTCAATTTCAATTTTATGCTCATCTTCAATGTTTTGAAGCAATTTCAGCCAATATTTAGTTTCAGATCCTTCCTTCTTGCAAATAAATATTTTGTTCTTAAAATCCTTTTTGCTGCTAGCGTTGTTGGCTTCAATATAATTAGCGCCAACACTGGTAGCGGAGCGAACCAGCTGATTTATTATCGGACGGCTAATGTTCGTTTCCTTGATATTTTTTGACAATTCGATAACCTGTGTCGAAAATCGAAGCAATCTGTTTTCAAATTCAATTTCCCTGCTCATTTCTTCTATTTTACCGCATCAGTGTGGATTAATAAATGATTAAATAGTAAAATATAATTAATAAATGAAAAAATGACCAAATGGTTAAATGAATAAATATTAATGTCCTCAGGAGGGTATTATGTTGCAAGTAAAAATTGAGAAAATTGTACCAGTAACTGACGCTAGAGATAATTTCAACAAGATTATCGATGAAGTTGATGCGACCGATGAACTCTATGTCATCACCAAAAACGGCAAACCATCGGCAATTGTCGTTGGCGTTCACCACCTGGATAAATTGACTGGCGGAAATAAAGTTGCCGAGACAATTGAACCAATTAAAAAAAGTGAAAGTATCTCTGCGATGCCTGATCCGCTACCAAAGATGGACTTGCCGAAAATTGATCTTGCGCCAACAAATACTCCTGCTCCAGCTCCGGCTGACAAAGAAGACGATGATATGAGCATCGACGATCTTTTTGGTCCGATTACTGACGATGATGTGTTGCCATCAACCACTCCTCCGGCAACCAATCAAACTCCGGCGACACAAACGAGCTCCGCTAATCCTGCTCCTGCGTTTAGTTCCAATGCTTCGGCCACGCCAGCACCAACCTTTAAGCCCGCTGCGACTTCGCCATGGTCATCTCCAACAAATACTCCAGCTGCAACGCCAACTGCGCCTAGCGCATCAACTCCAACTTTTAGACCGACAGTTACTCCTGCTTCTGCAAATCCGGCACCTTGGACACCAGTGCCGACTGCGTCTACCCCCGCAACAACCGTCACGAACCCTACTCCATCATTTCGACCAACCGTGACACCTTATACTCCGGCGGCTACACCAGCGACCAATCCTGCGCCAGCCGCATCTAGTTCAACATTTAGACCAACAGTTGCTCCAGCCTCTGCGAATCCGGCACCTTGGACACCAGCGCCGGCTGCGAATCAGAGCTCAACAAACCAGCCAATCCAATTAACTCCGACAGTACCTGCGCAAAGCAATCAGAATTCTAACAATGTCTAGAGAATAGAACAGCAAAGAAAACACACTAAAGTGTGGGCTACGACAAATCATGTAGTTCAAGCTTTAGCTTGTAAAAAACCACGCTGAAGCGTGGTCTGCAGAGAGCATGCGCAAGGTAAATATTCGGTCTATTATCCAACTAACCGTTTAACTGTCAACTGTCTCGCCGTATAACTTACTAGCTATCTCCCCTTGTTCTTCAGATGTCTCCAAACATATAGTGCAACCAAGATGACAACGCCAGCGGCGATTGTCATATCAAAATTGTGCAAAGTTTTGCGGACCAACTCCCAATTCTCCCCCATCTTAATACCCAGCCAAGCGAAAAGAGCGGTCCAAGGCAGTGCGCCCAGGAAAGTATAAAAAGCGAACTTTTTGATATCCATTTTGGCGATACCAGCAGGAAAAGAGATATATGTTCTCACGACTGGAAGCAAGCGACCAAAAAAGACCGTTGCGCTGCCGTATTTTGCAAACCACTTGTCAGCAAGATCGAGGTCATGTTTCGAAATCAGGATATATTTGCCCCATTTTTCGATCAGTGGGCGTCCGCCCTTCCAAGCGATCCAATAAGCCAAAAGAGAGCCAGTCAGATTGCCAAAAGTGCCGACGGCCACAACAACCCAGAAATTCAGACGGCCAAGTGCGACCCAATAGCCAGCAAACGGCATGATAACTTCTGAGGGCATCGGGATACCACACGACTCGAGGGCCATCAACAGAAATACACCAAAGTTGCCTGAAACTTCGATCGTTTTGATGACGATATTGGCCAGAAAGTCGATGATAGTTGTGATCATAAAGATAGTGTTAAAGCTGGTAAGTGTTTAAGCTAATTAGCTGTGTAATTCATTAGTTGATTAGATTTTAGCAAATTATTGCCGCAGTCGAAAGAGTGCTTACTGTCTGTCGATCCTAAATCCGCTCCTGTCATTTCTGCCCTGAAACGAGTTCAGGATAAACTCCGGCAGGCATCTAGTGACAGCAAAAACGTCAAGATACACTCTGCTTGGCGCTTACGCTGTGACGGGATTCCGGATCGAGTCCGGAATGACAAAAGAGATGAAGATAACAACAAAATGATATAAGCAAACGATACATATAGTTGCAATCAGACAGGTTTTTCACTAAGATTATGAGGATGTATCTATCTTACCCCGTGCAACTGAAAGAATTTGGTCGAGAGTACTTCGAGGACACGGAGCATGGTTTTGCCTATCGGTATCAACAGTCGAAAAGGTTTTTTGGCTTGATGAAATCCATCTTTATCCCCTATGGTCCTGTTTGCAACGATCTCAAGAGTTTTAGCAACTTCCTTGATCAGATCGAAAAAAATAAAATGACCAAAGTTTACATCGACTTGCCACTGATATTAGACCCAAAAATCTTAAAAGAAGTGACCAAAGAGTTGCAGCAGAGAGGTTACAAACATCATCGCTCCGAAGTTTTGGATGGCGAAACTATCCTAGTCGAAAAAGATAAATATTGCCCAAATTCGAGATCGGCCAGATACATCCGGCGAGGGATAGAAAATTTTCGCATCGAGATAAAGAGCGAGATAGCCAAAGACGAGATCAGGGTGATGCACGAGCTCTATCTGTCAAACAATACCGAGATCAGAGACTTCAATCCCAAACCTCTTGCCGCCTTCACTAAAATTGCTAGTCACGGGGTGACGGCAATCGCTTATGATAAAATCACGAACAAAATCGAAGGGTTTCTGATGGGCTATATCGATGAGATCGCTACTGATTTTAAAAACAATGTTAACAAAAAAATTCTATATCTGATGTTTACAGCAGCTACCGACATTGGCCGAGAACAAAAGATCGGTTTCGCCCTTCATGGCCGACTTTTCGACGAAGCCTTTAATAATTTAGGCGTTGACCTCGTTGATTTCCTTGGCGCTGACAGAGCGATGAATCGTAAATACACTGAGTTTAAGATGAAGTGGGGAGGTGAATTTGTCAGTTTCCCCGGTAGTTATCAGAAAACTTTTTGGCTTTGATCTAAAGTTCTCTGTCATTCCCGCGCAGGCGGGAATCCACAAAATATTTTACCAGATTCCTGCTCATCGAGTCTGAGCCTGAGGACTCTTCCCTCAGAGTCGAATGACCTTCGCAGGAATGACAAACAGCTTGGTTATTTTGTCATTTGGACGTTGATTTAGAAATTGGAAATTGGAAATTTGGTTATTTTTTTCCTATTCCACCAACTCCCAGTTCGAATCAACCTTGATCTCATCCCATTTTTTCACATCGCCACGCTTGATATGATAATACGCCGCAAGGCCGATCATTGCCGCGTTGTCGCCAGTCATTGCTCTTTCTGGAGACAGAAAAGTAATTGACGGTGAAGCACTTGTGACTGTTTCCCCCAAACGACCCCGCAAGTAGCTATTTGCGCTCACACCGCCAGCAAAAACAACTGTTTTGGGCGAATACTTAGCGATTGCTTTGGATAGTTTCGACGAAAGTACCTCAGCAACCGCATCTTCAAAAGCACAACAAATCTCCTGCTTGATCTCCGTTGATATCTCCGCCGACGACGCTAAGTCTTTCTCTAATATAATTTTTTTAACTTGATATAAAACCGCGGTTTTGAGCCCAGAAAAGGAAAAATTGAATGTATCGTCTCGGAGCAATGGCCGAGGAAAAACGATACTTAAATTATGAATAATGAATAATGAATTATGGATTTCTTTCGGATTTCTTTCGGATTTAGAATTTTGGTTTTGGGATTTATTTCGGGTTTCGGATTTCGGATTTAGAATTTTGTTTCTGAATTCACTCGCATATTTAGAAACAATTGGTCCTCCGGGGTAGCCAAGACCAAGTAATTTTGCCACCTTGTCGTAAGCCTCACCGACTGCATCGTCTAAAGTTTCGCCAAGAGTTTCATATACACCATGATCCTCCATCAGTGTGATTGAGGTATGACCACCAGAAACTGTTAACGAGATCAATGGAAAGTACGAAGCACTAAGCTCTAAATCCGAAACAATATCTAAATTAGAATTTTTAATATTTAAACTATTTGAACTTGAAATTTCTTTAGTATTTGGGGTTTGGGATTTGGGATTTGCGCCAGCCAAAGCGGAGTAAATATGTCCCTCGATGTGATTCACGGGTACGATTGGCAGATTGAGCGCATAAGATATTGTTTTGGCAGCGTTGAATCCAACCAACAACGAACCGATCAAGCCAGGACCAGCTGTGACGGCAATGTGAGTAACACCATTGAGTAAATCCGAAGCGCTAATATCTAAATCCGAAACAATGCCCAAATTCGAATTTTTAATGTTTAAACTGTTTGAGCATGAAATTTCTTTAGTATTTGGGGTTTGGGATTTCGAATTTACCAGTGATTCTGTAATCACTGGTACAATTGCTTCGACATGTGCTCGACTGGCAACTTCTGGCACTACGCCTCCAGTCAGGGCATGTAGGTCCACCTGTGAGGAAATAATATTCGACAAAACGACCGGTTTCCCATCGATTTCCTCGATCACGGCCGCCGCTGTCTCATCGCAGGACGATTCGATTGCTAGTATTCGTATATTATTTTTCATTTAGATCATTTGTCACTAATTGGTTTAGATTAGAAATAGTTTGTCATTCTTGAATGTACTGTCATTCCCGCGCAGGCGGGAATCCACAAACAGTATTAACACATGATACGGTCTTCTGGACGCTTACGCTGTGACAGGATTCCTGCCTTCGCAGGAATGACAAATTTACAACCTCTCTATTTTTACCATTACCAGGGCATTTATTCAATCTCAGAATGGTGCTAGAATATTTCTATGGCAAACATCTTCCAATCTCATGAGTGGGAACAATTCAAACTTCAAAGTGGCTACCAGAAAAGTTATCGTGTTGATGGTGTTCTTGTCTTGCAAAAAAATCTACCGCTTGGGCGGACAATGCTATACGCGCCGATGGTCAGTCAGCCTACGGCTGACGAAATTATGAATAGTGAATCAAGAATTAAGGATTTCATGGCAGAAATTCGAAAGATAGGCAACGAACAAAACTCTATCTTTTTTCGATTGGAGTTTGACGTCCCGGTCGACCATGATTCATACCCCATAATTCATGATTCTGCTATTGTACAAAGCTTTGAGGAGATGCAACCCGAAAATACTTGGGTTCTCGATCTCAGCCAAAGCGAAGAAGAAATTCAGAAGAATATGAAGCCACGTGCCCGCTACAATATCAGACTTGCGGAGAAAAGTGGCGTCACGGTCAAAAGTGGTTTTACGGCTGAGCATCTCGATATTTTTTACAACCTTCACAGCTCGACCGCCATACGCCACGGGATTTCCTACCGGAGCAAGGATTACTTCGCCAGATTAGTTGAGTGTTTGAGACCAGCGGGATTGGTAAAGATTTTTGTTGCTTATCTCGATGAAGAGCCGATTTCCAGTCACATCATCATTTCCTCTGGAGATACGGCGATTAATATGTTTGGTGCTTCATCAACTGACCATCGCGAAGTGAAGGCTCCCCACTTGCTCCAATGGCGCATCATAGAGGAGTGCAAGAGCAATGGCTTTGCCAAATATGACTTTTTTGGTATCGCCCCTTCTGACGACTCTAAGCACAAATGGGCCGGTATCACCAGCTTCAAAAAAAGTTTTGGCGGGTACCAGCGAGACCTGATGGGTAGCTACGATCTAATATTTAAGCCCCTTGAATATCAGATATTCAAGTTGGCAGAGAATATTCGCCGACCGAAATAAGACTCAAATTCTTGCTCCCTTTTCTGTCATTCCTGCCCTGAAACGAGTTCAGGATAAACTCCGGCAGGAATCTAGTAACAATAAAAATGCCAAGATACACTCTGCTTGGCGCTTACGCGTCGTCAGGATTCCTGCCTGCGCAGGAATGACAAAAGGAAAGAACGGGTTGAGTTGTTATTGCGGGGAGTCTGCGACCTACCTACCGGCAGGCAGGCGCGGCAATCAATCATGACTTCTCGACAAGCTCGAAGAATAACTAGTTATGGTTCGACCTTGTGGAGAACAGCTTGGTACTTCTCGACACGTCCAGCTCACTCGAAGAATAAAATAACCTAGCCCCTAATTGATTTGATCTTACCAACAAACGAGCGGATCGCAGGAGAAACACGAACTAGCAGCCAATAAGCAAAGCGATTGTTGACGAAGGCATATTCCCCGACATATTTGATCTCCTTGGCTCCAAAACTCTTTTTGAAAAGATACAGACCATAGTTCTCGTCCTTTTGGTCATGACTGGCAAGATAGATCCTCGCCAAATCATGATATTTGAGATGATGGCGAACACTATCCTCGATCCGTTTGTAATTTAGAAAATGGCTTGGACGAGCTAGATTTCGCAACAGATTTTTACTGCCGCCGTAGAGACAATCGGCGGTATCACCAAAGAGCGTCGTAATCGAGCCAGCCAAATAGATCTTGTCAGCTTTTTTAATATCAATATTGTTTTTTTCCAATTCAGCAACCCGCTTTTGATAGCTGCTGATCTTGATCTCTAATTCTTTGAATGCTTTGCTCTCAGTCTCTGTTGAAAGTCTCTTTAACGCTGCTTCATTTTCCTCATTTTTCATGCGATCCGCGACCGCATCGTAGTAGACCATATTTAGATAAGCATAGGGCTCGAAATTTTTCAATAAATTCTTAAAATAAGTAGCTCCCCTAGTCATCGATCCGAGGCGACCCATCGTTTGGCTCATAATCTGAATAAATTCATCAAATATCGCTGGATCTTTTTGAATGTCGCTGTAAAGATATGATTTATATCCAAGACCGCGTACTTCTGCGTTTTTAATGCTGTATTTGATCCCCTTTTCAAAGCCGGAAATTAATTCCTCTATATTCTTCTCTTTGCCCTCATCGTACAAATCGATAACGAAAGTTGTGTCGGGCTGAATGTATGGTCTGGATCCCTTAGTCTTAATCAATCCAAACTCAACCATGTTTTTTTGCAGAGCTATGCCGGCGGCCTGTTCTTCACCTTCAATCAAGTATGGCACGGTCGGGTCAACGAAGCAGACATCGATAAAATGTTTTTGTGTATAATCCCCGACAAACGCAAGGGCGTCCCGAAGTAGTTTCGGGTCACCATAGTCGCAGACGAACCCAAGCGGAATATATCCAACAGTAATAAATCTGGCAATTTTCCTCTCCAGCAGCAAACAGGTCAGGACGACTTTACCGTCTCGTCTACCGACAATAAAATGACTTTGCCACTCTGGTTTATTTTCTGCTCCTTTGCTCGTCTGCAAGATGGAGCCACCATTTTCTTCGACGAAAGCATCAAATTCGGTTAGATTTTCTGTTGGCTCAAATATAGTCATATTTAGTCACCTGTTTGCTATTTATTCTTCCAGTCAATTCGACAAACCCAGGGTGAGACTGCCAGGAAGTGTTGGACTATTCTCCACAAGGTCGAACCATAACAATTTATTCTTCGAGCTTGTCGAGAAGTTCCTAATGAATTGCCGTTTTTCCTCTTTCTCAATCATCTTAACACTTTAGGATACCTCCTTGCCAGAAGTAATACCTATCCAGAGACAATTTAATCAATTAATCATTTATTCATTTAGTCATTGATTATCTCCTCTCCTTTTCAAGGAGAGGCAGGGTGAGGTTTAATGTTTTAAAATGAAACCTCATCTAACCCATTCGACTTCGCTCAGGGCAGGACTTTCTCCTTGAAAAGGAGAAGAACCCTTAGAGCAATTAGAAATTATTTTTCTTCTCTCCTAGTCTTGACTTATGCCTAAGATTGTTTTAGTGTTGGGTCAAGATGTTTAAATTTCTCTCCCCATACCTCGACCGTCAAACTAAAAATAAGATCCACTTATTATTTGCGAAGTGGGCTGTCTTTTTGCATAGCAACCCCAGCAGCCGCATCAAAGTGATCGGCGTGACCGGTACTCAGGGCAAAACTACGGTCTGCAATATGATTTCGAGCATCCTTGATCAAGCCGGCCTGACAAACGCACTGGAGACAACGATCAACACTCGCATTGCCGGCGAAAACATAGAGAGACCAGCAGACTACCGCCGAACCACTCCCACAGCTGCCTATCTCCAAGAATTTCTCGACAAAGCCGTCAAGGCGGGCTGCTCCTATGCAATTATTGAAGTTTCCTCTCAGGCCATCGACCAAAATCGCATCCATGGCATCAAATTTCATTCGCTGGTTTTCACCAATCTGACCCACGAACATCTCGACTATCACGGCACCAAAGAAAATTATCTAAATACGAAACTAAAACTATTTAAGAACAATCCTGAGGCAAATTTTATTATTAATGCCGATGATCCTTCTTGGAATCGTTTTTACTCTCTTTCAGGCTTGCAGAAATACCTGTTTTCTATCAAAAAATCAGTTGAGCACGGGGCGATTGCTCGCAAGATATTATCCTCTCCCTCCGACACAACTTTTACAGCAGTGTCTGACAATGGCCAAATCACGATCGATCTCAACATCCCTGGGTTGTTCAATGTTCAAAACGCTTTAGCGGCTTTTTGTGTCGGTATGGCTTTGGAAATCAGTCTTGAAAATATCAAGCGCGGAATCGAAGATATTCGTCTAATCGCTGGCAGGATGGAACCAATCAGAGTGTCTAAACACCAAAATTTCACCGTTTTGATCGATTACGCGCACACGCCCGACTCACTGAAAAATGTCTACGAGACCGTGAAAGAAAGCATCAAAAACAGTATGGGGAGACTGATCGCTGTACTCGGGGCCACAGGCAATCGCGATATCTCAAAAAGACCGATCATGGGGGCGATGGCAGGTCATTTTGCTGATCTCGTCGTCTTTACGAACGAAGATCCTTATGACGAGGATCCAGTTGCTATCATGGAGGCTGTGGCTGAGGGTATTCACAAAGGCGCAGAGAAAAAGCATCAGTGGAGACTAAATCGTAACTATTGGAAGGTTATTGATCGAGCTCAAGCCATCCACAAGGCCATTAGAGAGGCGAAAAAAGGTGATGTGGTCATTATCACCGGCAAGGGTGACGAAAGCGTCATGGCGGTTTCTAGTGACAAATTTGTGCCATTCTCAGATCGAAATATCGCCAAACAGGAGCTATCAGAGATTTTTGGAAGAAAGTAGATAGCAAATTGTTCGATTGCTGGATTGCTAAACTGTTAATCAGCTTACTAGCTTAAACACTTACTAGCTTTCTGACTTACCGGCTTGCTCACTCTCTTTCTCTTCTGCCTTTTTATCATGAAATTTACGATGAACATCGCGCAGGTGCTGATCGGTCACATGAGTATAAACTTGGGTCGTCGTGATCGAGGAGTGACCAAGCATCGACTGAACACTCCTGATATCGGCCCCGTTTATGAGCAGATCAGTAGCAAAAGAGTGACGCAAAGTATGCGGAGTCACTTTTTTTGTAATCCCCGCTTTTTTCGCATATTTATGGACAAGGCGCTCTACAGAGCGGACCGAGAGTCGAGAGTGTTGGCTCGAGATAAATAGTGGCACTTCAGCTAATTTGGAAAACCCCTCAGGCTCATAGCCACGAGTGGCGAGAAAATCAGCCAGGGCTTTCTTCGCACTTTCAGAGAGAAAAACTACTCGAAATTTCTTGCCCTTGCCCAAAACAGCGATCTCGTCACGCTCAAAATTCAAATCTTCAACATTTAGTGAGACCAGCTCAGAGACTCGTAAACCAGTCGAGAAAAGGAGGTCAAGTAAGGCTTTGTCTCGCAGACCAGCCTCGTCAGCCGCTGGCATGGCTAATATCTGGTTAATCTCGTCACCTTCAAGAAAACTAATCTCACGCTCGTCAGCTTTGGCCACGGTCACCTTTTCGGGCGACACAGTCACGATGCCTCGGTAGGCAAGGTAACGAAGATAAGCCCTTACAGCCAGCATGTGGTAATTCTGGGTTGATTTCTTTAGCATCTCCCCCTTTTGATCCTTGAGCCTGTTTACATGCAACCGATATTCTCTAATGACTTCCTGTGTCAGGTCGCTCGGCATGATGACTGCATGTTTTTGCGCCGCTTTATCCTCTGCCTTGTGCTTCTTCTCGTCAACAAAAATGAAAAAACGATCGATATAGCGATTGTATGCCTCGATAGTCAAGTTCGATTGATTTTTCTCGAGTTCACAGTGCTCGAGAAATTGACGCTTGAGCGTGTAGAGATCTTCCATTTACCTCCAGTTTTTTTGAGCCTTGGAGATGATCAGATAGGACAAAATACCAGAAAGGATGCCAAAAAAGGCGCCAGCGACAATATCTGTCGGGTAATGCAAGCCAGTAGCGATGCGCGAGACACCAATCATGAGTGCGATTACAAAGAGAGCCAGACCGAGTCGTTTATGACCGTAAAGGAAGATACTTGTTGCAACAGCAAAGGCAACATAGGTATGAGCAGAGGGAAAAGAAGAAGCGCTGAGTTTCATCCCATCAATAATAGGCTGAATCACCTCGCCAAAATGGCTCTCAAAGGGATGCGGCCGACGCCAAAAAATAGAGATAACAAAGTCTGCAAGGGCGGCGATAGAAAGAGCAATAAACGCACAGAAAAACGCTTTGATCGTCCCTCGCCAGATCAGGTAAACCGAGGACAAGATGATCAGCACAATGCCATATTTGGAAAAGAAGAAGAAAATATATGATAGAAAATGATGGTCAATCTCGAGACGATAAAAATAGAGATAGATGTGATAGTCCCAAAAGCGCATTTTGTCGAAATATGTTTCCATAAGAGTATGATAACACAAAGATTGACAGCTAAACAGCTGGTAAGTGTTTAAGTCTGTAAGCTGGTAAGTGTTTAATCTAGCAAGCTTTCTCGTTGTCATTGCGAGGAGTCTGCGACGCGGCAATCTATCATTTGAAATGCATGATGGATTGCCGCACTTTGGAAAACCCAATAGCTCGCAATGACAAACATTTTGTATTCTTCGAGCCTACCCGCCCCTCGTAGTTTTAATGTAGTGGGGTTAAGAACAGCCTAAATCTTAACTTTCTCTGCCTCTCCTTGGTAATCTTTGATCGGTTGATAGACTGGGTCGAGTAATGCTGCTCGATCAAACGCTTTTTTAGCTTCGGCGAGATAGTTTTTCAAAACGTTTTTGTCCGTCTTCAAGTTAGTTGCCGCTCGCAAATTCGCAATTCCGAGATACAGCCAGCCGTCACGATAAGTATCATTTAGCGCAACAGAACGCTCAGCGGGAATAATCGCGTATTGATACTGCCCTCTTCCGATCAACGACTGCGACAATATGGTCAGATCATAATATTTTTTATCTGTAACAGTCGATTCTGAATACAGTTGCAACGAAGCTGTTGCCTTCTCTCTTTTGAAAAAGTCTAACAACTTCGAAATGTCGCCGCTACCCTCCACGGCCAACTTTTTCTGACTTTTCGCTACTTTGTTGCTCGGCTCGAGCAACGAAGCCTTGGCATACGACAGCTCGGCCCAATTGTATTTTGCCTCGAGCAAATATTTATCACCAGCGCTGATATAGTTAGCGGCCCAAGCGTGACGAATGGGCTTGGTCAACAACGATAAGAAGGAAAGTCCTATCAAAAAAATGAGCAGATAAACTGCCGTTTGGTACCAAATAGGTGCCTTTTTAATCTTGACCAAACGATCGAGATAAAGTTTTTTGATCAATACTCTAGTATTCACTCTTGTCTATTTTATTTACGATTTATAATTCTTCTGTCGTAGCCGCTTTTATTTTGTCATTGCGAGGAGTCGGCGACGCGGCAATCTATCATCTGATCTGTTTCCAACAAGTAAAGCTTGATTTACACACTGTCGTAGCCCACGCTTCAGCGTGTTTTCCCTACAAGCTAAAGATTGAGCTACGATTCGGAAGAAGAATTATCAGCTTATAAGCTTAAACACTTACCAGCTCCCTACTTCATCCACCCAACCACAGCCAATCCAATGACCAATGCTCCGAGCAGGATGCGATAATAGAAGAAGATCGAGAAGTCCGCTTTCTTGAGCCAAGCAAGCAAAAAACGAATGGCAATCAAGCCCGAGACGAGCGAAGCGAAAAAGCCAAGAACAAAGGCCAAATCCATATGGATTGCCGTGATCTTTTTCAGGTCAAAGACAAAAGCGCCAATCATCGCCGGTGTACCAAGCAAAAAAGAAAATCTGGCTGCTTTTTCGCGACTAAGACCGAGCGCGCGTGAGGCAACCATTGTGATACCAGACCGAGAAACGCCGGGGATCAGGGCAAGAGATTGAGCTAGACCAACCAAAAATGATTGCTTATACCGAATATCTTTTGTCTCCAAACTCTTGCGAGCATATTTATCGACTAAGAATAGAACAAGACCAAAGACGATGAGGTTCGTAGCCAATAAATACGGTGAATGCAGCTTACTTTCGACAATATCTGCTATGAGATAGCCGACCGCTCCTGCTGGGATAGTTGCGACCAAGATTTGCCACAAAAAATTGCGCGGATAATCCTCAGCAGTGACAGTTTCGCTATTATCTAGAGCGAGAGAAATTAGTTTGGCCCAATCTCGCCAAAAATATGCGACGATGGCCACCACGGTGCCAAGATGCATCGCAATATCAAAGGACAGCCCCTGATACTGCCAATGGAAAAGACTGGGCACGATGACCAGATGAGCCGATGATGAGATTGGCAAAAATTCTGTAAAACCTTGGATGATGCCAAGTGTGATTGATTGCAAGTATTCCATGGCATCATTTTATCAAAGTTCATTTCGAAATGCCAAAAAGATAGAAATAGCTAGCAAGCTGGTAGACTGCTCCGCAGATCGTAGCCCACGCTTTATCTTGTGAAGAAAACACGCTGATCCTGCTGGTCAATAGACTGGACTGAAATGACTGTGAAAAAATATCTACAAAATTCTTGCAATCGAAATAAAACCTCGCCCACAAATCTGTGTCAAATATGAAACGGCCGTTTCATATTTGACACAGATTTGAGGCAAACGATCGGGATATACGAATACGATTTGCTACCCCATTCTATTTTATAGGCGAGAATATGTTATCAAGGAACATAATATTTGGAATGATCTATTTCTCCAACTTTTTTTTGATGTAGCCGTCAATATCTGACGTCGAAGAGACAATATAGATGATATAGTTCTCGACTCCGTATTCCCGCGCAGCTAGTTCGATCAATTCGCTCACATCGTGGTCTATCACCCACAGACTCTGTTGAATTTGCCGAAAACCGAGCCTCTTGATTGTTTTTCTGAACTGATTCCGTTTGGTTGACATTGCCTCGGGGATATCAAATGAAATAAACCGATGTACGCCATCTTTCCTTGGGACCAATTTCTCAATTATTTTCAATTTTGCCTTGTTGGTGAACCTAAACGAATCAGGATGATTTGCATCTTTTTCAAGATAACCGTGCCGTGTAAGATTACTAACTTTACGACTAAATTGGTCACGAGAATAATTGCTACCGCCATAATACAGATTTCTGTAAGCCGCTTTTTTCGAGATAAATGAGGAGCCAAGGATTTCGAAGGAGGCTGCCAGATTCTCCAAAAATAAAACAACAGCACTTTTGAGATCACCTTTCTTGAGCACCACTACCTCCTCGCGCAATTAATTAATCGCCCCAACTACACCTAGCATTAACAATTCGCCTTATACATAAATATTACTTTTGCTTAAAAAATATGTCAAATATGAAACGGCCGTTTCATATTTGTCGTTGATTTAAGGCTGATTATTCCAGATGCGTTGTATAGGGGTTCGCATAGGAAGTTGGACAGGAGGCTAGATGGAAGATCGTGAAAAAACAAACTTTTGAGGCCAAATATCTTGTCCCCTTGCAGCAAGATGACTTGACCTCTATAATATATTTATCGCCACTGGGCACTAATTTTGTTGTATGGAGGGAAGATGAATATACGAAATTTTATAGCCAAGATCCTCGTGATCTCTCTTTTTGTGACCATCTTGCCATATCAGCAGGCGATGGCAAAAAATGACATGCCAGCCACACCTACTCCAACACTTGGTGAGGGACAATATGATGAGGCAGGAAGCATATGGGAGTGGCAACACGAAGATACTGATGGCGGAAGATGGGTTGTGATACACACTATTGCCCAAAAAGTTAACGGACAAATTGTTTACCACAAAATCAAATATGGACAAGATGCTGCAAACCTACAGACAACTTTTTCAATGGTAGACTATAAAAATGAAACTCGAAGTCTCGGCGGTCAATATTGGTTCAAGATGGAAACATATGACGACGACGGTGTTAGTGGATACAATATTTATATCTATATACATTCCAGAGGAACACAGAACCCACCAATACCATCGCCCTCGCAAACGCAAATAACGCCGCCCGGTGAGTACAACCGAGACTTTGCTGATCCATCTTACCTCGGAACAATCGTGACATCAGCCAAAAAGGCTTACGGCCTTTACAAATGGGTCTATACAGTACCAAAAGGCAAAATGCAAGACGCTGGGTATTGTATTGACAAGGGGCAGACAGCAATCGTGAGAGATGTCACTGGCGTGAGGCAGATAGAGAATCTGGGCATGATAATCTTTGGCGCAACCACGGGGTACCGATTGGAAAATACATATACGAATGCCGCCGACGAAACAGCTATGTGTATGCAGCCAGTCATGAAATTTCAGTATGGCGACAAGACGAAAGCTGTGGAAAATTATCTAACTGCCACTAATGATTATCTAAACTCCAGAGATATCATAAACAAACCGAATGTAACTGAAGAATTTATTACACCGGAGGAAATATCTGAAGCAGGCTGTAAATCTCCTCTTGGAAATGAGGCTGATGCAAAAAATACTTTCATGAAAAATTACGATGAATATATGACCGTGCTCTGGGACAATGCCGTTGACAATAATGGCAACAGCATCGTTGTACCCGGAAATGTAAAAGACAAATACAAGGAAAACACTATCAATGCAATGAATGGCGATATGCCGGATATTACGAAGATTAATTCATTTAAACTACCCGGAGTTGATTGGGGTGGTATGTACCAACAATATTATGGAGGTTACGGAATAAAAAACTATCCCGGTTCAGGGTATGGACCTGCCCCCGATGCGCAGTATCCCAACATGTTTTATGATAAAAACATGCTAGATCGTATGGATGCCCCTCTTAAACAGATTGAAAGTAGATGGAGCAAAAAACCCACACCAGAAAACGCACTTACGCTCCCTGACAAAAAGGTGATTGATATGGAAAAAACCCAAATCAAGGCCGCCGAGGCGGTAACGAAGAAAAATGGTGGCTCCGTCCCAAATGGCGGGTTAACACTACCACAGGCCTCATGGATTCTAACTGGAGTAGCTGCAACCGGTCTTATCCTTGCCAAAACAGGAGTTTTTGCGGCGGCCTGGGGCGGAGTTAAGACCGCCGCTGTTAACTATGGAATTGCGATGTATTTAGATTTTGGTGTCGCCATAGAAAGTGCTGGAGCAACAATAGGAGTAGCTCTTGGTGCAACAGTAATTTTAATTGCTCTCGCGGTCGCTTTAACTGTTCTGGCAATAACTTATGCCAACGTAGACAAATATTACAACCAGAATCTGGTAAAGGCACAGACAGCATTGCTTTATTCGACTTTCTTGGCAAGTAATGCGGCTGATTTCCACGCTTGCATGCTTCAAAATTCAGTCAAGGCAAACAAAATGGACGCAGCAAAAGCTATTAAGCTTGGCTTAACCGACGAGAATGTTAAAAACGAGATGATGAATATCGCTTATGGCAAGAATAATTATGCCAAATCGGTAGTGACAAATATAAAAAATGCTGGAAACTGCCCAGATATTAATCTTATGAATATGGGGCAGACATTGCAAAGTGCAATTTGCAATGTCTTTTATATGCTCAACTCCCTGATTAATGTATTGGCCAACGGGGTTCGAGACTTTATGGTCAATAACATCTTGTCATTTAATACCCTAGGACCAGTACCAAAAATTATAAATACTGCATGAACAGCGAATTTCTAAAAAAATATTCACTCCTTTTTTTCTCCTTACTCGCCTTCTCGGTGCTAGTAAGTTTGATATTTTATAATTACGCTTCTGCTGGAGCAATTGCTCTGACGCTTGAATCAAATGCCGGAGTAATGAAGAGCTGGAAACTCATCATAGGTATTGCCAACAGTTTCGTCATCTTGATTTTAATCGTAGTTGCTTTTGCTGAAATACTACACATCCAAATAGACACATATGCCGTTAAAAAGATTTTACCATCGATCATTATGGCTGTTGTTGCAGCTAACTTCAGTTTTCTCTTGTGTCGAATCGCCGTCGATTTAAGCACGGTAGCTATTGTAAGGTTTTCTGTGATAAATGATAGTTTGGGAAATAACCTCACCGATTCTACTTGGATACCTTGGGACATGGACAACGTTGGGCAGAGTCTATTTAACGCTATCATCACACCAGTATTTACTTTGGTATTGCTGATCGCATATGCAGTTCTAGCCTTTTTGTTCTTCATCAGGAGCTATGTAATATACTTTTTGGTTATCGTCTCTCCAATAGCCATCATGGCCATGGTGTTACCAGTCACCAAAAAATTCTTCGATCAGTGGCTCGGACAATTTCTTCGCTGGGCATTCCTACCAGTTCCATCGATGGCGCTCTTGGGACTGATGGGAATATTCCTAACACAAATACCTAACGGTCTTTTAAGAATAGCCTACTCTTCTGTCTGTCTTTATGGTGCGATCATATTGCCTTTTCAGCTCGGCGGGCCGATCATGCAAAAATGGAGTACATTGCCTGGCCATGCCTTTAAGCAACTTGGTGGAGTTGGGGCGAGGATATCAAATTATGGGCAAAGAAGAAGAAAAATGTACGGAGACAATGACAGACTGGGCAACGCAATGAACAGTATTGGTGGTTTTATCAACGCCCCATACATGGTCAAGACACTGCAAGACAAACACAAGGCATATGTGACTGATCTCGGTAAGGCCGAAAGCAAGACTTGGGTAAAAGGCGCTCTTGGCGGAATGAGTGGGCAACTTGAGTCCATGGGTCTTCGTCATGCTGATGATCTGGCCAATAGCACTGCCATGACGGATGCCCAACAGATTATGGCTGTAGAAAATACTATTCGTGGTGCAATCAATGCTACCCCTGCGCTTCGAACCAGGCAACAACAGAGGATGGTCGAGGGCATCGACACAAAACTTGGAGGTGCTGGAAATTATGATAACCCACTCGTTAGTGATGCTCGAAAGAACGATGCCCTTCGTAGGTACTTAGCTTCTGAATCCCAAGGCAGTCTAGCTACAAAGCATCTTGGGTTAGCAGGACTTACCAATGCCAGTGACATAGTGTTGGCACAGGGATGGGCTAAAAATGCAATTGTAGATATACGTGGGAACAGGACCAGGGCCGACTTCGAAAGAGTATACAGAGGTGGGCCACCGCCGACGCCACCGGGGGGGCCACCGCCTCCCGGACACTTGCCAACGGGAGCAGTTGGCCAGACAACAGCCAACAGTGCTGCTGAGGGAGAAGGAGGTACTGGCAATATGCGCCCAGTGCCGGTTGTGATTATGGAAAATCGTGACCAGACGATAAGAGATGGAATGTCGCATATTGCCAAATACGACGCCATAACCAAAGAAATATTGGCAGGAGTACAGAACGGTACGGTTCCCCCGACAAACCTGACGGGATTAATGGACGGAACGATGTCAGACGACAAGAAAGCCAGAGCTGTCGAGTCAATGGTACCAAGTCTTCAAGGCCAAGATCCAGTAAAGATTGCTGAAGCGTTGGCACTTCTAAATAGATCTTCGTCTGCAAGAAGTGGCAACGGAGATTATAATACTGTGATGAACGAGATCAAAAATGCATTAAACAATCATGCTAATAATTCTGCTTTGGGCAGCACTGTACTCGACCACATGGGCAACAATAGCAACAACACCATCGGTAGTTATATAGGCAACGAGCAAGCGATGAAAGAACTGGCCGGATCTGTCGCTGATATGCATATGGCAATCAACAACCTTGGAGAAAGACCAGCGATCGATCACACTGAACTTGCAAAAGTATTGAAAGAATCAATGATTGGACTGGTTGGCAAAAATGGTGGTGGCAATGGTGCCAATACCTCTATGTCGTCACTTCTGGGTGGTACTGACGAACAAGCGAAAAGACGATTTGCAGAGACAATGGGTAAGGCTGTGGCAACAAGCATGGCCAAGCAAGGAGCGAATATGAGAACACCGGCGCCGGAACCGCAGAACGGGGTTTAATCAAGCAAGCTGGTAAGCTATTAAATATTTAAGCCGGTAAACAAAAACTTCTCGACTCGTCAGACTCGCCCCAAAGGGGACATTTCAAGTCTCGAAGAATAAATTGTTATGGTTCGAGCCCTGCGTGTCAGTAGACAGGTTGTCGAGAACAGCACGTTGAAGCGTGGCTACAAGAATGACAAACATTATTGAAGAGAAATTATGAGCGAAAACAAACCACAACCTGATGAAACACCACTCGGCCCAGTCCCAGTCAAATCTCTTTTAGATAGATTAAGAGAAGAGACAGAAGGAGGAAGTCAGGAAACAGAAGACAGGAGTCAGGAGACAGTCGAGACTATTCCACCAGTCCCCCCTGCTGTTGTCGAGGAAAAGAATCAATCCCGAGAACGCAAAAGAGCATTTTGCGACAAACAATCGTTTGTCGACTTTGCGAAATATTGTATCGATGGCGGTACCGAAGACTTGATCATTCTGGCCGAAAAAGATTTGGCTGAAAAAAGAAAAAATCAGACAGAGGCAGATAACACAGAAGAAAATGAGGCAATGAAAGAGGGCGTGGAGGCGATCAACAGATTTATTTTTTCCCCAGAGTGGAAGACCGTCTGGCAAAAATTTGACGCCCTAAAGGCGAACCCCGAATATGCAAATATTGACCAAAGAAAAAAAGATATTCAGCAAGCGATTCTGATGCCAGTGATCAACGGGCACTTGACCGCACAGGACGCCGCAAATTTGGTCTCTGGTGTTGATATCTTGCCTGAAAATAATACTGGCGACTCGACCCAAAGCCATGGTTACGATGGCATTCTTTTCTATTCCCCTAGCAGCCGCAAGATATTGATCGCCGAACGAGCGCTCAAAGACAAATATACCGAAAATCGAAACGGCACAGAAGTTGAGATAAAGTTGAACTTTGGTCATATGATCTCGCACGAGATGGGTCATGGTCTGACGGCTGAGGCGGGAGCCACACCACGAACAAGCGCCGAACTGGCGAAGCAAATAACTGATAAAGAGCCGAATTTTACTTCCAAGATGCTTTCCGAAGCTCGAAAGATGATCGACAATGCGGCGATATACAAAGACGCACAGCCGATGCATGTCAAAACTGTATTGGAAGGACTTTCAAACATCGGCGAGCAATATGACAAGATGACTGATCCTGAGAAACAAAAAGTTGGCACACTGGAGAATTATACGAACATACGCAAAATTATGGCGGCAGACGAGATTATCACCGACTACACCGCCGTCTTTTTGCAAACCGATGGCAGTTTTGCCGACTTCGCTGAGAAATGTATCTTGGTGGCCGACAAAGATGGTCTGTCGAGGTATTTGGCTGGGCCGATCGCAGGAGAAAATATTGACGCAACAGCTTTTGCCCTTGGCAAGTTGCGACAGATCAATGGTGAGCTAACCGCAGCTGAGAAGAAAGAACAAGCGACAGACGATGAAAACTTTGCTCGCGAAAACCCAGAAAATGCTGGATATCTGCTTCGCGAAACCAGAGAAGATGTTTTGAAAAAATATCCAGAGATCAGCCGATTGCTTGAATCCTATCAAGCTTTTTATGGAGATATAGTGGACATGAAGGGCAAAACTAGGGGCAAGATCACGATGGGCCAAGGGACCGAAGACGACGATATGATCTCCGAAGGCTACGGCGGCGGTTTTGATGGTGGCAGAAGTATGGGCGGTAGTGGCAATGATGGCATCGCCATGGCGAACGATCTCCTCGGTATCGCACATCACCTTCTGTCTGGCGTTGGCGTGGTAACTGGTAGCGAGATGCAAATCAGGGGCGGACAGACCGCGGGTGCAGGAGCGCCAATTATTCCAAGCGAACAAAGATCAATTCCGAGTGTCGAAGGAACTATGACGGCAGAGCAAATTGAGGCAGCCAAAAAGGAGAAAGAAGAAAAAGAACGATTGGCGAAAGAAAAAGAAGAGACAGAAAAAGCCGCAGCTACGAGTCCGGAAAGTAACAAGCCGGCAGGATAGAAAGATGAACAGTTTTTAAGTGTTTAAGCCAGACAGTGAAAACAGGTCACTTTGCTAAGGCTGTTCTCCACGAGGTCGAACCATAACTAGTACCACGGCATTCTTATTGTTATTCTTCGAGCGAGCCTTGCGAGTCGAGAAGTAATGATAGATTGCCGCGCCTGCCTGCCGGTAGGTAGGTCGAAGACTTCTCGCAATGACAAACAGTTCTGTCCTTCCTGCGCAGGCAGGAATCTAGATATAATAGCAACTTCAGAATATGCTCTCCTAGGCGCTCACGCGACGACGGGATTCCTGCCTACGCAGGAATGACACAGGGATAGGTGGAAAAGTATAACAATGTTTAAGTGTTTAAGCCGAATAATTTACTAGTTGATAGTTTTATAATTTTTGCTGTTGCAATTAAAATTGTGTTACAATAACAGGTAGTTAATGTGCACAGTTTTATAGTATAGAATGCGCCAAAAAGTTTCGTCCCACTTCGCCTAGAAGCTTCGCGGGACCAAAACAATTACTTTAGATTTCGTTAGTGTAGTTTTGGGAGGGGTTCTTGAGATACAAAGTTCCACAAAATATCGACATGCAAGACAGGGTCATCGGTCCCCTTACCATGACTCAATTTGTGTATGTCATCATCGGCACTGGTTTGTCATACAGTGTTTGGACAGCTCTGCCCTCGCCGATCGGTCTTGGGATTGCTATTCCTTTGCTTTTACTCACCTTTTGCATCGGCTTTATCAAAATAAACGAGCGACCTTTTTGGGTATTTCTAGCTTCAATCTTGGGCTATATGAGCACCCCACGACAGAGAGTTTGGCAACACGATGCCAACGGCTCAATGAGAGTGGAGATCTATACTCCGATAAAATCACAAGTTACCGCAGCTCCAACCAAAAATATCAGTCACGAAGAAATCAGTCGCATCGCCCAGATGAATGACAGACGATAATAAAATTAGTTTAATTAGTTACATTAGCCATTCGTATTAATTGAGAATCGCAAGAAAATTAGCTTAATTCGCCCAATTGGTCATTTGTATTGAATCATTCGTATTGAAACATTAGTTATTCGTATCGCCATGAACAATCCTTCAACCCAACAACAGATTGAGATCGCCGGTATCAAAAACGGTGTCGTGATTATGAAAGACTTGAGCTACCGCATCGTTTTGGAGGTGGCTTCGATCAATTTCAACTTGAAAAGCGAGATGGAACAAAACTCGATCGTTTTTCAGTATCAAGGTTTCTTGAACGCTCTCCATTTCCCGATCGAGATTGTCGTTCGCTCCAAAAGACTCGATCTCACTCCATATCTAAATCATTTGAAAGATATTGGCGAAAAACAACAGAACGAACTTATTCGCTCTCAGACTCTTGATTATGTGAATTTTGTCGGCCAGCTGATCGATATCGCCAATATTATGAAAAAAAGTTTCTATATTGTCGTTCCCTACTCGCCGATGAATTTACCGAACGCTAATCTTTTTGACAAAATCTTTGGTACGGGCAAAAATCCACAGACAAACTTGCGCATCACTGACAAGGACTTCAAGGCTAATGTGACCAAATTGACCGAGAGAGCAAACATCGTTGCCTCGGGCATCGGCTCGATCGGATTGCGCTGCACTCAGTTAAATACCGAGGCATTGATCGAACTTTTTTACGGTGTTTACAATCCAGCCGAGTCCGGCAGGGAGCGACTAACTGATTTTTCAACTGTTTCTTCGCCGGTGATTAGCAACGGTTCAGCAACACCAGATATGTCAAATCGAGCGGCGATGACGGAGATCGGCATGATCGACAATGTGGCTCAGGTCAAGGAGCAACAAAAGCTTGATGCTAGCGCCAAACAAGCGAAGGAACAAAAAACTGAAGAAAAAGTCCAAGGATACGAACAGTTCAAGACTCCAGAGTTTTTGGATCTAGAAACACAAACTCAGGCAGGAGAGATCACGCCACAAGTCCCAGATAAGACATCAGCGACTCCTCCAGCAACAACAGATAACAATAATCAGGCGGTATAAATGGCAGACACAAATAACAACCAAAATCAGCCAGTTCCAACTCCAGCACCAGTCCCATCACCACGAGAGATGGCACAGGCAAATATTGCCCAGCGTGAAGCTGGTCGACCAGTGGTTGCAATTCCGACTGCACAAACAGACCAGTACAAAAAAGGTGTGACATCAGTCCCTGACATTATCGCCCCCGCCTCTTTTGTAGTCGAACAAAACTATATTCAGCTTGGCAATAAATTTGTCAAAACACTTTTTGTTTTCACTTATCCGCGATATTTGGAAACGAACTGGCTCTCCCCGATCATCAACTATGATCTTTCGATGGACATCGGGATGTATATTCATCCGCTGGAGACCAAAGATGTCATGACCGACCTGAAAAACCAGCTCGGCAAGCTCGAGTCTACTTCGAGGATTGAACAGGAAAAAGGCACGCCGAGAGATCCTGAGATTGAGACTGCTTTGGGTGATATTGAAGCGCTCCGAGATGTCTTGCAGCGCGGCGAGGTTCGCCTATTTCAATTTGGTCTGTACTTTACCATCTACGCCAACTCGATCGAGGAATTGAAAACGATTACTGATCAGCTAGAGTCTACTCTCGGGGGCATCCTTGTTTACACCAAAGAAGCACTTTTCCAGATGGAACAGGGTTTTACCGCGACTTTACCTCTCTTTTCAGACAAACTTGGCATCTTGCGCAACCTTGATACTGGTTCACTCTCTTCGACATTCCCCTTCGTCTCCTCTGATCTGACGCAGGAAGATGGCGTGCTGTACGGTATCAACAAGCACAACAATTCGTTGATCATTTTCGACCGCTTTAGCCTAGAAAATGCGAACTCTATCGTCTTTGCAAAGTCTGGCTCGGGTAAAAGTTATTTTGTGAAACTTGAGGCTCTGCGCTACCTGATGATGGGTATCGATGTCATTGTGATCGACCCAGAAAATGAGTACAAACCGCTCTGTGAAGCTTTCAACGGCAGCTATCTCGAGATTTCGCTCAACTCTGACAAACGAATTAACCCTTTTGACCTGCCGATCAATACGGACGAGTCTGGTGAAGATGTCTTGCGTTCAAATATTGCCTCACTTCACGGCCTGATCAATGTGATGGCTGGCGGGTTGACTCCAGAGGAAGATGCTTTGGTCGACAAGGCTCTTTACGAGACCTACGCACTCAAGGATATTACGACAGACCCAGAAAGTCAGCGAAACGAAGTGCCACTGATGCAAGATTTTTACAATATATTATCTGGTATGCAAGGTTCAGATTCACTTCGCGCTAGACTATCAAAATTTGTCGAGGGAACTTTTGCCAATCTGTACAATCAACGCACCAATTTTGATCTCAAGCCTGGTTTTGTTGTCTTTTCGGTTCGTGATCTCGATGAACAACTAAGGCCAATCGCCATCTATACTATTCTCGACTACATCTGGACCAAGATCAGGATGAATCTCCGCAAAAGACTGATGATTGTTGATGAGGCTTGGTGGATGATGCAATACGATGACTCAGCGAAGTTTTTGCAGGGTTTGGCCAAAAGAGCACGAAAATATTATCTTGGTCTCACAATCATCTCACAGGATATTGAGGACTTTCTGTCGAGTCGTTACGGCAAGGCCGTGGTAGCCAACTCGTCGATGCAAATATTGATGAAACAGTCGACCGCTTCGATCAAGGCCGTGACTGATGTTTTTAATCTAACCGAAGGCGAACAATACATCCTACTCGAGTCAGAAGTTGGCGAAGGACTCTTTTTTGCTGGGCAAAACCATGTCGCCTTCAAGGCGATCGCCTCCTTTGTCGAAGACCAAATCATTAACACTGATCCGCGTCGTCTAAGCCAAAACAATGATGAACTTTAAGAGGAAATTAAAGGGAAATATTGCTTGGACTCTCGCTGCTGCTGTCGGACTGCTGATGATCTCAACCTTCGCTCTGGCGATTTCTTTTTCACCACTCGCCCTCTTTAAGGGTGGAGATCCAGTGAAAGGAACAAGTGGTTACGCTGGCGGCGTTGGAGGAGGATGCTCTGTGCCTGACAAAATACTTTCGGACACCATTACTTACAATACGGCTGATAAAATAATCGCAAGCGTCGGCGGAAAATACACGGATATTCTAAGTGCCCCAGACAGAAAAGAAAAACTTAATATTGTAGTCACTGAAGCGCTAAATCATAATGTTAATCCAGCAATTCTAACTGCAATGTGGGTTGCTGAGGCTAGTGCGGCAGCCGAACACGACGACGCAGCCTTTGGTTATGGGGTATACGGCGGAGTAAACCGATATCCAGGATTCAACAAACAAACGGCAGGTGGGGCCTCACTGATCAGAAAAGCTGTAGATAATGTGGCACCATATAATGAACCGTCTGGAGAAAATGCTTGGACCAGACTGTTCTACAACTATGTCGCTGCTGCAATGAAGGATTCTTATGATGAAAAAGGATATGTCTCAGATGCAGACGAAGCAAGATATGTGATTATAAAAAGATTTTACCCATCAGAAGCAACTTGTACAAAATCACCAATAATGATGCCGGGAAGCGTTGACGGCACAAAAGCAGAGGTTATCAAGAGAATCAATGCGACCGCTGGAGGGTCAGGAACTTGCAGTAGCGTAAACCTTGAGGCGAGAGCTGGTAGCTACAGCAGTGATCTAGATGAAATTACTGTCAGGATATGGAAGTACAATGGAGGGAGTGCTCCAATTGATAGTTCTATGGTGTTAACTGTCAATCCAAACTGTACCGAGGTTATCAAAGCGATTTTTACTGACATTTACAACGACCCAAGCCACCCTCAGATTGACCCTAGTCAGACAACCTGTGCCGCCAGCAGAGACAGACGCTCAAATCACGTTATCGGCGCTGCTTGCGATGTCAATGCTGACCAAAACTGGTGCGCGCCAAATTGCTACAACAAGACCAATAACAAAATTGGAGATTATTGGAAGCCAGGCGACGAAAGTCCCAATAAAGAATTTAAAGCTTGGAGCGAGGGATATGATCCTAGATCCATCGGCATAAACAGCCCTATCGCCAATGCTTTTAGAAAACATAACTGGGGCAGAGGTCTTTACAGGGACAACTTTGACGACATGATGCATTTTAGTTTTGATGGGCACTAAACTCAGACAATATCCTCTGGGCAGTTGCCTACTAATTGAAGTATAATGAAGACAAGGGCAACAAATAAGCTGGTGAGCGTTTAAGCTAGTAACTCTCCATTTAAACCGTAGCTCAAGCTTTAGCTTGTGAAATACAACACGCTGAAGCGTGGTCTACAGGTGGGTGGGTAAGCAGAACAAATAATACAAAAAAATGGTAAGTGAAATTACAAAACTGAGGCTATCGATTTTCTGGGCGCTGGTGGTTATCTCCGCGTCTATTTTTGCTTTGATTATTTTTTATAGCAAAAGCTTTATCTCGATCAAAGCCGTGCCACCGACGGCAAAAGTCACTATTGACAACAATGTAGTCGCAGTGACGATGGGTTCAGCAAAGACCATACTGAAACCAGGCGAACACACCTTGACAGTCGAAGCAACTGGCTACATCAGTAGTTCGCAGAGTATCAACGCAAAGCGTGGTTTCAACAAGTCGGTAACTGTTTCCCTACAAAAAGATCAGGTTCCTGTCTTGGCCTCCACTTCAGGCAGATTTCTGACCAGAGGAACTGACTTTAACAATGGCTATTACCTCGGCGACAACGGCAGCAAGATTTATCGCGTCAAATTTAATCTTGATGAAAATGGTGTTGTCCAAATCTTGGAAAACATTGCCCTGACAGACAATAAATTATCAGAAATCCAGGAAATGATTCTCTCTCCTACCAAAGAGCTTGCTCTTTTCCGCAAAAGCGACGGCGTCTATCTCTTTGATTTCTACAAATACGATTTTGTGAATCAAACCGAGAGAAAATGGGGCGACGATATCGGCTCAATTGCTTGGGCCCCTGATAATTCCAAGGTTGCTTATGTTTATGCTCCTCTCTCCGGCGAAAGATCACTTATTTTTGCGAATCTCGCCAATACTGAAGTCGAAAGAGTCCGTAACCTTATTGATGATGACATCGAAAATCCCCTGATTGCCTTTGCCCCCGACTCGCAATATATGACGATGATTCCGCGAAACAATGACAAGAGCAGGAATAATATTTACCTTTTTGACAGTTATTCCAGAAAACTAAAAACAATCACTGATGGTGGCAATCAAACCGGCGCTCTATTCTCTCCCGACGCCAACAAAATACTTTTCAGTTCTACCCTTTCTCAAAGCGGCGGTCAGGAAGTTCTCTCAGTGATGGATAAAAACGGCGAAAACAAAAAGTATTTAGGTGTCGAGGCGAAGATTGACAAAACGACTTGGAGTCCGGATTCCAAGATGGTTTTGGCCGTGACAAACAGCGGTGGTGTCGATCAAATAGTGAAGATAAACACTGAGAACAAACAGATCACCACCATCTGGAAACAGGGCAACGGTAGCGAGATAGGCGACTTGTCTTATCTGGGCGATGGGAAGATAATGATGTTTGAGACAAGCGATGGAATTTATGCGATGAAGACTGAATAAATAAACAATTTCTAAATTTCCAATAACCAATTACTAAATCAATGTCACAATGACCAATGGGTCAAAACATGTAATTCAGAATTAGAGATTTAATTTGGAGAATTGGAAATTGGTAATTTGAGAATTGTCGAACGGAGGGGTTTTGGCTGAAGAAAAGAAACGGATGGATATAGAAAGAAAAACGCAAGAAGTACCTTCTGGTGATGGTTTTGTTGATCCATACGAAGAAGACGAGGAAGATACTGAATCTTCTGATTCTTCGGTCCCTTTTAACGAAGATTTAAGCAGTGAGCGACCTGAAGCATCAGACCAGCCTTCTCAACAATCAGGAGAAACTCCCCCGCAAGCACCCCAAACTGCGAAGTCACCGAGCGAACCATCCACAACTGACAAAATTAAAAACCTATTCAAGAACAAAGCGAAAAATGCTGCAGAAAAGGACCTAAAGAAAAAAGCGATCAAGGAAATTCTTTCGGTCATTCTGAAAAGCCCAACGACTTGGTGGGTTATTGGCATTGTATTGGCAATTTTGATCGGTGTGGCGATCTTTGCCTCGATGTATATGATTGCAACATCTCCAGCCAACGGCTCAACTCAGCCAAAACCAGTCAATCCTGTCACTGACGCAAACTGGGTTAAACAGGCAGCCATTCTTTCGGGTGATGCTGCTTTGAAAAAAGAGATTTCAACTGATTCCTTCGCAGATCTAAAGGAAAATCTAGCCGAGATCAGCAAGAATATCACTGATACTGCGAACAAGAAAAGAGTTGACGATTTAATTCTAAAATTGACCGCTTATCAAACAAATCCAACAGTAGCTCTGAAAAATGAGATTTTGGCGATGCTGGGTGATTTCTTTGACACGCTCGAAAATCCAATGCCCGTCTTCACCACTACTGGTCGCAAACCACTTGATAACATTACCGGATACAACAGCGATCCGTTTAATAACACAACTGTAACAAAGGATTTCAAGGCAACCTCTGGGTCTTCGCCATACTTTCAAATAAAAGATGGTTTGGGTGACGCAGTCAATCTTTATACTGACAAAGTAAGTCCTGTTTATTCACCGATCTCTGGGACAGTTTCCTCTGTATCAGACGACGGCCTTGGCCACAGCAAAATTGTCATTTCAAATGGTGATTGGGAGGTACTGATCGCGCATATCACCACAACATTGACCGCAGGAGCCACTATCACAAGCAATACTTCAATCGGCACAACAGCTGAGATCGGTGGTAGTTTTGTTATCCAGTACGAGATGTGTTACTGCGGCAAACCTGTTGTCTCAACTAAGTACGATAACTATCTCTGGCAGCAGGATATGTCAGTAGATTATGGCTCATTCTTATGGAAACATATGACAAGGATCCTAAAAATTGATTAAAAACTTTTGGCAAAAATTTACGATCTTCACGATCATGTTCCTCCTGGTTTTCAGCCAGTATTTTAACATGCCAACGGCAGCCAGAGCAGCCACTGATACAGAAGTACCAGAAGAAGATTATGGCAATCCCGACCCCCGGCCACTAATCGATATTCCCAATCAACCGCTGATCTCCCCTGTCGCGAATACTACAACCACAACTTGTAGCGCTTATCTAACTGCCGATGCAGCCAATCAGGTTTATAAAGATAAAATCTATAAGTTTTTTGAAGGTTTTTGGCTGGATTCAAATCCTTTGAAATTTTCCAGCCTCACAGACGCTTTTAGCTCTGGTTCGGAAACAAAACTGATCTTTAATCAGACCGACCTAACAGCAATCCGTGGCTTATACTGTTCGGGTAGAAGCGCCCCAAACTTCGAGCAAGATATGGTCAATCTCTACCTCTACTTGCCGGACGATCTCCGAAAGACTCTCCCGGCTGACTATATGACTTATCTGACAAACCTAAAATATGGTCTATCTGGAGAAACAGCGGACCAGACACTCACCCGCAACAAGGAATTAATAAAGTTAGCAAATGCTGCACAAACTGCCTATGCAGCAAATTGGCGTGAGAATACTACAAAGGGCTTAGACAAGATCAAAACAGCGATTGAGAACGGTGCTGACCTACAGACTGCGATCAGCAGCTCTGATTTTGATATCAGTTCTCTGATGTGCGTAACCGGTATGACGCAAAATGAAATTATCAACTATCTGCAAACACAACCAGCGCAGCTCTTCACCAAAGCTTCGGCCGCCATCGATGGCCTGATGATCGATGTCAGAATACTGAAGGCCCTCGTGTATCTGGTTACACCAAAAGATCAGGGTGGGGCTGGACACTGGCGCATCAAAGTCAAAAAAATATTGCAAAGCAATCCGAATTCAACTGAGTCGACAACGATATATAGCGAGATCAATGCAGCCGCAAAGACAGTTACACCGTCAAGCTGCGATGGCATGACGGCAGCCGAATGTGGTCAAAAAGCTAATGACTCAGCTGTACCCAGCCTCGAGATAACCGAGAAAAACGGTGATCAGTACGACGCCTTCCTGAGCTCAATCACTGAAGATACCAGCAATATTTCTGCCCACAAGTCTGGCCAAGCGATCGATATCGAACAAATCGACGATATCCGCTGCACGATCATCGGCCGCAAAAGAATAACCTGGTTCGGCAACAGCGATAGTGTCAACAAACAGGCGCCAAACCCAATCAAGCTGGCTTGGCAAACAACTGCTAGCTACAACGCCTCTGGAGGTAACCCAACTGATCTAGCGGGATTATTGAAGCAATCAGCCACAACGGAGTTACAAAGCTATTTAACCGAGCTAGGAGCTGACACCACCGGCTATGAAGGCGATCTTGCTAACGCGAATATTGGTGACTACGGTAGTCTGATCGGCAAATCACTATTGGGTGAAATGCTCGGATCAAACAGCCTGTCTTTGCCGGGAGACACGATCGAAAAAACTTTGAGCAATCTCGGCAGCTCGATCTTCGCCGACTATATTGGCGTGCCACGAGAAGTTTTCCTCAATCAAAAAATTACCAGCCTAGACGATCTTAAATATCTGATCGGTCGAGCGGCAATCGAAAAACGATTAAATATCCCCTACGGCTCACTCGACAGCTACAACTACGAACAGAGCCAAGTCCTTGGCATGCCGACAGCAAATTTGGAGGGATTGCTGCTAAACGCTGGCAAGCGAAAACTTGAAACAGAGATGAATCTTAGAGATGGCGACCTTGATGGTTATATTGGTAACGGTATCAACCAAACCTCAAAGAACACCGCTGTTTATACAGGACAGAGAGTGATCGAGGGCGCGCTGAACATTAATAAAGGTTCTTTTGTCGTTCAGGGAAAAGATGGCGCTCTAAAATTTGGTGATCTTAAAAAATATATCGGCACACTTAAATTGACCGCACTCGAGCTCAACCCCGCCTATATGGACAATGTTTTTCATGTTGATGCCAATACGACCAAAAATTTTGTTGATGGCAAGACGACAGCCGTTCAATTTGCCGGCGAAATCGGGCAAAAGAGACTTGACGACACCATCTACGGCTTCAAATATCTCGCCGCTTCGGACGCTGCTTACCAGTTACCAGAAAACACCTGGGAAAATGCAATTACTGGCGACAAAACAAGCGTAATCAATATTGGTGTCTCGATGATTGCCAAGGTTTTTGCCACTTCGGTGGACAATCCTGATTTCAAACTCTACGCAAATGATTCTAGATATACTGTTTCCCCTTCAGCGCTCGGCACGGCAGCAACGACAGCATGGCTCAAAGATAATTTAACCAAAAGTGACGAAGCCAGCTGCAAACCATCAGGAGAGATACCAGAAAAGGATGTCCCATTCACTGTCACGGAAAAATCATCGGGCAAGGTTATATTTAACAAGACAATTCCGATTAAAATTAACTTCGCCAATTTTCTGCAAAATGGTTTAACCAAGAGTGATGTTTCCCGCATCTTTAATTGTGCTTCTGCCAACGGTCGTGCTGTTTACGAAAAAGTGGGCGAAAAATTGCTTTATTATGGCATATTGGCCAAGACCGACGGCCAAGTTCAGGGTAATACTACTAGCCTGCTCGATGTTAATTCAATCAGAAAAATTGAGGATAATAATTTCTATCTATCTCGCAAAAATCAGATCGAAAGAAATGTTGAGACCATCAAATCTGCATATGAGCAGATCAAAACCGACGATATCAACTGGGTTGAATTTAACAACAGCATAAATCGGATAAATGCCACTTTTGACAGCCTGGCGGTTGAGTCGAGTTTCTCCATCGACAGCATTGAGTCCATGGCTCAAGCCATAATCGGCATCTCGAACGAATTCGACAAAATTAAAGTAATCTTGGCAACAATCACCAACAAATATGAAGGTGAAAGATCAGACAAGATTGGCCGCCTAAACCAGATGATTGCCATCGCAAATGAAACATTCCGTCTATGCGAAGAAATTATTGTCGGTCACGATGTAGTCACCACAGGAACTATTACAATCAACCAGATTGATCCAGCTGCCTTAACTATCCAGCAAACTGATGGCTCAGCAACAACCACTTCGCAAAAAAGAGCGGTCACGCCGACTACGGTTCTGAACTTCTTGGCTGGGAAGCTATCAATAACCGATTTTATTCTCTTGCTCGGCACATCTCAGGCCGAAGCAAGACTCGGTCTGCCACAGAACACATTTATCTATTTTATTCACAATGCTGAGGACAAAGGCATTAGCAACAAAGACGCATTTTTTCAGGCAGTCGGTCAAGCCAAGATTGAGCAATCTCTCGGAATGCAATTGTTTAGTTTTCAGGGCACAAGCCTAAATGACGGGATGCCCGCTTTTCGATATGATCTTGACCAATTGTCGCGCTGGGTTGGTGACGAAATTTATCAGGACAAAGAAGATTTTCTCTACAATAACGGTTATTACCTCCCAGATGGATCAAAGACTGTCCCCCGATACAGCAGCGACCTAACAATCGAATATCTGACCGTATTACGCACAAACAAAGACGCACTTTTTGATCAGTACGTGAGTGTAGCCAAGACCAAATGGCAGTCAGCCAAAGATCTGCAACTGAAGAGCCAAGGTGGCACATCAATGAAAGAGTACACACTGAACGACATCGTCGATAATATGTCGTCACGCAATTTAATCAATTCAACCGCCGGGGCTAAGTCAGAGATCGTCAACCGTTTCGGTTTGTCAGCCAATTATGATTCATTGATTTCGGGAGCTCCAGGCTCTTGGGCCGTAGCCAATCCAGCTGCAAACAAGATCGACGACCTCTTTAACATCCCTCGTGGATCAACTCAGATGCTATTCACTGGAAAAATATCAGACAAGGTGACCTTGTCTGATCAGGATTTACAGTATCTCGAAGCCAAGATGAAACTGCCAAAGAACGGCGTCAATCTATTTGTACAGTTATTAAATGGTGATGTAACTCTTGACCAGATTACTAACAAGGGACTAACGCCAGATTATGTCGTTACGAATCCATATTTTGATGCCAATTTAGACTCTGGGCCAACCTGCCCAGTCCAATACCGTGTCACGGAAGTAGACAAACCGCTTGGACAGGGTAATTTTATCGTCAGTGACAGTTCGCTAAATGCTGATGATTATTGTTATTACGACACGGCTGGACGACATTGTTTTAAGTCCTACGCCGAGTCTACTCGTTATATCGATGAGCACAAGGAGGCCGCCTACACTGACATTATTGGTTTAATGTCGACGGCTTTTGGTGTCGATAAAAATGAATTGGTCCGATATATCCAAAAACAGAGTGACACAGTCACTGTCAATACAACCACAGTCACAGATCAGTATCTGACAGACAAAGACAATGGCTTGTTGAAACGACTGTTTTCTCGTGATCAACTGAAGGCGCCAGTTCAGTACTACAAGCGAATCGTTGGTGAAGCAGAAACAAAGCGTGTTGTCGGCAATGGCCTTTTGTCGGCAGTCGGTATTGATACAGATCAGTATGACCTCGACGGTTCAGACTTATTCGATATTTTGCGTGGCGATATGACCTCGATCACCCGCCTCGCGATGAGCAAGATTGATGAATCAGCTGGTTTGCCCAAGGGATCAACTAAATTATTATTGACCGCGAACTCTGACAATATGCAAAATTGTACCTTGTCGTCGATCACCTCCAACTATCTCGGTAGTGTGCTTGGTCTATCAAAAATCGACCTCTCCGGGAATGTCTACACGAATATCGGCAAGCAACGCATTGAAGATGTATGGAAAGTCTCTGGTGATGCTTTTGCGGGCACTAGTTTTGATCAGGTTGTCACCAAGGTTGGCCCGCTTGACTTTGCGCTCAAAACGAAAGTGCCACTGGCCAATGGCAATGGCAGTCTCGACAATATTACGATGATTACCGACAATGAGATCTCAAGTATTTTTGGCGGTGCGAATCTAAATTATTACAAAGGCCAGCCAAATGCGATGATAATCGATCAGATTGTCAATAAAATCAAGTTTCTGCCACGCATATCTGCCGATGCAAATCTCGCGATCAAGTCGATAGAAGCCAAGGCACAGCAGAGAATCAAAAATACCATCGCAACTATATCTATGGTCGCACCGAACACTTACAAGGTTGGTGCCAACGGATTGGACCAAAATCCAGAGCTCAAGGGCGAAATGAGCTCATTCATCAATAATATGAAATATCTGAATGATTCATTGTCACTATCTTCTGACACGATTTATGATTTATTTACCGGCACTAACTCGATGACACCAGATAAATTTGTTGACCAAGTCGCATTGGCCACAACTAGCCGATTGGCGATTAATGAATTGGCAAAAGTCTTTGGTTATACTCCACAAGACGGCACTGATGCTTATGCTGCGATTTCAGGAATTAAAGATACTTTCATTTGCTCACGCTTTAGTTTAAACCACAGTACCTGCACCGACAGCAAATATCATAATTGGGTGACCCTTTATAGTAACTTAAATAAAGTATTTGCACTCAATTTGGATACCAAGCTCAACCTTGAGCCGGGAACTGTCGGTCGATTGCTTGCTAATTATAAAAACCCTGGACCAATTATCTACGAAGTTGGAGCCAAAAAGATTGACGAAAGTTTGAATCTTGACTCAACTTCGAACGCTTCGATGAGTGAAATATTTCGCCGTTTTGGAGCCAGCGACGATGTAACAGCCGCGAACACCGATAAGGCCTGTCTCACAAGCTCTTACGGCACTGACAATGGTTCGAGCTTAACAAAGATTCAGATAGACGCGGCGAACAAGACATATGCCGCCTGCAAGGCATCGACAAGAAGTGACACTGGAAAAGCCATAGAGCTTGCCAAAGACGCTGCCACAACTATTGTAGGCGACAAAATAAGAGCAAAATCTGGCATAAATATGCCGAATTTTGATATTCGTCAGATATTTAACGGCAACCTTCAAAACTTGCAGGCCGCTGGTATGGCCTATGGCGCCAATGTTGTCTATACTGCCCTCGATAGTGTTGGTGCTAGAAATTGCCGATCAACCGACAATGGCCAATGTGAACTGCCAGTACCCGACTCAATGAGAGTAAGCTATGATGACATCAAGTTGTCGTTTTACGGTAACCAAGCTTCCGACACGGCCGCTGGAAATGCAGCCGCGTGGGCAATCACAAACGGCAGCCCAACAGCAGCCAACCCAGATCATAGCAGCTACAATTATGGGGATGTTTGTCCGGCTGGGGGCAGCATAATCAACGGAGCTATCACCTGTCTTACGACTGAGGGTTTTGTCAACAATACAGCCAATGTCTCTCGTGATGGAATCTCGCTGGTTGGCGCAAATGTCTCTGCAACTTATGCCCAATATGGCACACCTGGTGCTGGTTTTACTGCTGCAGGGCTTCTCTCAACAATCGATGCCCAGATTAATGATCTGACAAGCCAAGATGCCAATGGAAATAAAGCAAAAATTGAAGCCCTGCGATCAAAGAAGGTTGCAATAGGGACTGCTGCTGATAAAGCTCAAGAAGAATCTCGCAAAAGATACCAAGACGCTCTCAAATATCGAATGCTTGATGCGATGTTCTGGAAACTTGATGATAACATCTTCCCTGGTTTTTCCAACGCTCTGTTCAACGGCAGTGCCAAAGACAAGAGTCTGGCTCTGGCAACTTATCTAAAAAATGGTTTGATCTCTGGCCATTTGTTTGGAGCCGAATTTAACGGCATCAAAAACGCTCAGGACTTGGCTGCATATACCTCAATTTATCGCTTTACCAAAGATTGGAATATGGATAATTTTGTTGCCGACAAAGACGGCGGTTTTGATTACCTATCCAATCTTATCTCAAAAAATTCCGACAAGTGGCTTGGGTTTGAGATTAATAACGAAATGGCACAGGGGCTGCTCGTGGGTATCTCCGAAGGATATAGTAAACAAGACTGGAGTTTTGGTTTCGACAAACAGAATACCACTTACACTATCGGTGGCCGAACAATGAATACATTGGGGACATCAGTGACGAACTGGGCTACTGGCAAACTGTTCAATTGGCTTGACAATAGGCTTGGCTGGGGACAGGGCACGGCTCTAAAGACCTACGAATTAGCCAAAACCGCCTACGACGCAAACAAAGCCTATCAGGCTGCCCAAAAAACTGGTGACGCTGCTCAGATTGCTCAAACAGCCCAAGCATTGGCTACGGCTGTGATCGCAGTGATAGATTTTGCCGTTCAAAGCATTTATCAGAACAACTGGGCTGACGATATTGCGAACCTCGAACAACAATGGAATTTGACACCGGGTACCCTAAACATGATCGTATCTTCGGCGATTACTGTCGGCGTCGCCTATGGCGTCACGTTGATCGCAACCGGTGCTGTTGGGGCCGCAGCTTCGACCGCTTTGGCCGTAGCATCAGCCGCTTTCTGGCCTGTTCTAGTTATCGCTCTTTTGCTCAATCTGTTCTCTGTATATCGCACCGATGTGATTTGCAGTGCCGATAATTATTATCCAAACGAGGAAACCCCAGACTCAGCAAAATACGATGTAGGTAACTTGGGAACCTGGAATGGTGCCGATCCAGTAGTAAGCCAACAAAAATCGATCGAAGCAGCACAGTACAAAGCCAGCCGTTTGATTGGCGACCTATTGCTTATGCCAGACAGTAGCATGTTCAGGGATGGTAATATCGATATTGCTCCTATCCAAATCATGACAGGCAGGCAGGAAGATGTTGAAACTTGGAGTAATACCGTCACCACCAATATGTGCCAAAAGAGGCTCGGCAAAAATTCAATTTCTGTTGAAGGGGTTTGTGGTAGCTGTTCAGTTCTAGGAAACTGTAAGGGTGATACCAAGATGGGTCTCTGGGCAAATCCACAGACGATAGCTTGGACACATTTGGGGTACTAAAAGAGAGAGAAAAGGAGACAGAAGTTAGGAGTCAGGAGACAGTAGGAAGTTTGAGGTATTAGAAGAGAAAACAAGAAACAATAGTCAGGAGACAGTAGGCAGTGAAGAATCCTGTCATTCCCGCCCGTCCTGTCATTCCTGCGCAGGCAGGAATCCAGTCGAGATAAACTCCGACGGGAATCCACCAATAGTACTAACAACAAGGTGCCCTCTTCTCGGCACTTACGCTGTGACAGGATTCCTGCCTGCGCAGGAATGACAAAAGTAGTAGAAAATGACAAATAAATGAAGCTACAGAAGATTTGTTTTCTATCTTCTGTCTTCTGGCTCCTGACTCCTAACTTCTAACTCCTATTCATTACCCTCTATTTATAATTCTCACCGTCCTGACCGTCTTGCGGCCAATTTTTGTGTTAACAAATTCGATCAATTCGTCTTGAATAATATGGAGTTCACTGGCGGCTGAGGAAGATTGCGCGGAAAGCTTCAGAACGCCATTTGAATAGCTGATTGCCTTGAAACAGCACTTGCTCCATCCTTCGGCAATAAAACAAATCTCCGCCGATCTGGCGGCCTCTCCGTAGGTCTTTTGTGGCACAACCTTTCGTATTATTTTATCGAGTTTATCCATGGCTGCCTAAATTATTTATCATATTATTTTTCATCTCGCAGCTCGGTTGCTGGAAATGAAGCGGTTATTTTTTTCTAAAAGCTTATCAACTTAAACACTTAAACACTGTCTAGTTTGTCATCTTTCCCAAATCTATTATCTCACTTTTATCCTGAATTTCCTGATCTATTTCATCAATCTCAGTTGTCGTGATGATCGCTTGATAATTGCTAATCAATTTGATCAAATGGTGACGACGCTGCTGATCAAACTCGGAAAAAATATCATCAAGAAGCAGAAGTGGCTTGGCGCCCTTAACTTTCTCTAGATAATGAGCTTCAGCAATTTTCAAGGCCAGAACAATTGACCTTTTCTCTCCACGAGAGGCAAAATATTTACTATCATTATTATTTAACAATATCGAAAAATCCTCACGATGTGGTCCGACATTTGTACAACCAGTGGCAATATCTCGACGGATAGATTGCTTCAAATCACCCGCTAAAGAGTCTCCGTCATATTGATAAACCACCTTTAATTTATCTTCTTTGCTTCCAGAGATTAGACAGTAAAGTTGTTTGATCTCTGGGTTCAGATAATCGATGACCTCTCTCCTTTTACTAATAATTTGCTTGCCCAACCTGATCAATTCTTCATCCCAAAACGATAATTCTTTCTCTCCTGATCTGCCTTCTTTAATAAGCTGCAACAGACTATTGCGTTGTTTGCGGACCTTTTCATATTCAACTAATTGGCGCAAATACTCTCGATCGCTCTGGCTGATCAAAGTATCGAGAAAACGCCGGCGGTTCCTTGGGCTGCCAGAGACCAGATCGATGGACTCTGGCGAGAAAACTACCGTCGAGAGCAACCCGATAAATTCAGATTGTTTCAGAAATACACCCTTGCTTTGACAGCGGAATATTAGACGAGGATTTTTCTGAATAAATATTGTAAATTCGTCCCCCGTGATCCTAGCAAAATCAGATGAATATGAAACTAGATTTTTCTTTTCGTCATCTCGATACGACGAACAAAGTGAAAGCAAGCAGATGGATTCCAAAATATTGCTCTTGCCTGAACCATTCGGCCCCACGATCAATACCAGGTCTTTGATATTGAGAGACAGTTTGGAGTGATTGCGAAAATTTTCAAGTGTGAGATTTCTGAGCATGTCGACTGAAATTAATTGCCAAATTTAGTTTGTCGCTGTAATGACAAATTTCTTTACTGTCTCCTGACTTCTGGCTCCTAGATCCTATCTCCTAGTCGAGTTTCAGCGGCATCACGATATAAACATAGTCTTTATCATCGGAAGTGGTGATAGTAGCAGCAGAACCGCTATCTTTGAGGCCAATCTTTACTTTCTCCTGTCCCAAGACGGCTAGCACATCAGATAGATATCTAGCATTGAAAGATACCTCGACATCACCACCGGTGATTTCAGCCGCAACTTTTGATTTGGCATCCCCTACCTGACTGGAGATTGATGAAACTGTCAGAGAACCATCCTTAACGATCAACTTAATATTATTGTTTGAAGCCTCTTTGGCGAAAAGTGAGGACAGCTTAACGGCAGATAAAAGCTCGGATAGATTTGCAATAACGGTGATTGGGCTATTCTTGGGAATAATCTGAGCGTAAGCAGGGTATGATCCTTCAATTAGTCTCGAAACAATCTTGGTCCCATCAATATTAAAATTGATCTGATTGTCGCTACAGATAATATCAATATCACCAGTAGCATCAGAACCAGTGATCATACGAAAAACTTCAGAAATAGTTCTGGTCGGCACAATAATATTTTTGGCTTCCGGATTGCCTTCAATCTCAATTTTCTTCTCAGCCAATCTGTAAGAGTCAGTCGCAGCCAAAGTCAGAGAATTATTATTAAACTGAAAACAGATACCCGCCAAGACTGGCCTAGTTTCATCATTGGCTGGAGCAATAATGACTTTTTTCAAGGCCGAGGCAAGTTTCTCTTTGCTAATTTTGATCTTGTATCCGCCTTTGGCTTCAGGTATAGAAGGGAACTCCTCGGCAGCGATGCCGTTGATGTTGGCTTCAAAACGAGTTGATTTTATCTTCGCCATGGTGCCCTTCACAACCAAATCGATCGACTCATCCTTGTTGTTCAAAACAAAATCCGAGAGTAGACGAGCCGGTAAAGTAATATCTCCTTCTTCGTCAATCTTGCCGATGGTTGTGGAACTAATACCGACCTCCAGATCAGTCGCTGAAAATTTAATCTTGCCTTTTTGCGCCGAGATTAAAATATTATTTAAAACTGGCAGAGTAACCCGATTACCAACAATACGGCTCGTGCCGCCTAAGACTTTAGCAAAATTTGATTGCAAAACGGTGATTTTCATAGGTTTCCTTTTCTAATTATTACTTAATTATTGTTTACTACAAACGATTTATTCTTTATTTGTGGATTACCTTGAAAAGGCTGTGGATTGTTGTGGACAAAAGGTCAGTTATCCGCAAATTTTTCTGATTTAATCTTCTTTTATATTTCTGATCGAACTTATCCCCCGCCACATCCACTATTTCTTCAACAACTTTTCCACACCACCTGACAATTTTTATCCAATATCACTGCTGCTTTTTCCTTTATCCACTCTGTCCACACCCCTTATTATTACTATTGTTTTAAAAAGCTATTTAACTAATCCCCCTCCCAGCAAAACACTTTCATCCAAGGGAAACAATCAAATCATGGAATAGATAGATTCTTTGATTTTCGATAGATCTTCTTTCATTCTCATATCTGTGGAGAGGGAAGCCTCTATTTTGCCACACCCATGCATGATTGTTGAATGGTCTTTCCCTCCTATTTCTTTACCTATATCTGGATATGACATTCCACACTCATGGCGGAGAAGATACATCGTTAATTGTCTCGGTAGGACTAATTCTTTAACTCTCTTTTTACCCAAAATGTCCTCGATCGGCAGCTTGTAATATTTATGAACCTCGCGGATAACGAGATCAGGAGAGAGGGTCTGTTTTTTCTCATTGATAATATTGCCGAGGATCTCGCCAGCCTTTTTGTAAGTCAGTTCTACTCCTGTCAATTCACAGGTGGCGACAATTTTATTAAGAGCACCTTCTAGCTCTCGGACAGAAGACTTAATATTTTCGGCAATATAGGTAATGATTTCTTTTTCAATATCCCAATTCATCTTGGCGGCTTTTTGCCTTAAGATAGCTTCTCTGGTTTCGACATCGGGTAAGCTAATATCGGTAACCATGCCTCCCTCAAAGCGGGTTTTAAGCCTCAGCTCTAGTCCTTTAATTTCTTTTGGCGTCCGATCAGAAGTTAATACAACTTGTTTTTTGTTTTGGTGTAGATGATTAAAGGTGTGGAAAAATTCTTCTTGTGTTCCTTCTTTAGCGGAAAGAAACTGAATATCGTCAATCAAAAGAAGATCAACATTACGATAACGATTTTTAAAATCCTTGGCTTTGCCAAAACCCGAGCCGACAGCATTGATATAGTCATTGATAAAGGTTTCGGTCGTGATGTAGAGAACTTTTTTGTTGGGATGTTTTTCGCAAAAGGCGTTGCCGATGGCTTGCATTAAATGAGTTTTGCCTAGCCCCGAGCCACCGTAAATATAAAGAGGGTTGTATTTCTCGCCAGGCTTATTGGAAACAGCCTCAGCGGCTGCAAAAGCTAGTTGATTAGATGAGCCAATGATAAAGTTGTTCAGTGTATAATCACGGTTTAGGCTAGTGGAATCGCTCTCCTGGAAGACTGTGCGAACGGAGCTTTGCAGCGGGGCTGTTTTATCCACAGGCTTGTGGATAACCATAGTTTCGTCTATCTGAACTATCTGATCATTTTTCGGTGCGGCAACTTTGAATTTAACTACTTCGATCTTCTCACTGATTTGTTTTTGTAACGCCTTTTCAATCTCTTTTAGATACTTCTTCTTTAGCCAGTCTTCGATGAAAATTGTTGGCACTCCAATTGTCAAAACACCCTTTTTGAAGTCAGCGATAAAGGTATTTTTGAACCAAGTAACAAAATTTGCCTTTGACAGAGAAATCTGAAGTTCTCCCAAGGTATTTGTCCAAATTTCTTTGTAATCCATAATCGTTTCTCCTAGAATTCGTTACAATAAACAGGTTATCAACTTATCCACAGGCTAATCAATATCTAGCCTGCCAAGGTAGTAAATATTCGCTCCGTCTGTGTCTATTTTTTGGAAAACAATCAATGACTGCTAATCGTTCATGATCAATTTTTACTATTGTTCTCACGGTTATTTCATTCTTACTGTTGTTGCTCTTCCTCTTGTCATTTTAATTTATTGTTTTTTGTCATTGCGAGGAGTTAGTGACGAAGCAATCTATCCGCCATTAATCATAATTTTTTCTTTAATCCGTATTTTAAATACCAAAGGTTGAAATTAATCTTATTTTGTGATAAATTGTCTCTTGTAATGAAAAGTACATTCCAACCCAACAAAAGACGTCGTTCAAGAAAACATGGATTCCTCTCGAGGATGGCTACTTTGTGTGGCAGAAATGTTTTGTCTCGTCGCAGACAAAAAGGTCGCAAATCTCTCTCAGCCTAAACAAATTTGAGGATCGCAAGATCCTTTTTTGTTAAAACCTAATCTTCAAATGTGCTATGTTGAAAAAAATAAATAGGTTATCCAAGGATCGTGATTTCAGCAAGGTCTTCAAGAGAGCTCGTTCTTTCCATGGTGAAAACCTGACATTAAAAATCGTATCTAATACTGGTCGACCATCGCGTTTTGGTTTTGTTGTTAGCAATAAGATTAACAAGAGGGCAACTCGTCGTAACGCACTTAAGCGAAGATTACGAGCGATTATGATTGATCAGATAAAAGTTTTGGGTAATGGCTTTGACGCTATTGTCTTGGTCAAACGCGACTATCTATACCCATATCAGACAGCGATCATCAAAGAAGAATTGACCAAGTTGTTGGGATTGTCCAGTAGATAGTAGCCTTGATGTTGAAATTTTAGAGACAATGCTTTTTGTCCCATTAAAATCTCCAATAAGTAGATGAATTATGACAAAAATATTAGTTTACATAATTGAACTGTATCAGCGATATTTATCTCCAGATACGGGCTGGACACGGATATTTTTTCGAGGTGGTTATTGCAAATACACTCCCTCATGTTCAGAATATTCAAAACATGCTATTATCAAGTACGGACCTTTAAGGGGCACTGTGATGGGATTTTGGCGTATCTTGCGTTGCAATCCTTGGAGCAAGGGCGGACATGATCCGGTGTAATCAAATATTTCAATTACCAATTTCCAATTATTCGATAAATGACTAAATGATTAATTGGGTAAATGACTAAATTTATTACTTAAACATTTAAACACTGGAAATTATGAAATTTATTATCGACGCAGTCTTTTATCAACCGATTTACAATCTTTTGATACTTTTGATATGGCTGATGCCAAACAATTCTGCTGGACTTGCGATCGTTGTTGTCACGGTCTTGATTCGTCTGGCTCTGATGCCGTCGGCGATTAAACAGGCCAAAAGCCAGTTGCATATGCAGGAGTTAACACCAAAAATCAACAAGATCAAGAAGGAAATTACTGATTCGACGGAGCAATCCAAAGCGATTATGGCTTTGTATAAAGACGAAGGCGTTTCCCCTTTTGGTGCTTGTTTGCCGCTTTTGATCCAATTGCCAATTATGATTGCTCTCTACTCGGCGATGCGCCACGGTTTGAATACTGGTGGATACGCGATGCTTTATCATTTCATTCCTCGGCCTGACCTGATAAATGTAAATTTCATTGGTTTCAACCTGACCAAACCTGATCCTTGGGTTTTGCCGATCTTGGCAGCTGGTTTGCAAATTTATCTATCATATCTGATGATGCCGAAGATTAAGAAAGAGGATCAAGATCCAAAGGATTTTTCTCAGGCGATGAGCAAGCAGATGATTTTCTTACCGGCGATTATGACTTTATTCTTTGGTCGTACTTTGCCTTCAGCTTTGGTTATCTATTGGATCATTACAACCTTATTTAGCATCGTTCAGCAATTGTATGTTTTGAAGAAATATTCTGGTAAATTATCAACATTTTCCAAAGCCAGCAAGGAGTTGATTAAGGAGATTGAAGCTCCTCTGAAGGAGAAATCAGCTTTGGTAAAAGAAATTGAAGCGCCGAAGAAAAAACAGGGTTTTGTTGATAAAATTATGGCAAACCGTCAGAACAAAAGCGAGAAGAAGGCTGGGGTTAATGTGACCGTGAGAACAAAGAAGAAATAAGACACACAGATTACAGATTTAGACAGATTGATAAAACATCAGCAAAAATAAGCATTTGTCATTTCGACTTTGCGGAAAAATCTTTTGGCTTAAATAAAGATCTCTCAGCAGAATCGAGATGACAACATGCAACATATTAGGAGAGGTCGCATAGTGGCTTAGTGCGCCGGTCTCGAACACCGGTTGGCCAGCAATGGTCTCGAGAGTTCGAATCTCTCCCTCTCCGCCAAATGAGATAAGATCATGACTTTTAGGTTGTAAGTCCAAAAT
>JBAWZC010000004.1:0-74296 GCA_037143235.1 Candidatus Berkelbacteria bacterium
GAAGCTTGCACTGGGCTGATACCCCGGGCGTGAGCCCGTGGGTTATTCATTATTTTGTGCTATTGTTTTTTGTTCAGTCACCATCTGTGATGATTGGAGATTAGCCGTTCCACCAACTTTTCTTTTTGCCCTCTGTTTCACGCAGCTTCTCCCAAAGCTCTTTCTGCTCTTGTGTCAGGTGTTTTGGCATCTCGATGCGTACAGTCAAGATGAGATCGCCTTTTTTGCCGCCCTTGAAAGCCTTCCCTCCACCCTGGATGCGAAATGAGCTGCCATCCTGAGTGCCAGCCGGAATATTAATTTCAACATTGGTGCCGTCAATATTGACCTGCATCTTTGCTCCCAAAACCGCTTGAGCAGGGGATAGTCGCATTTCGGCTTGTACCTGCGAAAAGGCTTGGCCAAAAAAGTCTTCGAAAATATCGCCTAGTCCACCTTCGAAACCAAATCCTGAACCAGAAAATCCGCTTTCTCCGCCACCGAAGCCAGAAAATCCACCAAAGCCACTTGATTGACCACCACTCTGGCTGTACTTGTTGTAGCCGTCGTGACCGAATTGGTCGTATTGAGCTCGTTTATTTGGGTCAGAAAGCGTCTGGTAGGCTTCGTTTATTTGTTTGAACTTCTTGTCATCACCCTCTCCAGCGCGATCAGGGTGGTGTTGCATTGCCAATTTTCTATAGGCACGCTTAATCTCATCGGCTGTCGCCGTTTTGCTGACTCCTAGCAATTTGTAGTAATCTTCTGCCACAAAAAAATCTTTCTTTTAATAAAAATAAACATACTTCGACGCTCAACTATAGCATTTTTCCAGAATAGGCGTCAATATTTACAGGGTATGTTGAGTCGGCTGTATAATAGGTAATTGTCCAAGTCAGCCAGTTGTCGCTGGTATTTCTCAGCGTCAGGATAACTTTTTGGAGATTTTTGTTATTTTCTCTCCAGTTTCTGCCCCCGTTTTCTTCGGCAAGTTGGAAGGCAGTAACATAATTAAATTTCCATTTGGCCAAGTCTATAGTCGAGATATTACCTTGGTAATCATTTTTTGGTATCAAGGCGCGAATATAATTGCCATTTGCTCCAGAAACCGTAAAAATCCAGTTATTGGTTGTGTCTGCCTCGGAGGAGAAAATGTATCGAGACACGACCGTATCTGCCTTCATCGTGCTGTCAAATTCTATTTCCAGCGCAGACAGCTTGTATTCCGGATTGACTTCCTGAGCCTTTTGGTAAGCCAGATTGAGCTCATTTTTTGTCGGCTCGTTGAAATCTGCCGGATCGATATTCGTCAGGTCTTCAATCTTCTTCGAGCTAGATTGGCTAGTCGCAGTAGTCGTAGCTGGCGTTGTCTTGCGGTTACTCCAAATATTCCAACCGACGGCGACGACGATGGCGATGATAATGAAGAGCAAAAAGATGGGTTGTCGAAAAAAATCCCTCATTGGCTATATCGCCTCTGGCGATCCCCTCCAGTGTGAATTACCAAACTAAGATGCAAAGCACCTATCCTAATTTTACTCTGTTTCGGCCTACATTATCAAGGGAGGAGACGGAGAAAATTCCCCGTCTCCTCGTCCATAATCGTTATTTACTTTCTTCGTCCTTTTTCTCTTCGGTCTTTTCCTCTTTCTTTTCTTCGTCAGCTTCATCTTTAGGTTCGGTTTTTTCTTCGGTTTTGGCTTGTTCGTACATCTTGCTGCCTAGTTCCTGCAGAGATTTAGAAAGGTTCTCTGTTTTTTCTTTGATCTCGTCGAGGTTCTCGTCATCTTTGACTTCGCGCAAAGCTTTGATTTTTTCCTCAACATCACTCTTCAGATTACCGTCGACTTTGTCGCCAGCATCTTTGATGGACTTCTCGGCCGTGTAGATGAGAGTATCAGCAACATTTTTGGCCTCGATAGTTTCTTTCTTTTTCTTGTCATCTTCAGCGTGATCTTCGGCTTCTTTTTTCATCCGCTCGATCTCAGCTTCAGACAAACCAGAAGAAGAGGTGATAGTGATGTGTTGTTCTTTGTTTGTTGCTTTGTCAGTGGCTTTGACATTGACGATACCGTTGGCATCGATGTCGAAGGTGACCTCAACTTGCGGAATGCCTCTTGGCGCTGGTGGTAAGCCATCCAAGATAAATCTTCCTAAGGTTTTGTTGTCATTGGCCATCTCTCTCTCGCCCTGCAAAACATGGATTTCCACAGAGGTTTGATTGTCGGCAGCGGTTGAAAAGACCTGCGATTTCGAGGTTGGGATGGTCGTGTTTCTCTCGATCAATTTGGTCGAAATGCCACCGAGCGTTTCGATACCAAGTGATAGTGGAGTTACATCGAGCAAGAGCAAGTCTTTGACCTCGCCTGTGAGAACACCGCCCTGTATGGCAGCGCCAATGGCGACAGCTTCATCGGGGTTTACTGAATGGTTTGGTTCTTTGCCAAAGAATTTCTTGACTGCCTCACGAACAGCGGGCATGCGAGTCATGCCACCGACCAAGATAACTTCGTCGATATCTTTTTTATCAAGTTTGGCATCTTTCAAGACCTTCTCGCATGGCTTTAGCGTTTTTTCGATGTAGTCAGCAACCAAGCTCTCAAGTTTGGCTCGATCAAGATTGATCTGCAAATGTTTTGGTCCGCTAGCATCAGCCGTGACAAAAGGCAGATTGATATCAGATTGGGCGGTTGTGGAAAGTTCAATCTTAGCTTTTTCGGCAGCTTCCTTGACGCGCTGGATGGCAGCCTTGTCGTTGTGTAGGTCGACACCCTGATCTTTTTTAAATTCATCGATGATATAGTCCATCAAGATTTGGTCAAAGTCGTCACCGCCAAGATGAGTGTCACCATTGGTAGCTTTTACTTCGAAGACGCCATCACCAAGTTCCAAGATAGTGATATCAAAAGTACCACCACCAAGGTCATAGACGGCAATTTTTTCATTTTTCTTCTTGTCGAGACCGTAGGCTAGAGCAGCTGCAGTTGGCTCGTTGATAATTCTTTTTACATCAAGGCCGGCGATCTTGCCAGCATCTTTGGTTGCTTGTCTCTGTGCATCGTTAAAGTAGGCCGGAACAGTAATAACTGCCTCGGTAACTTTTTCACCTAGATAAGTTTCAGCATCAGCCTTAATTTTTTGTAAAACAAAAGCTGATATTTCCTGAGAGCTGTAGTCCTTGCCGTTCATGACGATGCGCACAGAGCCGTCGGAGGCTTTCTTGGTGTTATATGGCATCTTTTTGAGATCAGCTTGTGTTTCAGCATCGTCAAATTTGCGACCAATAAACCTCTTGACTGAGAAGACTGTATTTTCAGAGTTAGTGACAGCTTGTCTCTTGGCTAACTGACCGACTAAACGGTCGCCTTTCTTTGTTTCAGCAATGACACTAGGAACAGTTCGTCCGCCCTCGGACGAGCTAATGATTTTGGCTTCGCCACCTTCCATGATTGAGACTGCCGAGTTGGTGGTACCAAGGTCGATACCGATGATTTTTCCCATATTCTTCCTTTCTTGTGTTGTTCTCGCACAAGCGAGAATGTTATTTTTTGTATCTTAATTATAAACCCTACAACTAAAAATGTAAAGTATACTTTACATTTTGTCAAGAGGTCTTTCGCAGAAAGAGGTCGCAGACCCTCCGTAGCCCTGTCTGCCGACAGGCAGGCTTGGCGAAGGACGGGTCACAAGAGGTCTTCGTGAATTTGCCCTTAGGCAGTGCCGCTACTAAGGTATCTTTCTTCTTGGTCGTCGTCAAATTTCTCATAGACGCCGAGAATGGCCATTGCAAATAAGATAATCCAGAAAAGTAATTCTTCAAGCGGGAATCTAACATTAAGCAGTGAAATCCAACCAACAAATTGCCAGCCAGGAAATTGCCACCAATCGTGTTTAAGTGCGGTAATCTCGTAAATGAAGCTTAAATAAAAGAAGTAGGCCGCAGTCTTTAGAAATTTCGGAGTCAATTTCGCATGCGTTGAAACTTCGAAAAAGGCTGGGATGCCGATCAGTAATATTCCAAAGATGAAGTAGAAATAGGGGACACGAAGCCACGAGGGATTAACTAACAGCACCGTAATAAATGGGGCAATGATGGCGAATCCGATGACATATAGATATTTAAATTTTGCAGCGAATGTTTTTTTGACAACATGGTGGTTTAAAAAGTATTCGTAAAACATAATTACGGAGTAAAAATTTAAGACAGCCCACAATCCTTGTTCGATCGGGACAACACCGAAAAATCGAAAAGACGATACCGATGATGGGATAATCCATTGACCCATTATTTGGCCAATGTAATCAACAACGAGAATTGTGGGAATACTCGCGACAATCGAAAAAGAGAGAGCTTTTAGGGCACATTTTGGTAGCCTTATGGACAGAAATAATGATGGTAGACCAAGAAAAAGGATGATTGACCAAAGATAATTGACTGAGTAGATTGAGGCAATAACCGAGGCGAAGATCGGCAAAAGTAGGATAATTGTTAGATCAAATAGCCCTTTCCTAAGTTTTTCTGTCATCCTCCTCCTATTGTGAAATATCACTCAATCGAATACTTTTTAGCGGCTTTGATGATCTGTGACGAGACCATGATTCAGCATTCTAATACAATATTTTAGCTTACTCCATTTGAGACTTTGACTTTGGCTGGGCGGACGATGATGTCATTGTATCGATATCCAGCAGAAATTTCTTCGACGATCTCACCCTCAGGTTTTTCGGAGGGAATATGTTCTACTGCCTCATGCAGATTGTGATCAAATTGTTGACCCAAAGACTCGATTTTTTGTAAACCTTCTTCGGCTAGGACGGTTTCAAGCTGTTTTTCTATTTGCCTGACACCGATAACCCAGTTATCATTCGCTAAATTTTCTGGTACATGTTTGGCAGCTAACTGAAAATTGTCGAGTACTGGCAATAAACTCATGATCAGATCTAGATTGGCAAATTTGATTGTCTTGGCTCGATCCATCTCGGCCTGTCTCTTGAAATTGGCAAAATCAGCCTGAGCTCGCTGCCAGCCAGCGGTCAACTCACCAATTTTTTGTTGTAATTCTTCTGCTTGTTTGTCTTTTTTCATAGCTTCATTTTAGCAAATATTTTCCAAATAAGCTAGAATTGAAATCAGGAGTTGGAAGTTGGAGATTAGGAGCTAGAAGTCCCCACTTCGCTCTCCGAGCTACGCGGGGCAGGCAGGAGCCAGTTTGCAGAATTAAATGTGCCCTTCCGTCCTCCTCTTGTCATTCCCGCGCAGGCGGGAATCTACAAAAGATTAAGCGGATTCCCGCCTGCGCGGGAATGACATTAAAAAAATAGATGTCATTGCGAGGATCAATGAAGATTTTTGTTGATAATTTGAAATACTCTTTTCGAATATTTACCATTGTGGCTGTGGGTTTTTTGATTGGTGTCGCGGTGGGAGAAGTTCAACAAGTCATTAATCTTGGCTTGTCGGTATTAATTGCCTTATCTGTTCTTTTCATTACAGTTGGAGCAATCAATTATTTACTCAAAAATCAGTATTTGACTTTGGCCGCATCGATGTTTGTTTTTATCTTTATTGGCATTATCTATAATCTGCAATTTGCTCACAGCGTCGTACCAAAAATTAATTTTGGCACAGATGTTACGATTACCGGCGTGGTTGCCGATCGGCCAGATCTTAGTAAGGGGAAGCAAAAAATTGTTGTCGACGCCATCGAAAATGGTCGGAAAACGAGGATTTTGGTTTTTTTGCCACACTTTCCCGCATATCGTGTTGGCGACGAACTGCGTATCTCTGGGCAGATTGATAAACCAGCGATGATCGAGGATTTTGATTATCCGGGTTATCTCAAGGGGCAAAAGATTTTTAGTTATATCCGACAGCCAAAATCAGTTGAAAAAATTGGTCAAAGCGGAAAGATCGGCTATCGTTTCCGAGCTAGTTTATTTAATTTGGCACAGAAGATCGAGAATGTTTTGCAAAAAACTCTACCAGAACCGCAAGCGTCCCTAGCGGAGGGTTTGATTCTCGGCGCCAAAAAAGATTTGCCAGCTGATTTCGTTCTGGCTTTGCAGCGTACTGGCCTAACTCACATTGTCGCGCTGTCTGGCTATAATGTGACGATCATCGTGATTGCCCTGTCGGCGCTGCTGCTGACAATTATTGGCCGCAAAAAAACCTTTTGGCTGAGTGTAGTATTGGTTTTGTTTTTCGTTACGATGACTGGTGGCGCATCATCTGTTGTTCGGGCCGCCATTTTCTCTATCGCTATCATTTTCGGCCAGACGATGTTGGGGCGACCTGGTGATCAGACTAACCTGATGTTGCTGGCGGCAATCGTTATGGTTTTGTTCAATCCTTTCATTCTTTGTCATGACATAGGTTTTCAGCTCTCTTTCTTGGCTTTTTGTGGCTTGATCTATTTGTCGCCAATATTAAAAAAATCGTTCGCCAGTAGAAAGGGGAGATACATCCCTGAGAATATTCGCAACACAGCTGCCGAAACACTGAGCGCCCAGTTTGCGGTCTTGCCGATCATGATCTTCCAGTTCAAGCAAATTTCGCTTATCGCCCCAGTTTCAAATATTTTGATACTTTGGATTATTCCTCTGACGATGCTGTATTCATTTATCGTTGGCTTAATCGGCTTGCTCTGGCTGCCAGCTGCAAAAATTTTTGCTGACGCGGCTTGGCCGCTTTTAACTTATATTATCGACGGTGTCGTTTGGATGTCGAAGATTCCGTTCGCCAGCTATGTTTGGAAATAGTTGCAAAATAAACTGAAGTAGGACTTTCGTGCTCAAAACAATTTTAAATTTTATAGTTATTACCCTGTTACTGATTGGATTCAGCCTGATTTTTAAGGTTGGTAGCCGCCAGCTCGATCCAGCTGTAAAAGTATATTTTCTTGATGTTGGACAGGGCGACTCTGAGTTAATTCAATTCGGCGACACGCAGGTCTTAATTGATGGCGGCCCGAGTTCAGATGTGGTGCAGAAACTTGGCGACAAGATGCCAGTCGGTGACAAAAATATTGAATATATGATCCTGACCCATCCTCACGCCGACCATATCGTCGGCCTGAACGCGGTTCTCGATCGCTATACTGTTGGAAAAATTTACAGTTCCGGCGTGGTCGGATCATCTGATGTCTATCTGGAGTTTTTGTCGAAGGTCAGAGACAAAAATATTGAGATGGTCGTGCCAGAAATTGGCTACCGCTTTGAACCTTTTCCCGACGGAGAGATTAGTTTTTTTTGGCCTGGCGACAAGTTCAAGTCACTCGAAGCAACAGATTTAAACGACACCTCGGAGGTGAATAATTTTTGCTACAAATCACACTGCATATTTTTTACCGGCGATATTCAGGCGGATGCGGTGGCTGAGATATCTGCTTCCAATGATTCGACAAAATTATTATCCGAAGTGATCAAAGTGCCTCATCATGGTTCAAAGTATTCACTCAGCCCAGAGTTTTATCAAAAGGTAAATCCAGAGACTGCTATTGTCTCAGCCAGTGCGGGGAATAGCTACGGTCATCCACATCAAGAAGTCTTGAATTATTTGCAAAGCGTTGGCATCAACATTTTTCGCACAGATCAAGATGGCGACATTACCTGTTCTTTTGTGGACAAGTGGCAATGTCAAGGATCAAGATAGCTGGATTTGAAATCAAAACTTTGTTATGTTGAAATTGTTTTATTTTTGGAATATTCTCAGATGAGAATTTGTTTAGAAATTACTAATTGGAGCGTAGCGACCGATGTCTGGACACAGCAAGTGGGCAACCACAAAACATAAGAAAGCGATTATTGACTCGAAACGGTCAAAAGTTTTTACGAAGGTTGCGAAACTAGTTACTATCGCTGCCAGAGACGGCAAATCGGGCGATCCAGTGATGAATCCATCTTTGCGATTGGCGATTGACAATGCCAAGGCAGTTTCGATGCCAAAAGATAATATTGATCGAGCTATCAAAAGGGGATTGGGCGGTCTCGATGGTGGTGCTCAACTTGAGGAAATTGTTTACGAGGCTTATGCCCCAGGTGGAGTCGCTCTTTTAATTGAATGTTTGACCGACAATAAAAACCGAGCGTTAGGAGAGATCAGGGCACTTTTGAATAAAGCTGGCGGTTCGCTGGCAGCTACCGGTAGTGTTGGCTATTTATTCAAAAAAGTTGGTCAGATCATCGTTGATGAGTCGACCAATTCGGCCAAGGGTGACGATCTGGATATGATAATTATCGATTCTGGAGCTGAAGATTTTTCCAGAGAAGAGGATCTGGTCGTAATAACTTGCGCATTTACTGAGCTCAACCATGTCAATGCGACGCTCAAAGATGCTGGCGTTTTAGTCGAAAGCTCAGAAGTTGTTTATATTCCAAACACCTTTCTCGATGTCAGCGAAGACAAGAAAATCTCAGTGGAAAATCTGATTGAAGCGATCGATGATCTCGATGATGTTAATAGCGTCTACACCAACGCAAGCTTGTAAAATATTGTTAACAAAAAACATTCGAGAAAGTCTGGGATGTTTTTTTTGATAAACTGTGTTCTCTAGTCTTTGATTTTCTTTTCTGAGGGAATATAATGGTTATGAATCAAATTTAAAAAAGGAGAGATGTGAAACCAGTATGGATCGTGGTGATTTCGGTGCTTATTACGGGCCTCGTCGTCGGCGGTTTAACTTACTTTTTTATCAACCGGGCCGCGACTAGCGATAAAAATGATTTGCAATCTCAGATAAGTTCTCTGGATAATAAATTATCTGGAACAGAGAAGTCACTTTCGAGTGCGTTGTCTAGTTCTTCGTCAAGCAGTTCTGACTCTTCGTCTTCGAGCTCATCTGTCTCTGCAACGAGCTCGTCAAGTTCGTCTGCTGCCGTCTCGTCGGCATTTTCATTGACCAATTTGAAGGCTGCTAGTGTTGTTGTTGGCGGTACGACATACAAACTGGTTAACGGAGTTTTCGACCAGACTGCAGATGGCCCTTTCAACACTGAGATACCAGCGACAATCACATTGGACCAGAAAAATTATGCAGTTGATACGGCTAATGCAAATCAAGCTGCAATTATTTTGACACTCGGCGGTATGAGACATGCGGGGGCAACTGTTAGTCCGACTGAGCTCGAAATCATGACTAACAGCGCTGGTACTCCAAAATATGCAGCCAGAGTATTGCTTGATGGATATTTTGAATGTACAGTTAATTCCATCGCTTTTGCCTCAAACATTGTGACTGTGAGCTTTACCAGAGTGGGAGCAACAATAGCGAAGACAGTTTCCTACAAACTTAACGCCAACAATACCCTGACCCTGCAATAGACTTGGCCTAATAGCAAACACGATAAAGTTTTTATCTATTCGAAATCGTATTGATGCGATACAATGGATATAACCAAATCGTGTTTTGTTATTAATTTTCTCCAATGAAAAATCTCATTTCTATCTCGACCGGACTAGTCTATCGTGTCAGCGAAGACAAAAATGTTCAAATCAAAACCATCGGTAAATTTAAGCCGAGTGGTATCGAGTTGGTTTTACCATTTCCTGAAACATTATTTGATTTCGAGCCAGACGAAGAATCTCTCGAGATAATTCGCGGTTTGGACTTTTTTACTATTCACGCCCCATCTGGTCGAGGTTTAAAGTACTGTGATAACGTTGAGACACAAAAAATTCTAGCCAAATTGTCGTATCTTTCCAGAGAGCTTGATGTAAAAAATGTGACTTTTCATATTGAAAATATCGAAAGCTACGATATTTTTCGTCAATGTGATTTCAAGGTTTCGATTGAAAACGCTGACCATCGTAAATCATTTGGCCAAACTCCAGCCGAGATGGAGAAAATTTTAAGCGCGCATCCAAATCTATTTTTTACTTTTGATTTCGCTCACGCGATGATCGTTAATCCTACATATGTCTCGGATTTCTTAAAAATGAAAAGCAGATTTTCGGAGATCCATATGTCTGTCTGTTCTGAAGAACTTAAAGAACATCATTTCATCCACCTAAAGCACAAAGACACATTTGCCGAGGTGATAAAGCAGTTGCCACAGAATGTTCCTTTTGTTATCGAATCCGCAGCGATGAAAGCAGGGGAAATCAATTATGTTGTTGAGGAAATAAAATATTTGCGCTCGATTTAACGATGTTTTACCGGGAATGATAAATTTAATGAAAAATGAGAATAGTAAATTGAAAAACGAGAACTCGAAGCGGATTTTGGGGATTGACCCTGGCACGGGGATAATGGGCTGGGGGTTGATCGAAATATCCAATAACAAGATCGTGCCGATTAAATACGGTTGCATTAGAACGCCAGCCAACACAGAGATATCGGTGCGTCTTTTGCATATTTTTAATTCACTTTCTGATATAATCAAAGAGAACAAACCGGACGAAGTAGCGATTGAGGAGCTGTTCTTCTTCAAGAACCAAAAGACCATTATCAGTGTCGCGGAGGCTAGGGGTGTGGCCGTGGTCTGTGCCAAGAAGATGGGGTTGCCAGTCTTTGGCTATACACCACTTCAGGTCAAGCAAGCGCTGACTGGGTACGGCCGAGCCGAGAAAAAACAGATTCAGGAGATGGTGAAGACAGTTTGCAGTCTGCGTGAATGTCCGAAGCCAGATGATGCCGCTGATGCTCTGGCAGTGGCGATAACACATGGACAAACTGATCAGCGAATACGCTGATCAGGAAACTCTAAATCCTAAACACTAAATTCTAAATAAATTTGAAATTTAAAATTCAAAAATTTGAGATTATTTCGGATTTAGATATTAGAATTTATGAAAGCCCATTCGACTCGCAATACTCGCTCAGGGCAAAACAACAACTTTTAGAATAGATTATTGACGTTTTGGAGGGCCCTTGCCACAATTGCGACAAAATATTATTACTGGCGACTGGGTCGTCATTGCGCCAGAGAGGGCCAAAAGACCTCGAGATTTTGTAATTCCCAAGGGCGTGGAAATAAATGATCCTGCTGCCTGCCCTTTTTGCCCAGAGAACGATAATTTCAAACATCTAGAAAAGATTAGAAAAGCTTCGAACAGAAGTTGTTTTGCAGTTGAAAACCGGTATCCTGCCTTCATTGAAGATGAGAGCCAAAAAAGCCAGAGATCATATTATATCGAAGATGATTTTTATCGTGCCAAAGCCTCACGAGGCGATCATGAAGTTATCGTGATGAAAGATCACCATCAACCCTTAAACCTGATGCCGCAAAAAGTCATCGAAGATATGCTGGAAATGTTGAGAGACCGATATTTATGCATGCGCGACAAAGAAGGCTTGGCCTCGATTATGCCGATCTACAATCATGGCCCTGAGGCTGGCGCATCAATTCTTCACCCTCACGCTCAAATATTTGGTTCCGGCATTGTTTCCAATACTGTTGGGAGAGAGATGGATGGAGCGGAAAAGTATTATGGGATCAACAGCTCGTGTGTGTACTGTGATATGGTCAAACATGAGAGGCGGCAAAAAACGCGCGTCGTCTATGAAAATGGCCAGTTTATCGCGATAAATTTCTTTGCTTCTAGGTTCCCTTTTGAAACATGGATACTTCCTAAAAATCATGAGAGTCAATTCGAAGAGACGACCAAAACAAGCATGTCTCAGTTTGCGACTGCCCTTCACGAAGTAGTTCAAAAAGTAAGCAAAACACTGGACAATCCGTCCTTAAACTGGTATATTCATACTCTACCTGCGCTGCAAGATAGATCTGCTTCTTACCATTGGCATCTGGAGTTAATCCCCAGAGTGTCCAATTTCGGCGGATTTGAACTTGGCAGTGAGGTCATTATCAATGTGATGTCTCCAGAGGAGGCAACGAAGTACCTAAAAAGCTAGCTGGACACGTTTATGAAAATTTTAATAACATGCTACGCCTCTCACGGAGGTAGCGGGACTTTGGCTACAGAACTAGGCCTTCGCCTTGCCAAAAGAGGGCATCAAATTCACTTTGTTTCTACTGAAGTTCCTTATCGTTTGATCGGTTCTTGGAAAAAGAATATTTTCTTTCACGAAGTAGAGACTATGGAATATCCATTGTTTGTAACTCAACCAACTGACTTAGCTCTAGCAAACAAAATAGCCCAAGTCGCCGAGCAATACAAAATTGATCTCATTCATGGCCATTATGCCATACCGCATTTTCCTGCAATGTATTTGGCTAAAAAAATGCTTGCTGACAGAGGTATCTCGGTGAAAACAATATCGACTTTTCACGGTACGGATGTTTACCTGATAGGTGAAGATCCAACATTGCGAGACATCGTCAAATTCTCGGCTGAACATTCAAATGTCTGCACTACGGTCTCAAAGAGTCTGGCGACTGATGCCAAAGAGATTTATGGCCTTAAAAAAATGCCAAAGATTATTTATAATTTTGTCACTATCACACCAGAAAAAAGAGGCAATAAAGAGCTTCGCGAAATATTTGCTCCAAAAGGTGAGCGAATTATTACCCATATGTCCAATTTCCGTGAAATTAAGCGAATTCCCGATGTTGTTCGCGTTTTCGCCAATGTTAATAAGAAAATCCCTTCACGCTTAATTCTCATTGGTGATGGTCCGGAGAGAAATACTGCTTATAAAATTGCCAAACAGCTAAATGTTTTGACCAAAATTCACTTTTTGGGGCTTCAAACTAATATCGCCAAATTACTTTCTATCTCGGACTTATTCATATTGCCCTCAGAAAAGGAAAGCTTTGGTCTTTCTGCGCTAGAGGCAATGGCCAGTGGCGTTCCAGTTATTGCTACAAATACATGCGGTTTGCCAGAAGTAATCGAAGACGGTAAATGTGGATATCTTTCACCGATAGGCGATATCAAAAAAATGACTGACGATACTATCGAATTACTCACTAACCATGTCAAGTACAAAAAGTTTTCAGATCGATGCAAAACAATTGCTGAAAGCAAATTTGATGTCAAAAAGATTATCGATCAGTATGAAAAATTGTACAGTAGCTTGATAGGCTAGTTTTATGGTCAGAAAATATACCAGCAAAGTAGTTTATTATGCTAGCTACAATAGCCGAACTCATATCGGCACTTCTTTTACCTTGGCGAAACTAATGCCCGAAGTGTTGTTTTATGTTGTTACTGCTGAACTATGGCCATTTGGAGACCTGGATAATGTTATCGTTAAACAGATACGGCGGCCGAATTGCTCCATTAGGCTTGATAGTAAAATCTACCTACACACTTACGATTACGAAAAAGATTTGCCGAGTCCAGTATCATATCGAGAACATATCCAAGATTATCTTGAGATACTAAAGGATGTTGATCCCAATCTAGTTATCGTTGATATTACCTATGAAGTTGCCATCTGGAGTAAACTGTTGGGATATCCAACTTGTGTTTTTTATGAGACTATTGATAATTCTGCTTTGCGAATAAAAATTGCATGGGATAGCGTCGACTCAGTTTTGGTTCGATATCCCGAGCGCTTTGTCAAAAAAGTTGAGGGCAAGCTGCACTCTAATATGGTTTTTTTGGGTGGTACATCTCGCTTTGATCTGGGCGAGAAAGTGCTAACCATTCCTTCAGTAAAAGATAGTCAAGAGACGGTCGTAACATTCGTTTCGAGCTCAAACGCACACGATAACTCGATGCGCAATGAGTATTTTCAACCGATTGTAGCCGCTTTGGCTCGATTGAAAAATTCGAAAGTTAATTTCTTTTATCCGAAAAATGATGATTTTATTATCAAACAGCAAGAGAAGTATCGTCATATAAATTTTATCATTGGTGATTTTGACCAAATTGAGCGATTTATTGCGAAGTCAGATATAATTGTTTCTCCTGCTGGAATGGGGATTGTGATGGAGACATCGCTGTACCAAAAACCAATGTTATTGATTCCTGCCTTATGGATATATCAGGAACAAATGAATAAGGCCAAGATATTGCATGAAATTGGTGCCTGTCGTTATCTTGATCCGAAAGAAATGACAGAAAATACTGTCGAAGATGCAATATGTGAAATACTTAACGATGATGCCGTTCGAAGAAAAATGAAAGCTGCGCAGAAAGAATTAATTGATGGCCGCGGGTATTATCGTCTACGCGAAAAAATCACTGAATTGCTAGCTAGTGATAAATGTATGAACAAAATTAGTATTGAGGAGAAGAAATGAAAATTGGTGTAATCGCCCCGCTCGCTTATCCGATTCCTCCCAAAACATATGGTGGAACAGAAAGTGTAATTTATTTTTTGGTCGAAGGGTTGGTTTCAAAGGGGCACGAAGTCACACTGTTCGCAACTGATGATAGTGAAACAAGCGCAGATCTTGATTCGACTTATGCAAAACAAATTACCGGTCTACCACTCGAAAGAAAAAACGCATTTCAGACCTTGAAAAGAATAAATTATATTGCATCAATATCGGACAAATTTGACTTAATTCATAATCATGATGGTCTCGTTCCAATGTGTCAGTCAGAATATTTCAAAGTACCAATGGTAACGACCTCTCATACTGACTTATCGAGGACAATTGGCGACGATGTAATACGACAAGAATTATTTCGAAATAATAACATCATCAGTATTAGCAATTCTCAAAGAAAAGGTTTCCCGGAAGCGAAATACATAGGAACTGTTTATAATGGTACCGTCAGTTTAGATGACTATAGTCTTGGTTGTGGTGGGGATTATTTGGTCTGGATAGGTAGATTTAATCCATACAAGGGCGCAAAAGAGGCGATAGAAATAGCTAAAAAAGCTGGTAAAAAATTATTTTTGGCTGCGAAAATAGAAGAGGAAAATAGAGATTACTTCGATCAATATATCAAGCCAGAACTAGATGACGATTCTATCGTGTACTTGGGTGAGATAGGACTACAAGAGAAAGTGAAATTGCTGATGGGCGCTTGGGCTTACTTGATGCCGATAAGTTGGGACGAACCTTTTGGTTTAGTAATGATTGAGGCTATGGCTTGCGGTACTCCAGTAATTGCTTTCAATAGAGGGTCAGTACCAGAAGTTGTCGAAGACAAGGTGACTGGGTACATTGTTGATGAAGGGGACATTGACGCAGCGGTCGCAGCCGTTGGCGCCATCGACAAAATAAAAAGAGAAGATTGTCGAAAAAGAGTTCAAGATAATTTTTCTATCGAGAATATGGTTTCTGGTTATGAGAGAATTTACGAAGACATTATTGCAGAACACAGTGGAAAATAAATCGAAGTTAGGTCTGTTTAACAGGGTGATAAAATCTATCTCGTCGATAGAATTGTTTGTCGTGGACAAAGATGAATACCAAGAAATTGTCAGAGAGCAGATAGAAAAGGGGCTTCATAGAATAGTGGTTTTGGGAAAATACAAAGGGAAAAAAGCTGTTTTTCGACAGTATTCCAATAAAACTATCAAATCTAAACAGTTTTTTAATAGAGAGCTCACTGCACTGAAAGAGTTGGACGAAAATGGTTTTTCTGTGCAACCGAACTTGCTAGATTTTAGTATCAAAGATTTATGGCTCCTAGAAAGCTATGTTGCCGGGGAGGTCTCTGGAAACTTCTTTAATTTCTCAAAAAAATTTGTAGATAGGGTCAAGCCAAAAACGATCATTAAATATCTGACAGAACTAAATGTACTAACTCCAAGTTTGCCAAAATATTCTTCGAAATTGATCAAAGAATACGAACAAAAGATTGAATATATTGTTGATCATTGGCCTTTTGATAAAAATGAGATCTATCCTTGGGCCACCAACTTCAGAGATTATTTGAAGAGAGCAGTTAAAGAAGTTAAATTCTGGCATTCTGATATAAATGTCGGGAATATCATCACCAGAGGGGGGAAGATATATTTGATTGATTGGGAAAGTGCAAGATATGATATTCCATTTAAGGATTTGGCGGCGGCATATTATCGAGCTGCAGATTTCCCTAGCTGGCAAAATGATTTTCTGAGTAATTTAACATTAAACCAGCAGGATATGGTTATGTTCGATTATGTATATATGTTATATCTGTGCGAAGATATTTGTTTTTTAAATGATAGAGTGGGGAATAAAAAATATACCTTTAGGGAAGGTGATGCCTCAGAGACGAGAATAAAGGAAATTATTCGGAGAAATCATAGGATTGTTAAAAAATTAGTATGATCGCATATCTAAAAGGAAAAATTGTGCTGGCGAGTCAGGGTCGATTGATCATCGATGTTTCTGGTGTTGGCTACAAAGTGATGGTCGCATCACAAAAAAGTCAAGAAATAGGCTCCGAGACTGAGCTATTTATTCACGAGCATATTCGCGAGGATGCCGACGATTTTTATGGTTTTGAAAAATACGAGGAGCTCGAATTATTTGAAAGATTAATTTCGGTTAATGGTGTTGGTCCCAAAGCTGGCCTTTTGATTATGGCAGCTGGTTCGGTCGCTGAGATAGTTTCCTCGATTCAGCTCGGCAACATTGCCTTTTTCAAATCAATCACCGGGATCGGCAACAAGGTTGCAGCAAAAATTATTTTGGAGCTAAAGGACAAGGTCGCCAATATTTCCGATGCCGAACTGATCGGTAATTTCGATCAGGAAGATGATGTCGTCGAAGGCTTGATCTCTCTTGGTTACAAAAAAGCAGAACTGACTAAGATTATCGCCAAGATTCCAGCTGACCTGACGGAATCAGAGGACAAGATTCGCTGGTGTCTCAGAAATTTATCCAACAATTAAATCAGAAATGTAATAATTAGTACGCTATAGCGTACTAATTATTACATTTATAGACACAGAGGAAGGTATTATATTCTCGCTCTTTTCCATTTCTTTGCTATAATGCTGATATGAGTAAAATGAACGACGAAAATCTAGAGACAGACCTGACCAATCCTGAGGCACTTTCTCCTGATGATGTTTTTGAGTTGACCCTGCGTCCGCGCAGTCTAGTTGATTATATTGGCCAACCTCACATCAAGGAAAATTTACTGATCTTCATGGAAGCAGCAAAGCAGAGGCAGGAGCCGATCGAGCATTTGTTGCTTTATGGCCCTCCTGGTCTTGGCAAAACCACTTTGGCCTATATTATTGCCAATGAGATGGGCGTGAGCGTCAAAATTACCTCTGGTCCAGCCATCCAAAGGTCGGGTGATCTGGTGGCTATATTATCAAACCTACAAGAAGGCGATGTGTTATTTATCGATGAGATCCATCGCCTGATGAGAAATGTTGAAGAAGTCTTATATTCGGCCATGGAAGATTATGCGATTGATCTAATACTTGGCAAGGGTCCGTCGGCCAAGTCAATGCGACTGAGCTTGCCCAAGTTCACTTTGGTCGGGGCTACTACCAAATTTGGCTCGCTCTCTTCGCCTCTGCGTGATCGTTTTGGCGCCGTGCATCGCCTTGAATTTTATTCAGTCGAAGACCTAGCCAAGATTATCAAGCGCGCTGCCAAGATCTTGAAGATCAAAGAGATTGACGATCAGTCTATCACGGAGATCGCCAAGCGCTCGAGAAGAACTCCTCGAATCGCCAATCGTATTTTACGCCGCGTTAGAGACTGGGCAGAGGTGAAAAATAGTGGTATAATCAATTTATCGATTGCGCGAGATGCAATTGATAATTTGCATATTGACTCGCTTGGTTTGGACCGAAACGATCGCGACTATCTACGGCTAATTGCTGAAAAGTTTGCTGGTGGCCCAGTCGGCTTGGAAACAATTTCAGCGGCTTTGTCGGAGGATAAAGATACCGTCGAGGATGTTACTGAGCCATATTTACTGCAGCTCGGATTTATCAGTCGGACCAATCGTGGTCGAGTTTTGTCAGAACTTGGCTACAGCCATTTAGGTATTAATTCGCAACAGGGCCAGGCACCGTTGCTTTAAGCCAATGAATCGGGGGCAAAAAAAAATTCTAGTTCAAGTCTGTTGCGCTTCTTGCGCGGCATATGTAATCGAAGAATTGATCAAAAAAGATTTTGAGCCTATTTTGTATTTTTACAACCCTGAGATTCAAAACTCGGAAGATTATCAGAAAAGATTTGATGATATATCTGCCTTTGCAGCAAAAAATTCAATTAAATTGTTAGTTGATACTTTTGATGGTGATTTCATTGAACAAACTACTCGGCCATACACAGCCAAAGAGTCACTTAAATATATTAATGACCTTGATCGTTATCGTCGCAAGCGCTGCAATCTGTGTCTGACAGAGATTATCTCCACAACGAGAATGCGGGCGCAAAAAGAAAAGATCGATATTTTCACCACGACTTTTCTTTGTTCGCCCTTCAAACCTCATCAGGAAATCGCGGCAATCGCTGACTCATTATCTTCCCAAAACCCAGTTTTCTACTATCAGGATTTCCGTAAGGGTTATTGGTCTGGCCGAAATTTCGCTAAAAATAACTTGAATTATATTCCCAAATATTGCGGTTGCAATGATTCGGAAAAAGAAGGACGACTCGAATGACAAATCTGAATACAAACCAAATTTTACTAATTTTTTACTCAGTTATTTTAATCGCTTTTTTTGGCGCTAGCTTCTTTCCGATCTATGATTTGTGGAGATTCGGGCACAGAGGAGATCGAACGAGAATTGTGACGATTATTTATGTCATGCTCTCATTGGCCGTCATCGCGATTTCGTTTTTCTTGATCATTACCAACCAATTATTATCTCAGATCTAAAGATGGCTAAAGAAAATTTCAAAAATTTATTTCCAAGCCAGCGACGAGATGAGAAGATTTTTATGATCATCCGCAAGCACTGGTTTGCGTATGTGCCGTTTTTTACTGCTGCCCTTGCTCTTGCTGGCGGTTGGGTTATCGTTATGTCTATAATAATTGCCAACAATGTGAGTTTGGTTGGTACAGTCGGCATGTTGATTATTTTGGGGTCTAGCATTTACGGTTTATTTTCTCTTTATCTTTTTCTCTATGGCTTCGTCGATTATTATCTTGATACATACATTATTACCGACCAGCGGATCATCGATATCGCTCAAAACGGATTATTCAGCAGAAAAGTCTCCGAATTGTATCTAAACCAGATTCAGGATGTGAGTACCGATGTTTCAAATGTTTTTGGTACCATGCTCCATTTTGGCGACATTATAATTCAAACCGCTGGCGAGCGGACGAACTTTTTGTTTAACACTATTGGCCATCCATATCGAATTTCGAAATTGATTACTGATCTGCAGGAAAAATATAATCAGCCAGATAAAGGAGACGACAGTAGCACCGCGAAAAAAGCTTCACGCAGAACTAGTGGCAATATCAATGGTCGTAGTATTTCCAATTTGAAAAAAGTTGATGAAATTGAATTGGATAAAGCTGATCAGCGCTTGATAGACTGCCAGAACATTGAAAATCTCGGGATGTCTGCTGGCCAAATCTACGATCAGGTCAAAACCACAAAGACAGAAGTTCCTCCTGTGAAGAAAAAGCCAGCGGTAGTAAAAAGTATCAAAAAAGAAGAGGAAGAAGATTCCACAGATAACAGCAGAACTCTTCTTGAAGGGAAAGAGGTCAAAATTAAATGAATCTGTCTGATTTCGATTACGATTTACCCAAAGAGTTGATTGCTCAGCATCCAGTCGATAAACGTGACGAGTCTCGTCTTTTGGTTTATTGTCAGAAGACCGAGGAAATTGCCGACAAGCATTTCGGCGATTTGATCGATTATTTGCACTCGGGAGATGTTTTGGTTCTGAACAATTCGAGAGTATTTCCAGCTCGCTTGATTGGTCAAAAAGCTAAAACTGGCGGAGTGGTTGAAATATTTTTGAGTCGAACAATCGACGAATATGTCTGGGAGGCACTAGGCAAGAATTGCAAAGTCGGCTCCCGAATTACTTTTTCTGACTCAGACCTCACTGCCGTGATCATCGAAAAACAGGACAAATTTGTCAAAGTTCGTTTTAGTCAGAGCGGAGACAAGCTATTCGCAGAGATAGAAAAGATTGGCCACATTCCATTGCCGCCGTATATCAAGCGCGAAAAGGATGAAAAGGAAGACAGTGAACGATACCAGACTGTCTATTCAAAAAATATTGGTAGTGTTGCGGCACCGACCGCTGGTCTGCACTTTACTGAGAAATTGCTCTCTGCTCTCCGCGCCAAGGGTGTTTTGATTCAGGAAATTACGCTACATGTTGGTCTGGGTACGTTCGCGCCGATCGATGATGAGACGATCAAAAGCAAAAAGTTGCATCTGGAGCATTTTTCGATTTCAAAAGAAACAATCGAACAAATCGCTCTGGCCAAAAAAGATGGCCGCAAGATCGTTGCTGTCGGCACGACAACAACTCGTGTTTTGGAATATCTAGCCGACAAAATTATTGCTACAGTTGATCACGATATTGAGGGGTCGACCGATATTTTCATCCAACCGGGCTATAAATTCAAAATTATCGATGCTTTGGTGACGAATTTTCATTTGCCTAAATCTTCTTTGTTAATGCTCATTTCTGCTTTTGTCGGTCAAGAAAAAGCACTCTCTATTTACAAAATAGCGGTTGAAAGGCGGTATCGCTTCTTTTCCTACGGAGACGCGATGCTAATACTGCCATGAGGCTCAAAGCCAAATTTGTTTTATTATTTTCTATTTTATTCCTGACTTTTCTAATTTTTTCCAAGTGTTCGGCAGAAGAATTACCTGTCCCTGAAGACTCTATTGTCCATGTGAATGAGATTGTCGCAAATCCAGTTGGCAACGATAGCGACGCTGAATGGATTGAACTATATAATGGCTCCGATGAAGCAGTCGATCTGCAGGGCTGGTCACTTGTCGATACCCTTGGTTCGACACATCAATACTATTTTAATGATTCAGCCTTGATCGAGGCGCACGGTTTTTTGGTCGTGAATAGTAAGACAAGTGGTATTACTTTAAATAACGATCAGGATAGTATTCGACTGCTCAAACCAGACGATACTGTTGCCTCAGAGTCAGAGATATACACCAATGCGAGGGAAGGCGTTAGCTGGTCGCGCAAAGACGATGGTTCTTGGGCGTGGACGACAACACTGACTCCCAGCGCCAGCAATATTTTCGACCCAGAGACGCCCATCGTTGTGATCGAAAAAGATGAACCCATCTTGTTGACAATCGCCGAAGCCAGGACTAGACAAGACGGTGAAAGTGTCTGGATCAAAGGCAAAGTGACCGTTTTTCCTGGCACTCTTGGCGCACAGTATTTTTACATCGAGGACGAAACAGCTGGCATGCAAATTTATTCATATTCCAAAGAGTTCCCGCTTCTAGAGATAGGGCAGACCGTAGAAATTAAGGGTGTATTATCCGGAGCCAATTCAGACAGGCGCGTCAAAATTTCTCAATTATCAGACATAGTCATTGTTACTGTTCCGATAGTGTCGATTGAGCCAAAGCCATTGGAAATCATCGAAGTTAATGAAAAAGTCGAGGGTCAATATGTTACTGTTTCTGGTGAAGTTAGTCGTCCCTCGGGAGATACTTTTTATGTCAAAAATGATCAGGCGGAGGTTAAAATTGTTGTAAAAAGTGGTGCAAATATTGACAAACCAAGACTAAAAACTGGCCAATCAATCACAGTTTCGGGAGTCGTTTCTCAATATCAGGACGAGTATAGAATCTTGCCGACTCGCCAAGAAGATGTTAGAGTGGTATCTCTGGGGCAAGCCGAATTACCAAAGACTGGGCCCGATGATTCAATTTTATTCTCGATAATTATTTCTGCGCCAATATGGACTTTGTATCTCATAGTCTCGAAGAGACAAAAAATATTGCTGAGAGCTTAGCTCGAAAAACACCGGCAGGGTCTTGGCTGCTTCTTTTTGGAGACCTTGGCAGTGGTAAAACAACCTTCACTCAGTATTTCGCGGCAGCGCTCGGAGTGAAGCGAAATATTACTAGCCCAACCTTCGTGATCGCGAAGAATTATCCAGTGGATCAGGATAAAAAATTTGTTCATATCGACGCTTACAGACTGAATGGAGAGTTGGACGCAGAATCGATCGGTCTCTCTGAACTCAAAAAAGACCCTAGTGCCTATGTTGTTGTTGAATGGCCAGAAAAAATTCTCAGCTCTTTGCCAGTAAACGCGATTACCCTTAGGTTTGAGTATGTCTCCGAAAATGAGCGTAAAATTAGTATTTTGTCATAATGAAATTATTTATCAATACAACAACTGAGAACAATTTCGTCGCCTTGTATGATCATGAAGGCCAGCTAATTTTGTCATTACCATTGCCTTCGGCCAATAGTCAAACACAGGAATTGCTCGGGACGATTGAGAAAATCTTGCTGCAGTGCGGTTCGTCGAAAAAAGAATTAAAACATATATTCGTGAATACTGAGGCTGTCTCGTATACTGGTGTTCGGGTCGGCGTCACCACGGCCAACACTTTAGCAATGTCATTGGATATTCCAATTTCGTCACTTTGTGATGAAGTGGCCCCAGATCGGATTACGCAAGTAGTCTCTGGGGATAACTTTATTGCTCCTGTGCCTATAACATACAAAAATCTCCCCAAGATTACTCAGTCCAAGACTAGAATTTAGCTCGAATATTGCATATAATAGACTAGATTAATCGGAAAAAATATGTCATTTTTATTTAAAAAAAAAGAACTTACAACCATGGACACTAACAAAGAAAAAAAATTACCATTTTGGAAAAGAAAAGGTTGGAAGATCTTTTTTGTTATTTTTGGATCAGTTTTGCTACTGGCCGCTGCAGCAATATCGTATGTGGTGATCACTGGTTCGAATGTTTTCATTAAAAATCTTTCCGCCAGTTCACCTTTTTTCAAAGGTGCCGTTAGTGCCGACCAGTTAAATGGCGAGGGGGATGGACGCATCAATATTTTAGTAACTGGCATGGGCGGAACTACCCATCCTGGGGGCAACCTGACTGATTCAATCATGGTTGTTAGCATCAGTCCAAAGGACAAAACAGTGGCTATGTTGTCGATTCCGCGTGATTTGTATGTGCCCGTCGCTGGTCACAATTACTCGCGAAAGATCAACGAGGCATATGGTATTGGTGAGAGCGACAAAAAGGGTACCGGCGCCAATGTGATGAAAAAAACAGTTGGTACCGTTCTTGACTTACCGATTCATTATTTCATCAGTATCGACTTTTTGGGTTTCAAGAAAATCGTTGACGAATTGGGCGGACTCGACATCAATGTTGAAAAAACTTTGTCAGACCCATATTACCCTGATGACAAAATGCAGGGTTATGCTCCAATTTACATCAAGGCCGGCTTGCAGCACATGACTGGTGATACAGCCCTGAAATACGCTCGCAGTCGAGAAACTTCTTCTGATTTTGATCGTGCTTCCAGGCAGCAAGTCGTCTTGAAGGGGATGAAAGATAAGGCTAGCAAAATTGGCTTTCTGACCAATCCAAAGAAGATATTCGATATCGTCACGATAGTTGGCGATCATTTCCGCACTGATATGACGCCAGCAGAGATAAAATCATTGCTTGGTATCTTGAAAGATGCTGATACTAGCAAATTTGTATCGAAGGTTCTAACTGATGATTCGACAGGACCACTCTTCTCTGACAGTTCGTTTGGAACTTATTATTTGAAGCCAAGAGGCGGTAATTTTGTCGGTGTCCAGCGTATTGCTCACGAGATCTTTACAGATCCATACCTGCAGCAAGAACATTCGAAGATCCAAATTATGAATGCTTCAGGTAAGTCAGGCCAAGCAGCAGAACTTGCGAAAACTTTGAAAAGTTATGGTTACGACATAATTTCTACTGAGACTGCCACACAAAAGATGCAGAAAACCACTATTTATGATTATACTAACAATCAGAAGCCGTATACCCTAAATTTTCTGAAAAAGAGATTGTCTGCTCCAGTGGAGGTCAAGGCTAAACCAACCGATTCAAATTACGATATTTCAATTGTTCTGGGTGCAGATTTCAACGGAATGGAGTAAATGGCATTTTTGTACAACAAGAGAATTCGACAGTTTGTGCTTTTCGTTATCCTAGCATGGGGGACTTGGTCGTTTTTTGTCGTCAATCAGATGCCACTGGCAAAGGTTCTGGTTTTGTTGTTAGCCTTCATCTCCTTCATCTTTATCATTTTTGAGATTAGTCCGATCTTTATCCTGATTTCGCTGTCATTTATGACGGCCTACTCGCTATACAGTTTCTTGCTCCAGCTCGGTTTACCTTTGTGGGTTCTGATGATCGCGATTTTCGTCTTGTTCGGCTTTCTCTTTACTTACACTGAGCAAAAGATCGGAATATTGGGCAACAAGCGTCTGATCTATTTGGTTTTGTTTAGCCTGATTATTTTAGAGGTCTTTTTGATCTTGAGTTACTTTTTGATCAATCCCTTGAGCCAGAGCCTGATCATTGCCGCAATTTCATACTTATTTATCGGTTTTTGCTATACTGTATTGGCAAGACACGAGGACAATTCTTTCGGTACTTATATTTTCTACACTTTACTGGTAATATTCTTGGTGTTGGTATCATTTGGTTGGCAATCGGTTTGAGAAACAAATAACAGAAAGACTTATATGAAAATGGAAGAGGTCAGAGAAAAACTTGTCAATTGTTGCAAGGGCTGTATGTCGTCCTGTCGAAAGTTTAAATTGGATAAATGTTGCTCGGCTTGTTCGAGTGTTTACGACAAGATCAAGGCTAACAAGGTGATTACGATGACTTTTTGGGCGGTGATTTTCATCGTTTCCTTTGCCCAAATTGCTCTCGTTACTTCGCTTTATGGTTTACACCTTGAGAAAAGTAATGCCAAGGTCGTTCGGCCAACTGTTCGAGTGATGGCCAAGATTATTCCGCTGCCAAAGGCTTTTGTCACTTTTGACACGGTTAGTTACAGTCGTTATATTTTTGAAAAAGACTATACTGATCATTTTATGACAGCGACAAATCAGCCTTCTCCCGGCGATGCTGTCATTGAGAATGAGATTGTGACAATGTTAGTCGAAAACAAGATTCTTGATTGGCAAGCGGTTTTCCATGGCGTCAAAGTCACAAAAGGTGATGTCAATTCAGCATTGGACACCATTATCGCTCAGAGCGGTGGGCAGGAAAAAGTTGAGTCTGCACTGAAGGATTATTACGGGTTGTCATTGAAAGACTTCCGAGTTTTGGTCTATGACCAACTGCTACGACAGAAGGTTGACGAAAAAGTTATCGCCAAGGTCACCGTCAGACACATCTTGATTACTGTCGATGCTGCGGCCACTGACGAACAGGTTGCGGCTGCCAAAGCCAAGATCGAGGGCTATCTTGCTGAGATCAACAACGGACTAGATTTTTCTGAGGCTGCAACTAAATATTCTGAAGATACTGGCAGTGCTACCAACGGTGGATCTCTTCCTGCTTTTGCCAACGGTGAGATGGTTCAAGAGTTTTCTGACGCTGCCTTTGGCGCTTCGGTTGGTTCGATCGTCGGTCCAGTTCGTAGCGAGTTTGGCTTCCATCTGATCAAGGTTGATGCTAAGTCCGGCACTATCAACAAGCAGTTTAGCGACTGGTTGGCTGGACTGAAGAAAAATAATATTATCACACCGTCAATTTCCGACACTCAGGTTTAAACGATTTATTTGACCTATAAAAAGACAAGAAGCAGTGATGCTTCTTGTCTTTTTTATTATAGTCAGCCTTGTCGCGTTCTGGTTCTGCAGAATTAGGGAATGACTACTTGAGAATATTTTTTCCTGTCATCGTTTCTGGCTTAGTTATTCCCAGGATTGACAGGACAGTTGGCGCGACATCAGCTAGTGTGCCATCCTGTAAATTCAAATTATCTTTGCCGACATAGATGATTGGGACTGGATTGGTGGTGTGGGCAGTGTGATTTTGACCAGTTTCAGGATCGACCGAAAGTTCAGCATTGCCGTGGTCAGCCGTTACGATTAGATCGTAATTATTTTCTTTTCCGGCTTTAACAATTCTTTCTAACTCGTGATCTGTTGTCTCAATCGCGGTAATTAATGCCTGATAGTTGCCAGTATGTCCGACCATGTCGGGATTGGCAATATTTATAAAAATAAAATCAGTACCTTTCTTCATCGTTGCGATCGTTTCGCCCGCAATTGCTTCTGCTCTCATCTCTGGTGCCAAATCATGAGTTTCGATATCCTTGCGGCTGTCGACCAAGATATGGCTTTCGTTTTTGTGCGGCTCTTGTTGGCCGCGATTCAAATAATAAGTGGCATGGGCAAACTTTTCAGTCTCGGCGATATGTACCTGAGACATTCCGGCCTTCGATATTTCAGCAGCCAGCGAAGTCTCGATAGCTTCGGGCGGAAAAGCGACCAAGCAATCAAAGTCTATATCATACTCTGTCATACTCACCACGCAGACATTGTGGGTTAATTTCTTTTCAATAAATCGTTGGGTCATCATCCTAGCACGGTCTTTGCGAAAATTGAAGAAAATAACGCCGTCATTTTCGCAAATCTGATAGTTCTTGCCGTCTTGATCTAGAAAAACTATTGGCTCGATATGTTCGTCGAGAATGCCTCTCTGGTGCATTTCCTCGATTAATTGTGAGGGTTTGATATTGTTCTGGACATTGCCAATGCCAGCAAAGATAGCATCTTCGGCTTTTTTCACCCTGTTCCAGTTTGCATCTCGATCCATGGCGTAGAAACGCCCCGAAGCAGTGGCGATGAAACCAACGCCGACATCTTCCAGCACGGCCTCAAGCTCTTTGATATATTGATTGGCGCTTTGTGGTGCAGTATCTCGCCCGTCAGTAAAAACGTGAATAGCAATTTTTTCAATCCCTGAATCCTTGGCAGCTCTCATTAACGCAAACAAGTGATCACTGTGACTGTGAACACCGCCATGACCAATCAAACCACTGAGGTGGAGTGTTGAGTCATATTTTCTGATATGGTTGAAGATTTCATTGAAAGCCGCGTTGTGTTTGAAATTTCCCTCTCTGGCCGCCTTGGAGATCTTCACAAAATCAGTGTAGACGGCTTTACCAGCTCCGATGATCGTATGACCGACCTCGCTGTTACCCATTTGCCCCTCTGGTAGCCCTACGGCTTCGCCGCTAGCCTCCAAAAGTGCATGTGGACAAGTTGACCATAGCTGGTCGAAAAAGGGCGTCTTGGCCTCCATAATGGCATTCTTGGCTGTTTTCTCACTATAACCCCAGCCATCAAGGACGATAAGTACAACTTTTTTGTTATTTTCCATCTTGTTTCCTTGCTATTCAAACTCAAAGTAGCACCCTGAAGCAAAGATCTTCAAGGTGCTATATTTGAGTAATTATTTCAAATGATTGAAAGCCTTAAGTCCTGGATAAACGGCGTTAGCGCCAAGTTCCTCTTCGATACGAAGTAACTGATTATATTTGCACACTCTCTCAGAGCGACAGAGTGAACCAGTCTTGATCTGGCCTGTTCCGAGACCTACGACAAAGTCAGCGATCGTCGAGTCTTCTGTCTCACCAGAGCGGTGAGAAATGACTGAATTAAATCCAGCTTCATTGGCCATTTTGATCGCATCTATTGTTTCGGAGACGGTACCGATCTGATTCAATTTAATTAGGATTGCGTTTGCTGCGCCCTGATCAATACCCATTTTTAGTCTCTTTGGGTTTGTCACGAATAGATCGTCACCAACGATTTGGATTTTATCACCCAGTTTTTCGGTCATGAGTTTGTAACCAGTCCAGTCATCCTCGGCCAAGCCGTCCTCGATCGAGATGATTGGGTATTTTTGAACCCAGTCGGCGTAAAAATCAACCATTTCTTCAGAGGTGAGAGATCTTTTCTCGGTGGCTAATTCGTATTTGCCGTCGATGTAGAGCTCTGTTGCAGCACCGTCGAGGGCAATGCAGATATCTTTGCCAGGCTCGTAGCCGGCTTTTTTGATGGCTTCTATAATAATCTCGACTGCTGCTTCGTTGCTCGGCAGGCTTGGGGCAAAACCACCCTCGTCACCAACTGAAGTATTGAGCCCGCGCTCCTTCAGAACCTTTTTCAAAGTTGCAAAAACCTCGGCACCGTAGCGCAATGCTTCCTTGAAGCTTGGTGCGCCGACTGGCATAATCATAAACTCCTGAAGATCAGTCGAGTTCTCAGCGTGTTTGCCGCCGTTCAAGATGTTCATCATCGGTACTGGCAATTTTGTTGGTGTGCCACTCTCGGAGATTTCTGCAAAATACTCGTAAAGCTCAATCTTTTTTGAGATCGCCATGGCTTTGGAGAAGGCGAGTGAGACGCCCAAGATTGCATTTGCTCCTAGATTGCCCTTGTTTTCACTACCATCGAGATCAATCATCGTTTGGTCAAGTGTTCTTTGGTCGTAGTCCTGACCAATAATTTTGGCCGCTATGGCCGTATTTACATTTGAGACCGCTTTTTCGACACCTTTGCCGCCGTAGCGCTTTTCGCCATCTCGAAGCTCCACTGCTTCGTGACTGCCTGTAGAGGCACCTGAGGGCACTGCCGCACGACCGAAAGAGCCATCTTCGAGCGTGAGATCGACTTCTACTGTTGGATTGCCGCGTGAATCGAGGATTTCGCGAGCCTTGACTGAACTAATCTTTGCCATAAACTTCCTTGTTAATAATGACTATCTCAATCTACCATTTCTTTCGCAAAAAATCACCCCCCAGCGGCGATGAATCTTTCGTCGTTTTTTGCTCTGTTTCTCAACGATCGACGATATATGGAGTAAAGTCGACTTCATTGATAATGAGCGTGTTTTTTGTTAGTATGCGGGTACGTTGACTAGAGTTAGCGCTAGTACTGAATTGTGTGAAAGCGAGTAATTCTCCTGTGCGATAAAAAGCCTGCTGGTAATCCAGGTTCGAGAATCGTGGAAGCACAATTACAGATGCGCCCTTGCCGGATTCCGGTGAGGTAAGGAAAGAGATTTCCTGAGGGTTTCTTTTTCCCCACAGAGCCTGCGAACGCAAGTAGTCGACGTACACCTGAGGGTACACAGATCAAATTGCGATTTGTGTACCCTTGATCTCTTTTAAGGAGGCATGACAATGCCATTACTCAGAACCAAGGAGTATAAAGCGGCACTGAGTTTGGCTCGTCACCTCAATCTCAGTGTCCCCGACCTCATGGCCGTTTTGAAATCAGAGAACGGCAGTTACGACTTCTATCATTCTTGGCAGGAAGCCAAGAAGAGTGGTGGGTTCAGGACTTATCATAGTCCACTTGAGCCACTCCGAACATTTCAGCAGATAATCAGGGAGAGAGTATTATCTCGTCTTCCGGTGTCTGCCATAGCTCATGGCTATGCTAAAGGCAAGAGCATCGTCACAAATGCCGATGCTCACATCAAGAGTAGATCTTTGTTTGCTCTTGATCTGTCGGATGCGTTTGGCTCGACCGCCTTGCGCTACAAGCTGAAACAACAGCAAAAAACGAAGAGTTGCTTAAGTTTAGCCGAATTTGGCCTGACCTTGCCGCAATTCGAAGTAATGCTGAAGTTGGTCGAAGTGCTACCCATGGTTAATAGTGAGATGCAGTGTTTGCCATTCCTCCCACAAGGCGGAATTACCTCTCCTGACATCTTCAACTATTGTTGCCACGAGTTGGATCGACGATTGCTTCAATTGGCTAACAACGTTGGAGGAAAGGTGACCAGATATGCTGACAACATCTTTTTCTCAATGCCGTCTATCCGAGTCGACAATGCGATTCGAAATGCAGTTTATCGGATCGTCCAAGAGTGTGGCTTCAAGCTCAATAGGAAGAAGACTCACCATATTGTGAACGGCAATCGCAATGGTGTGCCACTTCGGCTGCTAGGTATCAATATCATCGACGGTGACATGTATTTGCCACCGGAGACGATAGAGAGATACCGAGGATTGCTTTATCGGGCAGGACTCGAGGCCGACCACGAGACATTTGCTTGGATCAAGGGCGTTGTGATTCAAGTTTATGGGGGTTGGCCGCCACGCCTTGCCGGTATTTACCGGAAGGGACTCACGAAAGGAGGTCATTTATCACCATAGAGACGGTCGGCATTGCTGGCCGTCTCTAACTGTATCAAAAATATGAGATTGAGCGGTTTGTTAGTGGAGGCAAAAGGACTATGTCAGCTTGAGCTGTTTTTTGATTTTATTGATTTCTTCCTCGAGCCGACTGACATGATTTATCGTGAAAAGTCTCTCTTGGTCGAGACGAGCTAACACATTGGATATCGGATCAGTTCGACAATATGATGTTGCAAAGCAGTGGCGCGGAGCATATAATATAGGAAATGTAGATTTGGGGGCGTTATGGCATTACCGAAAAACGAATTGAAAAAACTTGAAACAGAGATAGCCGCTCTTAGAGCCACTTTCGACAAGACAAGAGAGAAGGTTCGTAAAACAGGTGGAGACAAGATTCAACTCTGGGCTTTTCGGCTAAATTCAAGAATTCACGAAATCGAGAATAAGATTAATGATTTAAAAGCTGGTAATATTAGGGTTAATATTATTAGTCCAGAAGACGAAGAAATTGAGAAAAAGATAGCTCAGATCGAGACAAGACTGGGCATAGAAAAAGATAAGTATTTATAGGAGAAATTATGGCCAGAATAACATTAGACGATCTTGCTGCGTCGATTCAAAATGAGTTTAGTTCTTTGCACGATCAAATCGATGGTCTGGAACAAAAAGTGGGCGGACTAGAAGCCGGGGTCTCTAGTCTGGGGCAAAAAGTAGCTAATCTTGAACAAGGCCAGGAGCGCATCTTTTTGCGATTAGATCATCTGGCACCACATTTCGAAGTCAAAGATCTTGGTGAAAGGGTGAAAACTTTGGAGATTGATGTTAAGATATTGAATTCTGCAAGTCATTAGAAATAATATTCGGTAGACGGAGTAGGTTTGAACTTGTTGTTTTCTTGGTTGTAAATTTTAATCCGATCAATGATCAAAAAATTAATTTATAATTTTTTCTACGATATCTATGTAGATTTGTTCGTTGCTTTTATCTTTATATATTTTGCTTTAATAGACTATAAAGTCGGATTTTTAAGCATTCTTGGCATAGCTTTAATACTGCTCTCTTTGCCTCTCTGGATTTTGGCCCGCTTCCAATTAGGCAAATCGTTTGCATTAAGGCCAATAGCTAAAAACTTTGTTCACTCAGGTTTATATTCAAAGATTCGACACCCAATGTATTTGTTCTCTTCAATAACTGCTTTCGGAATTATGCTAATACTTAATCATTGGTATTGGTATTTACTTTTTTTCATACTAATAGTAGTTCAGATTTTTCGAGCAACCAAAGAAGACCACGCGCTAGAGAAAACATTTGGTCAGGGCTACTTTGATTACAAACGAAAAACTTGGTTTTAAAATTTTGTTCTGTTGCAACAAAAATAGCTCCAAGAGCTATTTTTTCTTTGGCGGCACCCTAAGCGTGTCAATTGCCAAGCTTAGCTTGGCGGAGGAAGCTAGAGCTTATTCCTTGATTAGGTGGCTGGTGTAACCCATTGAAACCAACTGCTCGTATGCCTTCCAGACATCTTCTGGTATCTCTTGCTCGATTTGAAATCCAAGTTTTGGATATTCTTTGATTCTTTGTAAATCGCCTACCATAATATTAATTATATCTTGCTTTAGGATTGCACCATTTGAAACATACTCATCGTAAGATAATTGCGGCGAAGTGACTACGAAATCTTTTTCTGGCCAGACCTTTTTGAAGGTCGCGTATGTTCGTCTTTCCATATAAGGTTTTTGAACCAAAACGAAAGAGTCAAAGTCAAGTTTCTTTTTTTCGAGTATTTTTTTGGTAAACTCAACATTCTCGCCAGTATTTGTGGACTTATTTTCAATTATTATTTGCTCTTTTGGTACTCCTAGGTCAATCGCAATTTCGGCAAAGAGATCAGCCTCGGGTTTGTCAAAAATATCCTGAGTTAATTTGCCGACCCCACCAGAAAATATTATATACGGAGCGAAACCTTTCAGGTATAATTCTGCCCCTCTCTCGGCCACTCGTTTATCATGGCTGCATAAGACAAAAATAGCATCGGCTTTTTTGATCATCTGATGCATATGATGATATTCCCATATAGTCTTTGCGAGGACATCAATTGTTGCTTCTTTTTCCATACTATAAATATATCATGGTCATGCAAAATATTCAGCACTCACTCTGTCCTATAACAAAAAAGCATCTTCTGGAGATAATTTTTATTTAGCGGCGCTATCAACACGTCAATCGCTAAGCTCGGCTTAGCGAAGAATAGTGGAAAAATAGGAATGTTTGCTTAAACCGCCAAAGGATATAGCTCAAGCTCTGTCCTCTGCGGTCGACTACCTTTGTCTGGCCTTTTGTGATGGCTTCCTTTTTGGATGGCGACTCCACCGTCTGGCCATATATGTACTCCGCCCATACAAGCGCCGGGGTCTGCATCCTCTTCATATTTCGGATTATCGTCGTGCTCTTTCCAGTGGCTTACAGATCCAGTTTGCACACGATAATAATATGCTTGATGTTGTTCGTCCATGCCTGAAGTTAATTTCAGTTCATTTACATATTTAATTAATGGAGCTCTTACTAATTCCTCGAATTCTCTATGCTCAGGAGAGCCATCTTCGTCAAGGCGAAAGACAATATTTAGTGGAAGACCCTGAAAAGCCAAGATCACGTTTTTCATATGCTCTCTATATTGATTTAGGTCTTTTCTTGCCAACCCTTCTGAAGGCGAGATGCTAATCCTGATATCTGAGAGTAAATATGGCTGTTCATTGCAAAGTTCGACAATTTTCTTGGCTGCAATAGGGCCTAGTTGGTCGCCTTCCTGCCAACCCGCTGTCGAGATAAATACTGGACGAAGAGGGGTGGCAATCATGCGAAAAGCATCACCAAGGTCAGCTATCTGTCCGTTCTCGTGGCGTAGGCTTGTGTCTCGCCAGTCAAATGGGTCACTGTCATTGAAAATATTAAGCTCTCTGCGAAAAGTATACGGGCTTAGGGGATAGTAATGTCGAAGAAATTGAAAAGTCCGACGGGGATCATTGCGATCTATCGGCACGGGAGGTACCTTTCCTTCTGGTTGATCGAAGTATTTGGAAATCTCTTGGCCTGAGAATTCCTTTTCTATCGTCCTGATCAGTAAAATAGCATCTTCGGTAAAACCCTTATCAACTTGTTCTTTAAACCAATTAAGGTCAATCTTATTAAGATTAGTCCCGGTGATATTTTCAATATGCGTTGACCAGTCATCCCAGACTTTTTCGACTGGTATTTTTGACTTTTCAATCTCTTCGCCAATTTTGCCGATCATTACCAACGGCATTGATGTTAAGGGCTGGTCGACCCGATCGCACATTTCGCATTGATGGGAGCAGCCTTTTGTTATTTGGACGCAAGATAAATTTTGGTAACCAAACACAACCTCTTTTTCATGGTCGGTCAGATGGACATCATCGAATAGATCAAGGCGCGGATTCTCAACCGTAGGTAGTTCCTTTGCAATTTCAGTAATTAAATCATCCGACCCATCGGCAATAGCATTCTCGACCCGAGCCCTTATAGCCTCACCTGCCTTAGAGAATGGGACGGTTCGCCGAAGAAAATTTTGGCAGCGTTCAGTTAAGATGCGTTGCTCTTTATCCTTGGGTTTGTCCTGATCCTCACTGTCGGGTTGTTCGGAGTGATTAAGTCTGTCCATAATATTATTTTATCATTTTTTCCAGATGACTGGAATTTTTGTATATAAAAAAATCAATCCAGATAGTTTATTGGCGGCAGGCTAAGCGTGCTAAATGCCAAACTGAGCTTGTCGGGAGCATGTGGGGGATGTTAGAACTTTTTGCTTAAGTATCCATTGTCAATTAAAAATGGAATTATTTGCTCTGTGATTGATGGGGGAAGCTTGATTCCTTTTTCTTTATAATCACTTGAGATATAAGCAAATTCTTCGAGTTCGTCATCTTGAATGACTGGTTCTCCTATAATTTCAACTAGGAAGGCAGATAGCTTGACAATTGCGTCATCAAAAATTGCCTTCGACTCGAAATCTCTGAGTTTTTTAATGATATTAATATCGCAGCCTATTTCTTCGTTTACCTCGCGAGCTAAAGCGACTTTTTCAGTTTCGCCTATTTCCGGTTTTCCGCCTAAATTAGTCCAAATATCTTTTCCCTTTTTACGAACCATAATAAAGGAGTCATTTTTGATTGAAATGGCGATAATTTTATGAATTATTTTCATTTTTTGCACAACTTTAATTTTTTGGTATCGATGAATATTTTCTTTGTATTTTGTTCTGATTTTGTTGTGGTTTTTACTTGTCCTAAGTCTAACAAGTTTCCACTAAAATGGCCAGTTGAATATGCAGTGATCACTTTTTTGTGCCAATTTAAATCGTTTATCGTTCGGCCAGCAATTTTGAACCACCTAATTCCTCTTCTTTGATATTCGTCCATCCATTCAGGAAGAACGAAATAACCTTTTAGAATATCTTCGGTTTTACTCATAAAAAAGCCAGAACAAAGATTGTATGGGAAATTGTCAAAGTGTTGATCGCTGGATTTGTAGTTGTCGGCTAATCCTTGCAAAATATAATGGCAATTTCTCATCAAACAATCACCGCAGAATTCGTTGACTAAAATCTCGAATTCAGCATCTTTTACTTCATTCAATTTATCTAACAATCCAAAATTTCTGTTTGTTCTTAGATCAAGAATTATTCTTTTCGCCCCAAGCCATTTGGCTTGTTCAATTCTCGGAATCGAATCAATCCCCATAATCGTGCTAGTGACAACATTAAAATCGGAAAATTTTTGCTTTATGAATTCCATTGCTAACGGCGAAGAAACCGTGATAGTTTTAATTCCTATTTTATTTAGATTGATTAGCAGCCCTTTGATATCATTATCCAAATCTTTTAAAGTAATCGCCGGAGAATTAAGCGCGTAATTAAATCCTATGTTTATTGTTGATAATTTATCAACAAACAATCCGAGTTTGTTTATTGTGATAGCTGGCAATCTTGAAGATTCGCGTGCAGTATATTTTGGCAATGAGCCGTAAACCTCTTTAATTTTTGCACTACCTTGTACTTCATTAATCGATTTGTAAAAATTAATTGCATTTTCATGAAAAATAAATGGCACCGACAACAAGGCGTTAGGTTGTTTTGATTGTGTTTGCATAAATTTATTATACCAAAATATATAATTTGCGATATGGAATACCAGGTCAAAATTATAAAAAGATGTATAAAAAAATCAATCCAAATAGTTTATTGGCGGGATCGGCCGGATTCGAACCGGTGACCTCCACAGTGACAGTGTGGCGTTCTAACCAACTGAACTACGACCCCGCGGTAAACTATTTGGATTGATTTTTCTGTCGCAAAGAATCACGACACTAAGATAATAGCATTTTTAGGAAGATTATTCAATCCTAAATATCTTTTGGAGCCGATGAGAGGATTTGAACCTCCGACCTCCACTTTACGAAAGTGTTGCTCTACCAGCTGAGCTACATCGGCCTGGAGCGGGTAGCGGGAATCGAACCCGCGACTCATCCTTGGGAAGGACGCATTTTACCACTAAACCATACCCGCGACAGAATTAAAATTATCATTTCTAGACACAAAACACAACCCGAGAACGAGAGAGTATAGCCAGGTTTATTTGATAAAGTGTGCCCTTGCTTGCGCTTCAAATCGGTCATCGATTTTCTCTAGCGTGATTTCTTCAGCATATTTGATCTGCAGCGTTTTTTTGATTATCCAGTCAGCCAGTTCAGGATTTTTGGCCAAGACTGGACCGTGCAAATAGGTGCCGATAGAATTGTGATAGATTGCTCCTTCGTCACCGCCATGTTCACTGTTGCCGAAACCTGCTGTGATTTGGCCGAAAGCCTGCATCTCTCTACCGAGAAATGTTTGACCCCCATGATTTTCAAAGCCAATCACTATCTGTTCGGCAGTGTCCGGCAACTTTGCCTTAATACTGATATTGCCGATCAATCGTTTCGCCCCAGTATTTTCAGTGTGTAGATCAAAGATGCCAAGCCCATGAATCTTTTTGCCTTGCGCAGTGATATAGTATTGCCCGAGCAGCTGGTAGGCGCCACAAATATAAAGTCCGGGGATGCCTTTTTCAATTGCCTTTTTTAGCGCAGCTTTCTTTGCCATCAGGCTCTCAAAGATAATTTCTTGCTGGCGATCTTGAGCTCCGCCCATAAATAGAAAATCTACTGCTGCAATCTCAGTTGGGTCGCTTTTGATCGAAATCGGTCTAATCTCTGTGTCGATATTGCGTTCATGACACCGATTGGTCAGTATCAGGATATTGCCTCTGTCTCCGTAAGTGTTCATAAATTCGGGATACAGCCAGCCAATGATGATTTTTTTGTTCTGGTTCATTTTTTAATCTCCATCGAGTCCCCAGTCAATATTTTTCGCAGTTCTAGCATTTGTGAATAGACCGGCAGGACAAAAATTGTTTCACCAGCTTCACTTGCGGAAATTACAGTTGATAGTATTTTGGTGATTGATTCGTCAGCAATAATTTTTTCGTCAAAACTCGTTTTTCTGCTGTTCTGACTGTTTTCTCGCATCGCGTATTTAATCCTGATCGCCATATCGTATGCTCGACCACCGGCGATCCAGACCTTGTCGGTATTATCGACCAGTCGCTCATAATTTACATCCCAAATCCAGGAAACATCCCGTCCATCGGGAATAGCATCATTCAAAAGTAGTAAAACTTTTTTGTTTTTTTCTTTGGAGTTCACTATCAGATCGATCGACTGATTAAATCCAACAGGATTTTTCGACAATTGGATCCAGATTTTTCGCCCCTGATACTCGATAATTTCTTGGCGTCCGAAAGCCGGCAGAAAGTCCTCGATGTCAGCATTAATTTTTTCTGGCTCTATTTGAAAAATTTTTTTCAAGACCAGGGCCACCGCACTCAGATTGTATCGATTGAAAGTGCCAGAGAGGGGACTTACGATATTTTTTGATAGGTCGGTTATTTCTCCTGCATTGCCGCCACAGTGATCGCAGCTGAAAACTCCGATATGAGAATAGGCAATGCAAGAAAATGATAGGGAGGACAAACAGATTGGGCAGTAGGTGGCGTCTGCTTCGATCGAAGTAGTGTCATTTTTTTCAATTTGTTCCTCGCTGATGCCGAAATAATTAACTTTTTGTAATAACTTTTGGCCGAGAAAAAATAGGTTTGGGTCTTGGCCATTTAGAAATATTTGCGGAGCAGGGGAGAGACCGACGATGCTTTTTTCCCATTTATCTCTGATCGCATCGATCTCGCCATAGCGATCTAGCTGATCGCGAAATAAATTCAAGGCCAAGATAGCAGTCGGCTCAAATTGTTTGAGGCACTGTGGCAGAGCGTTTTCGTCAACCTCTAGGATCGCCACATCGGCTTTGATCTGGCCGAAAATATTGGCATTATTTATCAGTGTCGAGGTGATGCCGTTTAGCAGGTTTGCCCCAGTCGTATTCGAAAAGGTCTTATGTCCATTTTTTGTAAGAACATGTGTCAGCAATTTCGCGCAGGTAGTTTTGCCGTTTGTGCCGACAATCAAAATTGTTTTTAAATGCTTATTCTTCTGCAACAGGACATCGACAAAGTTTTTTTCAAGTTTTAGGGCAATATGACCAGGCCAAGTTGCGCCATGGCCGATCTTGAGCGAGCGAATGCCAAAAAGAATGGACTTTGTCAGCGCGACCAGTGCTACCGTTTTGATCCCGTCAGTTGTGGTATTTTTTCGTCTCATCTGCTTTGTATTCTATCTTATTGGTGTGGAAATGAGAAGCAATATGTTACACTTGGCTTCTTTCGGTTCCTACTTTTTTATCTTACTAGCTTAAACACTTATCGGCTTATACTGATCAGAGCCCTGTATTTTAATTTGATTCCTGATATACTACAATACAGATATGTCCAATTACCTAGCCGAACTCAAAGAGCAATATCGCGACAGAGTAAACATCATGTTGTTTATCTCGGCCGCTTTGTTGGCTGTGGCAGATTACATCCTGTGGCATTTTTACTTAGCTGACCCGACTCTTTTCATCTATCTGCCAATCCAGATGTACCCTGTAAAGCTGTTGTTCTTGATTATCCTGATCAATACCCTTTCGGCCACCTTTTCCTATCCAAAAGAGAAGGAAATCTCCTACCTGCTGCACATAGCTAGTATTATCTTGGCCCTGCTTACCTTGGCACTGGAAATATTTTATATTATTCATACATATATCTCATGACACGATCAAAATGGCGTTACCGTCGGCTTTTTGAAATTTTACCGGGCGCTCTGGCCTGGACTTTGATTCTGCTGCCAATTCTCTTGGCCGCTTTTTCCCCGAAGCTGTTCGCAGTTTATATGATCTTTTTTATCTCGTATTGGCTGGTCAAGACCTACACCATGTCCTATCGAATGATCTGGGGTTATCGTAATTATGTCAGAGAAACCTCGACTGATTGGGCGGATAAATTAGCAAAATTGGTTCCCGCTGATGACTGGCGAAAGATCTATCACTTGGTGATTGTGCCGACTTATAAAGAGGACATCTCTATCCTGAGATCATCGATCAAATCAGTCATTGCAAGTCAATTTCCACCAGAAAATATTATTTATGTCCTAGCGACCGAAGAGCGTGATTTTGCTCGGGCCAAGGAATACGGCGAAATCATAGTGAGCGAAAACAAAGATAAATTATTTCATGTCGCTACTTTTATGCACCCCAAGGATATGCCAGGGGAGATCGTCGGCAAGGGCGGTAATATCAATTTCGCGGCTCGCTCGATCTTATCTTTCATCGATGAAAAAAAGATTCCATATGAAAATGTTGTTGTCACCACGATGGATGTTGACCATATTGTCGACAAGAAATATTTTGCCGATCTGACCTTCAAATATGTGACTGACGAAGACCCGATTCATAAGAGTTTCCAACCTTTGCCGATGTTTTTCAATAATATATGGGATGTGCCGACCCTGAACCGCTTGATCGCTATGGGTTCCTCCTTCTGGCAGTTGATTGTCGCCACTCGGCCATCTCGATTGCGCAATTTCTCAGCTCATGCCCAGAGCTTGGCTGCGCTAATTCAAACAGACTTTTGGTCGGCAGAAACTATTGTTGAAGATGGTCATCAGTACTGGCGAAGTTATTTTCGCTTTGATGGTCACTATGAAGTCGTGCCGCTCTATACTCCGATCTATCAGGACGCCGTCTTGGCCGACACGCTAAAGGAAACATTGAGAGAGCAGTATTTGCAAAAACGCCGCTGGAGTTGGGGCGTCTCGGATATTCCGTATGTGATGGAGAAGACTTTCGGCAACAAAAAGATTCCATTTATCGATCGATGGGCCAATGCGCTAATCCTCTGGGATGCTCATCTTTCGTGGTCAACTTCCTCCATTATCTTGGCTTTTTCTTCGTGGCTTCCGCTCCTTTTCAACCAGCAATTCAAGACTGATATTCTCTCCTTCAGTTTTCTCTATGTCTATGTTCGTATGCTCTGGATTGCTTGGGGCGGTATGATCATTACTTTGTGTATCTCAACCTTATTAGCTCCGCCCAAGAGAGGCAAGAAACCCGTCAAAAGAATCATTATGGACTGGATTATGACGCCGATACTGTTGCCAATTTCTAGTATTGTTTTTTCCTCGATCCCAGCTTTGGAATCTCAAACTCGTTTAATGATTGGTAAATATTTAGAAAAGTTTCATGTTACGGCCAAGTCTACACGGCGGTCATGGGCTGCGGAGGAGAAAAATGGTAGATAACAAAGAAAAACGCAACAAGATATTAACTTGGCTTGCTGCTGGTTTGATTTTATTAACAATGTTTCTGATCGCATTCTTCTCATCGAAGGGTGCTTTTGGCGATCCGGGGGATTCGGCGATTGTCGATGAAGTTGCCCACATTCCGGCTGGCTATACCTACGACAAAGATCTTGATTTCCGGCTGAACCCCGAGCATCCACCGCTGGTCAAGGCCTTGGCTGGCTTGCCCTTGGTTTTGAACAAAAGTATCAATGGGCCAGAGTCTGGATGGGCTTGGGGAGCGGCCAATCAGTGGGAAGCTGGCTGGTATATGCTCTACAATGCCGGCAATGATCCCAAACAAATATTGTTTTGGTCTCGTTTGCCGATGATGCTACTGATGGTAGTCTTGGGAATATTTCTTTTCAAGTGGGCCGTCGAGCTTTTTGGCCGCAAGGTTGGTCTGGTAGTTTTATTGTTATTTGCCTTTTACCCAGATGTTATCGCTCATGGCCGATTGGTCACGACTGATATCGCTGCGGCCTTGGCCTATGTCGTCTCGATGTACTATTTCACCAAGGCGCTGGAGAAAAAAACCTGGCAGGCCATACTGATTGCTGCTCTGGCTTTTGGCGTTGGTCAGTGCTTGAAGTTCTCGGCCTTCTTATTGTTTATTGTTTTCGGCTTGTTGGTGTTGGTGCGAGCTGGTATTGATGCCAGAGAAAACAAAAATGGTTACTGGTACAACCTTTGGAAGGGTTTCAAGGTCTATTTTTGGACCTCACTGCTTTCTCTGATTGTGGTTTTGGCAATTTACTTGCCTTTCGTCTGGAAGACACCGGCTGTCATCGAGCACCAGCTGATCAATGTAAATCTGACTGATGATCCCCGCGTAGAACCATTGAAAAATTTCCTCTATCATTTTGAGGGCAATCCATTTTTTCGCGCAGTCGGGCACTATATGTTGGGGATAATATTAGTTATTGGGCGTGTCGGTGGCGGGAATAATACTTTTATTATGGGGGCGATGTCCTTCAAGTCAATTCCATGGTTTTTTTCGGTCGCATGGCTCCTGAAAACTCCAATACCGATCATCATCCTGACCTTTGCTAGTACTATTTTGCTCTTTGTAAATTATGCAAGAAGCCGTAAAAATATCTGGACATTGTCTGTCATCTTAGCACCGGTTATTGTTTATTGGACATTCACCCTGAAAGGTTCGCTCGATATTGGCATCCGTCATCTGATGCCGACGGTGCCATTTGTTCTGCTCTTCATCGGATACACGATCTATCCAGTTCTAAACTCGGTTTCAAAAAATCTCTATGTACGAGCCAGCAAAGTGATGATCGGCATCTTGCTTGTCTATATGGTCATTTCCACACTCGCAAATTATCCATCATATATTTCATATTTTAACGAATTCACTCCTAGGGAGGAGCGATACCAGCGTTTGATTGATTCGTCTTTGGACTGGGGTCAAGACTTGTTGAGACTGAAAAAATATACAGATGAGAACAATATCTCTGACATCAAGATTGATTATTTTGGCGGTTCACAGCGCCTATATTATTTCCCAAAGAGTACTGAGTGGCACTCTGAGAATGGGCCGACAACTGGTTGGATTGCTATTTCGGCGACCTTTTATCAATCATCGAAATTAGTCGGAGAAAAAGAGGGAAAATGGTCATATGGCTGGCTCGACAATATCAAGCCAACCAAAATTATTGGGGATTCAATCTTGGTCTTTCATATCACGGATGATGATCTGATCAAGCATCCGCCTGTTTCGCCATATCCAATCACCAAGGTTGTTTCGCCGGCCACGAATGTTGGTCTAGAAAACAGGGTGGGGCTATGACAGAAAAAGAATATAAATATGATTTATCCATCGTTGTCCCTGCTTACAACGAAGCAAAAAGGATAAAAGTTCTGATGGAAGCAATCGAAAAATATGTTGCAAAATGTGATTTTCGAATCGAAACTATTTTGGTAGACAACAATTCGACCGATGAAACGGTGAAAATATTTGAGAGCTATCATAGCCGGATCCCGAATCTGAAAGTGATCGAGAAAAAAGCTCAGGGCAAGGGTGGTGCGGTTCACGAAGGTATGATGAAAGCTGAGGGGGATTACATTTTGTTTACTGACGCAGACAATTCCACACCGATTTCAGAGGTTGATAAGCTCCTGCCATACGCAGGAAAGTATGATGTTATCATCGGCTCCCGTTATTGTGCTGGCGGTAAATTGGCCATTCCTCAACCACTTGTGAGAGTTATTGGTGGAAGAATTATCAACTTTATCATTCAAACCTTGGCTGTGCCAGGGATACAAGACACTCAGTGTGGTTTCAAGATGTTTCAAAACAAAGCTGCCAAGGAAATATTCGGGAAGCAGACGATCAATGGCTGGTCCTTTGATGTCGAGATACTGGCCATCGCTCGCAAGACAGGCTACAAGATCAAGGAAGTCGGTATTACATGGTATGACAATCCGAGTTCCGCGCTCAGCCCGATCAAGGATGGCCTGAAGATGATCGCTGATGCATGGCAAGTCCGCAAAAATATTATCTCTGGTAAATATAGAAGAAAGTAGTATTGATGAAACTTGTATTTAAATACGATCTCGAGAAAGAGTTTTATAATCTTCGCTGTATCAGGGGCACACTTAATCATGTTTGGAAACCTGTGCGAGGAATAGAACTAGAATTGACCGAAGCATGCCCCGATCTGGATGACAAAAAAGCGGTATTAGCCTTCTTTGATCAAAAGAGAAAAAAAGCTGATTTTGATATAGATGAAAAGATTAAATCTTTGACCTCTGACTGGGAAGAAATTTCGCAAGAGTCGGAGAAAAGATTTAAAAGATTATTTGATACTGACATCGATCTTGGCGATGTCACAGCATACGCTACTTTTGCATCGATGTTTGGGTACAATGAGGAAGAAAGTCTTTTCTTTGTCTCGCTGACAAGTAACAATTCAAACAATATTATCATCCACGAATTGATGCATTTCTATACCCATATTCTGTACGAAGAAAAGTTTAAAAAAGCTGGGCTCTCCTGTCAACGATTCAATGATTTCAAAGAAGCTTTAACTTTTTTGGTGAATACAGATTTTCATGATTTGGTGCCAAACGTAGATAATGGCTACGAAAAACAAAGAGAGTTGAGAAAGATTATGGCTGACAAGTGGTCTGATTGTCGCAATGTCGGTGACCTTGCTGACACCATGATTAAATCATTTGCGGAAAGTAACAAATTGGCCATTGAAAAAACTGTCTAGATAGAGTAGTATCTATAGAGTAGTCGGGGATTGGCTCAGCTGGTAGAGCGCTCGGTTTGGGACCGAGAGGTCGTGAGTTCGAATCTCGCATCCCCGACCACGCTAAGCGTGGTAAAACGGACGCTCAGCGTCCGACCATTTCGCATTTTCACCATATATAAGCCGAGGGGCTATGAAAAAGAATATTTTCTTACTCATCTTTTGGTTCCTTCTGATAAATCTTTTTGCCCTACTTGTTCTTAATCGGTTCAATCTTAAACCTGATGATGCCTATCCTTGGATCAATCAGAGTACTACTGTTCAGCAACAATCTTGGGATCCAATCTCTCTTCACGCAAGATGGGACTCAGTTTATTATCTAGATATTGCGCAGCATGGCTACTCTGTTTCGCAAACGAGTTCTCTGTCAAATGTTGTATTTTTTCCTTTGTACCCAATTTTAATAAAGTTGATCGCTGTTTTCACTAGTTCTGATTTTATCCTTGCAGGCTGGATCGTGAGTATTTTGTCTTTGATCGGGGCTGTGTTTTATTTGTACAAATTGATAAAGGAATTTCACCCCGAGGTCCACCCAGAGAGTGCAATATTCTTTCTCTTGATATTTCCTACAGCGTTTTTCTATAATGCTGTTTACACTGAAGCTCTCTTTTTGCTAGTTTCGATAGTGACCTTTTATTATGCCAAGAAGGGTAATTTTGCTCTCGCTGGTGTGATTGGGTTACTTGCGTCTCTGACGAGAATTACCGGAGTCCTACTGTTCATTCCGATTTTATGGGAATTTATCGCCAAGAATGGTGCAAAGAAGTTATTTAGCTGGTCTGTTATACCCATCCTCTTGATACCACTTGGGACGATTGCCTTTTTCGCCTATCATTATCTTGCTTTCGGTGATTTTCTGTTGTTCCTGAAAGTTGAAGGTGCTTGGGGAAGATCTTTTGGTGTAAATCTTACGCATTTATCAATGCTTTCCAACCCTGCAACCGTCAATCTAGTACTCGATCTGATGTTTACGGTCTTTGCAGTTATTTGTACGATTTTTGTATTTTCGCGACGATGGATATCATACGGTTTGTATATGGTCGCAACACTTGCCGTGGCGTTGAGCACGGGGACGATGATGTCAATCGGCCGATATGTTTTAGTGCTCTTTCCGATATTTATCCTTATCGCTTCAGTTAAAAACAAAAATTTTGAAAAGGGCTATATTCTCAGCTCGGTCTTATTATTGGCAATGAATATAATTCTTTTCGTCAACTGGTACTGGGCCGGATAAATTAACAACCGTTATCTATACAAAAATTGTCGTGAATTTCTTCGCGACAATTTTTTTAAAACTATTTATTTCTGACTTCGTTTTCGCAAGCCTGGGTCAAGAATTTTCTTGCGTAAACGAAGTGATTTTGGTGTTACTTCGAGCAGCTCATCTTCTTCGAGGAAGTCGATACATTGTTCGAGCGAGAGCAATGTTGGTGGTGTTAGGACAGTAATTGCATCTGCACTAGAGGCACGCATATTGGTTAGCTGTTTCTCCTTGCAGACATTGATCTCGATGTCATCTTCTCGTTGGTTCAAGCCGACGATCATACCAACATAAACATCAGTTTGTGGGGCGACAAAAGTCGTGCCACGCTGTTGGGCAATATTGAGACCATAGGAAACGGCTTTGCCGTTCGAGAATGCAATCAGCACGCCATTTCTGAGTTTCGGGATGGTGCCGCCAGCCTTTTCGTATCGCAAAAACATAGTATTCATCACAGCCGTACCTTTTGAAGCGGTCATCAAGACATTGCGGAAACCCAGAGTGCCACGAGTCGTGATCTCGAAAACCAGTCGAGTCGTCCCGTCGCTATTTTCTTCTTGGTGCATCAGGATGCCGCGTCGTTTGTTCAACTCGCCAATAATCGTGCTGGCGTATTCGGTGCCAACATCGATGGTAACTTCTTCGATTGGCTCGCAGGTGACTCCATCAACTTCTTTGGTAATAACCTTTGGTTTACCAACCTGAAGTTCATAACCCTCTCGTCGTAGTGTTTCGATAAAGACTGAAAGATGAAGCTCCCCTCGTCCCGAGAGGATAAATTCACCATTTTCGTCGGTGGTGATTTTCATCGAGACATTTGTTTCAATTTCCTTCATGATACGGTCATGCAGATGTCTAGCAGTCACATATTTGCCTTCACGACCAGCAAAAGGGGAAGTATTGGCATAGATAGAGATGCTGAGGGTAGGTTCTTCGATTGCGATTGCTGGTAGAGCGACAGCATCTTTGGGATCACAGATCGTGTAGCCGATCGAAGCGCTTCTCAAGCCTGCAATCGAGACAATGTCTCCTGAGTGAGCTTCTTTGACCTCAATCTTTTTCAAGCCTTCGTTGATATAGATTTTTTCGATCTTGCCAGTGTCGACTGTACCGTCCTGATTGGCCAAAACGATTGGCATACCAGTTGTGGCGATACCGCTTTTGATCTTGCCAATAGAATATTTGCCCATAAAGTTGTCCCAGCCGAGAGCGGAGATCAGCATTTTGAAGGGTTTGTCATTTTCTTGGATAGGCGCTGGTACATGTTTGACGATTGCGTCGAGGATAGGAGAAAGATCAGCTGGCGCAGTTTCATCATCAGGAAAAGCATCCCAAGCTTTGCCGTCACGGCCAATGGCGTAGTAGATAGGGAATTCAAGTTGACTGTCGTTTTGAGCTAATTCCAAGAAAAGATCGTATGTTTTGTCGATAGTTTTTGGGATGTCGGCGTTGACCTTGTCAATCTTGTTGATGACTACAATCAATTTCAGTCCCAGTCCGAAAGCTTTTTTCAGAACAAATTTTGTCTGAGGCATTGGACCTTCTTGAGCGTCAATCAAAAGGATTGCTCCGTCAGCCATTGAAAGTGTGCGCTCGACTTCACCACCAAAATCAGCATGACCAGGTGTATCGATAATATTGATCTTGATGCCTTTGTAATTGATCGCTGTGTTTTTGGCCAAGATAGTGATACCGCGCTCTTTTTCTTGATCGTTTGAGTCCATGATCAAGTCTTGGCTCATTGCTGCTTCGTTTTCACGAAAAGTTTTGGACTGTTTCAAGAGTCCATCAACTAATGTTGTTTTGCCGTGGTCAACGTGAGCGATGATCGCAACATTTCGAATTTCTGAGTGTTCCATATAAAACTCCGATGAATAATAAAGTCATCCCCCAGTGAGACCAAAAGATGAAATTGCCCTATTATACTATCACAAACTAGCATCATCGTCAAATCTAAAATATAATTTTTCTGAGTTTTTTGATAAAATATTTATGGAGAATATCTCCAAATTTCGTGCGCAGGAGGTGATAAAATGCGCAAAGTAATGTTCTCTTTCTTTGGTTTTGCAGCAATTATGCTGCTCGTCAGTTGTAGCGGCGGTGGCGGAGGCGGGAGCCAAGATCCCACAGATCCGCCCATCGTCCCGCCGACCCCACCGGTCAACTCGGCCGTGACCACTATCAGTCCGGGAGGGACTGGATCAGTATCCAAGGATGGTTTGACAGTTCAGGTCGGGAGCGAATGCTTCCCGTCAGGTGCAAAGGTGACTTTGGGAGTAGAAAATCCGAAGCAATTGCCTCCAGTCGATGAATTCATTGCTCTCGAAGGTAAGGCCCAGGTCACGATTCAGGCCACAGCCACGCCGCAGGGTGAGATGGTGCTCGTTCTGGCGGCCAATCGTGGTGTTGGTGAGACAATTGTGGCTGGTCTCGTTGGCGGCCTCTGGAAGTGTTTATCACTTCCGTCCAGAGTTACTGATCTGCCAGGGACCGTCAGACTCAATCGTGAGTCTTTTGGTCTCGCGAAGACAATTGTAGGGGTCGTTGGCAGAATTGCCACCGGCTCAGTCAGTCCTGATACTGCACTCTTGCAGTACGGGGCAGACAAGCCCGACAGCTTGCCAAGAGTAGCCGTGCTGGTACACGGGTTTAATTCTGACGCCGGCGCTATGACTTTGCTGGCTGATAAATTGATCTCAGCCAGTCTCTATGGCCGGATCTATGTTTACTCCTACGATTGGCGGCGTCGGATCGAGGACACCGGTGCTGATTTCGCCAATAGACTGACAACATTGTCTGGGCAGGGCGTCAAGATCGATGTCCTCGCCCACTCCATGGGCGTCCTCGTGTCGAGATACGCCTTCGAGAAGTGTGACGCAACCTTTGGTATCGATCAGTTCATTGGCATTTGTGGGCCAAACAACGGTTCGTACCTTGCTAGAGCAGATCTCGTGGTCAACGAGCTGCGAAACGACTTCTTGAACTTGCCCGACTCGGCAAGACGGCAGGGGACATTTGCAACCTTGGGTATCGCCTCCATCGAGGAGATGATGCCAGGGTCAGCGTTACTCGCTAACTTGAACGCTGTCGACACCACGAAGCCACGCGGCAGCATAAACTACTCATTGATCGGGAGCCGATCCGATCTGGTTGTCGGTTATGCTAGTGGCATTGGATCAGGGATAGAGATGACGGCCAAGACAGGCGGCAGCTTCACTTCTGCCGAGTCCAACCGCGGTCATAATTCTCTGCTATCCGACTCGTCGACTGCACAATGGGTGACCGATTTCGTTGAGGGGTCGACGATGCCACCGGAGGTGACATTGACCGGCTTCGACGGCTATTCCAATACTGATCTGGAAGGGGATGATTGGGGCTGGGTCTTCGACTTGGAATTGATAAACAATTCCCAGGCGGAGATTAGCCTCACCGACATTTCAGTCGATGAATACGATCGATATGGCGTGTGGCAGCGAAATCTCTGGGTGAATGATGGCAGCTTACGACAAAGGGCGTACTTCGCCTTTAATCGTCGCATAGCCGCTGGCCAGTGCTGGAGGAATTACGGCTTGATAGTCATCCACGCTCAGGACGACAACATGTGGATTGAGCAGTCTGAACCGAAAAATCAGGCCAAAACCTTGGTTGTGCGGGTCCGATGCTACGATCCAGTGGTCAAGCGGTCGTGGTGTATTGCTCGGCAGTATCGCCTGAACTGGGAGGGAATAACGCCGACCACCCCTGTGGTTCGGTCATCGAGATCAAGATCTGACTAATCTCGATCTCGCAACATAATGCTCGCCCCTATGGATGGGAGCGAGCATTTAAAATTTATTCAAAAAAAGAGAACAGACCACTTGCTTGTTACAATTCTTTCTTCCAAACTGGAAAATCTTCGTTGTCGACGAATCCGACTCTCTCGTAGCCAGAAAGGTTATCGTAAAACGCCCAGCCAGTCTCTCTGTATCTAGGGCCGCTCCAGATCAAGATTTCCTTGAAGTGTAGTCGTCGAGCTTCTGATTCAATTGCTGCAACGAGGCTCTTTCCTGTTCCTTTTCTTTTTTCTGCTCTGGACACGAACGCACTGACAATTTCAATTGATTCGTTTGGATTGCTCGCGAATTGTATAATTTTTTCGTCCAAGGGTTTGAATCCCATAATCCCAACTACACTTTCGTTTTCGATCGCAACAAAAAAATTCTGTGGTTTCTGAGATATTTCGTCCACTCTTTCGTCGATTTCAATGTCGTCACTTATCCAGTCTGTGAGTAACTGCCGAACTGAGGACAAGTCAGATTGTTCGATATTCCTTGTGTTCATAATTATCGGGAAATAAAATATTTAATGTTTTGGTAAAGTATATTCAGAGCGAAATAGGCAAATGCTAACGAAAATATTTTAAACATCACGGAGATAGTTTTGGGATTTGAAAGAATGGTTCGAAATCTTGAAAATACAAATGCAACACCAATGGTTGATATTAACCAGCCAGCCTCGACTAGACCAAGAAATAAATACTGTCCAGCAAAAATAAATTGACCGAGAAGTATCGCTTTTGGTACACAGACAGTGATCCAAAAAATCCACAGCACGCCATTGGCCAAAATCATGGCTGAAATAGTCGAAAGCTTGAAATGAACTTTTTCTCCGGTATCTATTTTATCGATTTTCCAGATATCAAAAGCGATCTTGGTCAAGACAGCCGCGCCAACAAACGAGATTCCATAGAAAAAGGAAGTAGATAAGTGAAATATCGAGAGGGCGACCAGACTGATCAGTGCGATTACTGTTTCGGTCAACATTGCCCAAAAGATGATCCCGAAGCTTTTTGAAAAAGAAGATTGCAAAATCTCGGTGAAGATTGCGGCCAATACGGGACCCGGAATCAATCCACCGATCAGACCGAGGATTATTGCTGATATTATTTGATTATCCAATTTGATTTATATATGAATTACTAGAAGCTAATTATATCAAAGAAGAGATTAAAAATTAACTATCAAGAGTTTTCTTGTAGCGCACTGTAAAAAGTAACTGTTTATTGTTAAAATAAACCCATAATAAATGGAAAATTATAGTCAGATGGGAGTTTATGAAGGACTTGGCACCGAATATTAAAAGGCAAAGGCTCCTTATTGAAGGATTCTTTTCAATTGATGTTGATCAAAAAGCAATAGAACATTTTTTCAAACAAATATTGCTGGGTCTTGAGCTAAAAGCATATGGCAAACCAATTATCTTCTCGCCCGGAGGAGAGGGCAAAGAAGCAAATCAGGGATATGACGCTTTCATCCCGTTAATTGATTCTGGTATCTCTCTCTATATTTGGTCAGAACCAAAATTTGTCTCAATTATTATTTATACCTGCAAGAGTTTTGATCAGGCCAAAGCGCTTGAAATTACTCAGAGTTTTTTTGATATATCAGAAATTGAGTTTCAGTCGTTCTAGTTATGTAATGCCTCGATAAACTAAAAAAACACTGTCAAAAACAGTGTATTTTTATTTTGGTAGCCTCAAGGAGAGTTGAACTCCTCTTCCCAGATTGAAAATCTGGTGTCCTAACCGATAGACGATGAGGCCATAGTCGCAGAGCGACAATAATCAATTACCTAACAAAATGGTTGACTTTCTTGGTGCGGCGCTGAGCGCCGCTTTCACCACGCTAAGCGTGGTGGACTGCCTGGGACATCTCACGCGCTCGACGGGCTCGCTTCTAGAAACCGACGGTTTCTAGTATCTTCCTGCGACGGGAAACTCCCGTTTCCCGACCCCTTCCCGTTCTCGTCCCTGTCATTCCTTGGTGGACTGCCTGGGACTCGAACCCAGAACCAATGCCTTAAGAGGGCACTGCTCTACCATTGAGCTAGCAATCCATAAATTAACAAAAAAATTCATCCAGGTCAAACAAATTTGGTTGGTACCCGCGAAAGGAATCGAACCTTTGACCAATTGCTTAGAAGGCAACTGCTCTATCCACTGAGCTACGCGGGCCTAAAGACAATTTAATCGATTAATCATTTAGTCAATTAATCAATTGCTCAATAAATGAAAAAATGGACAAATGACTAAATTATTAAATGTCGGCTCTGCCGATCTGGTACGCCCTGAGGGATTTGAACCCCCGACCTACTGATCCGAAGTCAGTCGCTCTATCCAGCTGAGCTAAGGGCGCATATTTACAAGTGCTCAAAGACGACTCAAAACAGATTCAAATGGGGCGGCCAACGGGAATTGAACCCGTGACTGCAGTGCCACAAACTACCGTGATAACCACTTCACTATGGCCGCCATAATATTAGTTATGAGATCTTAGTATTTAGAACTTAGAAAATTACCCAGTTCTAAGATCTAAATTCTCAGCTCTATTTTTGGAGCAGGTAGCGGGAGTCGAACCCGCGTCTCAACCTTGGAAGGGTCGCATAATAGCCGTTATACGATACCTGCAAAGCGTAATACTGCTACGGAGGATGGAGAAGGGTCGCACCTGCCTGTCGGTTTACCCGCCCATGGAGGGTAGGCAGGTAATAGCCACTATACGATACCCGCGCAAATACTAAATAATACTAACATAATTCGTGGCTTTAGTAAACCACAAACGAAGCGGCTTGTTGTGACTTCTCGACTCGTCGAACTCACTCGAAGAATAGCAAAGTGGCAGAGTGTTGCTATTTATGGTTCGAGCCCTGCCTACCGGCAGGCAGGTTGTCGAGAACGGCCTCAAACTTCTCGACTCGTCAAACTTGCTCGAAGAATAAATGGTAATGGTTCTGCCATGTGGGGAACAATTGAGATAATAGATCGCTTTGTTGCAGACTCCTCTCAATAACAGGGAGAGTAGCAATAGGTGATTAGCCAAATCCATGATGTTCATTTCGTCATAAATGTGTTATACTCATCGAAGTGGCGAACTTTAACGCCTTTTTTATTTCCACAATATTATGAACGAAGAAGTCATTTTACGTTTTGACGAAGTTACCTTTGAATACAAATACGACAAGCCATTGCTCGACGAGGCTAGTTTTAGCGTTCGCCGCAATGCCAAGATCACTTTGATGGGCCAAAATGGTGCCGGCAAAAGCTCTCTTTTTTCACTAATTGTTGGCGATTTGAAGCCAAAAGCAGGTTTGATTTCGATCGGTAAAGATATTACTATCGCCACAGCTCGACAGGTCGTCGCTCGAGAAGATTTGGAATTGACCGTGACAGAATATTTTGCCAAGGCATTTTCCTCGCCAGAACCAAAGTTGGCAGCGATGATGTTCAGAGTGATGACGGCGGTAAATCTCGATGTTCCAGCTGACCGAAAAGTCGGTGCGCTCTCAGGCGGTCAACAGGCACGCCTGTTGTTGGCTTTCGCTCTGATCCAAAATTCTGACATTCTCTTGCTCGACGAGCCGACCAACAATCTTGATCAGGCGGGGATTGATCACCTGATTGAATTTTTGATCATGTATGACAAGACCGTTATTGTGATCTCTCACGATGCGGATTTCTTGAACTGTTTTACCGAAGGGGTTATTTATTTGAATGTTTTCACTCACAAGATCGAATCGTATGTTGGCGACTATTATTCAGTTGTAGAAGAGATCGCGAAGAGAGTTGAGCGAGAGGAGCGCAAAAACGCTCAGTTAAAGCGATCGATCATCGATCGTAAAGAAAAAGTCAACTTTTTCTCAAACAAGGGTGGCAAGATGCGTCGTTTGGCCAAAAAGCTGAAAGACGAGACCGAGGAGCTTGAGGAAAATATTGTCGATGTCAGACACGAAGACAAAACAATTCGCAAATTTGACATACCCAAACAAGACATAGTCGGCGATATCGTGACACTGACAGGGATAACGGCGTTTCGTGACCACAAACCAGTCACCAAGGCCGTGGAAAAGATTATTCGCAAGAAGATGCATTTATTGGTCACTGGCCCAAACGGTATCGGCAAAAGCACATTTTTGCGTTCATTGGTTTCCGGTGAAAATGAAAATGCGAAGATCTTGGATGGTGTTGTTGTTGGCTACTATAGCCAAGATTTTTCCAACCTTGATTTTTCTCAAACAGTCTTCGATTCGCTTTTGTCAGCCAAGACAGAGTTGATGGATATTCAGTCAATGCGCTCGATCGCTGCTGGTTTCCTGATCGGTGGAGAATTGATGAGTCACAAAGTGAGCGAACTTTCCGAAGGCCAGAAGGGTCTATTATCTTTTGCTAGATTGGTGCTGATGCAACCAGGATTGCTGATTTTGGATGAGCCGACCAATCATATCAATTTCCGCCATCTCCCTGTCATCGCCGAGGCAATTGACCGATACGAAGGTGCGCTGATTATGGTCAGCCATATGCCTGATTTTGTTAGCCAGATCAATTTTGATGACTATCTCGAACTCGGAAAAGTTTAGCTGGAATATTGCTCTTGTCGTTGATTTTTGGCAGAGAATCAGTTAAAATCAGTTCAGGTTAATAAATATAATAAATATTCCAATATAAAAATGAAAGTTGAGGATACTAATCTCTAGGTTTTTGCAGAAAGTTTTTGTATTGGAGTTTGAAAGGATTTCATGATAGTAACAATTTTGACGGCAATTGCAGCAGCAGTTGTTGGGGTTGTTGGTGGCTTCGCGGTGAACCGTTTTATGCTTAGTCAAAAGGCTTCAAATGCTCACACGAAGGCTGAGAAGATTATCAAAGATGCAGAATCTGAGGCCAAAGAACTGATTCTGGAGGCCAAGGACGAGGCGATCAAAGAAAAGGAAAGTGCCAAGAAAGAGTATCAGGAAAAGGTCAAAAGTGTTGAAAAGGTGGAGACAGATTTGAGGAAGAGAGAACAAAATCTTGACTCTCGTTTTGATCAGCTCGATCAGTCGAGAAAAGATGTCGAGAAAAAGGGTGCTGAGATCGAAGAAATCAAACAAACCTTGCGCGATTTGCGTAAAAAACAGGAAGACAGTCTCGAGCGTATCGCCAAAATGACCAAAGATGAGGCCAAAAAGGTTCTGCTCGATGTGATCGAAAAACAAAGCAAAGAAGAGCTGGTTCGCAAGATTCGCGAAGTAGATGAGTTTGTGCGTGAAAGTGCCGAAGACAAGGCCAAAGAAATCATTGTTACGGCGATGCAGCGCATCTCCGCTGAGACTGCAGCTGAAAATACGACCTCTACTGTTCAGATACCAAATGACGAGATGAAGGGGCGTCTGATCGGCCGTGAAGGACGAAATATTCAGTCCTTCGAGCGTATCACTGGCGTTGATCTGATTATCGATGATACCCCAGACGCAGTCGTGATTTCCTCCTTTGATCCTATCCGCCGACAGGTCGCCAAGATCACTCTTGAGCAATTGGTCTCGGACGGCCGAGTCCATCCGACCAGAGTCGAGGAAATGCACGAAAAAGCCAAAAAGATCGTGGCTGAGGATGTGCGTAAATCTGGCGAACAGGCTGCCTATGATGCAGGCGTGCCAGGCTTGCCGCCAGAGATCGTGAAGATCTTGGGTCGGCTTAAATATCGAACTTCTTTTGGTCAAAATCAGCTTTACCACGCCGTGGAAGTCTCGAGAATTTCGGGCCTAATCGCCGATGAGATGGGCGTAGAAAGCTCTATGGTCAAAAAAGCGGGCTTATTGCACGATTTAGGTAAAGCAGTCGACCATGAAGTTTCTGGCTCCCATGCAGTCATTTCAGCGGATATTATGCGTAAATTCAAGCTACCAAAGGATCTGATCCACGCTGTAGAGGCACATCACGGAGATGTCGAGATGGAAACAGTCGAGGCGGCCATCGTTCAGATTGCCGATGCCATCTCCTCTGCGAGACCAGGCGCTCGTCGTGAATCTCTTGAATTCCACCTAAAAAGATTGGGTGAGCTTGAGCGTGTGGCTAACTCCTTCCCAGGGGTTGAGAAATCATACGCGATTCAAGCTGGTCGTGAAGTTCGTATCTTGGTCAAGCCTGAGGAGATCGATGATCTTACAGCCTCAAAACTAGCCAAAGATATCGCCAAGAAGGTTGAGGAAGAAGTGCAGTATCCAGGCCAGGTCAAGATTCAGGTTATTCGTGAAGTTAGGGCCGTCGAATACGCGAAATAAGATTATCAATGACCATTTAATTATCAATAACCAATTGTTAATATTGGAAATTGAAAATTAAAAAATTAATTGGAAACTGAAAATTGAAAATTGATAAATTATTAAAAATTCTATTTATCGGAGACATAGTTGGCAAGCCCGGTCGGAGAGCTGCCAAGCTATTTTTGGCTGAAAATAAGAAAAAGTATGACCTAGTTTTTGCGAACGGAGAAAATCTAGCAAGCGGTCATGGTATGGTTATGACGAAGTATGATGAGATGACCGAAGCCGGCATCGACTATTTTACTTCTGGCAATCATATTTGGGACAAACCTGATTTTGAACCAGCGCTGGACGATGAAAATATTCATGTTCTTCGACCCCTAAATTATCCAGAGACAAAACCAGGTCGTGGTATGGCAGAGATAAGCGTCGGCGACAGCAAGATCGTATTGATCAATTTGCTCGGCAGAGTCTTTATCAAGGATGAGCTTCGTGATCCTTTCGCAGTTGTAAACGAAATTGTATCTCACCATAGCGACAAAATCATTGTTATCGACCTACACGCCGAAGCAACCAGCGAGAAGATCGCCATGAAATTTTATCTCGATGGTCGTATTGCGGCTCTGGTTGGCACACATACTCATGTCCAAACCGCTGACGAAGAAATCACACCAAAGGGGACCGCTTATATCACAGATCTGGGCATGTGTGGCCCGACAAACTCTGTTTTGGGCGTCGAAAAAGATACTATTATCAAACAGTTCTTGACAGGAGAGAACCAATCGCATAAAGTAGCAACAGGAGAAGTAAATTTTTCGGCTGTCGAAATTAATATCGACAGGGAGTCGAAAAAAGCTACCTCCATTCGCAGAATATCCCAAAAGTACGCAGCCAATTAATTTTCCTCGGAAGGGGGTGATAGAGATGAATAAAAACGAGTTGATCAACGAAATTGCTCGCAAAACCGGTCTATCCCGTCGTGAATCAGAAGTAGGGGTGCAAACCATGCTTGATCTCATCGCCAAAGAATTGGTTAAAGGCGGCAAAGTAACACTGACAGGTTTCGGCACATTTGATGTCGGCAAACGCAAAGCTAGAGCAGGTGTAAACCCTCGCACAGCCAAACCAATCAAGATCCCAGCGTCCAAGATGCCTAGGTTCAAACCAAGCAAGAATATCCGAACCAAGATCAAATAATTTTAAAATCAAAAACAAAAATTAAAAAAGCTATCTCGTGAGATAGCTTTTTTAATACATATTGATTTGCCGGCGCTTAGTCTCTATTTCTGTCATTCCTGCACTTTTGTCATCTCGACTCCCCGCAGGGGGCGGAGAGATCTTTTGAGTACAAGAGGATTTCTCCACAAGGTCGAAATGACAATCTGGTCTTATTAGCTTAAACACTTACCAGCTTACTAGCTTTTTTACTGTCCCTAGGTGTCATATCCGCCGAAATATGCTAGAATAATTTCACAGTCAGATCTATTGACTTGATCGGCCCCAGTAGCTCAGTGGATAGAGCGAGACACTCCTAACGTCTAGGTCACAGGTCCGATTCCTGTCTGGGGCACCATTCGACTTCATTTCGTTTCACTCCATTACGCTCATGGCTATAGCCATATTGGAAATAATTAATTTTAATAAATGACGGTTAGAAATTAGTACTCTTTGGGTATGGAATATCGAATCTGTATTTTGGGAAATCCGGGCAGCGGTAAGACAACTCTGGCGAAGGCATTGTCAGAGAAATTTGATTTGCCGATTTTTCATTTGGATCGAGAATTCTTGGTTGGAAATTTCGAGCCATTGGCCGAAGAAGAGAGGATAGCAAGGCACCGAGCACAGATCAAGAAAAAATCTTGGATAATTGACGGTAATTACCGAAACCCCGAGTTTCCTGAGCGGATCAAGGAAGCAGATCTCGTCATATTTTTGGATACAAGTAGAGTCGTAACAGTACCAAGGGTACTTTTGCGGACAGTGATGAGCGGACAGGATCTCAAGACTATCCCCGAGGGAGCTATTCCCAGTAGCCTTAGTTGGGAATTTTTGAAATATCTTTTGACCTGCAACAGGAGAAAAATTCTCAGAGAATTAAAAATTATCTGCAAAACAGAAAATACGAAGCTGCTTGTGCTAAAGAATCAGCCTGTCAGTAAGATGGTCTCAGAGGTTGCTGCATATTTAAAATTGGCAACTAAATAGTTACGGTTAAAAATTTTCTTCAAAAAGCCAGCAAGGCCATGAAATATGGATATATACTCTCTTTTGGTGTATGATTTTCGTAGCGCTGGTTGCGGTTTGTTACCAGAACATTGCGTGATGAAACAATATTTAGAGATAGGAGAGCTATGGAACAGAAAATGAAAATTGACATTTCGGTCTGGGCTATCGTCAAGATTGTTTTGGCGATCGGTATCTGTTGGGCTATTTTCTTGTTGAAAGACATTTTGGTTTATCTCTTGGCTATTCTAATCGTGGCGGCTGCTCTGAGACCAACAGTAAATAGCTGGGCCAAGGTAATTGGTCGAAAATCGGCTGTTTTTGCTGTCGTCGCAATCTTTGCCGCAGTCATATTTACCGCTGGCTATCTGCTCTTTCCGCCACTTATTCAGGAGACGATTCAGTTCGTCAATGCTATTCCATTTTTGATCGACAAATATGCTTATCTGTTGACCAAAATCCCTTATCTCGATTCAGGCATTTCCCAATTGACGCAAAATCTTGGTGTAGCTACTAGCCAAGTAGTAACTGTTGCTATTAGTCTGGTCAGCGGTATCTTTGCTCTCCTGATGTCATTGGTATTGGTGGTTTACTTCCTGCTCGAAGAAAAGATTGTCGTTCATATGGTGGAAAATTTCGCACCTCGCGGAAAAAAGGATCAGGTTTCTGATCTTGTTAATAAAATTACTGAAAAAATAGGTGCTTGGCTCAGAGGCGAGTTCTTGCTTATGGTCATCATCGGCGTTTCAGTCTATATCTTCTTGCGTATCATGAACGTTCCCTATGCTTTGCCAATAGCGGTTATCAGCGGGCTGCTAGAAGTTATTCCGACCCTCGGTCCCATCTTTTCGGGTATAATTGCTTCTGTTGTTGCTCTGTCCGTCTCTCCGTTGATTGCTCTGGTCACGGTGATTTTCTATGTTGTCTTGCAACAGCTGGAGAATGTCGTGATTGTGCCAAAAATAATGCAAAAGGCCGTCGGATTGCCTCCGGTTATAATCATTATCGCTATCATCATTGCCGCTCGCTTATTTGGTATCACTGGAGCGTTGTTTGCTATCCCAGCGACTGCAGCAGGTTCGATCTTGTACAAGGAATGGATAAACACCAAAGCAAAACCAAATGAGTAAAAAGGAATTTTTAAACAAAAAAGCTGGTTTTGATTATGAGATCAGTGATAGTCTCGAGGCTGGTATAGTCTTGACGGGTGTTGAGATCAAGGCAATTCGAATCGGTCGAGCTAATATCACAGGTAGTCACATACGGATACTAAACGGTGAAGCTTTCTGGCTCGGAGGTGAGTTCAATCTAGATGGCGACAAGCAGCGTACCAAAAAATTGCTGTTGCATCGTGAAGAACTTGACCGTTTGATCGGTAAATCAAAGGAAAATGGCCTTTCGATCATCCCGCAAAAACTATATTTGAAAAAAGGGCGCGCCAAGCTCTTGATCGGCGTTGGCAAAGGCAAAAAACTTTACGACAAGAGGGAAGTGATCAAAAAGCGAGATTTGGATAGGGAAGCGGGAAGGGCTGGTAAAATCGCCAATTTCTAGCTGCCTTCTTCTTTTTAAGGAGAAAGTCCTACCTTGAGCCTGTCGAATGGGCCAGATGAGGTTGATTATTAAATAATCTACTTCTTCTCCATGCTGTACTCACAACCACAGTATTTTTGACGATAGACCTCGTACCTCTTTGTAATATCTCTGGAGTGAGTTTCGGGATCAAAATCTTTGAAGTCGATAAAAATAAAATTGTTGGCTCCGAGCAACTCCTCGATTTTGCGTATCATCTCACTATTTTTGTATCTGGAAACCGTAAGTGTAGTGGCAATCGGGTCAAAAAAAGTTTCCTGAGCTTTTTTGAGTCGAAATTCGATGCACTTGCGGCAGCGATCACCACCCTCTGGTTCATCTTCATTTCCAGCAGTATATTCTTGCCATTTTTGATGTTCAGTCTCGTAATCAGAATTATCGATGATGTAATATATTTTGTAGATATTGCAGAGTCTTTTCAGCTCTGAAAGCCTCTTGTCGTGTTCTGTTTGCGGGTAGATATTTGGGTTATACCAAAATATGATTGCCTCATACTTCGTCATACTATATTCGATGGCTCCAGCTAGGCATGGTGCGCAGCAAGAATGCAGAATTAGCTTTTTCATTAGATCTTTTCGATGATTCTGAGTTTAGCGCTACGGGATCGGGGATTTGCAAGAATCTCCTGTTCAGAAGGAACTATGGGTTTCTTTGTAATCATTTTTATCGCAGCTTGGTGTTTACAGATGCAGATTGGCGCACGAGGGGGACAGATACAGTCTTTCGCTAGTTCTCTAAATTTGTCTTTGACAATCTTGTCTTCGAGAGAGTGGAAAGTAATAATTGCCAGTTTCGCACCGGATTTAAGTATTTCGATCACATCGTCGATTACTCTTTCAACCCCGATAAGTTCGTTGTTAACCTCGATTCGAAGGGCTTGAAGTGTCCGAGTGGCAAAATGTTTTGTTCCGGCAAAGCGTGCTTTGGCTGGCATAGCGACTTTGATAGCTTCGATCAGTTCCCCCATATTCTTGATCGGGCGATTTTTGACAATATTTCGAGCAATCTGACGGCTAAATCTCTCGTCGCCATAGTGAAATATCAGATCGGCTAGTCGAGCTTCGCCGTAGTGGTTGACGACATCGGCGGCGCAAAATTTTTGATCTTGATTCATGCGCATATCGATCGGTGCAGCAGGATCAGCAAAAGAAAAACCTCGGGATTTATCATCCAATTGCATTGATGATACGCCCATATCGATCAGCACCCCATCGACTTGTTCAATATCTTTTCCTGAAAGGATAGTGGCAATATTTTTGTAGTCGTCGTTTACGGCGATGAGCTGTTCAGCTATCCCGCCTGCTTCAAATCTTTTTTGAGCAATCTTCAGGGCACTTTCATCTTTGTCGATGCCGAGTATTTGTATTTTCTTTTTGTTCGAATTATTTTTTTCTGCTATCGCCAGGCTATGCCCACCCGCCCCAAGAGTGCCATCAATAAAAATTGCTCCGTCGTCGAGAGAGGAGAATTCATCTAGTATTTCGTTTAGGAGAACAGGAATATGGCTGGTCATAAGCAAAAATAATACCATAAAATTGATAATTATTACAGTAGTGGTACAATAAATTCAAATAACAAAGGAGTTCGATGTTAAACGACAAAGTGATCTTGGTTGTGGATGACGATCCAACACTTTTGGAGATGTATGTTGAGCGTTTCAAAGCTTCCGGTGCGATCGTGATCAAGGCAGTCAACGGTGAGGATGCCATCACTCAGATCAAGGAAAATCATCCAGTCTGTGTCCTACTTGATGTGATGATGCCGAAGGTCAACGGTTTCGATGTGCTGAAGGAGATTCGTGGCAATTCTGACACAGCCCAAACCCCGATCATCGTCTTGACCGCACTAAATGACGATGTCAAGCGCAAAATGGCGATGGATCTGGGCGCAAATGATTTTATTTGCAAAGCCGAATCCCTGCCATCGGATGTGGTGGCCAAAGTCGAAAAATTTGTAAAATAATTCGTTTATTGGTTATTCAAGTCTAGAAAGTTTTACCCCCACCAGCATTATGCCGATAGGGGTAAGGTTTAGCCGTAGCGATCCTGCCACGAGCCTCTTTCTTGTCTTTTTTGGGGCGATCTGTCGTCCACTTGACAGATCTCAATAACGGACTGATCGTGCCGAATGCCTGTGCATCGTAGTAGCATTTTATATGCCACTTCTCTTACATGCATCCAGTTGATTTCTCCGTCAGCAGAGCATTTGTCCGTGCCAATACGGATATGGTATTTCCGTGCCTCTCCCCTGACATGGACTTCAAAGCAGAAAATCTGCTTTTTTACGGCAATAGTCATAATCTTGTCCCCCCTTCGCTGAAATAATGCCACAAATCTTCACAATAAGCAATAGTTTTAGTAGTTTTTTTATCGTTGCTGCCCCCGCCACCTCTGTCATTCCCGCCTCTTCTGTCATTCCTGCGAAGGCAGGAATCTAGCCGAGATAAACTCCGGCGGCAATCTACCGATAGTCTTTTGTGGATTCCCGCCTGCGCGGGAATGACAAAGTAGTGGGATAGTTATCCTGCATAAATTTGCAAATAGATCGTCGCGTTAGTAATATTACAAATAGATTTTTTAGTAAAATTTCAAAATGCAAAACCTTTTTGACAATAAAAATAATCAGCCCCTAGCTGAGAAATTGCGACCGACGAATTTCGATGATTTTGTGGGTCAGGAGCATATTCTCGGCAAGGACAAGATCTTGCGGCGGATCGTCGATGCCGATCGGATCATACCGATGATCTTTTGGGGTCCACCGGGTTGTGGTAAGACAACGCTGGCAAAAATTATTGCCGATAAAACCGCTTCAAATTTTGTCTTTTTCTCCGCTGTGGTGGGTGGTGTTGCTGATGCTCGAAAAATTATCGAGCAAGCCAAACAAGACCAACAATTGTTTCAAAAAAGGACGATTCTCTTTGTCGATGAGATACATCGCTTCAACAAATCCCAGCAAGATCTCTTCTTGCCTTATGTCGAGAATGGCACTGTCGTCCTGATCGGGGCGACCACCGAAAATCCTTCCTTTCAGGTCAATGCGCCATTACTTTCTCGGGCAAAGGTTTTTCATTTTCGAGAGTTGTCGGAAGCGGAGATCATAGAGATGTTGAAAACTGCGGTCAAAAAGATCAATGCTGAGCCAGTCAAATATTTCCCCAATATTTTCAAAAGAGACGACAAAATTAAAATAAGATTGAATAAGGAAGCTTATGGTGCGATCGCTAAACTATGCGAAGGCGATGCCCGTGACGCCTATAATTCTCTAGAGCTTGCTATCATCGCCAACAGCATCGACTTGGCAAATATCTCAATTGGTAAAACAGAGGCCGAGGAGGCGATACAGCAAAAATTCATTCGTTACGACAAGGGTGCTGATGGTCATTTCGATGCGATTTCTGCCCTCCACAAAACGATGCGTGCCTCACAGCCAGACGCCGCACTTCATTACCTGGCGAGGATGCTTGAAGCTGGCGAAGATCCACTGTATATCGTTCGCAGGCTGGTGCGATTTGCCTCAGAGGATATTGGCTTGGCTGATCCCCAAGCATTGGTCCTCGCAGTCTCGACTCAACAAGCAGTTCATTTTGTCGGTATGCCAGAATCAAATGTCATTATCGCTGAGCTGGTCATCTACCTAGCGCTCGCGCCCAAGTCGCGTGCCGTCGATGAAGCTTATGCCGCAGCTAAGGATGATGTGGTGAACGGTCGGATCGAGCCAATCCCATTGAAAATTAGGAATGCACCAACGAAACTGATGAAAGATTTTGGCTTCGGCAAGGATTACAAGATGTATGACGACGAGTCTCTCTTGCCCGAAAATCTAAAAGATCGAAAATATTGGAAACCATAAATCTCGATTAAAACGAAACTCCAGAAGTCAATCCATGACCCCGGGAGCGGTTGTTCATTGCTGCTAAATCTTTTTAACAGTCAGAGATTCTGTCTGAATGTGGAGCAGGGCGTTTAGCCTCACAGAAACAGTATTTATTCCAGCTTCGATTGCAGCCTTTATAACTTCTGTCTTCGTGTGACACAAATTGCAACACATTCCAACTTCTTGTCGGTCGCGATAGCCATTGTCGATAGAGACAGCATAACCGCTTTGAATTGGTTGGCTGCAGACAATACATGTTGATGTCTGATCTATCACTTCTGCTGTTTCACGATTAACGGCAAAGCGTAGAAGTACTCGCTCGAGTACAATCACTGGAGTGTACTTCTGACCGCACATGTAGGATTCTGACATTTCATTTACCTCCTTTTCCGTCAAATGAAAATGTTCTATCTAAATAAGTACACGAAAATGACCAAGATTACAAGGCTTGTGGTAACAAATCATTTCTCTGTGGTTATCTTTTTTTGTGCGGAGAGGAATCTCTTGATAAATAAAAAACAGAGCATTCAATATCTTGAATACTCTGTTTTTGCCTATACGGATGACTCGGTCATCAGTATAGGCAGGTGCACGGTCAGCGAAGGTGCTTCTTGATCCTTCTCCCGCGCAGGGTGAAGTTTAGAAAGGACCATTCGCGAACCTGGAATTGGACTTTTCGACTGAAAATTTCCAGCCGACGATAGTCCTTTTGGAATTCGTAGGGTCCATATGACCCTGATGCGTAAGTGCGATAATTGCAGCTACGCATTTGAGTGTGCCCCCAGACACAATAGGCGGTCATCCGCCAAATTATTCGAAGGACATCGATCACTCCACTCATGGCCGTTCTCCCTTCATTGTGATTCTAGCCCTATTCTATCACAAAAAATATTAGTAATTGAATTTTGTGTTTTTCTCGGAATATCTAGAACTAGTCAAACTGGATTGATGTAATACCAAATCAGAAACTATCCCGAAGCTAATTATCGTGCCAACAAAAAAACCAGAGAAATCAATATTTAATTGCTCTGGTCTTTGCCCCAAGAATATTCTTGGGGCCGGAAATCCATTTACTGACTTCACGACGGCTGGGTCGTGAGATATTCTTTCGCAACACTGCGAATGTACTCGTCGCGGTGCTTTTTGGCACATTTTTCAATCACCTGACGAACTCTTTCGTCCTCGAAAAGATGTAACGCCTCAAGGATAGCGAGACAAACAACATCGTCTCTCTCGGCGAAAAGCCGACTGGTAAGTGCAGGTATTGCCTGGGTGATTCCTTTTTCTCCCAGGTTCTCTGCAGCCAATCGTCGACCTCTCGGGCACGCCTCTGTGAGGTCGCTGATGACCGAAGCAATCCGTTTTGCCGGATACCCTGATTCATCTGTGAAATCGGTCGGGTGAAAGAACAGTTTCTTAACCCACTCTAGCATAATTAACCCCTTTCCATATCCCCACAGGGACCAAAAGATGTTCGGACTATAACACATATGAATATATTATGCAAGCTTTTGTGGTAATGTTTTGTAGTGTTTCAATACTATGTAAACGCTCAGATATTATTTTGTGTATGTGTCGAGTATCCTGTGCCGATATCTTGAAAGTAAACAATTAATTTTTTTTGCCATCATTCTCTTTGTGTACAATTTGGGTTGATGATGTACAATTATATTGAGTTGAAGATAATTAAATAGACACAAAATTATGAAAACAGTAGTGATCACTGGTGCGAGTAGGGGAATTGGCTTGGCGACGGCCAAGAAATTTTTATCTGAAGGTTGGCAGGTTGTCGGAACCTCCACCTCAGGTAGGATGGATCTCGAGCACGAGCATCTGAAAAACTTTCAGCTTGATCTCTCTGATAGTGCAAGTATTGAGATTACTGCAGACAAAATTCTTTCAGCCATCGGGAATATCGATGTGCTAGTGAATAATGCCGGGGTTGCCCTTGATTCTTGGGACGAAGGCGTCAATATGGAAAAAGTTCGCAAGACATTTGAAGTGAGTCTCTTTGGATTGATCGACTTCACTGAAAAAATGCTGCCAGTGATAAACTCTGGCGGCCATATCGTCAATCTCGATTCTCGATACGGTTCATTTTCTATGCCGATCGATGATGATACTTCTATTGGCTATCGGATGGCCAAGGCCTCGTTAAATATGTATACGCGATTTCTCGCTTTTCGATTGCAAGATAAAAAAATAACAGTTTCGTCGATAGATCCAGGTTGGGTCAAAACCGATATGGGTTTTGCTGGTGCGACCGAAGATTCAAAACCAGATAGGGACCCTGTGGAACCCGCACGAGAGATCTATGATTTGGTTAATTCTGATATCGATTCTGGGTGTTTCTGGTACAAAGGTGCGAAGAGAGAATGGTAAAAAAGTCGATGCTCCCCGGGGGCTTCGGGGTGAATTGTTACTGTTCTCAAGTTAGGCAACTCCTTGGGGCTATTCAAAACACCTCACATATGTGAGGTGTTTGATTTTGCAAGCAGCGGAGATTTTGGCGCGACCCCCAATACATCAGAATGCAATGTTTTGTTGAAAATATTTGCTATGGTGTAATTTCGTGTGTCACTGAGAATCGTGATTTGGCGACTCTGGAGATTTAATTATTTTTTAATACAATTTGAAATATATTAAGAGCTGAGCTAGTTTATTTGGCTGGTACTATATTTTTTCCGAAAAGTACTTGCATCGAAAGAGTATAATGATACTAGAGTGGATAGAGAGAATATAGCCAAACAAAAGGAGACAGAATGACATTAAATGATTTTTTTCAGGTATCAGTCAGTGTTTTTTGTATAGTGGCAACGGTTTTCATGATCATGACATTTATCTGGATAGTGATGCTTCGGAGTAAATTGAATAAATTGATCGATAAACTCGAAGAGATTAGTGAAACAGCCAGATCGACCACCGGCGAAATCAAACAGTTCGTTGAGCGCATTATCCAATCGCTAGATGACTTCAGGCAGAGTGTGTTTACACTCGGTTTTGTCAGCAAGATAGTGAATCAAGTAATAGGACTTATCAGTAATAATTCGAAAGGAAAAAAAGATGGACAAGCAAAGTAAAGGTGTCATGATCGGAGCAACAGTCGGTATACTCGCTGGGGCGATTGCTGGGATATTGTTAGCGCCAAAATCAGGTGAGGAAACTCGGGCTGATATCAGTGAATATGTCACTGAGATGAAGAACAAGATCGCTGCAGAACTAGCCAAGGTTGGCGAGGTTACAAAAGAAGTTTATAGCGATGTAGTTGAGAAAATCGTCAAAGTGTATGAACTGGAGAAAAAGATCACCGCAAAAGATGCCAAGGATCTCAAGGACAAGTTGGGCAAAAACTTCGAAGAAGTTAAAAAGGTGATTAAAAAGTAGCTCGGTATTGCTCTATCAAAAAACCGCTAGAAATAGCGGTTTTTTGATGGCTTAGTCCCGACTTTAGGCCATGTTCTATTTCTCAGTAATTTTTTGTAATTTATAACCTAGACAAACTTTATAAAAGTTGAAAATATTGACGAACTTTATAAAGCTATATTATGTTTGCATTTGCGGTGACTTGCCATGTTGCTTAAATAGCGTAGTTCTCTGCGGCAAATTTAGCTTGGTCTATAAATACTTTTTTTGCGTTGCCGAGTGTACCTAGCTCGTAGAAAGCAAGGATTGCCAACTTGTAGGTGTTAACATCAACGGCTCTCAGTGAAAGCGGGAAAGAATCATTTGCATATAGTATCGCATTTGCAAGAATTCTTGCAGTTCGTTTGTTGCCATCATTAAACGGTTGGATATAGCAGAGGTATGTAAAAGCTAAAAGGGCTTTTGAGAAAACATCTTGCTTGCTATTGATTACATTGCAGAGTTTCTTTAGTTCTTCTTCTACCTGGAACTTATTATCAAGCGGACGATAGGTGCTGCCGGTGATGCCAACCGATCTCTCTCTTAGTCCAAAGTCGATAATCCCGTCGGCTAGAATTTTGTGAAGATCGATCACTGTTTGTATCGTCAGTTCGCTGCTAAACAATTCTCGGTTCTCCTCAGAGAAATCTAGTGCCTTCTTGTGATTTAATACCATGAGTGTTTCATCCTTTGATTTTCCGGCGGCTGGAATACCGTCCTTGATCAGTGATTCAGTTTCAAGGAGTGTGTAGGTGTTGCCTTCTATCTGTGATGATTTCCATGATAATTCTATGGTTATCCGTTCGCGTTCACGTCTTATAATGTCTCTGGGTGCAGTTTTTAGTTTTTCGTAGAAAGTCTTATTGTATGACGCTAGTTCTTTTTGCTCTAAATCCGAAAAGAGTGAAGTAGATTCTAGAGCATCGAGACGATTAAAATCATAGTTAACATTAGCTCTATTTTCGTCAGCGAAATATACTTCCAATCCTTCCTTGGGCAAAGATAGATTAAACCTTGCTTCGCTTCCCACGGTGTAAGTAATGGCTCTTGCTTCGCCATGCCTTTTAACTAGATGTTTATCAACTAACTCACTAATATCACGCTGCAAGGTTCTTTCGTTGGCATCGGCAAAAGCAGGCAACACAAGAAGACTTGACAAAGAATTAGTGCCAGTTATGAATGCAATTATTATTTGCTGCTGCCTGCTTGTAATATTCATAATATTATTATAGCAAGTATCCCGACAAAAGCAACAAGTATCCCGACAAAATGTCGGGATACTTGTTGCAATTTATTCAAGATTATACTTGAAGTAAAGCAAATAGGTATCTAATTGGGGATTATTGTTGATATTCTTTGATTAGTTAGCTTCTTCGGGAAAATTTTAAACGCATCGCGTGTGAGGCAGCTTAACTGCAAGCAATCCTACTTTTTCATTGCATTAATGTGTAAATTATGTTATAGAAATGATAGGAGGGGAGACCTAGATTCACCCCCGAAGTGCAACTTTTCTTGATCTGTTTTTAACTAATAAATTGTTCTCTTCTAGCACCTCAATTGGTGTTTTGTAGCCCAAGGATTTCCTTGGCTTTTTGTTTAATATGCCAATAATGTGCGAAATATATTGATCTGAATAGTTATCAATATTACAGCCCTTTGGGATAAATCGCCTGATCATTTTGTTGCCATTTTCGACACCACCTTTCTGCCAGGATGAGTATGGATCACAGAAGAAGGCTGTCATAGGTAGGTTCTTATGGTCTCTGTTCTCAATTCCATTGTCAAGGGTGATTGTTTCTTTTTTGATTAGTTTTTTGCTCATGCTTTTGATTGATTTAGTAAATGTTTTAGGGCTTAGATTCTTAATCTTTCTGGCACTCAGATGTCTGGATTTGCGCTCTTGCATGACTGCCAGAGAAGTTGTTGTTTTGTGCCTTTTGCCAGAGACTATCGTATCTGCTTCAAGATGGCCGAAGGTTGATCTATCGCTTACCTCAACTGGTCTCATTTCGATACCAATTCGATCGGAGATCATGACCTTAGTGGTCTTTTTGTTGTACTTCTTTTTGTCGTATCTCTTAGTACAGAGCAAAGGGCAGTATCGTTGTCCGTAGGCACTGTAGAGCCAATCGTAAATTAGGTTCTTGCTGGCATAAAATGGTTTGTTCTCATGTCTCATTCTGCCTGATATTTCGTCTGGACTCCAATGATTCTTTAATCCTTCAATGATGTACTTTTCAATGTCTGGGTTTGCATTGATTTTCTTGCCGGAGTATTTGGATTGCCATCGCCGGACATATGCCTTGTGATGAGCAACGGTGGCCTGATACGGACCATCAATGGTTCCGCCTCTCTGTCTGATCTTTTTGCGATTGTTGTTAATTTCTCTACTGATTGTACCTTTGTCTCGGCCTAGTATCTTAGCAATCTCTATCGACTTGTGGCCACTGCTTAACAAGGCTTCAATCCGATCTCTTTCATGTTGATCAAGATGTTTGTAATTGTTTTTCATAGGCTCCATTCTAACCTAGAAAAGTTGCACTTCAAAAAGGAATTTTCGTTGTTTTTGTCGCCGTTCCTACTCCGACAACTCTTAACGGTTTTGATTCAAGTATTGTTAGAAATGTATTAAAGTATATCGGTAAGGACAAAACTGTCGTAATCAAATCAACTATACTTCCTGGTATTACTGAAGAACTACAAAGAGAATATTCTGATATTTATGTTTTCCACTCTCCTGAATTTCTCAGAGAAACTAGTGCTGCCTTTGATGCCGCTAATCCAGAGAGAAATATTATTGGGATGCCAATTGATAATAGTGATTATCGTGAGCGTGCGAATACTATAATGGGTATACTGCCGAAAGCTAAGTACGAACTAATCTGTAGCGCAAGGGAGGCAGAGGTTCTTAAATATGCAGGAAATTGCTTCCTTGCAACCAAAGTTATTTTTATGAATATGCTCTATGATTTAAGTAAAAACCTTGATTGTAATTGGGATACAATTCGCGATGGGATGTCAATGGACGAGCGAATTGGCAAAAGTCACATGGAGCCAATTCATACATCTGGCCGTGGAGCTGGCGGACATTGTTTTATTAAAGATTATGCAGCTTTTGTGGAACTTTATTCTAAGGTGGTTGGTGACAAGGAAGGCGTAAATGCACTGAGAGCAATAGAATTAAAAAATATTGATTTACTGACTCGATCCAATAAGGATATTAATTTGCTAAGAAGTATCTATAAAAATGTTGCAGGGGCTAGTACAAATGAAATTAGAACGAAGATTTAGATTTGATATTGAGGGTCTGCGGGCGATTGCCGTTTTATTTGTGGTGCTATCCCATGTTGGGCTAGGCTTGCCCGGAGGCTATATCGGAGTGGACATATTTTTTGTAATTTCTGGGTTTCTGATCACTGACTTGCTATTTAGTGAATTAAATCTAACAAAGTCCATATCATTCAAAAACTTTTACGCTCGTCGGATTAAAAGAATAATTCCTGCCGCAACCCTCGTGCTCCTTTCGACACTATGCTGTACAGCTATTTGGGCGTCCATACAACTTAAGGAAGCCGCCTGGGATTCTATTTATGCCTCAGTGTCTTTGATTAACATCAAATTGGCACTGGCGGGAACAAATTATTTTTCTTCATCTATTCCCTCGTTGTTCCAAAACTATTGGTCGCTAAGTGTTGAAGAACAATTTTATCTTTTGTGGCCAGCGCTGATGCTGATCGTATCTGTTATATGCAGAAAATCGAAATTTAAGGAGCAATCATATTCAATTTTACTTTGGTTGGTAATAGGCATGAGCTTATTCGCTTCTTATGAATTAACTAGATCATCGCAACCTTGGGCATACTTTAGTTTGCTAACGAGAGCGTGGGAGCTAGCTGTTGGTGCTTTGATCGCTGTAAATGTGACGAAAATTGCAAAACTCCCAAAAACCGTTGGGGGCGTAATCAGTTGGGTAGGTTTGCTTGGAATGTTTCTGGCCGTACTGGTATTTAACGATAAGCTCGTATACCCAGGTCTTTTCGCGATCTTGCCAGTTGTTTTTACGGCTTTGGTAATTATCGGTTGCACAGTTGCTGCAGATTGGAATGCTGAGAAGATACTAAAAATAAAACTATTGCAATATTTAGGAAAATATTCATATTCCTGGTATTTGTGGCATTGGCCGATAATTGTTTTACTTTCTATAACACTAGGAAGAGAATTAGCTGTTCATGAAAAAATACTGACTGTGTTGGGTACACTTATTTTGGCAATTATTACTTATCATGTTTTAGAGAACCCAATACACAGAGGCAAATTTTTTCACAACAACAATGCTAGGATCTACAAACTTGGTATGGTCTTGGTAATTGCTACGATCTGCATAAGCGCGGGTGTGATATCGTATAATACTCATCAAAGTCATGCTAAAAGGACTACGTTAACAGGTGATAGAGGGGGAACAACGGATTTGGTCGCAGAGGCTTTAACTACAAAAAGCCTCCCTTCAGATATTGAATCTCGCTTAGCTGACGCTAAAGATGAAAGATATATGGGCTGCATTCATGAGACGAGCGATAAAAAACCAACTGACAAAAACAAATGCATCCTTGGAAATGCTAAAAGTGAGAAAACGATGGTGTTATTGGGAGACTCTCATGCCCACCAATGGACTCAGGTTCTTGATAATATTGCTAAAGAAAAAAATTATAAACTCATAACCTATACGAAAAGTGGGTGCCCTCCTTTTGGTGGAGTGATAATAGGTGAAAGCTTAAAACGTGAATATTATGAGTGTTATGGGTATAATGATGCAGTTAAAAAAGAACTGGCGACTTTAAAACCAGACATTGTTATACTTGGCGCTTTTAATGCAGTTAAACAAGATTACGAGATAAATAATAGTTTAGGAGAGCTAAAAAAAGTATCTCCAAGAATCATATATTTTACTGACACACCTTATCCTGGTGACAATGTGCCATTGTGTCTGTCTAGAAATAAAAATAGTATCCAAAAATGTACGATTGATTTAAATAAAGACGAAAACAGGATAAATAAAAAAGCAGAAATTGAAAGCCAGTTGAAGAACATAAATAACGTGGAAATATTTGACACTAGCCCGTGGTTTTGCGACAAAAATTTATGTCCTGTAATAATTGGGGGCAATTTAGTTTATTATGATGACTCTCACATAACCACAAGTTACGCAAACACAATATCAAATGAGATATTAAAAAAACTTGACTTCTAATTAATTACACTGATGTCCCCCATATCTCACTGATAACTCCCTCTTCGCCAGCCTCTTTTAGATCATAGAATTTTATTTTAAGCTCTATTTCTTCATTCTCGGCCAGAATTTTTTTGAGTTCTAGGGTCGGCTTTCTTTTCGGTCTCGGTTTTATGCTTTTCGGGCTATTTCAAACACCTCGCATATGTGAGGTGTTTGGGTTGCAGACGAGGAGCATTTTGCGTCTCAAATGAAGAGTGATTAGTGAGTGTATTCAAAAGGTACTGAAAATGTCTTCTCCGGAATTCTGTGCCAGAGCCGGACTTGAGGTATTTTTCAAATATGCTCGTAATTGTTTTTAATCAAAGCGTCCTGAGGCTGGATTTTAAGATAAAAAATATTTAAGATTTCTCACAGCTGCTTATTCTAGGTGTTTGTGGCGAAAAGCTGTTCCCGAGCCTCCCTTTAGATATCTTTCAAAATCAAGCGCATCTTTCTCATTGTTGAAACAACAATACCAGTGCAATTTTAAAGGTCTCCTGTTTTTTGTGGATAGACACTTTCCTTCTTTGTGGTCGGTGATTCTGTTTTCCAATCTAGGCGTTGAACCAATGTAAAAAGACTGATCTGAGAGCATAAGAATATAAACATATCTTTTCATACATAAATTATAATAAAAAAGCAGTCCGTCGCACAAGGCTATGGACTGCATCCTTCGCAGAGAGTTTCTGGTGGTTTGCCTAAAGAAACGATAAGATGGCCTGCCATCCGAAGCTTCAGCGAAGGATGGTGGTGTGTTCTCGCTCAAGCTCGAACTTTTTTTGAGCAAAATGCTCAATAGCTTAACTTGAGTTTATTGTAGCAAAAATTGCTCTAATTTCCCAGAGTTTGAAGCAATTTTTGCGTCTGCTTTAATACTCGCGCGGGCGCTTTTCCTCCCCTAAAACCCCTCCAAGCGCCCGCACTCGCTCTCGAGGTAATAAATGAGCTCAAACCAGTTGACAAACAGGTCAAAAGCGAGTATAATATATGGGTTAACACGCTTGTTTCTTTGATGGCTTTCTGGTTACTATGATCTTAGCAACTAGAGAGGCAATAAAAAGCCAAGCATTTCCGAATTTCAAACCATTCTGATACAGGAGGAAAGTAAATGTCCGAACAAGTAGCAACCCCCGCAGGGGTGCGTCTCGTAGTTCCCCAGCTGGCTTACCGGCTGGAGGGTGTCAGGATCAATTATGATCTGACTCCCAAAGAAACCGTCGGGTTGCTGTCCGGTAGCAACTCCGACATTGCCCTGTGGCCGGAAGATAAAATGGGGCTGTGGAACGACGGCAAAACCGGAGTCGTGGAGGACGCAGTTCTCCCGTTTCTCTGGCCGAAGCAGTCGTTTTCCACCGCGCAAGGTCGGCAGCAGCAAGCGCCGATTGGCTATGTTTTGCCTGTCGAGCTTGCCTCGCTGGCGCTGCCGGAAAACGATCCCCAACGGATCCGGAAGGAGATCAACGCTCTGGGCATCTGGGCATTAGTTGCCCTGCGCCAGAGCGACGAAGAGCTCTGGCGGCTCGGCGGCCACTTCCGCCCGTTCTACCTCGACCTGTTTCCGCGCTTCTTCTGGTTCAGCCTCGGCTGTTCCGGCGATGACTGGTCTGTCCGCAGCGCCTTAGTCGGCGCCCCGCAAGTACCGTAGGCACTTGGCAACTTGGATCCCTTGTAACTTTGGGATCCCTGGAACCTTTTGCCCGCAAGACCCGCTCCCGCACTGTTAGCTTGAAATATAGCAAAACGGCGCGGGAGCTTTTTATTTGGGAGGGGATTTGATAATGTAGTAATCGGAGAGTAGATCAAAATGCTTGCGGTTAAGGCTTCGAGCAGTCGAAATCTAAGATTCTCTTAGCGCAGAATAATAAAGGACAAGTCTTTTATTAGAGTCGCAGAGTAATTTTAAAAATAAAGATACTTGGTGCAAGATATTGGTGGGTAAGACCCCAAATTAGATTCAATCCAGAGAGTATTCAATGGATGGTGGCATAGATGATATCTTGTACTTTTTAGTCTCTGGCAGCACGACGGCAACTTCCGCCCGTTCTACCTCAACCTGAATCCGAACTACTTCAAGTTCAACCTCGGCTATTCCGACAATGACTGGAATGACAACAACGCCTTAGTCGGCGCCCCGCAACTATCTTTATTCTTCCGTCTCGGGCGGAAGTTTTTCTTTTAATTGGCGAATCCAACCACCGAGCATTTTGCCGACCTCATCAAGTCGTTCAGATAAAACAGCATATTTTTTATTGTCGAGTGCTTTTATTTCCCACGAAATTCTTACAAAGAATTTAAGCAGATCAAATTTTGCTGATGACTTAAGAAGAAAAGATAACTTATTTTTCCCTTGCAGGGAACATGATGTGAAAATAAATTCTGCAGTTTCGGTAAAAATAGAATCAATTTTTGATCCGAGAGAATATCTGGAAGTTTTGGGGAAATGTTGCAAAAACTCTTGCCACATTTTATATGTTTCTATTAGTTTATGAATTATCGGTAAGTCAGTATTTTGATTTGATGGATTAGGAGAAAAATTTTGCATAATTTTGAAGATATTATTAGTGTTGATAATTTACTTTTAGCTTGGGAAGAATTTATTAAAGGAAAAAGAAATAAGCCGGATGTCCAGCAATTTTCTTTTCGGCTTATGGATAATATCTTATCATTACATGACGATCTTTTGCAAAGAAAATATCAGCATGGTAAATACAAGCGCTTTCATATTTGCGACCCGAAACAAAGAGTCATTCATAAAGCGCTTGTAAGAGATCGCCTTTTGCATCATGCAATTTATCGAATTTTTTATCCATTTTACGACAAAACATTTTTTGCCGATTCGTTTTCCTGTCGGCTGGATAAGGGCACACATAAAGCCATGACCAGATTTAAAAGATTTTTTTATAAAGTTAGCCAAAATAATACAAAAACTTGTTGGGTGCTCAAATGTGATATCAAGAAATTTTTTGATTCAGTCGATCATTTAACTTTATTTGAAATTCTAAAGCAAAAAATTTCTGATCCAGATACTTTAAGGCTTTTAAGCGAAATTATCCAAAGCTTCAACAAAAATTTGGTTCAGCAGGAACTGTTCGAGAGAGAGAGAGAGAGAGAGAGAGACGGCGCCCTGCGGGCGCGGGATTCCCATTGGCAATTTAACCAGCCAGCTTTTCGCCAACATATATTTGAACGAATTTGATTATTTTGTTAAACATAAATTGAAAATTAAACATTATATTCGGTTTGCCGATGATTTTGTCATACTGAATACAGATCGCCAATATCTTGAAAAACTTCTGCCGGAAATCGAGAAATTTCTTGGCGAAAAGTTGAAATTGAAAATTCATCCGCAAAAGTTGCTTATAAAAACAGTGTCTTCCGGTTTGGATTTTTTAGGCTGGGTTCATTTTTCAGACCATCGAGTTTTACGGACAGTTTCCAAAAGACGAATGTTGAAGCGCATAAAAGTAAATCAATCAGACGAAACAGTTAACTCTTATCTTGGTTTGATGAAACATGGTAACGCCAAAATGATAAGGAGGAAATTTATTGAAACTCTGGAAGAGTTTAATAAATTATCTTGACCCACCCCTTTACCCCTCCCAAATAAAAAGCTCCCGCGCCGTTTT
>JBAWZC010000005.1:0-63833 GCA_037143235.1 Candidatus Berkelbacteria bacterium
CTATTGAGCATTTTGCTCAAAAAAAGTTCGAGCTTGAGCGAGAACACACCACCATAATGTATTTACTTGTTCGGAAGCCGCCTCGCGCGAGCCTTTGGCTCGCGCTTCGGCTGGCAAATTGTAGAGTAAATTGTATTGTTTTTCAAAATTCATTTTCAACTTTCCGTCCAGTAAAATGCGGTTCCTGTGCGAAGCACAGAAAGTATGAGGAAATCATACTTCAGAGCCGATGGTTTTATCGCCCTTCGGGCGAATTGGCAAGATTTCAATTGTCGGTATAATTTCAGAAAGCATTTAATAGACAAAATATAAAAGGAGGGAAAATGCTAAAATATTTCATCTATTGTAGGAAGTCGTCAGAAGACGAGGAACGACAAATTTTGTCTATTGAGGCCCAGCTCCAAGAACTTCGAGATTATGCCAAACAAAACTCTCTTTTTGTAATCAAAGAATTTTTTGAAAGTCGAACGGCAAAGGAGCCGGGCCGACCTATATTTAATCAAATGCTTTCTGAGATAGAAAAAGGCAACGCTTCGGGAATTTTAGCATGGAATCCCGATCGTTTAGCTAGAAATAGTATTGATGGTGGAAAAGTAATTTATCTTGTAGATACTCAAAAAATTACTTCGCTAAAGTTCCCGACCTTTTGGTTTGACACCACGCCTCAAGGCAAATTTATGCTAAGCGTTGCCTTTGGCCAAGCCAAATATTACACCGACAATTTAAGAGAAAACATTTTGCGTGGAATTAGGCAAAAGTTAAGGCGTGGAGAATTACCGGCAAAAGCTCCTCTCGGTTATTTTAATGAACCCCGACTAAGAACTATCGAATCAAACAAAACTACTTTTAGCAAAATGAAAAAGATATTGGAGCTTTTTGCCGAGGGCAACCACACCTTAACTCAAATAAGAGACAAAATGTTTTCTCTTGGCTTGGTTGGCAAAAATGGAGAACCTTTGCATTTATCCACAATAGGCAATATTTTAACCAATCCTTTTTACTATGGAATGTTTTTATATCGTGGCGAACTAATGCAAGGTTCTCATAAGCCAATGATTTCCAAAAAACTTTTTGACAAAATTCAAATAGCAATTCACGACAATGGCAAGCCCCGCAAAAACATAATCAAAAGAACTCCACTTTTTTACAACTTTGCTCGTTGTGGAGATTGCGGCTATATGATGACAGCAGAGAAGAAACGCAAACCTTCAGGAAGAGAATATATTTATTATCGTTGCACCCACAAAAGTAAAGTAAAAAAGTGCAATCAACATAAGTTTTTGCGGGAGGAAAACTTGCATGAGCAAATAATTGAACATTGTCAAAAAGTTTCTATTCCTGACGAGTGGAAGGATAAATATCTGGCGAAAGTTGAAGAATGGGAGAATAAACAAAACGACTCGTCAGGAATTTTCGCTCAAAATCTTAAAGACAAACTAACTAAAGTAAAAGAGAGAATCAATCGGCTTATTGATTTACATTTAGACGGAGAAATTGAACTTGACGAATTTAAACAAAAGAAAAACATCTTAGTTGAACAAAAAGCCGATTTGGAAAGTAAATTAAATGATTTTGAGCGAAAAGGAAATCATTGGCTCGAACTCCTAAAATCTTGGATTTTAGATGCCAACCAAGCAGGAAATCTTGCCAATACAAAAAATTTCTTCGGAATGAAGAATTTTTTGAAAACCGTCGGCTCGAACCGCATTTTACTGGACGGAAATTTGAAAATGAATTTTGAAAAACAATACAATTTACTCTACAATTTGCCAGCCGAAGCGCGAGCCTTTGGCTCGCGCGAGGCGGCTTCCGAACAAGTAAATACATTATGGTGGAGGTGGAGGGAGTTGCACCCTCGTCCGAAAGGTCAAAAACATAAAATCTACAGGTTTATTCGCAATTGAGTTTTTTCGGGTAATAGCTTACACGCGACCAACACACTATTACCTTATCCCTGGTAATTCTTAGCCCTGTGCCCCAAGAAAGAACACAAAACGCATCTAAGATATGACGCTCCGATCTCTTCGCTTAGATCAAAGAGGGAACGGCTGCGGGTTTAGGCGACAGCTAGCGAGAAAGTAGGGGCTGCAAAAGCAGTCTTTACCTTCTCAAAAAGTGATTTTACACTTAGGATTTTGTCAGTTTTTAAAGTGACCAACGCACTTACCTGCAATATGTTTTCAAGGTTCCTTCCGTCGAAACTGTATCACCCCCAGGTCAATCGAAGATTGACAATGATCAAATATCAAATATCAAATATCAATTATCAATTAATGTTTTAATTATCAATTTAACAATTAAAACGCTTGCTGGGAAAGACAAGTTCTAAAGCTATGTGATTATACGATTTATGAGAGAAGATGTCAACGATCGCTATGTTTTGGCTCTCTCGAAGAGTCTTAGAACATTTTCAAAAAAGTTGCCGATAACAGTATTTTCGTTGATCTGAAGATGAGACAATGAATAAACAATGATTGTTGCTAGGATGGCCGAGCCAACGAAGAAACCAAAACCATAAAAGATACCTCGCCAAAAATGCCATGATAGGCTGAGCTGTCTCTTTTCGTTTTTGTTCAACTGGTGGATGACTGAACGAAGTTCGCGCAGTTCATCCTGCATATCAAGCATAACCCCTCCAAAATTTGATAATACAATTATATCACAGAAGTGGTATGATTTGTCTATGCATTATCAGCAAATCATCATTATCTTTATGCTTGTGGTCATCGTCGGCGTTGCTTTGTGGCAACTAATGATGATCGTGACCAGCCTTTTTGGCCTCTACTTGATGTCGACAAATAGGGGAGCGATCAGAGCCATTTTGTCAAACATTGATATCAGAAAGGGCCAGATCTTCCTCGATCTTGGTTGCGGCAATGCCCAAAACCTGATCGTCGCCAGCAAACAATTTGGTCTGCAGGGCATCGGGATAGAAATATTTTTTGTCCAATATCTGGTTGCAAAGTTGAATGTTTGGCTCTCTGGCGAGTCAAAGAATATCCGAATCTATCTTGGTGACTTTCGTAATTTTTCGGAGTTAATCAAAAAAGCTGATATCATCTATCTTTACCAACGGCAGGTATTGCTCGAGAAGATCGAGTCAGAATTGTTTTGTCAGGCAAAAAAAGGCAGCGAAATTGTTTGCCTCTCTTCGTATTTCGTGGACCATCGCCCCGCAAAGTCATTTCGAGTCAGAAATGTTTACACTGACGCGAGTGTGAGAGTGTATAAAGTTTAAAATTATCTGATGAATAATAGCATTCGGCTCCACTGTTTGTCATTCCTGCGAAGGCAGGAATCTAGTAATTATTTAGCATTCGGATATGTTCTCCTTGGCGCTTACGCGCCAACAGGATTCCCGCTCATCGAGTCTGAGTCTGAGGGCTCTTCCCTCAGAGTCGAATGACCTTCGCAGGAATGACAAAAAGAAAGAGGTGAGGAACGAACGACAGAATGTTCTGTCATTGCGAGGAGTCTGCGACGCGGCAATCTATCATTTAGTCCTGCGGGGATGGCAAAAAGAAAGAGGTCTTGATACCCCTTCGCTCTGTTCGTAAAAACGCTTGACCCCACTTCGCTTCACTTTTGTGAAGCTACGAGGGGTCTGCGAGCTCTTGACAAAATGTAAAGTTTACTTTACATTTTAGTTATGGAAAACATTGAATCACAAATCGAGAACCACCTTCGCGAGGTTAGAAAACATCGCAAACTTAGCCAGGAAGACTTGGCTGATGCTTTGGGCATCTCTCGTCAATCAATCATCGCTCTCGAGCAGGGTCGCTCTATGCCATCTCTGCCGTTGGCTGTTTCGATGTGTAAATATTTCAATACTGCCTTCGAAGACCTTTTCGAATTTGAGCGCGAGATCGAGGAAGAGATTGAGCGATCGTTTTCCGATAATAATATAAAAATTATTAATGAGCCGATCACAGGCTCGGGAAAGGAGAAAGAAATGTTGACAATTGAACCGTGGCGACCAATGCGCGAAGCTACATCGCTTCGAGATGCGATGGATCGTTTGTTTGAAGATAGCGTCATCACTCCGAGTAAATCAGTGGCGATGCCGAAGATCGATATTATGGAAAAAGGCGACCAGATCGTAGTCAAGGCTGAACTTCCTGGGATGAAAGAGGAAGACATCAGTGTCGAGATCAAAGACAATATTATGACTATTTCTGGCGAGAAGAAAGACGAAGTCGAGCAAAAGGAAAAAGGCTATTTCTATCGTGAAAGCCATTCTGGTGCTTTTGCCCGAAGTTTTCACTTACCTGCCGAAGTTGTAGCCAGCAAGGCTGACGCTGAAATGAAGGCTGGTGTTCTCATCATCTCTGTGCCAAAAGTTGAGGAAAAAAAGGCTCAAAAGATCGAGATCAAGAAGAAATAAGTTCAGTCTCGCAATCAAAAAATCCCCATTGTCTCCTGATTGTGGGGATTTTTTTGTAGTTATACGCTTATGTCATTTCCGTCATCTCAATCCCAGATAGCCCTGCACTTTTGTCGTCTCGACTCCCCGTCCTGCCCGCATTGCTACGCAAAGCGTTGCAGGCGGGAGGGGGCGGAGAGATCTTTTGTGCTAAGAGATCCTTCGATAAACTCAGGATGACACTGCGTGTCAGATTTCTCCACGGAGCCTGCCATGAGCGAAGCCGAATGGGGTCGAAATGACAACGGATAATGCCCAATCGCAATGACAATTTGGTCTGTCGTTTCTATTTTCCCCTCTGCCATTCCCGCCTCTCCTGTCATTCCTGCGTAGGCAGGAATCTAGTGACAATATTAATTTTAAGATACGGTTTGCTACGCGCTTACGCTGTAATGGGATTCACGCCTGCGCGGGAATGACAAAATTAGCTTACAAGTCTTTGCACTTACGGGCTTAAACACTTAAACACTTAAACACTGTCTATCTTGCTAGCTTTCTCAACAGTTGACCTAGCACCACGAAAGATGATATTATCACCAAGGTGCCAAAATTATTATAGGAGGTACGGAATTGGGAGTAATGTTTTCCGAGGAAATGTTTCCCGGTGAAAAAGTCCGAAAAATGGACGGCAGCGCTGCTGCTGTCTACAGCTTCCCCAAAGAGAGGAAGCGACAACCCAAGAAGGTTGAATTGCTAGAGTGCAATCAACCAATCACCGCCAGCGTGGAATCAATTATTGATTCTCGCGATTAGCGAACAAAGATGCCCGGCTGTTCAAGCTGGGCATCGCACTGCAAAATTATTATCCCTATATATATCAAAAAACCATTCGTAAAGAATGGTTTTTTGATGGTGCGCCCAAGAGGACTCGAACCTCTGACCTCTACAATGTCAATGTAACGCTCTAACCAACTGAGCTATGGGCGCATTTCATATTACTCGCTCCGGACAACAAGAAAATACTACCAAATTATCGTGATTTTATCAATCATTGGATTTCTGAAGAAATTATTCACTGTCTTATTAGTTAATATTACTTTCTGGAAAAAGCGGGTTTGTTTATCATATTTTTTGGGTTAGAATAAGGTTAACAAAACAAAAACAAACCACAACCCGAGCGCTTACTGGCGCTTTTTTATACTCGCGGGTGCGTGGAAGCTAATTAAGGAAGAAATATGAAACTAAAAGTTAAAAAACTTCATCCAGATGCCAAGGTGCCACAGTACATGATTGGCGGCGATGCTGGGCTTGATCTGTTTTCTGTCGAAGATGTTATTATTAAGCCAGGGCAGCGTCACGCCGTCGCAACTGGACTGGCGCTAGAGTTGGAACCGGGTTTCGTTTCGCTGATCTGGGACAAGAGCGGCATCGCACTGAAAAAGGGGATTAAAACAATGGGTGGCGTGATCGAACACACTTATCGTGGTGAGTACAAAGTTATCATGGTCAATCTATCTGATCAGGAATATATCATTGCCAAAGGTGACAAGATCGCCCAGCTACTGATCCAACCGATCGTCACGGCTGAGATAACGGAGATGGAAGAATTGAGCGATACAGCTCGAGGATCCGGTGGTTTTGGGTCAGGGGGAGTGCGCTAGCATAAGTCAGGTTCTGGAAATGGAAATCATATTAGCATTATTAGGGAAATATAGTCATTAGCTAATTTTTTGGTCAAGGAGTGGGAGAAAGAAATCAATGTTGGAAAAAGACAATCAAAATTCATCTAAGCAAGGAAGGATTTCGTGGGACGAATTTTTTATGCGTATGGCCGTTACTGCGGCGTCAAGAACTGCTTGTTTGTTGGTTAAGGCCGGTTCTGTTTTTGTAGACGAAGATCACAGAGTTGTTTCAATTGGTTATAATGGCCCGACTGCTGGTGACTACCATTGTAACGAAGTCGGTTGTGCTAAAATACATGGCGATCCAGTTACGGGAGAGCTCCAGCGTTGTCGTGGTGCCCACGGTGAAATGAATGCGATTGTAAACAGTGGCAATACAGAAAGACTCAAAAATTCGACTCTTTATGTAACAGCTTTTCCCTGTTGGGATTGCATGAAAGTTCTAAATAATTTGGGCGTAAGAAGAATTGTTTATTTGCAAGACTACGCTCGAACTATCGAGGGTAGCAAAGGAGAAGTCAAAGTGATTGAAGACGAGGCCAGAGAATTGGCCGGCCGTCGTGGTATTGCGATCGAAAAATTTCGCGGGAACTTGGGTGGTCTGACTATTTTTCAAGAAGACAAAGAGGTAATCAGGCAGATGTTCCAGCGACCCGGCAAGGATCACGAGGTCAAGGATGGCACAAAGAAATCAGCCAAGTTAATCAAGAAATAATAATATCACAGGAGTTATATGGCAAAAGATAACAATCATCCCGAGTACCAATATTTAAATCTACTTCAGGATATATTGGACAACGGGATTAAAAATGTTGACCGAGGAACTGGGGCAGTATCATATGGAGTGTTTGGTAGACAATCTCGCTATGATTTATCAAAAGGTTTCCCTCTTTTGACTACTAAAAAAACCTACTGGAAGGGCGTACTTCAAGAACTTTATTGGTTTTTGTCTGGCAAAACGAACATAAAATATTTGGTAGATAACGGTGTACATATCTGGGATGACTATCCATATAAGATATATAATTCAAATATGGAAAAATCTGGTGGGCCAACTTTGTCAAAAGAAGAATTTATACAGATTTTGTCCGAAAGTGATACTTTCGCTGAAAAATATGGCAATTTGCCCAAGTGCTACGGGGAGATGTGGCGACGGTGGCCTACCAGGACCGAAGGTCGTACAATTGATCAACTGCGTTGGGTGGTGAACGAGATCAAAGATGATCCAGACGCCAGAAATCTAATAGTGAATTCCTGGAATCCAGAGTATCTCTATACTATGGCGACAAATGAAGACGCAAGCCGTTTTCCTATCTGTCACAATATGTATCAAATCAGTATCAAAGATAATAAACTAAGCCTGCATCTTTATCAGCGTAGTTGCGATGTATTCCTTGGTGTGCCATTTAATATAGCGAGCTACGCATTATTGGCTCACATTTTGGCCAAAGCAACCGGATACGAAGTAGGTGATTTTATCCATACTTACGGTGATGTTCATATCTATGAAAATCATCTCGAACAAGTAAAGGAGCAGTTGACCAGAAAACCCAAGAAATTGCCAACATTAAAAATATCAAGCAAGGTTAAGGACATCGATGACTTTCTTCCCGAGCACGCTGTTTTGGAAAACTACGAATCATGGCCGATACTGCGAGGTGAATTAACGGTTGCTGGTGGTCTTTACGAAAAGAAAGACAAAAATAAGTAGGGAGAGCAATGAGAATTTATGTTACGCACAAAAGAGATTCGAATTACATTAATGAGCTCTACAGACCACTGAAAGATTCAAATATTGGCAGAGACAATCAACTGATTTTACCGCACGATGAAAGCCAAGAATCTTACAGTTCGAGAGATTTATTTCTGAATAAAAAAGTCGATTTAGTTTTGGCAGAGGTGTCAAATCCGGCTACTGGCCAGGGGATTGAATTAGGTTGGGCTGATGTTGCTGGCTTGCCAATAATTTGTTTTTCAAAAAAAGACGCTAAAATCGCCAATTCACTTAAATCAATTACAGATAAATTTATCGTGTATACTGATAGTATCGATATGATTGAGAAACTTAATACGGAGATCCAGAAAAAATAATGATACGTTTCCAAGTCAGAGCAGCTGTTTATGTTTTGTTTGAAAAAAAAGGCAAAATTTTGATGTTTCGTCGGAAAAATACTGATTGGTTTGATGGTTACTTCAATGTTCCATGCGGACATATTGATGGTGGCGAGTCGATGCCTTATGCTGCCGCAAGAGAGGCACGGGAAGAAGTCGGTGTGACAGTTTCACCCAAGGATTTAAAACTGATCCAAACAGCCCATCGTTATAATGGCAAATACGAGTATTTGGAGACATATTTTCTGGCCAAAAAATGGAAAGGTGAACCCAGGTTGAATGAGGAGGAGCTTAGTGAGGAGCTTTCCTGGTTTGAGATGGAATCTTTGCCTGAAAATACAATTCCATATATTCGCGAAGCGATTTTATCATATTTGTCGGGACATAATTATTGTGAGTATAATTTTAAAGATGGAAAGCCAGTAGAAATTGGATATACTGCCCCAAATTAGATTTGTTTGAATAAAGGACGGAGAGATGAATAAGCCCACAATTAGTATTATCTGTGCGTTAGCAGAGAAAAACAGAGCGATAGGCAAAAACAATGCCTTGCTTTGGCAACTTCCAGCCGACCTGAAGCACTTTAAGGATATAACTTCTGGCCATCCAATTGTAATGGGTCAAAAAACATACGAATCCATTGGTCGACCATTGCCGAACAGAACTAATATCGTTATCACAAATGACAAAAGCTTCAAGGCGAGCGGTGTTCGTGTGTGCTATTCAATAGCAGATGCCATAGATTTCGCAAAAAAGATTGATGAAGAAGAGATATTTATCATAGGCGGTGGGTCGATATACACTCAGACGATAGATCTGGCCGATAGACTTTATCTGACTTTACTGGATGGTGATTTTGAGGCTGATACCTATTTTCCTAACTACTCGTCGTTTGATCAGATTGAAAAAAGTGATAAACAAGAAGATAATGGATATAGTTTTTATTTTACAGTATTCGAAAAAAAGGAGTTAAAGTGACGATAAAAGACACTGAAATATTTTCGTTAATAGAGAAAGAAAAGCTGCGACAGTCTGAAGGATTGGAATTAATTCCTTCGGAAAACTATGTCTCGGAAGCAGTACTCGAGGCTCTTGGGAGTATTTTGACAAATAAGTATTCTGAAGGCTTCCCGGGCAAGAGATACTATGGTGGTAATCAGTATATAGATGAAATAGAAACACTAGCTAACGAGCGGATCAAAAAGATCTTTGGTTTCGAATATGTTACTGTCCAGCCGCATTCTGGCAGTCCCGCCAATTTCGCCATATATTTAGCGATTTGTGAACCAGGCGATACCTTTATGGGATTAAATCTAACTGATGGTGGTCACTTGACTCACGGCTGGAAGATGTCGGCTACTTCAATGTTCTATAAAAGCGTGCCATATCATGTAAAAGCTGATGGCCGTATTGATATGGAAGAAGTTGAAAGACTGGCCAAAGAGTTTAAGCCGAAATTCATTTGGAGCGGTGCGACCGCTTATCCGTTTATAATTGACTTTAAGAGGTTCGGCGAAATTGCCGATGAGGTTGGTGCCTATCATGTGGCGGATATTGCTCATATCGCTGGATTGATCGCTGCCGGCGAACATCCTAGTCCAGTAGAACATGCTCACTTGGTCACTTCCACCACGCATAAAACATTTCGCGGTCCACGGGGTGGCTTTATAGGTATAACCAAAAAAGGACTAGAAAAAGACCCTGAATTGATTTCAAAAATTGAAAAGGCGATTATTCCTGGTTTTCAGGGTGGCCCTCACAATCATCAGACGGCAGCTATTGGCGTGGCAGCAGGAGAAGTTCTGTCTCCTGAATTTAAAGAATATGGCTCTCAGATAGTTAAAAACGCCAAAGTACTTGCCGAAACATTGCAAAAAGGCGGTATTAGGCTGATTGGTAACGGCACCGAAAACCATTTATTGCTAATTGACTTAACTCCTATCACTGGCCCGGGAGGTGGAGTTTTCGGTTCTGAAGCACTTGAAGCTGCTGGCATGACAGCAAATAAAAATACAATTCCTAGCGAGCCTTGTTCGCCATTTTTTCCGAGTGGAATTCGTCTAGGAACACCAGCACTAACAACCAGGGGAATGAAGGAAGATGAGATGAAAAAAGTTGGTGAGTGGATTGTGCGAGCACTTTCTGAAATAAAATTATACAACTTGCCAGAGAAGAAAGAAGAGAGAAAAGAATATATTGCCAAGGCAAAGAAAGAAATTTTTGCCAATCACAAACTTATTGAAATAAAAAAAGAGATTAAGACCTTTTGCGCGAATTATCCAGTCCCCGGTATTGATTGATCATTTCTGTTTACAAAATATCTGTCTGATGATATTATCAGTATAGATTATTTGAGCCGTTGACGGGAGTACCGACCCTGAGGTTTGACGCACGCCCAAGCGAATGGGCAGATCAAGACCATATTGAGATGGAACCGCCCGTAAGGGCTCTCAAGATAGTGGTCTTTTTTGTAAAAATAAGAGGAGAAATCATATGGAAAAAGGAAATGTGTTAAGCGTAGCAACAGTTAGGCACTCGCTCAGCCATATCATGGCAGCAGCTGTTTTGGAGATGTTCCCTGACGCAAAACTAGGTATCGGGCCAGCGATTGATAACGGTTTTTATTACGATTTTGATCTCTCGCGACCGCTCGTGCCAGCGGACCTGAAATCCCTTGAGAAAAAAATGCGTGAGTTGATCAATAAAAACCTTGTATTCGAAAGTCACATTGAGTCAGTCGAAAAAGCGATTGAGATTTTGAAGAAGGCAGATCAACCGCTCAAGATCGAGCTCGTCAAAGAATTAGTTTCTTCTGAGCCAACATTTTACGAAATGAAGGATGCGGCAACGGGTGAAACCGTCTTTGCTGATCTTTGCGCTGGTCCGCATATTTCTTCGACAATAGAGATCAAGGAGATTGGCTGGAAACTTGATAAAATTGCGGGTGCTTATTGGCGTGGAGACGAAAAAAAGCCGATGTTGCAACGCATTTATGGCTTAGCTTTCTCAACAAAAGAAGAACTTGTGAAATATGAAGAGATGGTGGCAGAAGCTGCCAAGCGAGATCATAAAAAAATAGGTCGAGATCTTGATTTGTTCTCGTTTCATCCTCAGTCTCCTGGTTGCCCTTTCTGGCATGAAAAAGGCATGATATTCTGGAACGCCTTGGAGAGTTTTGGCAAAGACATTCGCAAGAAATATGGCTATATTGAGATCAAGACTCCGATCTTGGCCAAAAATACTCTCTGGATTACCTCGGGCCACTGGGATCACTACAAGGACGGTATGTTCACTTTCGAGTCGGGCAATGATGTCTACGGTCTGAAGCCAATGGACTGTCCTTTCAATATTTTGATCTACAAAACAAAGCCAAGATCATATCGTGAGCTACCAATTCGTTATACCGAGATTGGCCGAGTTCATCGCAAAGAACAGTCAGGCGAGCTCAACGGCTTGCTCCGAGTTCAGGAAATTACCCAAGATGACTCTCATCTCTTCGTACGCGAGGACCAGATTGGTGCTGAGATCAAGAGTTTGATCAAGATGATTAAAGAGTTTTACAGTAAATTGACACTGAAGCCAGAATTTTTTCTCTCCACCCGACCTGAAGACTATATGGGTGAGATCTCGACTTGGGACAAAGCGGAGGCTGACCTGCGGAAAGTGTTAGAAGACGAGAAAATCAACTATGTTTTGAAAGAAAAAGACGGTGCCTTTTATGGTCCAAAGATCGATGTTGATATCAAGGATGCACTTGGCCGATCATGGCAGGTCGCGACGATCCAGCTTGATTTTCAGCTGCCGGGCAGATTTGATTGCCAATATATTGCCGATACCGGTGAACAAAAGATCCCAGTGATGATTCACGCTGCCATTTTTGGTTCGTTTGAGCGTATGATCGGTATTTTGCTAGAGCACTTTGGCGGTGTTTTGCCTGTGTGGCTCGCGCCAGTCCAGGCTAAGATTATACCGATCACCGATAAGCATGTTGATTATGCCAAAAAGATTGAGGCAGAATTGATCGATAAAAATATTCGCGTCGAACTTGACGACCGCAATGAGTCAATCGGTAAAAAGATCCGAGAAGCCGAAACACAGAAGACTCCGTTTATGTTGATCATTGGCGACAAAGAGATCGAAGCGGGGAAGGTTGCTCTTCGCCAATACGGCGAGGGTGACAAAGGACAAGTCAATGTCGACGAGATAATCGCACAAATCCTAAAATGAAAGCGTCGATTATAATTCGTACAAAGAATGAGGCTAAGAGAATAGGTGAAGTCTTAGAATTATTAGTTGCTCAAACCGAGAAAGATTTTGAAGTTATTATCGTTGATTCTGGTTCAACGGATCAGACATTAGTGATTGTGAAAAAGTATGACACTCAACTCGATCTGAAGATTTTCGAGATTGAGCCAGAGCAATTCAGCTATCCATTTGCCTGCAATTATGGGGCAAAAAGAGCACTTGGTGATATCCTGATATATATCAGCGGCCATTCGATACCGATCGGAAAAAATTGGTTGCGCGATGGGCTTATGAATTTTGAGGACAAAAAAATTGCCGGTGTTTATGGCAGCGTTTTACCGTCGAAGGATGCGAGCGTAGTGGAATTCTTTGGCTATCTGCCGGGTTATTTTACTCAACGGAAAAACGCCAACCATGTGAAGATGGGAATTATGGGCAACACAAATGCAGCTATCCGCAGAGAACTGTGGGAAAAGCATTCTTTCGACGAAACATATATTGACGGTGGTGAAGACGGCGAGTGGGCGTATTATCATATTCAGAAAGGCTTCGATGTGGTGCAGGATCCGAAGTTTGCGGTGCATCACTCACATGGATTTGGACTTGTACGATATATTCAACAAAACTTGCACTGGCACAAAATTGCTGATAAGTTTTTATCGCAGTATCGCGATCAATAAATAACCCACCTCGGACACCGTAGCTCAAGCTTTAGCTTGTTGGCATTAATTATCAACCGAAAGATATGCTTTGCTCTGGCACGCTTAAGCGTGGTCTGCGATTAAACGCGCAAAATTAATAAATTACTATTTTGCTTATGAAATTTCCAAAAGGATTTTTATTTGGTTCTGCAACATCAGGCCACCAGACCGAGGGTGGTAAAGTTTGCAGTGATTGGCGAGAATGGGAGAAATTACCCGGTCGTATTGTTGATGGCTCGACGGCGGAGGTGGCGAACGATAGTTGGAACAAATGGCGAGAAGACATCGAACTGCTGAAACAAACACATCAGAACGCTTATCGCTTTTCGATCGAGTGGGCTAGAGTAGAGCCGAGCAAGGGTCGGTTTGATCTTTCGGCGATCGAACATTATCGAGAGATTTTGGTCGAGCTTCGCAAAAACAATATCAAATCAATGGTGACCCTGTTTCATTTCGCACTACCCAAATGGGTCGGAGTGGAGGGTGGTTTTCTAAACAACAAGACCGGAGAGCTTTTTGCTGTTTATTGTGAATATGTCGGCCAGAAACTTGGTGACTTGGTCGATCTCTGGGTGACGATCAATGAACCGCAGACCTATGCTCTTTCTGGTTATGTGGACGGCATTCATTGTCCTGGACAGAAGAATTTCTTTACAGGCTTGAAAATTGGTCGCAATCTAAATCGGGCGCATATCTTGGCGTATAAAAAATTGCGGACAGTTGTTTCAAATCCTGTTGGTATCGTCGAAAATATCGCCATCTTCGAGCCACTCTATGATAATATTTTTGACAAAACTTTTGTTAAAATTATGAACAATCTGGCGACAATATCTTTTATCGCTCCAGTTTCAAATCATATCGATTTTTTGGGAATTAACTATTATTTCAAAGTCCATGTCAGAGCCGCCAAGCCAAGGTTTACCTTCATCGGCAAAAAGAAAAATGATATTGGTTGGGGCATAGTTCAGGCTGGTCTGTATCAGGCAATACGACAGAACCAGATCTGGCGTAAGCCGATCTATATTACTGAAAATGGCGTTGCCGATGCGAAGGACATCCATCGCCCGAAATTTTTAAAAGATGCTCTCTTTTATCTGTCGAGGGCGATCAGAAAGGGCGCTGATGTTAGAGGATATTTTCACTGGACCCTGATGGATAATTTCGAGTGGGCGAGTGGCTACACTGCCAAATTTGGCTTATTTACTCGAGACCGCAAACCCAGAAAAAGTGCGACAGTTTATCGAGATTTGATTGATACTTCGACTAGCCGCTAGTTATTTTTTAAATGAAATCTTGTCTAACATACGCCAGCGGCGTTCTTTTTCGGCCCAAGGAATTGGGTCGCCGAGAGCAAAAGCGGCAGTCCCTTCTCTTGGAGAGTACTTGTTGTTGAAAGCTTGAGCAAAATCAACTTTTTTCAGAATTGCTGCAGTTGCCCGAAAATCTTCCTCAGACTCTCCGGGGAAGCCGACAATTGTATCAGTAGTTAATATTATTTCTGGAATCGCTCTTTGTATTTTTTCAACTAAAGCAATATATTGTTCGATCGTATATGGTCGATTCATCGCCTTCAAGATTTTATTACTACCTGACTGAAAGGGCAGATGAATTTCCTTGGCAATTTTTGGTAGGCTGGCGATCGCTTCGATGATATCGTCACTCATATCCTTTGGATGGTTACTGGTGAATTTGATCACGAAATCGCCAGATAGATCATTGAGTTTTTTAAGCAAAATTGCAAAATCATTTTTTGTTTTTTTATTTGTCATTCCGAGGTTGAGACTTCCTCCCCTGCCCGAGGGGAGGTTAGGTGGGGTGGGAGCAGGTGATCCATTAGTAGATTTGTGGATTCCCGCCTGCGCGGGAATGACAGAAGAGAAGGAGGGAATGACAGATATTTTTGACGGGCTGTACGAATTAACATTTTGGCCCAAAAGAACAATCTCTTTTTGTCCCGAGGCGATCATTTTTTCTGCATCAGCAATAATATCGGCCATTGGCCTCGAAACCTCTCTGCCTCGCGTGTAGGGGACCGCACAGTATGAACAGAAGTTGTTACACCCTTTCATAATTGGAATGTAGTTAGTTTTTAGTGGGTAGCTGGTAGTTTTTAGCAAAGTAGCTTTTGCACCAATAATTTTAGCTAGTTCGTCTAAGTGTTCGCCATCCCATATCTGGACGCCTTTTTTCAAGAATTTTGGTCGATCGTCTGGAAGGATACAGCCGGCCAATATAATTTTTTTGCCACTCCAGTTTTTGACCCAACTCATCGCTCTGTCAACTGCCGTTTTGCGAACAGAACAGTTCAATAAAATGATCAGGTCGGCATCTTTTTCGCTTGATTCGATCAGTCCAAGATTCTTCAAAATGTATGCAATCCTTGCCCCATCCCATTCGTTATACTGACAACCAAGGATTTTGATAAAAAAACTTGAAGGTGATATTTTGTCGGCGTGTTCTTGCATATGTTTTGTGGTAGTTTATAATAAATATATTCTCACTCTACAAATTTTGTGATTGATTTGCAAATATTAAAGAGGAGAGTGAATTATTAAGTTAATGTAGCGTGTCATGATTACAAACGAAGAATTAAAAATTGAGATCGAAAACATAAAACAGCGAAATGCTCGTGTCGAGGCGGACAAGGCATGGGAAACTAGCTGGATGAGAAAAATTATCATCTTGATATTGACCTACATCGTGATGGTTGTGTTCTTCTCGTTTGCTCGATTGTCACAACCATTCACAAATGCGATTGTGCCAGCGATTGCCTTCGTCCTGTCTACGATGACGCTCTCTGTGTTTAAAAACTGGTGGCTTGGCAAGAACTCGAGATAATTCATAAATAATTTGTCTTATGAAAAAGAATATTTTAATCACCGGGATGCCAAGAAGCGGTAAATCAACTCTGTTGAACGAAATTATCCAAAAGTACGATCGAAAAGTTGGCTTTGTAACGAATGAAATTCGAGAAAACAACGAGAGAATCGGCTTTGAGATAATTACAAACGAAGGCCGACAAGCTGTGTTATCTAGCACGACGAATGTTACGGAACATAAAGTATCAAGATATTATGTCGATATTTCTGCTTTGGATGAAATAATTCCGAGTGTCTTATCCTTCAATTCGGATGATTTGCTATATATTGACGAAATTGGGCAAATGGAATTGTTCTCCGAGAAATTTAAGTCTTTAGTTTTGAAATATTTGGATTCTCCGAATACGAATGTCGCAACAATATCGAAAATATTTAGCGACGATTTTATCGAGATGATCAAGAATAGGGGTGATGTAGTCCTGGTGGAAATAGAGGAATCAACAAGAAGTGAGCAGTTTAAATTTGTATTATCTTTGCTCGGCAAGATAGAAAAAGCAAAAAGATATATTTCCGACCGAGGTCGCTTCTCTGTTAGAAAAGACAATGCGACTGTCACAGGGGATCATGCCATTCGAAATTTGAAATCAATCAATGGACAATGGCTTTGTGACTGTGATTATTTCAAACAATACGCCATATGTAGCCATACGATTGCGCTAGATGAATATCTGCACATAAAAAATACTCCCGCTTTGTAGCAGGAGTATTTTTTTATATCCAGAGAGCGATTACTCGGTTTTTTCTTCTTTTTTATCTTCAGCGTCTGCAACAGGAGCTTCACCTTTGTTTTCAACTTCGACATTGGCGATATCTTCGACGACTTCTTCGTCAAGGGACTCAAGTTCTTCATCGCTGCGAGGAGCTTGAACCATGACGATAACTTCTTCTGGGTCGTTGATAATTTCCATACCGGCTGGGACTTTCAGATCAGCGATGCGGATATCTTTCTCGAAGTCATCAAGGATGGAGATGTCAACTTCGATCTCAGAGACCAAGTCAGCAGGAAGACACTCAACTTCGATAGAGTCGACAGGAGTGATGAGTGAACCATCCAAGTTGATGACAGCAGGGGAGTCGCCGATGAATTTCAGCGGGATTTCGGTCGTAATCTTTTCTTTCATATTCACTTTGAAAAAATCAATATGAACTACATCACCAGAAACTGGGTGAAGCTGAATGTCATGAACCAAAGTTTTGACATTTTTGCCCTCAATCTTGATGTCGATCAGGTTTGAAGTGCCAGCCTCTTTGAAGATTTTAGTGAAAACCTTTTTGTCGATAGCAATATCTGCATTTGGAAAATCACTGCCATAGACAATAGCAGGGATCGAACCATTGCGTCTGATATCAGCGGCTTTACCTTCGCGTTTTTGTGCTTCCAATTGAAATTCGGACATACTTTTCCTTTGTTGTTAGCGAATATACTTGCAGATCTCAAGAAAGAGATCGTTTCGTTACTTTTTCTTGTTTTGGAATAGTTCTTCGAAAGAACCATTGAAATCTTTTAAAAACTTGTAAAGATCGATCACATCATCCTGATTGACGGTCTCAGAGATGATTTTTGGCTTCGACTGTTTCTGCATCGTGACAGTAGCGAGAAGTGGCATATGACTACTACAGTGCATCTCCAGGAAAACGATTGGCTCCATCACACTCTTTATCTGAATATCTGAAAAATCGTATTGCTTGCCGCACTGCGGACAGCGAACATTTTTTTGCACAGTCGTCAGTAGTCTGTAAAGCTCTTGATGATTCATTACTTAGCGATTGTAGCAAAAAACTGTCGAAAGATAAAGAGCCTAGAGTTTTCTCGCAAAACTAGTCTTGCTTGCCCCAAGGTTGTTTAAAAACAAGCTGGCAATTCAGCACTTATCCAGAGAGAAGCCGATATATGAGAGAAAAACAACGGAATAATTGACTTATACGGTCATATATTGTATGGTTTTTCTACATTAGAAGGGATATCGTTTTCTTTCTAATAAGGCAACCATGCCTAATGACCATTTGATCAGGAAGAAAATCGCTTTCTTGTTGAGGGCAACTCTGCCCATCTGCCTACCTCATCGAGAGGAAAGGAGAGAAAATGGAACCAGTCGAAATTAGATGTTTGGTATGGGGTATCTTTTCTGCTGCCAGTCTGGAAACAGACCAGGCAGAGCGGGATATCCGATGTGTCAGGGCGATCATGGATCATCCGATAGCGTCGATGATAAATGGTACCACTGACGCTGGAATCTTGATTGAAGAATTGATCACGATTTGCTACGAGGGCAGCATCGAGAGATTGCTGTCTGCTGCCAAGAATGTCTTCCCCCAAGAAGGTCCCTATTTCCAGTATCAGAGACAAAAGCACGAGCAGTTTTACGAAGTCTCACTCAGAAGGCTGCAGAAAATCGCTTCCCCAAAGTTTGACGATCTTAAAACTGCATGCACCGTCTTCCAAAAGATTAGTGAAGATAAACGTGGAAGTGCTAGGAGCCTCGTCCGGCGGTTTACTCAAGAAATTGGCTCTTGTGGTTTGATTGATCAGTTTATGGAAAGAGATGCTACCCCCGAAACTCGGGATGTCATCGCATCTGCTCTGATCGAAGCAAGTGGCGCTTCGGAAATCTGGATGTGTGTCCGCGCGGCTTTCCGAGAGGAGGGGTACAAAGGGTTTAGCGGGTGGTGCGAGGCCGAAAGAATCAAGCCCACAATCAATACGCTGATGCTCATGCCAGACCCCACACCAGCTATTGTCTTAGAGGTCAAGCGACTTATCACCAACCTGGATTTAAACTATGTGGATCCAGATGGCGGCCGTAAATGGGTACTGCTGGACACCTATCGTGCGAAATGGTGCTTAGAACACTTAGCTACCGCATAACAACCATGATAGCTCGTCATAGAGGCTATCCCTACTACTATCGCCCCCTGATCGTTCATTCGGTTGGGGGGCATTTGTATTAACAAGGAATATTTTTCTTCCCGCCAATCTTCTTGGCGCATCAGTCTGGGCTAAATCGGGATTAAAAGAGGACAAAATGCCTAGAACTTTCGTTCCAGTTCAAGGATTTGGTCTCGTAATTCCGCTGATCTTTCAAATTGTAACTCTGCGGCCATCTTTTCCATCTCCTCTCGCATATCAGCAATAACTTTCTTTTTTTCTTTTTTGGGTAGCTTGTGATACAGCTCGTCGATTTCCAGCATCTGGCTTTCCGCTTCTATTTCTTCAGGGTTTAGCGTCCGCACAGTCGAGGTTGGCGTGATATTATTCTCTTTATTGTAGCGGTCCTGTATCTTCCGACGGGATTCGGTTTCGTCAATTGCTGCTTTCATCGATTTGGTGATGACATCCGCATACATAATTACTTTGCCCTCTTGGTGTCTGGCGGCTCGACCGATAGTCTGGATTAGTGAGGTTTTGCTGCGGAGAAAGCCTTCTTTGTCAGCGTCCAAGATAGCAATCAGCGAAACTTCTGGCAGATCAAGTCCTTCACGCAATAAGTTAATACCGACCAAGATGTCAAAATTGCCCAGTCGGAGTGAATGTAGGATCTTGACTCGTTCAAAGGTTTTCACATCGGAGTGGAGATACGCAACCTTAAGCCCGCGATCCTTCATAAAGTCTGTCAGCTCCTCAGCCATTTTTTTTGTCAAAGTTGTGACCAAAACTCGCTGGTTTTTGCAGATAGTTTTTTCTATCTCGGTGATCAAGTTTTCGACCTGTCCTTTGGCTGAGCGAACCTCGATCGATGGGTCGAGCAGGCCGGTTGGACGGATAAATTGGCTCACTATCTTATCTTTTGATAAATCTTTTTCGTAATCAGCCGGTGTCGCCGAGACATAGATAGTTTGATTTTGTTTCTCGACAAACTCAGCAAATTTCAATGGTCTGTTGTCATATGCGGCAGGTAATCTGAAGCCATAGTCGACTAATTTTTGTTTTCGGGATAGGTCGCCAAAAAACATTGCTCCGATCTGAGGAATCGTCATGTGCGACTCATCGATAAACATTAGGAAATCTTTGGGAAAGTAGTCGATCAATGTCGTCGCAGGTTCGCCGGCAGATCGTCCGTCAAAATAGCGAGAGTAGTTTTCGATGCCAGCGCAGGTGCCGGTTTGTTCGATCATCTCGATATCTTGGCTGGTTCTCTCTTTGATTCTCTCGGCTTGAAGTATTTTACCTTCGGCTTTGAATTTCGCAATAGTAATATCCAAATCTTTACGGATTTGTTCAGTCACAGCCTTGTTTTCTTCGGGATTGGTGACAAAGTGGCTAGCAGGAAAAACTTCATAAAAATCAAGATTTCGGAGGATGGTGCCAGTGATCCAGTCAATCTCGGAGATTTTTTCGATCTGATCGCCAAAGAATGTGACTTTGATCGCGTTTTGCGAGTAGGCAGGAAAGATTTCCAGAGTTTCACCAGAAAGACGAAAAGTACCACGCTTGGCGTCATAATCATTGCGGTCATAACGCATATTTGTTAGCTTCTCCAAGATCTTATTGCGAGGGATTGATTCTCCCTTGGAGAGGACGAGATTTTGCGCCGCATACATCGCTGGAGAACCGATGCCGTAGATGCAGGAGACAGAAGCGACGATGATCACATCTTTTCTCGTCAAAAGGGCGTAAGTGGCTGCGTGACGCAAGCGATCGATCTCATCGTTGATCGATGAATCTTTTTCGATATATGTATCAGAACTTGGAATATACGCTTCTGGCTGATAATAGTCGTAGTAGGAGACAAAATAGTGAACGGCATTTTCTGGAAAAAACTGTCGAAATTCATCGGCTAGCTGAGCGGCCAATGTTTTGTTGTGAGCAATCACCAGAGTTGGTTTTTGAGCATCGGCGATGACATTGGCCATCGTAAAGGTCTTGCCACTGCCAGTGACACCCCAGAGGGTTTGGTCCTTTGCCCCAGACTTCAGGTTCTTCGTCAAAGCTAAAATAGCTTCCGGTTGATCACCAGCAGGCTGAAAGGGGGATTGTAAAATAAATTTATTTTCCATAATTATCGATTGTACCGTTTATCCACTTGTAAAGCAATGATTTTGGTGGTAAATTATCACTTTATCGCTTGGACAACACGACGCAGAAAACCTTTGCTCGAGTTGCCTAAGCGGAGAGATAACCGTAGCGGTAGCTCAATTTATTTCGAGGAGGACACAGAATATGTGCCCAAACAAACAGCCCGCCCATGGTCGTAGCCGGGGCAAAACTACCAAGACCCCTCGGTATTGGATAGAATACGGAAACGGTACAAGTGTGAATGTCCTAACATTCAACACAAAGCGTCGTGCAAACCAGCGATTCGATGAGTTGACGCGGTGTCACACTTCAGTAACGCTGTATCCGTAATCGCAGGAATGGTCATTATATCCCTCGAACCCGCAACAGAGTTGCGGGTTCGAGAACTACAAAATTATTTTTCAGTCTTATTTTCGTCTTTCGTCTCGCCACTTGGCGATTTTTTTATGATCTCCGGAGAGCAAGATATCTGGGACAGACATTTCTTTATAAATGGCCGGCTTGGTATACTGTGGGTATTCTTTCTGGTATTGGCCATTTTCATCTTTTTTCATGAATGTTTCATCATCGGCTGAGCCTTCTGACAGAACGCCGGATACCATACGCGAGACAGCATCAACAATCGCCATAGCTGGCAGTTCGCCGCCGGTCAAGACAAAATCTCCGATCGAGATCGACTCGTCAATCAAGTTTGTGACTCTTTCGTCAAAGCCTTCGTAGTGACCACAAAGAAGTATGACATTGTCATATTCTGAAAGTTCAATCGCTTTTTCCTGACAGAACTTATTGCCCCGTGGATCCATTAGCAGCACTCTCGTCTTGATTCCTGCTTGTTCCGCGTAATCTTGGTGAATTATAGGCTCCTGCTTGCCCCGCGTAGCTCGGAGAGCGAAGTGGGGACTTCTAGCTTCTATTAGTGCTTTATCGACAACATCAACCTTTATGACCATTCCTTTGCCGCCACCATAGGGCGTGTCATCTACCGTCTTGTGCTTGTCTTCAGCAAAGTCACGTAGATTGATCAGATTTATCTCGATCAAGTCTTTTTCTTGAGCTCGTTTCAGAATGCTCTCCGAAAAAGGCCCTGCGAACATGTCGGGGAAGAGGGTAATGATATTAAAGGTGAGTTTTTTCTTGTTCATTATTCGCTAATATATAAAAAGCCGCCAACAACTTTTGCTGTGGCGGCTTTTGTTGTAATCATTTAGGCTAAAACATCTTCTGGAACATCATCCAAGACATTTTTCTTTTCTTCTCTTGGAGTATAGTCGTCTGATCTGTCTTCGTCGTTGTATTCTTTTCTCTCTGGGCGCTCAGAACCTTCTGGTTCAACGATTTTGAGATTGAGTCTGGCGTCGTTCTTGGCACCAAAGACACGAAGTAGAGTTCTGATAGCTTTGGCAGTTCGGCCTTCTTTGCCGATAATTTTACCCATATCGTCAGGGGCGACAGTAAGCTCGATCAGGACGCCGCGCTCATCAATGGTTCGGGCTGTTGAAACTTTTTCTGGACTGTCAACGATTGCTTTGACAACATCCTCAATGAATTTCTGGTCTTCTTCCATAAAGTTCCTTTCTATTTCTGACTAATAAAACTATTATTCTTTGGCTTTTGCCTCTGGTTCAGCGACTACTTCTTCCACCTCAGCCTCTTTGGTCGCTTCTGGCTCAGCAGCAACTTCTTCTGCTACGGCTTCCTCAGCTACTTCTGGCTCAGTGGCTACTTCCTCTGCAGGAGCTTCGGCAACTTCTGCTACAGCTGGTGTTTCTGTGGTCTCAGCAGTACTTGCAGCCTCTTCTTCAGGAGTTTTCTTTGGAGCTTTGGAGTATTTGATATCGATCTTATCCTTGACGATGCCGAGATTGGCCATCAGGTTGTGAACAGTTGGGGTCGCTTGAGCACCCTGACCCAACCAATAAGTCGCTCGCTCTTTGTTGATGACGAGCTCTTTGACGGCAAGAGTAGGGTTATAGTGTCCAATAATTTCAATAAATTTTCTCTTTACAGCTCTGCGTTGGTCTGCAACAACAACTCTGTAGGCCGGGGCGTTTTTCTTACCAACCCGTGTCAGTCTTATTCTAAGCATTCTATCTTTTCTTTCTTTTTTCTAAATTACTATCCAAAAATAACAAATTATGCACCAAATGTCAACTTTGGGTTGTGGCCACGGAGGTATTCTTCGTAGGCCATCTCTTTTTTACCCTCTCTCTGGACACGGTCGACAATCAGATTGCCTGAGGTATCTAGGTGACAGCCAGTAATTCTGATCCTGATGCCGTCTTGGAAGATAAAAACAGAGGGCCAGTGATCAAAAGCTCTGACCATCCTTTCGATCTCAATCGCGGGTGTTTCAGCAGTGATTTCCCCATCTTTTTTATCGAAAAGTCGAGAATAAGTTGCCTTGCCTTCGGACTGTCCATAAGGTGGCAGTTCTCCGGCCAAGTAGTATGGTAGGCAGGCCAGCAATAGCTCTGCGCCCATCTTGGCGAGAAAATCTTTCAGGATAGAGGCGGTCTCAGCTCCACTTAGCTTGACTTTTGACTGTGAGATTATTGGTCCAGCATCGAGTTTCGCCACCGTCAGGATCAGAGTGACGCCAGTGATCTTGTCGCCATCTAAAATGGTTTGAACTACAGGCGAGGGGCCGCGATGTTTTGGCAGGAGGGACGGATGAATATTGATGATGCCTTTTTCAAATAGATTTAGGACGGGAGATTTCAAAAATTGGCCAAAATCAGCCATGACGGCTAGCTTTGCTTTTGTATTTTTCAGCAATTGGACGTTCTTTTCGTCGTTAATATCTTCAGTTTCCAAGATCGGTAGCTTCAGCTCTTTGGCTAGTTTAGCGATCGGGTTGAATACTTTGTCTTTGCTTCTGCCAGTCGTGTTTAACTTGCCTGTTACAACCTTCACAACTTTGTATTGAGGATCGCTTGCGAGATATTGTAGAGCGTATGTGCCGAGTGTACCAGAACCGATAAACACGATCTTTGTCTCTTTGATGTGGTCAATCATCAGGGTTGATTGGAGATGATCGTATTCGTGTTGAATAACTCTAGAAAAGAGATCCTTGGCCTTGATACTGATCGGGTTGCCATATCTATCTTGCCCGACAATCTCAACTGATTTTGGTCGACGAACTAATATTTCACGACCAGGGAACGAGAGACAGCCCTCAACCATATTGATAGTTTTTTGTGACGATTTAATGATCTTGGGGTTACATACGACAGTGAGAGGAAAACCCTTGTATTCGAGATCAGGATCTTCTTCAAATTCGCAGACAAAAATCTTTTTTGAGACACCGACTTGGGGTGCTGCCAAACCGATGCCTTTGGCGTCGCGCATAGTCTCGATCATATTTTCGACTAGTTGCTGATGTTCAAAGCCAAAATCAACCACTAGGTCGGTGGGTTTTCTCAGGATCAGATCATTTTCTTTTTTTATTTCTATCTTCATACAGGGAAAGATAATATCATAAAAGGTCGGTTGGGTCTACATCTAAGGTTGCTGTCGGAAACTCTTTGGTCAGAAAAGACCAATCTTTTCTTGAATTAATTTTATCATCTTTGATGATGATATGGTATCGATATTTTTTGTTTATCCTGGCAAAAAAGCATTTGGCTGGACCGATGAAACCAATTTTTAATTCTCTTAGGTATACAGAAATTTTTTCAATCTCAAGATGAGCCTTTGCTTCGTTTTCAGAACTGGCAACGATCCTGATAAGTTTGCAAAAAGGCGGATAGTTGTATTTTTCGCGCTCAAGGATCTCCGCATCGTAAAAAAGTTCGTAATTATTTAGAGTTGCAGCGACGATGGCAAGGGACTCGGGCCAATATGATTGAACGATCACTTCGCCTTGGTCATTGCGACGGCCCGCTCGACCAGAGACTTGGGTGATCAGCTGAAATGTTCTTTCGGCTGAGCGGTACTGTGGCAGATGGAGACCGGTATCGGCTGAGACAATGCCGACCAGATCAACATTGGGGATATCGAGCCCTTTGGCGATCATCTGCGTTCCGATGACGATATCAACTTCGTGTTTTTTGATTTTCTGGTAGATCTCGGCGTAATCTTTCTTTGATTTGATCGTGTCTGCCGTTACAAGTAAAGTTCTCGCTTCTGGAAACAGTAGATTGACTTCTTGTTCGATCCGATCGGCGCCGGCACCAAAATGCTTGATTCTCGGGCTGCCACACTCAGGGCAGATGGCCGGTAACGGTTTTTTAGCGTCGCAATGATGGCAACTCAAAACACCCTGTTTGTCGTAAATATGGCAAACCATCGGGATCTGGCAATTATCACACATCACGATGTGTCCGCAATCACGGCAGGAGACAAAAGTTGATAGTCCGCGACGATTTAGAAACAAGAGAACCTGTTTTTTCTTCTCGAGCGTAGTTTTGATGTCGGCCTGAAGTCGAAGAGAAAGAGGAGAATAGTTTTTTGCTTTCATCTCCATTCGTAAATCAATAATTTTTGATTGTGGAATTTTTGCTTCTCCATGTCTCTCGGCCAGTCGGTAATAGCAAGATTTTTGGTTCACTGTCTCGTGATAGGTTTCAATTCTTGGTGTCGCAGTACCCATCACTAGATTAGCACCAATTGTTTCGGCAATCTTTTTGGCCAGATCGACTGCGTGGTACCTGGGGGTTTGTTCCTGTTTGTACGAATCTTCCTGTTCTTCATCGATCACGATCAAACCAATATTTTCCGTTGGCACGAGCAGAGCAGAGCGTGGACCGATAATAATTGGTTTTTCGTTTTGATAGAATTGAAAAAAACTTGAGCTTTTCTCGCCCTTCGATAGTCCAGAGTGGAGGAGTAGCACCCTGTCGCCAAAATATTTGGTTAATCTCTCGACTGTTTGGGGTGCCAACATAATCTCGGGTACTAATACGATTGCTTGTTTGCCCTGATTGATCGCTTGTTCGATCAATTTAATATATATCTCTGTTTTTCCCGAGCCAGTGACCCCATGGATCAAAACAGGCTTTGAATTTCGCTCTTTGAAAGTTTTGCTGATTGACTGAAATATATCTTCCTGATCATCTGATAATTTAATTTCGTGTAGTTCTTTTTCCTGTGTGCTGTTTTCCGATTTCTGTTTTCTTGTTTTAATCGTTTCTGGCGGCAAAAACATACCGATCGTATCGCCGAGTGAGCAGAGATAATAGTCCGCCACCCATCTGGCTATGTCGAGATATTTACTCGGCAAGACAAATTCTTTGTTCGCACCGAGAATACTTTTCAGTTTAAAGGTGTTTTCGCTTTCGTCTGTGACTATTTTTTCGACTATACCCCTGATTTTTCGGTTACCAAAAGGAATGGAGACGAGTGCTCCAGACTTGATAAAAGGCTCAAATTCGGCGGGAATAAGATAATCAAAAGAATCGTTTTTGCCGACTATCTTTGTGATGGGAAATATCTTTGCGATCATGATTTCATCATATCACAAGAGATCAGAAGTCGGGAGCATGGCGATTGATGCGATACTTTTGCGCTACCTCTTGGCTCAAGAATTTGAGATAAAAGGGGAGTGCCAGATTGATTTAACAATATTACATTGTATTGTCCATTTTAAACCCAACGCGCCACCCCTGGTGGGGCGGCGCTGGATAATACGACGGCATTCATGGCCGAAGTTGTTACTCGATGATACCGGCCTGCCGATACTCATTTTCGATGTAGCTTAGTTTCGCTGTTCGCTTCTCGTCCTCGGTGTCATCCATATGTCTGTCGATCAGGCTCATATTGATGAATAACCAGAAGTGGGAATCGCGAAGCCCGCGTTCCATATCGGAAGCCGGTTTACCGCAGACATCGTCGAGTGCTGGGGTTGGCTGCACGCTCATGTAAGCGCTGCCGCCAACCTTTTTGCCGTCCCTCTGGTACATTCCATACAACTCCTCGACCTTGCGGTCTAAAAGCTTTTGATACTGTACTCCGAACACTTTCGTGGTGTTCTCCTTTTGTACCATGTAGGCATGTAGCTCACCAGCCACTTGGATGTCGGCGGAGGTTTCTTTGGTGGCATTTTTAGCCACCTCAGGGTGCATCGCGTCATCAAGGGCATGAACGCACTCATGGAGCGCAAACAGACCCTTCATTTTGGCAGTGCATTTCGTAGGTCTAAATTGCATCATGCGGTCACCTGAAATATAGCGTAGACCGACACCTTTCTGCTCGATCATCTGCCTCCAGTAATCGCACAGGATTTTGTCCTCGTCCATGAGAACGACGACGCCAATGGTATCCTTCTTGGGGTCATCCACTAGCATCGCACCTCCATTGTCGACGGGGTAGGCCGGGGCTTGGTGCTCCTGCACCCAGTTGACCGCTTCTTTGGCTTCCAGCGTTGTGGCAACATCTTGTGCTGCATCGAGCCAATCCTTGGCAATTTGCTCTCGCTCCTTCATATTGGCGGGTGGGGCGTACATCTTGGCCTTCTTGATTTCAGGCTTCAACGCTGAATTGTGGTTATTGCGTAGGCCAATGCCGCAGATCGCAGCAAGACCAACGATCACAATAACGAAGAAAATAAACATAGACTGCCGCATTGGCGTCTCCTGTATGCGCTGGGGGAATTTCTCATAGCCGTAAAACATTTGAGTCCAGCACATCAATATATTAGCATAAAATATCAAAAACGTCAAGCTCTCCGTTATGTTTCAATACCTTGGAAACACTAAGCATTTATAAATTTTTCTTTGCTGCATAATAAAAAAACCCGCGTATGGACGGGGAGACTTTTCCGTCGGCGGGGCTGAGAGACTGAGAACTTTCGATAAATTCAGATATTATATTAATCTCTTCGATTTGCGGCCGATTGTCCAGCCAGATGACCGGAAGACCAAGCCCATTGTAGGTTGAAACCGCCTGAGTCGCCATCGACATCAAGTACTTCACCAGCCAAGAAGAGCCCGGAAACTATCTTTGATTCCATAGTCTGACAATTGATTTCAGCAAGGTCGATGCCACCATGAGTGACCTGCGCCTCTCGAAAAGGCCGAACACCGGTAGTCACTATTTCAATATTTTTTAAAGTTGTGGCAATTTTTTGACGATCGAGCTTGGAGATCTCGGCTGATTTTCGCTCAGGATCAATATTAGATAATTTCAAGATAATTGGTGATAGATTTTTCGGGATTGCTCCAGCGATGACATTTTTAATCGACTTCGAGCCAGCAACAGTAATTATTTTTGCTAACTTTGTGTCTAATTCTTTGGGTGATTCGTCATGAAAAAGATCTAGATGAACGATGACCTTGTCCTTGGGTAGATACTTGCCGATAGAGCCAGCCAGAGCCATCACAGCGGGACCAGAGAGGCCGAAATGAGTAAAGAGGACATCGCCCACTTTTTGATTGATTATCGTGCCGTTGACGGTTACCGAGGCATTGGCGATGACTTTTAGTCCCTGTACAGCCTTGATCCACGATTCTTTGGCCTCAAGAGGGGATAGAGCGGGATAAATTTCAGTGGTTTTGTGCCCGAGTTTTCTAATCCAAGTATAGGCGTCGCCAGAGGTTCCGAGGTGAGCAGCCGCCTGTCCGCCAGCCGTGATAATGATTTTTTGGGCTAAGATAATCTCGTTTGATTGAGATTTGATCTCAAAAATATTAAATCTTTTTTCAATCTCACTGACCGCAGCATCGAGTTTGAGGTCAATCTTCTTGCTCGTAATTTCGTGTGTCAGTGCATCGACCACGCTTGAAGCTTGGTCAGTTCGGGGGAAGATCCGGCCGAGATTTTCCTCTTTTAGGACCAATCCAAGATTTTCAAAAAAATCCATCGTCTTTCTTTGGTCAAATTGATCAATCACAGATTTAATCGACTCCGGTGATCCGCCGTGATATCGAGAGATATCGATAAATTTATTGGTAATGTTGCAGCGACCGTTGCCTGTGGCAAAAATCTTGCGAGCGAGCCCAGAATTTTTTTCAATAATGACGACCGAATTACTCGGTTTTTTGGCTTCGGTCGCTGCCATCATCCCCGCGGCACCCCCGCCAATGATCGCAATATCATAAATTTTTGATTTAGAGTAATTCACGGTTCGATTATAGCACAAATTATGTGTGATGTCGACTTTTGCGTGTATTGTCTTAAACCAAAAAATGTGTTATTATAAAACATATGGAAGAAAACTCAGTTAAAAATCTAGTTGCTCTGATTGGTCGACCAAATGTCGGCAAATCAACTCTTTTCAATCGTCTGGTTGGCAAGAGAATTGCAATCGAATCACCAGTCGCTGGCACTACCAGAGACAAGATTTTGGGTGAAGTTTTTTGGCATGGCAAAGTCTTTGATCTGATCGACCTTGCTGGTATCGAAAAATCGAAAAAGAATGATGCCATCTCGCAGCAGACTCAGGACTTGGTCGAAGCAGCTGCGGCAGAAGCCGAGGTATTGGTCTTCGTTGTAGACTGGAACGATGCCGATAACAATATGGACAAAATTATCGCCAGATCGCTGAAGAAATACAACAAAAAAGTCATTGTCGCAGTGAACAAAGCTGATAACCTCGAGCGCCTAAGATCTATCGAGAAATTCAGTCGCCTTGGCAATTTCGAAATGATCCCAGTTTCTGGTATCACAGGGAAAAACAGTGGAGATTTACTCGACGCGATAGTTAAAAATTTACATCAAAAAAAGACAGTTGAAGTTGATGAAAACGAGATCAAACTTGCGATCATCGGTCGACCAAATGTCGGCAAGTCGACTTTGCTCAATCAAATCGTTGGCCAGAAAAAGGCCATCGTTTCAGATGTACCTGGCACGACCAGAGACATCGTTGATGTCAAATTTGCCCACAAGGGCGGCATGATCCGCTTGTTCGACACGGCTGGTATTCGTCGCAAAGGCAAGATTGAAAAAGATACGATCGAGTCTTTCAGTGTTTTGCGAACATATCGCGCTCTAGAGGGTGCAGATGTTGTTGTCCTGATGATTGATGCCTCTGAGGGCTTGGTAGCGCAAGACACTCATATTCTTGGTTATGCCAAAGAGCACGGCAAAGGTGTTGTCTTGGCCGTGAACAAGATCGATCTGGTCGAAGATATCGAAACATTTATGGACGAACAGCTGTACTATCTGCAGGATAAACTGAACTTCATCCCGTACTTGCCAGTTATCTTCATTTCAGCAGAAAATGGCGACAATGTTAAAATTCTACTAAACCAAGTGATAAAGGTTGCTGCAAATCGCAAGATGCAGATCCCACAAGAGGATTTGAATGAAATTTTGGCACTTTGTCAAAGCAAAAATGTTCAGACAACCAATATTTTTGAGATCAAACAGGTTGATATCTGTCCGCCAACTTTTGAGTTGGTCGCCAAGAAAAAGAAACTTATTCACGAAACAGTGTTGCGTTATCTCGAAAATCGTACCAGAGATGTGCACCCGTTAGAGGGAACACCTTTGATATTCTATATAGATCGTAAAAAGCCTAATAAGTAAAACGGCTGTGTAGTCCAAATCGGTCGAAGGGAAGAAGCGTAATCCAAGTTCGACCAACAATGTTCTCTTTTGGTAAAAGTCCCCATTCGCGAGAATCGGAGGATTTTTCTCTGTTGTCTCCAAGGACAAAAAAATGATTATCGGTGACGGTAATTTCCTTGTCCCCAGAGTTTACTTTGGTCACAATGCCGGGCATCAGATATGGCTCCGAAAGGACTATTTTCGTGCCGTTTTTCTCGGTAATTGTAACTTTATTGTTATCTATCAGGACTTTTTCTCCCGGTAGTCCGACCACGCGCTTGATATAATTTGTCGAGGGATTCTGCGGTGGATGGAAAACAATCACATCGCCACGATGAACATCGCCAGTTAGATAAGAGATTTTTTCAACTAACAGATACTCATTGTTAACAAAATTTTTCATCATAGATTCACCATCGACAATGTATGGTTGGATCACAAAATTACGCAAGAGCAGAGCCAAGATAATAACTACGATTCCGGTCTTGGCCAAGTCCCAAATAAATTCAAAAAATTCTCTCGCTTGATTGCGAGGGTTTTCAAATTGATTAAGTCTTTCGCTGATTGGGTTTTTTTCTTCCACGGAAATATTCTATCAGGTCTTGACATCTTTGGTCAATCACTATGATAATGGAAGAAGAAAGTTGCAGTGAAAAAGTTAAAGTGTTTTAAAAAAGTGGAGGCGGGGTCATGTATCCAATATTATTCAAAATCGGCGGAGTGACAATCTATTCACACGGTGTGATGGCTATCATTGGTATCGTCGTCGCTCTTTTGATAATGTTCTGGCTATCAAAGCGCGCCAAACTCGATAACTCTGTTTTGATCGACAATGTTATCTTCACGGTCTTGTTTGGCATTATCGGGGCTCGGATCACATATTTTGTCCTATATCGAGATCAGTTTGCCTCGTTTCAAGAAATTTTCTATCTATGGCAGGGCGGCATGGTTTCATATGGCGGTTTCATCTTGGGTGGACTCGCTTATTGCCTGCTCTTCTATTGGCAAAAAGCTAAAGTCGTCAGATGGCTTGATATTTTAGCGATTGCCTTCCCTTTGGGGCTATTTTTCGGGCGTATCGGGAATATCTTGGCTGGAGAATATTCTGGCGTTCCGACATCCTCGGCAATCAATCTTGGGGGATTGGTTCCAGTGCCGGCCTACGAAGCTCTATTGCTTGTACTGATATTTTCCACTTGCTTGGTCCTTATTCGTCGCGGCGCGGCCCTCAAAAATGGGGTTTGGACATTGTTCGTTCTTGGGTCGTATAGTTTGGGTCGATTCATAATTGATTTTTGGCGAGACGAACCCAAACTTCTCTCTATTTTTTCCTTGGGGCAATTGGTCGGCTTGGTTATATTTGTTGTCTGTCTAATACTGTATATAAAAATTTCATTAACCAAGGAATCAAAAAGATGAATACAAATAAAGAATTTATTGAGAAGCAAAGGGCGGTTTTGCTAAAAGAAAAAGAACGACTGGCACAGGAGATAGAGTCGATCCAGCGATATCCAGACAAAAGTTCTGTTGGTGATGATGTTCTGCAAGAGATGTCTGACTTCGAACACAATATTTCTCTCGAAGATGAATTGCACGAGATGATGAAAAAGATAGACAGGGCACTTCTTTCGATCGAAAATGGAACATATGGTAGTTGTGCAATCTGCCGTCAGCAGATCGAACATGGTCGGCTCGGCATTATGCCGTCAGCCGATATCTGTGCTACTTGTGCTGGAAAGAAATAATTTTGGAGATCAGAGTACTAAAAGCTACCACCCTCTTGGTCATTTTGTCGATCTTTTTATTACTCTTTGATACACTGGTGAATCTTTGGGGCAATACTGTTATCAATAGTGCGTTGGTCTTTGGTTACACTGGCGGCAACACTATAGCACTGGTGATCTCAGTGATTTTTCTTTTGGCCATGGGAATGCTCTGGAAGTGGCACAGCTTTGATGGACCAGGGGTGGTGATGATCATCGCTGGTGGCTTGGTAAATTCATCTGAGAGAGTCATCTATGGCGGCGTCATCGATTATTTTCATCTTTTCGGCTTCTATTTCAATTTACCAGATGTCTTCATTTTTGTCGGCTTGACGATGCTGGTATACAATGAAATATCAAAATTGCTCGACAAAAAAACCGCTAATCTCTAGCGGTTTTTTCTTTTAGAACTTATTTGATCTTTGCAACAATTTCTTTGAAAGTCTCAGGGTTTTTCATCGCGATGTCGGAAAGGACTTTGCGGTTGACTGTGATATCGCTTTTGCTAAGTTTGTTGATGAAAACTGAGTAGCTCATACCCATAGCTCGGACAGCTGCATTGAGACGAATGATCCAAAGTGCACGCATGGTGCGCTTTTTCTTTTTTCTATCCATGTATGCATGAACGCCGGCTTTTTGAACGCCTTCTTTGGCTAAAGTATAAACTGAATTTCTGCGACCAATAAAACCCTTGGCTCTTTTTAGAACCTTGTGATGTTTTGCTCGTCTGGCTGTGCCTCTTTTGACTCTCATCTGTTCTCCGTGTGACTAACCGTTAGGTATCAGTTTTTTGATTCTTCTGATATCGGATTTATTAATTTCTAATTTGGTTTTGGTTGGGTTTGCTTTGTTCGACAAAAGATGGCTCTTGCCAGCTTGAACATGAAGGTACTTGCCGCTCATTGTCAGTTTGACTCTCTTGGCTGTTGCTTTGTGTGTTTTTAATTTCATTTTGACGCTTCCTTTTCTTCTGAATCTTGTTTTTTTACAATTGTGAGATTGGCGTTGATAGTGTTGCCAAGTTTTTGTGGTGTTTTTTCGTAATCAAGGCCGGCAACATCAGCAAATTTTTTGAAAACTTCGATCGCTTGTGGGACGAAAGCATTTTCCCGTCCGCGCAATCTCATCGAAACCTTTACTTGGTTACCGCTATCAAAAAACTCTCTGGCTTGCTTCGCTTTGTAGCTGATATCGTGGTCGCTGATTTTGAAGGTCAGACGAAGCTCTTTCAGCTCATGGTTTTTCTGTTTTGAGCGGTTGTCTTTTTCTTTTTTGGCCAAATCGTACTTAAATTTGCCATGATCCATGATCTTGCAAATCGGTGGGCGATTGGTCGGATTGATCTCTACAAGATCCAAATCCTTGCTTTTGGCAAGCATCAAAGCCTGATCTCTCGACATCTGTCCAAGGTTTGTACCTTCTTCGTCGATCACTACCAAAGGAGAGAATGTGATTCTCTCGTTCGATCTTGTAAATGACCTATTCTTGCTTATCTTTGCTCCAAAATAATTTAACTCACAAAGAGAATATCATTTTTGGAGGCAAAGGTCAAGTGTCGACAGTATCATTTGTTGAGCCTTTGGCGGTGATAATGCGAACTTTTTCGTCAGTTGATTCGATCAGCTGCGGCGTTTTGGCTACGATGTAATTGCCGAGAATAAAAGGTATCTGATATTTGGTGAAAACACGCAAGCTGCGAACATGGAAACTAGAGTGCCCAATCTTTTTGCTAGGGTTCATAAATAATTTTTTGAAAAAACCACCTGTGGCTTCTTCGACGCTGTGTATCTCGATGTCGAGAGAGTCAGTCGAGTGTTTTTCGATATGACTTGAATAATTTGAAACCAAAAATGACTTGGCTTTGGTTTGCAGGACGAAATCGCGAAATTCCAAAGTTAAATCAATGGGGGCTGTCAGGTCAAGGGAGATGTTTGTCAAAAAACCAGTGTTGACTGCCGTTCGCCCCATATGCATCTCGGTTATTTTTCTGTAGCGCAAGCTATCACAGCCGTCTTTCCAGTTTCTCGATCCAATTAAAGCCAGCAGATCTTCAGTCGCTTCTATAGGGACAAACCCCATGACTTCCTGTCTGCCACAAAGCCTGTTGGCAATGCGATTGGCAATTTCATCGTCCCCAATCCCGACGATCGTGTTGTATTTTTTGGCAATACCAGCATCAACCAACTCTTCGACAGTCTGAGCTGCGGTTGGGTAAACATATTCACCGGAGATTCCGAGCACGGATAGATGGTTTTTGATCTCCTCAACTTGAGTGCGTTTTTTGCACTTTTTGACATCAAAGATATAGTAGTACATGGAAAATTTCTAATTTCAAAACTCTTTTTAATCCCAGAAAATCAATATTGTAAAATACTATTTCTTGGAGAAAAATCCGAGCTTGTCATCCTCTTTGACCTGTTCTTCGATGATAATTTCTTGTGGTTTTTCGGTTTTGATCTCGTTGTCTTTGGCTTTCATCGGTTGGTCGGTCGGCATCGAGCAATTGCCAACAAAAACGGCGCCTTCTTTTATGACCAAAACTTTGGCGTCGATGTCGCCAAAAAGTTTACCAGTACTGCTGATGTCGAGTTTGTCTTTGGCTGTAATTTGCCCTTTGACCTCGCCAGAAACTTCAATAATAGTTGCTGTGACTGGACCTGTGATTTTGGCTGTTTCGCCGATGTAAACATTCTCATCGCTCTTGACTTCGCCCTCGACGGAACCGTTAATTTGGATCGAACCCTTGTTGTGGATGTTTCCTTTGACATTCACATTTAGGCCGATGACTGTGTCGACATTGTTTTCCATAGAACTCCATCTACTTAATTGTATTTATAATGCAATATTAGCACATCAAAGTTAGATGTAAAGATGGCTAGGGCAAATTAGCGATCAGTAATGTTTTTCTGATCAAAAATACAGATTCCGGGGCGATTCGCAATTCTATAAGTCGATTGCCCTCTCTCCTGTCATTCCCGCCTCTCCTTCTGTCATTCCAGCGAAGGCTGGAATCCAGTCAAGATAAACTCCAGTAGGAATCTACAAACAGATTTTTCTTCTGGATTCCTGCTTTCGCAGGAATGACAAAGACTTACATTGCCACAATTGACAGGAAATGATATAATCCACTAGATTATTTACAGGAAAAATATGAATAAAATATCGATTGTTGGAGCAAGAGAACATAATCTGAAAAATGTCTCTCTGGAAATACCGCGAGATAAATTGGTTGTTTTCACTGGTTTGTCAGGTTCTGGCAAGTCATCACTAGCCTTCGACACGATCTACGCCGAGGGACAGCGTCGTTATGTTGAGTCACTCTCTTCTTACGCCAGACAGTTTTTGGGCATGATGGAAAAGCCAGATGTCGATAGCATCGAAGGTTTATCTCCGGCTATCTCGATTGATCAGAAATCAGCAACGCGCAATCCTCGGTCCACTGTTGGTACGATCACGGAAATTTACGACTATATGCGTTTGCTTTTTGCTCGCATCGGTACACCGCACTGCCCAAATTGCGGCAAACCTGTTGATCGTCAAACAGTGGCTCAAATCACCGAATCGATTGTGCTTGGGGGTGACAAGACACGACGACTGGCGATATTGGCGCCTTATGTGATGGATCGCAAAGGTGAGCACAAAGATGTGCTTCAAAATATTAAAAAGGCTGGATTTCCGCGAGTCCGGATCGATGGCGTGATTATGGAGTTGGAAGAAGCTAACGACAAGACTCTCGACAAAAACAATAAACACAATATTGAGGCCGTGATCGATCGTGTGATTATCGAAAATGGGACTGCTGACGAGTCCAATCGTTCGAGAATATACGACTCGGTTGAAAAAGGCTTGCACGCTGGAAATGGGCGGCTGCTAGTTCATGATTTCGACACCGGAGAAGATAAATTTTACTCAGAGCTTTCGGCTTGTGCTGATTGCGGTATTTCTATACCAGAAATCGAACCTCGCTCGTTTTCATTTAATTCGCCTCATGGTGCCTGCCAGAACTGTCAGGGTCTTGGCGTCAAACAAGAAATTGATCCGAAAAGAGTTTTGCCAAATCCCAAATTGAGCGTCTATGAGGGTGGCGTGCGACCATGGGTGAGAAATGCCTCACAAAACACTTGGCATCTTCGCATCATCGAAGCGATGGCAGATAAATACAATATTGATCTCGTTCAACCTATTTCCAAGATGACCAAAGAAGAGCTCAGGTTGATTCTGTGGGGTACGGGTGATCAGATTTATAAGATCGGTGGCTACGAAACAAAGTATGAAGGTGTCATACCAAATATGGAACGCCGCTACAAAGAAACAGATTCCGACTATATCCGTCATGAAATTGAAAAATATATGGTGGTCAAGACTTGCCCTGTTTGTGAAGGCAAGAAACTTAAAAAGGAAATTTTGGGAGTGAAAATCGACGGAAAAAATATCTCCGATGTCGCTACTATGGATATTGCAGCGGCTAAAAAGTTTTTTAGCGCTTTGCCGGAGAAGCTGTCGGCCGAAAAAAATCAGATTGGCAACATGGTTTTCAAAGAAATTTGCGAGAGATTACAATTCTTGCTCGATGTTGGTTTGTCTTATCTGACAATCGATCGAAACGCAACAACATTGTCTGGCGGGGAAGCACAGAGAATCAGGCTTGCAACACAAATTGGGTCAGGCTTGATGGGCGTCTTGTATATTCTAGATGAGCCGTCTATTGGCTTGCATCAGAAAGATAACGGCAAACTGCTAAAAACATTAGTGAGACTTCGAGATCTGGGTAACACAGTCATCGTGGTAGAACATGACGAAGAAACGATTCGTGAAGCTGATTTTATTGTTGATATTGGACCTGGAGCAGGGGAGCATGGTGGAGAAATCGTTGCTATTGGTTCGTATGACGACATCATAAACTCACCGGCCTCGATTACTGGCCAATACTTATCAGGAAAAAAGAAAGTAAAAGTACCAAAGGTTAGAAGGCCGAACAACGGTAAAGTTCTGAGAGTTGTGAATGCCTCAGAGAACAATCTTAAAAATATCGATGTTACGATTCCTCTAAATTCGTTAGTCTGTGTTACAGGTGTTTCTGGCTCTGGTAAGTCAACTTTAGTTAATGATATTTTGGCCAAACATCTATCAAAAGTTTTCCATCGCGCCAAAGCTGACGCCGGCGAGTTTGAAAAAATGGAGGGCTTGGAGCATCTCGACAAGGTTATCGATATAGATCAATCGCCGATCGGCAAGTCTCCACGATCAAATACTGCTACCTATACAGGTATCTTCACCCAGATTCGTGATCTCTTTGCCCTGACCTCTGATGCCAAAAAGAAGGGCTACAAAACTGGCAGATTCTCCTTCAATGTTAAGGGCGGTCGTTGTGAGAAGTGTCGCGGCGAGGGTGTTCTTAAGATCGAGATGCACTTCCTTCCGGATGTCTATATTACCTGCGAAGACTGTAAGGGTAAGCGCTACAACGCCGAAGCTTTGGAGATCCAGTACAAAGGAAAAAATATTTCTGATGTTTTGAACCTTACTGTCGAGGAAGCACTGAATTTTTTCGACAATATTACAGCCATCAGATCGAAACTTCAGGTCTTGGTTGATGTTGGACTTGGCTATATCAAGCTTGGGCAACCAGCGACGACACTTTCCGGTGGAGAAGCCCAGAGAATAAAGTTGGCGACGGAGCTCGCCCACAGAGGGACCGGCAAAACGATGTATATTTTGGATGAGCCAACAACTGGTTTGCATTTCGATGATGTCAATCGCCTAATCGGCGTTCTGACTGCATTGGTAGAAAAAGGGAACACCGTTTTGGTGATTGAGCACAATCTGGATGTGATTAAGTCAGCTGACCATATCATCGATCTTGGCCCAGAAGGTGGTCATAAAGGTGGCCAGATCGTTGCAACGGGCACACCAGAAGAAGTCGCGAAAAAACCGAAATCTTTTACTGGGTTTTATCTCAAAGAAGTTTTGAAGTAATAAATAAAATATTTAAATAAGGAGAGAAATGTCAAAAGATAAGGGTGCAAAAAAAGAAGTCAAAAAGCCAAAGCAAAACAAGAAACAAAAAGGCCTAGGTCCACGTACTGGCTCGAACTAAAGACTGTCATTCCCGCGCAGGTCATTCGACTCTGAGGGATGAGATCTTGAGCTCAGACTCGATGAGCGAGAATCCACAAATAGAATCCTTTTGGCCTATAAAATGAAATGAGCGGCCCGGCGAATTAACGCGGGGCCGCTCAACGGTCTATTCGACGTTGAAATGACCAGGTGCCGTGATCATAACGACAATTTTTTCGGGTGCATCCTCTCGCACAAAGAGATCGCAACCTTCGTACTGGCCTTCGGTGATGAGAAAGTTGAGCTCCGTTGGTATTGATGAAATGAATACCAACGGAGGTTTTTCTTCTGTGGGTAGAGCGTTCTTGATTGCCATCTCAATAACATTGAGAGGCATGGCTCCATCGTTTAAAAAGTATGCACAATCAACGATGGTTATACCAGGTTCGGGTGCCGGAAGGGCTCCAGTAGTAGAGAGCAATCCCGTCGCTTCTGTAAAAAATTTACAGAAACCTCCAAAAACAAACATTTCTTTGCCTCCTTCTCGTAACTCTTTCCGAGCTACACCAGCATTTAATCATTTTTTGGCTAGTTTGTAAATATGCGCTTGGGCAAATGAGTAATTCTCATCTCGTGTCATTCTTGCCGACTAAATTGCCACGCCTTTCTTCAATTGTCATTCCCGCGCAGGCGGGAATCTACAAATAGTGAATCTTTTGGTGGATTCCCGCCTGCGCGGGAATGACAAAAAATTTGGTTATTCTTCGAGCGAGCTGCGAGTCGAGAAGTGTTTGCTTGATAATTTATAGCTTAAACACTTATCAGCTTGCTGACTTTTTGCTGACTGTAGATTGATAAAAATGAGCTTTTCGGCTATGATTGATTTGTTGTTGCCGATCATCCGAGGTCGTCTAATGGCAGGACAGCGGCCTTTGAAGCCGTGAATCATGGTTCGAATCCATGCCCCGGAACCATTCGACTCGCTTTGTTCGTTCATGGCTTCCAGCCGAACGAATAGAGTCGAATGTCTTGAGCGAGAAGACTTTCCACGACGAGTCGAAGGGTTAAATATCAACTACGATCAATTATGGAGAAGCACACAAACCATTCCCGATTTGAACGATTTCTGATCTGGTTTTCTCCGGTCTTGACCATTTTGCTTTTACTTTCACCTTTTGCATATTATAAATACAATCTTGATCTACCGATAAAATACTGTATCGGATCAGTCGATCCGCGCTTTAATATTTCTAATGTTGACCTCAGAGATGAGATATCGGACTCAGAAAATCGATGGGAAAAATATCTGGGCAAAGATATCTTCAAGTACGATGAAAACGCAAAGCTGAAGATAGATCTTGTCTATGATGATAGACAGGCACATATCGATGAGCTGAAGGCCGCTAACAGCACTTTGACAGGTTCGAACAATGTAATTTTTAAGTCCAAGAGCCAGCTTGAGGCCGATGTTACACAGTATCAGACGGACTTGACGAAATACAACGACACAGTGACTTACTGGAACAATCATGGTGGGGCTCCAGTCGACACCTATACTTCTTTGCAAAAACAGAAAAATGCATTGGAAGTGCGCCGATCGAACATTGATAATCTCGCCTCAAGACTAAATATCCAAATATCAGGCTACAATCAGAACTTGACCGACTTAAACAAGAAGCTTGAGGCAGACAAGGGCCAGCTCATCATCGAAGGTATTTACTCACCGAGCGAGCCAAAGATAGAGATCTACGCCTTCGCCGACCAAGATCAACTCAGGTTGACTTTGATGCATGAGCTCGGTCACGCCGTGGGCCTTGAGCATACTGACGACAGTAAATCAATTATGTATCCAGTGCTGCAAGATCAAAATTTTTCTGATCCTGTACCGGACGCTGCCGACAAAAGTGACTTTGACAAACGATATATTAGCAAGGTTGGCCAACTCTTGCAGTACTGGAAGTACAAGATAATACAAAAAATTCAGCCAACAAGTAACTGAATTTATGATCTAAGCGGTTTTTATAAATGTTTCGAAGTTGCCAATAAGCCAGGTTCTGTTCCTCGTGTTTTACGACGAGCCGATAGCTATCTATCTACGCGTGGAGACCAGACGGTGCCCTCTCGAGTAGAGAGTTGGCATAGTTGGTCCACTCCACTTGCACCAAGCGAGGCTTGCCACAGATGTATGTCGCCATACAAACGCGTGAGCTCTTACCTCACGATTTCAACCTTACCTGCGCGGAGCGCAGAAGCACCAAATTCCAAGATACAAATCCCAGGAAATACTCAAATTACAATTTTCAAATATTCAATTATTTGAATTTTGGTGATTGGAATTTAACTGGTTATTGTCACTTGGTTATTGGTTATTCCGTGCTCCGCACATCGGCGGTATATTTTCTGTTGCGCTATTCTTGAATCTCGCAACCCACTCATTTCCACGAGCGCTTCACTCTACGGTGCCTGGACTTTCCTCTCCCGAAGGAGCAGCTATCTAGACAACTTCGAAACGATATTAGCATAACAACATCTGGTCATATCGTCAAGGGCAAAAGCAAATAAGCTGGACAGCTGGTAAGTGTTTAAGCTGGGTAATTTTTCTTTTGTCATTGACGAATTTTGTCATTTCTGCGCCTCACTCCTGTCATTCCCGCGCAGGCGGGAATCTACCAAAAGATTCATTATTTGTGGATTCCCGCCTGCGCGGGAATGACAAAGTGAAAACAAAAATAATTGTGATGTTGTAACAAAACAAAAAAATTCAAATTATCATTTTTTTCGCATTTTTGTCGTAAATAGAATAAAATAAAGAAGTAGGGCAAACCAATAAAGAAATGAGGTAAATGGGATTTAATTTCTTCTTGAAAAGGAAAAACGACGATAAAAAAGTAGTAACTCCGCCGCAAATCGTGACGCCAAATCCGTCGCATCAGGCAGCACCAATCATTCAGCCAGTGCCAGCTTCGAAGCCAGTGGACAAAAATGAGGGCAAGAAGCCCGTATATTGCTTTATCGACTCCTCGAATATGTTTTGGGGTGGCCGAGAAAGTCTTGGTTTTAAGATAAATTATCAGAAATTGCGTCAATATCTCGAACAAAAACATGGTGTTACAAAAATATACTATTACGGTGGTCTCAGAATATTCGATTATGAATATTCTATACTGCAAAAGGAAAGGATCGATCTACGTGCTTTGTACGCTCATTTAAAAGAACTCCAGACTAAGTCTGAACCCAAAGAATCATTGATGATTCAAAAGTCACTAGATAAGGTGAATTTTTATCAAAAACTTGAAGAATTTGGTTACGATATGGAGATCAAGCCAGCCAAGGTTTTTTATGAGGAAGACGACGAAAACCAAGAAAAGCCGGTCTTGAAGGCGAACTGTGATGTCGATATGACTTTCGATATGATGCGCTTGATGGAACAATACTCAGGAGTCTTGGCTATGACCGGCGATGGCGACTTTACTGCAGTTCTAAATTATCTGAAAAATCATGGTCGCAGCCTCTATGTCATCGGTAGACAACAACGATCAGCAAAAGAGATCAGAGAGGTTGCAGGGGACAATTTCTGCGACTTCGAGACCCTAAAGCCGATCATTGAGTTAAGATAGTATCAGCCAGCACAGATTACAGATCGACACGGATTGATAACACAGATAAATCCAGCACAGATTACAGATTGACACTGATTGATAGCCCAAAATATGTACTATTAATCTGTAGTAATCTGTATAAATCTGTAATCTGTGTTGCTGCTAGTAGTTCTCGCAGAGTACTTCGTAAAAAGCTTGTACATGATCGCAAGCAGGGCATTTGTCGGGTGCTTCAAGTCCCTTGTGAATGTAGCCGCAGTTGCGACATTTCCAAGCGGTTTCCTCGGCTTTTTTAAAAACGGTGCCGTTTTTTACATTCTCGGCTAGCTTCAAATATCTTTTCTCGTGAGCTTCTTCGACTTCGCCAATCTCTTTGAAGACTGTTGCAGCTTCAGTCATACCTTCTTCTGTGGCCGTTTTGGCAAAACCTGGATACATTATCTCGTTTTCCCATTTTTCACCAGCCGCTGCTACTAACAGATTTTCCTCAGTTGAGCCAACGATCGGGAAATCATATGTTTCGAGTGATGAAGTAGTCGTTTCGGTCAATAGTTTCATCAATCTTTTGGCGTGTTCCATCTCGTTGTTGGCGGTTTCCTCAAAAATCGCAGCGATCTGCTCAAAGCCTTCTTTTCTTGCTTTGGAAGCAAAGAAAGTATACTTATTTCTCGCCATACTTTCTCCAGCGATAGCTCGGACAATGTTCTTTGGTGTTTCACTCATAATTTCTCCTTGTTTAGTTTCTTGTATTATACCACTTTCTTGCAAGTATTTTATATTTTGTCGTCTATAGTTTCACACTGAAATCAATATCGGTGACTATCTCTGGCTTGTTTTCTTCTGAATTGGCCGCCTTGCTGTTCATCTTTTGCTGGTAATCCTTGATCAGCTTAATCTTTTCATCGATCGGCAGCGAAGTGTTGGAGAGTCCCGGCCCACCGATGCAACCACCACCACAGTTCAAGATATCAAAAAAACGATATTGGCTTGTGCCTGCTCTGATCTCGTCGAAAGCTTTTGAAATATTTGGTGGGCCGTCACCGATCCAAACTTGTTCGGTAGGTATTAGATCGTGAACCATTGCAGTTTTGGCTAGTCCACCGGAGATAGGATAGACCTTGGTATTTTCAGCAGAGAGAGAATCAAATTCGAAATCTTGTCCATAAAATTGATTTTCTTCGATGCCTTTCAGAGAAAATATTTCACCTAATTCCTTGAATGTTAACACCAGATCGAGAACGTCTTTGTGTGCCGGCCACTCGAGCAATTGTTTGGCTTGGCAGGGCGCAAAAAAGACAATTTTGTAGTCAGGAAAGTCTTTGCGAATGATCTTGGCTTGAGAAATAACAGGTGAGGCAAAGGGGATGACATATTGCAACAACTCAGGATATCGCGCTTTGATCAATGCTAGACAATTGGGGCATGGCCCAGTAATGAAATACTTTTGATCAGGATGAGTCTTGATATACTCGACATGCCAATAATTCGTCATTCGTGCCCCAAATGTAATTTCGGAAACCTTGTCGAAGCCAAGCTTTTTTAACATGCCGATGATTTGCGGATGGGCAAAATCTATCGGAAAACTAGGTGCAATTAGCGCAATAGTCTTCTCTTTGCTTTCTAATAATTTCTCCAATGATTCTTGGTAAGTAGTCATAAATGCCCATTTAATATTATTATGTGATTATTATATCGAAACCTGCATCTAAACAAAAGGTGATGGATGATTTTTCTTGATTTTTCATTTGCCGATTACTCTTTACTTGTTTGTCATTGCGAGGAGTCTGCGACGCGGCAATCTATCATTTAGTCATTGGCCGTTCTCGGCAAGCTCGAACCATAATTTTCAGAGTATCTCTTCTATTTTATTCTTCGAGACCTGAAATGTCCCCTTTGGGGTGGGTCTGCGAGTCAAGAAGTAATGATGGATTGCCACGCTTTGGAAAACCCAATAGCTCGCAATGACATACAAGAGGGGCTGGCAATAAATATTCATTGCCAGCGGTTGCTTGTGAATGATTACAATTTTGTGATACGATCGTAGGGTAAAAAAAGGAGAAAACTATGAAATTATTTTTGGACATTGAAACATTGCCGGCACCAGGCGAGAAGATGGATATCATTAAATCACTTTGGGAAATGGCACGGAAGAAAAACAAATCACCGCTTAAAAAAGGCGACAACGACTTTGAAACCTTTTACCGTAACACCTCGTTTCAGGGTGAATTTGGTCGCATCCTTTGTATCGCTTATGCGAAGGATGATAAGCCGACGGAAGTCTTGTTTGGTGACGAAAAAGAGATGCTGCAAAAATTCTGGGAGATAGCAAAAGACGCCACTCGGTTTATCGGTCACAATGTAATGGAGTTCGATTTGCGATTTATTTACAAACGCTCAATCATCCATGGCGTCAAGCCAAGTCGTGATTTGTCCTTTGCCCGCTATCGTTCGGACCCGATCTATGACACGATGAAGGAATGGGAGAAGTGGGGCGCTCAGGGTGCTAGCTTACACAAACTATCTATCGCTCTCGGCGTAACTTCGCCAAAAGAAGAGGGCATTGACGGCTCAAAGGTCTATGATTATTTCCTCGCAGGCAAATCAGAAGATATCTACAAGTATTGCAAGCGCGATGTCGAAGCAACTAGAAACGTGTATAACAAAATGAACTTCTTGGGATGACGGGGCAGAAGTCATGGTCATCCCACAGCACAGATTACAGATCTACACAGAATTACAGATACAAGCAGGGCCAGCACAGATTACGGATTATACGCCAACACAGATTACAGATTTCACAGAATTACAGAAGATAAAAATCAGACCAATGCAGATCGGACAGATTGATAGAGATCAATGCAAGTTTGCGATTCTTTTGATTTTCACTCCGTCTGGGGAAAATCGTACGATTAATCCCAACTTTAACTTGCTGTATTTTAGATATCCAAGTAGCTGGGTGTAGGCAGTTTTGTAATTGCGAAACCCAGTCTTGAGCTCAATAACAACTTTATCGTCAACAAGAAAATCAAAATATCTTTTGGCAATTAACTTGTCGTTGATTTTGATAGGGAAATATAGTTCTCTTGAAAATTTGATATTGTTCGCAGTGAGCAGCTCGGCAAGAGCCTTCGAATATACTTTTTCGGTTTGCCCTTGGCCGATCTGGTTAAATATCTCATAGCAAAATCCATTGATTTTGTATGTTAAATCAGTGTAAACAAAGTTATTTTCATTTTTGTCTATATTCTCAGGCATCTGTTCTATGCTTCAAAAATGTTTTCAATCAGTAAATCAGTACGATCTGTAATCTGTGCTGGCCTAATTTTTATTTTCTGTAATTCTGTATGATCTGTAATCTGTGTTGTTGGTGTTGTTATGTTCTGTAAATCAGTAAGATCTGTAATCTGTGTTGACTACGACTAGTCTTTGGCGTGTATTTTATTCGGTAAACCCTTCTCCGGCAGATTAGCCAAATCGGTCGTAGTGCTATCGAGTTTGTCCATCGGTAGATCGTCCGTTTTCTTGCGAGAAATGAGACCGGATACCAGGAAGATTACGAACAAAACCAAGAGAGCGACTATCTCCAAGTAATAAAATTGTTGTTGATATTGCCAGGCACTGTCTGATAACTTAGCGACGGCAGTGATGATCTGTGGGTCGCCGAGGTATTGGCGTCCCTGTAGGAACATATTTGGTGCGAGTTTGGCAAAGATGCTGGCACCGGCATACACAATAGCTATGATCGTGGCGGTTGAAATGGCCACAGATGAAACCCATATCAGTCTGGCTGACCAGTTTGGCGACAAAAGCATGATGAAAAGTATCAGTAATGTGCAGACGATACCAAGCGTAAGAATAATTATATTCAGATTTGCCCAGAGCATCAGGCCGATATTGCCGCTTAGATCTTTTTCGAGTGGATCAAGATTGAGTATTGTTCCACCGACAGAGATGGTTGGTAGTTGGTACTTAAGAGTAAAATTTCGCGCATCAAAAGCGCTGCCAAAAAATTGATCAATCGTCGTTTCGGTGGCAAACTTGATGGTATCGGGATTGACTGATTTGTTGATCTGGTTCAGTAGTGTCTTGTTACTTCGGTCGACTCGATCGTCATGGCTGACCATCTCCTGAAAATAGCCGGTCGTGCTCTCGTAAAAACCTGATTGATCAAAAACATCCTTGAGCGTGCTCGAGTTCTTCAACACTTTTCCTGCATCGTAGGTTACGAAAAAAATAGGGAGGACGATGATCAAAATCAGAAAGAAAATATAGGCAAAAAACTTTTTCATACTATCATTGTATCACGCTATGAGCGCGATAAAAAGTTGATAAATGCGAGATGTTTTTTGTAGTGGGAGAAGTAACATGGTCATAGAAAAATTAAAACCAAATTTGTGTTGACAAATTATTGAGATTAATCTATTGTTGGATTAACAAGATGCTTGGGACAAATCCCAGTGGGAAAGTTTCGACCGTTCGGGTCAGGCTACCGAGCAATCTGACCTCGAGAAATCGGGGTTTTTTATTTTCCGATTATTACAATGATTTTTTTCTGAAGTTTTTTGTAAAATTTTGTAAATCGTACTTCGGGCTTTTTCTTATCAAAATACGATCTTGATAGTCCGGCCACCATATCCGCGATCCTTATTCCAGCAGATTGACTATCTTTGACTGTTTTAAGTTTTTTGACTGATATGCTCTTGCCGCGCAAGATATTCTTAATTTTATTTTCGTACCATTTGGGTTTCTTGCCGTCGATGTAAATATTTCTTATATTTCTTTCGACAATAGTGTGTAATAAGATTTTTTCCAGCTCAGCTGCAGGATCAACAGGATTTTTAACTACTGCAATTTTGACCTTAAAGTCGAGTTTCAGTGTTTCATTCATAAATTTTTCTTTGACACTCCAAACCGTCTCTGCCCAGTGAAAAGAGTCAATTTCTAAATCTTTTTCTATTTCAATAATTTTCTTTTCTATCTCTGGATAATCGTCGAACTCTACATAAGCCAAAGCAAAGGTTGAGTGATCAACCCTTTTGTGAATCCCAGATTCGTCAATAAAAATCATCATATACGGAGCTCTCTGTGGCCTTTTGAGCTAATAGAATTTTTTACTAAGTGGCTAGTTGGATATAAATCGTTAAGCAAATAAGTCGTCCAGCTCTTTTCTAAATTCGCACTCGTTTTTATTGATTGCTTTCAAAAAAGTCATTTTTGCCTTATCTCGGTCGGAATCTAGTAATAAAAATAATTTTTCCTTTCCGTAATGCTCGATCAGATATTTTGTAATTGTGTACCCAATCCTATAGCCCTCATATTGGATAAATTCTGAATAATTTATGTTAGAAAAAAGATGATTAGCAAAAAAGTGATCGAGATTGCTGGTACTGACATGGTTGTTGTATCGAATATCCGCAATATAATCGGCGATTCCTTCGTTCAACCAAAACAGCGGGCATTGCGTGATTTTCAAGGTGAATATATGGCAGATCTCGTGTGTTAATGTTTTTACGTATTGGCCGACGGGATGACTGGTCTCACAAATATATGCCTCGGGGCTAAAAATAATTACCTCTCCCGGCTTTACCCATCCACACTCCCAGCTCTCAGTTGGTCGGCCGAGAAATTTGTCGTATTCTGATCGAGACGAAACCATGGTCACTGTAAAATCAATTTTATTGTCGGAACTAGTACTAAAAAAAATCTCGACATTTTTAGTCGCAAATTTTAGTTCGTTCACCACGCTGTTAATTTCAGAGTCGTTGAGATCGTGCGATAGGGTAATATCGGATTTACTGGCGGTGATTTTGTTTATTTTCATATATGTCTGACTACAAAAAACTTGATAATCCAACCTATCAATTTGATCCATCTAAATATTTTTCATATATATTCTTCGAGCGTATTAATTCTTCCTTATTAAAGGCAATGGTCCGAAGAGCGTCTGAATATCTGAGCCACAAAATCTCCGTAACTTCGATATCTTCTGGTCTTGGTGTAAGATCATTTTTTTCCATCGCTTCGAAAACATTTATATAAACCTGTTTGTTATTTTCGCTACCGTCTTTTGTAAACGAATATCTGATCAAACTACAAAAACCAACATGTTTCACTGAACATTTTTTTAGAGTGGTTTCTTCCTCAATTTCTCTAAAGGCTGTCTGAAGTTGATCTTCGCCTTCCTCGAGATGCCCTTTCGAGATCCAAATTTCACCTTTTTTGTTTTTAATCAGTAGAGTATAAATTTCGCCCGTCTCTTTGTCTTTGTAAAAAATAAAGCCGCCAGAGCAAATATGGTGAATAGTATTATCGTTTTCCAAACTCTTCTTTTGTGTACTCATTGTAGATATTTTAATTTTGCAAATTAGCAGTGTCCGCTTTGCACAATAAGTTATTTTAGCCTTAGGGTAGAAATAGGCTATCTCTTGCGAGCCATAGAGACCAGTTTGTCTAAGTCCAGAGTTAGACCGTTTGATCCAACCAAAACAATCTTTTTGTCAGTTTGCTGCTCTATGAAATGAATTATTTTTGCAGATAAATTTTTGCTAATTGCACCACCGGGGCTCAAGTGGTCGCAAACACATAACTTGACTTTTGAGTCTTTTAAAATTTCAATCAAGTCAAATGCAACTGAGTGGAAAAGAGAATGCTTGTTATAAGCGAAGCCGTGTAGATTGAATATAAGTACATCGACATTGGAAAATATATCTTTTAGCTTGTCATCAAATTTCGTTGGCCCGACGAGCGTTCCTTGGTAGTCTGTTTCGCCAATTTCGTATTCGCCGATAGAAGTTTTAAACTTTTTTGTAAATCCAGTGTCCGAGGTATAGCCAACTCTCAATCCGTCTATGTCCATGACGAAGCCGTAAGTGCCATCAATCGAATGGAATACTTTGATCGGTTTCAAGGAAACCTTCTCAGATAATTTAATTTCTTGGTCAGAAAGTGTTTCGACTTTGAGAACTAGCTTTGGATTTTCTGAAATATGATATGGTTTTACGGAGCCATTTGCCAGTGTTTGCTCTGATGCAAGTAGCTTTACATTTTGGTGGCTACAAGATGCTAGCTCCATTGCAACATTTGCATCGTTGTCGTGGTCAATATGTGAGTGCGAAATGAAAACAGAATTCAGTCGATAGAGATTGACTCCAGATGCTTGGGATCTGTCTAAAATGTTTGCTCCTGGGTCAACCAGCAATTCGGTCCCGTCAAACTTGATATAAAAGCCACAGAATAATGGCCTGAAACCTTGATCGTTTCTGAAAAATGGTTTATATTGTCTGCCAAAAAAAGAAATAAAATTACCTTTAATTTTGTGGGGATTATTGCATGCAGTTGCGCGATTCTGAGTGTAAGATTCATGCTCTCTGGACTCAATTTTTTGTAAATCTTCTATTGATATTTTTGTCATTACAACTTATAAATTTAGTGCAGTACCGGCCCTTCGCCCTCATGGGCGTCAGTAGGCTTTGATTTCAAGATTGGTAGACTGAAAAAGAACGAAGTTCCCTTGCCTGTGCCCTCGGACTCAAACCAGATCTTGCCCTTGTGAAGATCAATCAGTTTCTTGGCGATGTACATGCCGAGACCAGTGCCCTTGACCTCATCCTTCAAAACATCAACCTGAGTGAATTTCTCGAAAACCTTGTCCTTTGACTCCTTTGGTATGCCCTTGCCGTTGTCAGAAACCTCGGTAATAATTTTCTGATCATCGGTCCATACCTTGATATCGATCTTGCCACCAGCTGGAGTGTATTTAACGGAGTTGCCGAGCATATTGATCAAAATCTCAGTAATGCGAGTAGCGTCAAACCAAGTTTTCGGTACAGCGTGAGTAGGTTTGTGGAAGGTCAGTGTGTGTTTCATCTCCTTGACCTTTGGCGCGATCTCCATGACCGCTTGATCGATAATATCGACGATTTGCACCTCGGAGTAGATCAGGTGAATACGGCCAGACTCAATTCTCGAGACATTTAGCAGATCTTTAACCATATTTGCCAATCGCCTTGAAGACTTGTAGACGGATTCGAGATAAGTTCGCGCCTTGGGCGGGATCACCCCACCGAGACCTTCGTCCAAGATCATCGATAGATAACCCTCGATAGCTGAGATTGGGGTATTGAGTTCATGGCTGGCCATGGAAAGGAAGTCGTCTTTGATTTGGTCAAGCTCCTTGAGTTTTACATTGGCCAATGTAAGCTGGTCAGATAACTTCTGAAGTTCTTCTTTTTGGGCAATTTCAGACTTAACAGATCTCACTAGTAAATAACTGCCACCAAAGATAATTCCTAAAAACATTAATCTGAGTAGTGCTTCTGCCCATGATTTTGAAGAAAAAACTTGTACTGCCGAAACGATGTTAATCAATACTACAGCTAACTGGGTGGCGATTACTCTGACATTGAACAAGTGATGCTTAATGATCGCATACGAGGTCATGCCAATAAGAAAAATTGCGGAATAATTACCATATCTATAGAAGCGTTGGTCGCCCACGAGATAGTTAACTGGCAGATATACAATTAAGATCAGTACAAGAAAGATTGCTACTCCTAACAAGAAATATTTTAATTGTCTTCTTTCTTCTCCTTCGGTCCGCTTGAATATCCAGAAATATCTTAGTGCTGGAATCATCGCAATCGACATGTATATATTAAAGAAAATCCCCCAAGCACCGAGCTCGTTGTTAGTCCCCCACAAGTACAAGCTAACACTGCTAATAAACTTGTCGGTAAAAATTGAGATAGAAGCAAGCGCCAAGGTGAGTGCCAATAAGGCCAGTCGAAGTGGTTTTTTTATTTTATTTTCGTCTTTCGGAAAAACGAATGGAAGCAGGATCAGACAATACGCCCAAAAATATAAACAAGCATAAACTATTCGGTTTGAAAGAAGAGAATATCGAGCAAGAGACACGGAATCGCCCAAATGAGCAAAAAGTATCCAAAATGTAATCGAAACAAAGAATACAGCAAGAGTTTGGTTGGTAACTGATTTTCTGTTTTGCTGGTAAACTAGATATGCCAGAATAAGCCCAGCGAGAGTTATAAAGCCGACTATTACAGAATTCACCCAATAGTCGGCTAGGAAATTTTCTATAGTAATAATTAACACGACCCTCCAGATGGTATATTATTTGAGAAACAACTTCGGTTTTGTTCTGCCAGAGTCTTCAGAGAATGGGCCAGAGCCAAATTCGAATATTTTAATTATGGGGTCGCAATATTTCGGGTCTGATCGATAAGAAACAGCATAATCAGAATTTGTTGACAGAAGGTGATTCAGGATTATTTCATGATATGTTTTCTCCATCTCAATTTTTTTGTTTTCCGCAAGCTCCATCCCAATTTTTAGTTCTAGCAATATCTGAACCATCTGATGTTGGTTCTCGTCCGTTAACATGCCAAGCTTAAAGCTATGGATGTCGTTAGATTTATCGTTAAATAAAACCGGATCTATCTGCTCGGGAAAAATATTGCCACCTCCGACCATAACTGTGTCGTCTCTGCGTCCAAAGCAATACACGAAAGGTTGCTGGAATATGACATTGCTCGGTATATCTTTGTCGGATAGCATTTTTTTATAATCATACCCATATTTGGCTAATGCTCTCTCCATGTCACGGAATTTAATGACTCCGCCCCTGTCGTGAATGTTGTACCTGACGAGTGGTGTGGCGCTGCTGCTTGTAAAGCAGGTTTCCCCTCCTAGTGTTTCAATGAAATAGTTTTGTGTAACATACTGGAACAGCGTAGGAATAACTTCCGTGTTCCCAAAAAGCTCTTTTCTTAAATGCTCGTCTTGGAGAGACAAATCGCGTATTAAATTTGTGAGAGCTGATCCTACTCCCAATAACCCAAGATCGGTTGTGCCATATCCATCAATTATATCCGTAACGTTCGAAGCGTCTCCGGAAATTAAAGTGTTGATATATTGTCTCCATTCAACACCATGGCCTTCACCGGCGATAAACAATTTAAGGTTGAGTGCCTTTAGGTCAATTTTTTCATCTTGCAGTTTGTCCAAAATAGTTCTTACAAAAGTAGGGTAGGAAAAAATAATTGTTTGATCGTAGTGCCCAGACAATTGTTTAATGGTTGCAATAATATTTTCAATTTCTGATCCTGTGGTTGCTAATGTCATGCTGTACTTTTGGGTTAGCGGACGAAGTGCAACATTGACAGCTATTCCGGATGCGTAAACACCCAGATTAAAAGCGTTGATTGCAAGAGTTTTTTTTGTGTCAACCTTCCAATATAGGTTCATGAACATATCGAAAATACCAATATATCCTTCTTCTTGGGCATAATATCTTGGCCATACAGTGGGTTTATCGGTTGTCCCAGAACTCAGTGAGAATGAATAAAGATTCTTGCCTGCCTTTGCAGAATTAATTTTGTCAAAACCGTATTTTTTGACATAATTATCTTTATCCATAATAGGTAACTTTAAAAAGTCCTCCATGCTATCAATTTTTTCTGATTTTATATCCATGGAATTGAGAAAGTCGCGATATGCTTCAGTCTCCAATAGTGCCTTCTCGAAAACGTTTATGGCAGTTTTGTTCTGAATTTGTTCCCACGCTTCCGCTGGAATGCTCGAAAAAAATGCAATTGCTTTCTTCGGGTCGGCCATTATTTCTCGCATATCGGGTGCTTTTTGTTCTTCTGCCATTTTAAACTCCTATAATAATATTAATCTGTACTCTTATGTTACATTATTTGAAGAAATAATACATCTTTTTGGGTATTCTGTAAATATCTAAATATATCGGCGCATTTCGGACTGTAGGAAAATCTTACATGTCGGCATTGCTGGCCTTTTTTTGCATGAAAAAGGCTGCGACTACACCAAATATGGTAAAGATTGCAAGAATCGAAAATGACAATCTATACTGTACTACGAGCCCGGCAATCAACGCAATACCGATCAGGCTGCCGAGTTGCTGCAATGTGTTCAGAAAACCTGACGCTGTACCTGATTTGTCAGTTGGCGCAGATCCAAGAATGGCGGCAAATAGTGTTGACATCAATATTCCACTGCCAGCGGATATCAAAATCATAGCAGGAAGTATGATTTGATAGTACGGTCGTGAAGGTGACAATTGGGTTAAAGCCAGCATGCCCACAAGCAGTAAAACACTCGTTAGAAAACCACCGAGTCGCCAATCTTTTATTTGACCACCAATGCCCGCAAAGATGCCTGTGAAAATCGGAACAGGTAAAAAGGCAAGACCGGCCATAGTGGAGCTCCAGCCCAGAGTATCTTGAAGATAAAAAGTCAGGATGAAGCTCATGCCGATCACAGCAACCATCGTGCAGAAACTGATTATGTTTGCGGCCAAAAAAGTGCGATTTTTGAATAGTTGAAAATCAAGAAGTGGTTGCTTTTGATTTTTCTCATAAAAATACAGCAGTATGATTAGTAATAGTCCAATCGGCAAAAACCAAGTGCTGATCAGTGTGAGAGAGAGCACGATCATAGACAATCCACTCAAAAACAATACTATGCTCAGGAAATCATATTTTTCGGCTGGCTTTTGCGGTAGCACTGGAATAAATTTCTGAGCAACTATGAGGCCAAAAATAACAAAAGGGATATTTAACAAAAACAACAAATGCCAGCCGTGCAAGCCATAAACTTCTAGACCTGTCAGCACACCGCCGATGAGTGGACCTACCAACATCCCACCGGCAAAAAACGATGCGGTAACTGCGAAGGCTTTTTCTCGATCTTTCCATAGATGTGCGATGATCGCCATAGGCATTGTGTAGAGAATGGCAGTGCTAAGTCCCTGAATTGCTCGTAATATGATAATCACTACAGCATTATTGGAAAGCCCAAGGGCAAGAGAGGTGATGCCAAAAATAGACAAACCAATGATGTATAGTTTTTTTGGTCCAATCTGGTCTCCAACTTTACCCCAAAATATCAAAGTTGATACCAATATCAGGGTATAAATATTTGGGATCCACTGTGAAACACTGATCGGAATCGATAAATCGCGGGTGATGGTCGGAAGGGCAACATTGATACCTGTAGAATCGATTGCGCCCAAAAAATCGGCGATAGCCAAACCAAGGAGTATCCAAAATAATTTATTTTTGTTCATTTTGTTGGGTCTAAAATTGCATCAGGATCAAATTCTATGTAATCAGGAGCTACTTTTACGGGCTCTCCGCAAGCTATTCTTTTGGCAGCCATCACAGTCATAACTGCCAGAGTATAGCTAGCCGAAGCAGGTTGTGGGTAATGAAGGAGTTTGCCTTCGGCCATCTGCATAATTATTTTCTGGACATAAGGTGGCATAATTTTTGTAAAAAATTCAATAAATTTACCAAATGCTTCGTCATTGTTGATCTCGGCAACTGGGGTTTTCGGATCTAGACCGATCATCTTTTCGTAGCTGATTGAGTCCGGAGTAAATATTTGTAGCATTGCACCCCAGCCGACATCAGTGGGCTGAATAATAGATTTGTGTTCCTTCTGAGCTTCTCTATGCATGGCAATTACGGCTTGGGCGGCGTCAGGGTCGATACTATCGATAATAATATCGGCTTTATGGACAAGTTTTTTCGCATTATGGATATCAACAAAAATCGGGTATTTTTTTATCTCGGCATGCGGATTGATTTTCTTGATGAGAGAAGCAAGAGCATTGACTTTAAATCGTCCAACATCATTTGCAAGATATGCTTGGCGGTTAATGTTCGATAATTCAACTACATCGCCATCAACTAATACGAATTTCTCAAATCCTAGTCGTGCGGCATTTAAAGCAATCATTGAGCCGACGCCACATCCAGCAATCAAAAGTGATTTACTATCAATCTTTTGTTGTTCTTCTTCGGTTAATAGTCCCATGTTTCTAGAATGATGTTCGGTGTGGAAAGATAATTTGTCTAATTTGTTCATAGTAGAGCTCCGTCTTATTATTTTCTAGTTTTATGTTAACACCATTATACATACATTCACAAAATATTTAACCATATATCTCATAATATCATCAAAAAGCCAAGAAAAGGGGTGGCAATTCATGATGTCTTGGTAATTTTTTAATGGCAACTTTCGAATTTGAAGTCTCTGAATTTGGTCTTGACGGCTTGTACGATTGGCTGTATAACTAAATTGTTTTATTGATGAATTTTTGCGTTTTTCCAATTACAGGAGTTGGAAATGTATAAAATCATTGAACCGTTTGGCATCCATGTTTATGGAGAGTCAATTGGTGAAGCATGGCTCAGTTTGGTTCAAGCCGTTCTTGATAAAGGTGAAATTTGTTCCGATGAAGGAAGACTGAGAGCGGCGATTAGAAATGTTAGGATCCGAGCAGATAGTCAAAAACTTCCAGATAATCTTATTGAGAAATTTGGCAACCAAGAAAACCTCAAAAATATTTTAGAGCTTACTTTCAATAATGAGGATATGTTTGATATTGATATAATTCCAAGTTTTACGCCAAGAGAGAAAAAAAGCTACTATTACAGAATCAAAGAAGGCAGAATGGTTGATTTCGTTGTAGCAAGACTGAGTGAGATTCCAGAGAGCAAAAAGGCGGTAATTGTTTTTCCAACATGGGATGACTACAAAGCGGTTCTTAAGTCGCCGCAGGACGACTATCTACCATGTTTGGTCTCAGTGCAATTCAGAATGCAGCCTATGAAAGACAGTTGGGTTTTAGATACCGTTTTCAACGCTCGTTCAATCGACGCTTTTCAAAAATCTTATGCAAACTTATGGGCTATTGCAAAACTCTCGGAAATTGTTGCAGCAAAGATCGCTGAAAATAGAAAAGAAGAAATCATAGTCGGCTCCTTGGATGGAGTAATAACTGACGCTCATATTTATAAAGAGACTTTTGGTTCAGCCCGTAAGACTGTTGATGATTGGTATAAGTTTGAAACAGAACAATTAAGAGGGAAAGAAGTGAAAAATGTTTAATTTAATGCACAATCAATCTGGTCGTTTCAAGATCACAGACAAGGACAATGAGGATGTTGATCTGCTTCGACAATTAGATGAAATTTTTATAAGCAAAAAAGGATATGTAGTCAAAATGCCTGATAAAGGCTCAGTCGTCGCTGCCTGTATGTCAGGAGGATTAGACTCGACAGCAAATCTGGCGATTTTGATGGAAGAATATGGCTATGAGGTATTCCCGTTTTTTATCAATCGAGGACAATCAGCATACAAGGAAGAGCGTGCAGCGGTTGACTGGTATGATAGATTTTTCAAAGAGCGATACCCTAAACTTTACCACACAGTAACTGAAATAAGCGTGGCCACTCCTGCAGCCGAATACAAAGATATGCTGAGAGATACGAAAAATGCGATGACTGATGATGAGCAATGTAAAAATATCTCGTATCCAGCCAGGAATCCGATAATTTTTCTCTCGGGTATGGAATTTGCGTACTCTTTAAAATCAAAGGGGAAAGAAATAAAAACGGTTTTCGCTTCTCATGTTTCGTCCGATGGCTCTTACCATTGTTCACAGACATGGACAAGAGGGCTCAATCTTCAAATGTGTCAAATAATGAATGACTGGGACTGGCAATTTATCTCTATTCCAATTGAGACAGCTTTCGGTAATTATTTTGATAAAGATGTATATATTAGATTCTGTCACGAACATGGCATTCCTTTGAAATATACTCGAACTTGCGTAAAAACAGGAGTTCCGTGCGGATCTTGTCCTCCCTGTTAGGAGCGCAGGAGGGCTTTTAAAGAATTGAAATTAGAGGACATTGACAATTATTTAAATGCGATGCCAAAAGAATTGCCTCATAGCTATAACTAGAAGAAAGGAAACCAATGGATAAAACCATCAATCTAATGACTGGAAATCAGAGAAAAGTGGAAAGCTTGCAAAAAGCTGTAGCTCCTTACGGATATAATGTGGAAATTACCAAAGTAGAATTTCCTGAGATCCAATCAAATACTACTGCCGAAGTCGCTGCATTTGCTGCAAAATGGGTAGCAGATAGAATCAAGAAGTCATGCGTCAAAATGGATTCTGGTTTTTTTGTTAAAGAATTTGGAAGTTTCCCTGGGGTATATGTTCGATGGGTTGATGAGGGTTTGGGAGTTGAAAGATTTTTTAATATTCTCAAGAATACTGAAAATAAAAAGGCTATGATCACCTGCTCTGTCGCGTATTGTGAGCCAGGAGGTGAGCCAGTCACATTTTTTGGCAGTGCTCTTGGTAGTGTCCCTAAAAAATTAGGGGAGAAAGGTAGTTTTATCGATCGTCTTTTTGTTCCAGACGATCATAATCCTAGGGGGCTTACTATGGGAGAGCTGAGAGAATTAGACTCTGACGCAGTGACGGAGATATGGGGTCGTGCCGAAAAAGAGTTTATAAAATGGCTCTCGAAACGCGAAAGTTAAATATTAAACAAGGGGGTGAAAAAATTGTTTGTGTACATCGGCGGTGTCCCTGCAGTGGGGAAGACATCGATAATTCGAGAAGTTGAGAAGCTGGCACACGATCAGGGGATACGGCTCGAGCGAATTATTGGGACTGGAATTATGTGTGAGTTGGCAGGCGTCTCAACAGTTGAGGAATTGAGACAGCTATCGGAAGAGGTGAGGAGAGCGCTTCGCCCGGAAATGAACAGGCGGATATACGAACAAGACCGTCAAGACCCGGCAACAATCAGAGTGTGCGATGGGCATTTCTGTTTCTTCGACTTAAGAGGCGAAGAATATGGTAAGCGCCAAATTCAGCCCTGGGACAAAGAACAGTTGAAGGCTATTGTTGTTGTACTGGCAAGCCCTCAAACCGTTTTACATCGTAGGATGCGGGACGGTATCGGAAGGCCAGACAGGCAATTAAACCTTGAGTTCATCAAAAAAGAACAACAACTCGAGGTGCATATTGCGACAGTTCAAGCTCAAGTGCTAGGTATACCGATTGGCTTTCTGGCCAATGGTAGCAGCAAAAGAGTTGCCGAAGAAGCGGAGTTGCTATTGTCTCTGATCGAACAATGGATAGGATTACCGAGGAGGTGACAAAGACCGACATCAACAAAAAATTCCATTCCGAAAATTAAATTGGATGGGATTAATAACACAGGAGGTCAGCAGTTCGCTGACCTCCTTCTTGTTGATCAAAATAGGGAGCACCCTAAATGCAAATCGAAGAGAATTTTACAAAGCTATAAATTAGTTGGAAATGCTTATTGCGTGTCACTGGCACCAAGTGACATATTTACACTACCAGCGATCGGCCTAAAGCCATGTTTTTCATAAAAAACCACCAGCCAAGGGGCATCTGGCTCTGTGGTTAAGGAAACAATTGGAATCTTTAGCGCAGTTAGTTCCAGAGCAATATTTTTCAACAAATTTGATCCTATCTTTTGGCGTCGAAAATTTTCATCGACCATCAAATCCACGATGATACCGTGCCTAGAGAAATCTGTTAGCGCTCTAACCGCACCAACGATTTCGTCACCAGCAATAGCTAGACAAATGATACTGGAGTTTAGAACAGTATTTCTGTTAAAGGGCTTTTGGTATTTAGGTTCGTAGAAATTAACTAGCTCGTCGAGATGTTCAGAGTAGTTATGTTTGAGTGTGGTGTATTTAATTTCTGTCATGTGGTTCCGTGATAGATTATTAATTTGTCGCTGACCCAATTATATCAAAAATATTCAAAAAATATAATCGAAAAAAGCGTCGAGGTGAAACGGCGAGACTGTGAATATATTTTATAACAGAGCATATCAAAATATAAGAAAATTTAGCTGGTGATTGTTGCTGTATTTATCACCAAGAATCATATACAATACCAACATGAAACTTAGCTTTAATATTTCAAAAAAGTATAACCACTTTTTCTTTGTTCAGACTCTCGCTGATTGGCATTTTTCCTGTCGCCAAGAGTACATTGATGATTGGCTCGCGAAGACTGGGCCACTGACTGGTAACGAAAAAAACTCGCTGGATGCATTTAGGGTAATGCTGCAAAAACATGGTTTTGGTGAGCTAAAAAACAGTCAAGCGGCAAATGTCTTTGATTTTTTCATGAGATTTGATGAATTTACGGACAAAAGTGTCTTTTCTGCTGATGAGATCAATATCTATTTAGCCGCTATGGACGCTCTGGAGACACGATTTGAGAAGATCTGGGCTATGGGGCAGAATGGCTTAGTCCAAGCAAAAAAGCTTTTAGAGAATGTATTCGACCGAGATAAAGATATGATCTCTGGCGACCTCAAGAAATTATTTGCCAATCATATCGATCTGGATCGTTCGCTTGAGGTCATACTATTGTTGTCAACTGAGGACAGTGGCGCTGGTGCTGGTGGTGCAAACAATGGCCCCAATATTATTACTTTGGAGTGTAGTGGAACGCACGCAGCTGATTTGGGTTATCTGTTGTCGACCTTGTGGCACGAAATGATTCATTTAATCATGGCTGACTATATCTCTGAGGCAGCAACCCAAATGGAAATTAATGAGACTGCCATAGTGGCCTCAATTCAAGTAGAAAAGGCTGATTTTAAATACTTTGAGGAATTGGTCGCATTTTCACTCTTTTCTCCCATGAGCTTTCTGACAAGAAAATATTTTCACACCGATTTGTCGGGAAAGCTTCAGAGTGCTGTCTCGAAAAATGACATCCAGTGGTTGCTGCATGCGAAGTATGTTTTTGTGATGTATCTGATATATCTGAACGGACAATATCTTGAAGAATCTCTGAAAGGTGATCGATCGATACCGCCAGAAGAAATGGCGAAAGCATTTATCGAGAATCATCAAGTTGTTGACGATTATTTCCGCGATAATGGTGCTCGTCCCGAGTGGCTTAGTTATTAGCAAATCTTTTTTTGTCGTATAAATTAAAACCGGTCAGCGTCAATGCTGGCCGGTAGTAGAATGATATTTGGACTTCCTATCCAAATTGGATCTCTTCTGTGCTTTTACCATGGTACCGTTCGTAGCAGCCACCACAGGCGTGGAAGCGGTAAACGGTCCCGTAAAAGTTGGTGTACGCCAGCAAAGTGCTGTGGTTGTTGCAACCATTAATCATACAGATGGGCTCGTCATCTGCGTATCGATCCCAGTCGAATACTTGATGACACATTCGTCCGAACATTCGTTTCGCGATGACTTTTGTGCTGATAATCTCAATCGTTTCCAGCTGTTCATCTCGAAAGGTGTCGATGTATTCCAACTTTTTCCCGTTCTGGCCATGTGCGATCGGGTCGAAAAAGTGACTGGAAAGTTCGCAGCCAAATTCCACGCTGTAACGCGGCCCAAAGTCATCTTTGTCAATACTGATGACTGTTCCTTCCCCCATGAACAGATCGGAACTTTTGTCGACGACCTTGACTTTGTTCCCAATTTCCATATTACCTCCCCCCTGAAGCATCCTAACAAACTCAGTCGTAAAAACGCTGGGCTGTTGGCCATCTATTTATAGTACAAAGGGGATTGTATGGCAAGTATTTTGTAATTGTATCGTTTGGTTAACATCCCTCAAGATTTTTGGTATCTTGTAGATAAGCGGAAGTATAAAAAACGCAATGAATCATTAATATCATTATATATGAGCAAAATTTTTATCCTGTCAGGCCATTCTGGTGTTGGCAAAAACACGATTTTTCGGTTATTGGAGCGAGACCTGAGCGATTTTTTTCGGGTCGTCACTTGCACCACCAGAAAACCACGACCAGGTGAGGTCGACGGGAAGGACTATTTTTTTCTGACTGACCAAGAGTTCAAAGATCGTATCGCCGAGAATCGATTTCTGGAATACGCTCATGTTCATGACTGGTTCTATGGTACTCCGCTTGATGAGATCGAAAAAGCCGAAAAACTAGGCAAAAACATATTATTAACGATCGATGTTCAGGGCGCAACGAAGATAAAGAGGGAAAGGCCCGAGACTATCATTATCTTTCTTAAATATGCTGGTGACAATCTCGAACAATTGATTCGTGATCGAATCGGTCGTGAATCAGCTCGTGATTTATCTGAGGATGAGGTCAAACGCAGGATCGTTTCGGCCAAGAAAGAAGCCGAGTATGTCAAATATTATGATTTTGTTGTCGAGAATCCCGAAGGCCACCCAGAAGCTGCTGTAGAGGAGATAGAAGGAATAATTGAGAGTAAGCTAGTAAGCTAGTAAGCTAGTAAGCTAGTAAGCATAGAGAATTACAAGTTGCCGTTTGTCATTCCGGACTCGATCCGGAATCCCGTCACAGCGTAAGCGTGTAGCAGAACGCATCTTAACGCTAATAATATTACTAGATTCCTGCCTGCGCAGGAATGACAAAACAATTCGTCGTTGCGAGCTATTGGGTTTTCCAAAGCGTGGCAATCCATCATGTATTGTAAATGATAGATTGCCGCGCCTGCCTGCCGGTAGGTAGGTCGCCGACTCCTCGCAATGATAGGCAGTTTGAGAATATCAAAAAGAAAATAATAAATTTATCAGCTTAAACACTGACTAGCTTAAACACTTACCAGCTGTTTGGCTAGCTCCTGCTTGCCCCGCGTAGCGTCAGCGAAGTGGGGACTCCTTGCTTTCTATAGTACTACTTGTTGGAAATCAATCGTTTTGAGTTTGTCGAAGGGTCTAATATTTTTTGGCAAGCAAATGATTTCATTAAACTTGGTTTCGTCGACAAAACAATATGGCAGTTCGTGTTTTGGAGATAAAGGGATTGTTTCGTCGATCTTACCTACAAAAAAGAGCTCGATCTGTCGGACGCCGTCAGTAAAAGTGAGATCTTGTACAAAGGCAATTTCTCCGACAGTGGCTGTATATCCGGTTTCTTCAAAAATTTCCCGTTTGACGGCATCAATAGTTCGTTCGCCCTCCTCGATTCCGCCGCCGGGATATGACCAGTGATCAGCTCTCTCCTGAACCAAAAGAAGCTTATTTTTGTCGTTCTTGATAATGCCTTTGACTGATATTCGCAATTTATATTTACTCATCGTGACTTTTTAATGGTTTGTCTCTGGTAATCATAGCGTAATATTGATTTTTTGACTACTGCAGGTAGGATGAGAAGAGCAATTTGAAATGGGCGGGTTTAGATACATGACAAGGCAGACAATCAACAAAATTCAAATCACTCTATCAATCATTATATTTCTATATATTGCTCTTTTTGCGATTAATAAGATCTTTGCCGATGACATTTATCAGATCGGCCGTGATCCATACAAGATCGTGCAAAGGATCGATGATCGTTACCTTCTGGTTGTGACGGCAGAAAATAAGTATTTTTTGCTGGATCCAAGTTTGTGGGCGCGTAAGACATATGCATTGAGTGATTTTCAGGACGAAGTTGCGACTTGTGATTTTGATAGTCGATATATTTGCTTGACAGGAGTCACTGCTGTCCACGCCAAGGAGCTGGTCGTGATCGAAAAAAGAAATTTCAAACCAGTGGTGATCGGCGATGACATTATCTTGATCTCTGATGTGCCGAAGTTTGATTTATACAATTGCGACAAAATATCTGAGTGCAAAATTGCCAATTATTACCGCAATTATGACCAAGACCCTTTGCAAGATATGATCTCGGAGGTGTATTTTTACGACAAAGGAAAATTTATTGTGACAAAATAGACTGCCTTCGCTGTCATTCCAGTTGCCCTTATAATTCCGAACCCATGCGTGTCATTCCTGCGGAGGCAGGAATCTAGAAACGGTATTAGCCTTAAGATGTGTTTTCCTTGGCGCTTACGACCCAAAGGGTCCCCTTCGGGGCTGTGACAGGATTCCTGCCTGCGCCGGAATGACAAATTACGATAATCAAATAATTAATATTATTTAAAGACAAACATGAACGACAATTTAAAAAAATTTATCCTGATAGTCTTGGTCGTCGGCTTGGCCGCAGCTGCTCTAATTTTTTGGGCGGGCAGAACCAAGGCACCGACGACCGAAAACAAATCACAGAATGCTGAAACAAATAGTTCGCAGTCGAGTGTCAGCGCGCAGAGTGTTAGCGTCAGCCAATCGAGTTTATCATCACAAAGTGAAAGTGTGGGTTCGACTTCATCAGCTGCTGGTATCGATCCAGTTGCACTCGCTAAATATATGACAGCACAAGGTATGACTCTTTATGGTGCGTATTGGTGCCCGCACTGCAAAGATCAAAAGGCGCTTTTTGGGGATGCACTTCAGTATGTAAAATATGTTGAATGCGACGATGCTGGACCAAGCGCACAACCAGGTATATGCGCCGCTGAAGGGATTACTGGTTATCCAACATGGAGATTTCAAGGTAAATCGTATCCCGGATCAAAAACATTCTCGGAGCTCGCAACGATCGTCGGCTATACTCAGTTAGGCAACTAACCTGAGCTTCTGTCTATCGTGGCTGGGGAAAACTCATGATGACTTACACGAATTGCATTCGGATAGGCGATGATCATATAGTGATAATACTAGCTCTGGTAAAAGATAATGAGATTTGTAGATCTCGAAATATATTTTTCAGATAGATCAGAAAAATTGATTGTGCTTGACAAGAGGGCTTTAGCCTCAATACAATAGATAGTGTTGTACTTGTTAAGGCTGATTATTCTTAATTCAAGAGGTTTTGAGAGTAACAGCGACAAAATACTCACGAAGGGAGGTGATTGAAATGGCAGTAGAAGGATACTGTGTTAAATGCCGAGCCAAGAAAGAAATGCAGGGCGCAGAGCAAATAACCATGAAAAATGGCAAACCAGCTGTAAAAGGCACTTGCCCTGATTGTGGCACTAAAATGTTCAAAATTGGCAAGGCTGCTTAGTTCTTGTTAGTAAGTTTTTTTGTTTTTGATGCAGGGCGTCTCGAATTTCGAGGCGCTTTTGCATTTTGTACCCGTCATTCCTGCGAAGGCAGTTCTCCATAAAGTCGAACCATAACATTAATAACTTCACGTAATTCGTCCGGACTCTGTCCGGCGATGGATAGGGTATCC
>JBAWZC010000006.1:0-48328 GCA_037143235.1 Candidatus Berkelbacteria bacterium
TTGGTAGCGTCATGGGGAATCGAACCCCAATTACCGCCGTGAGAGGGCGGCGTACTAACCGTTATACGATGACGCCAAACAAGATATAAAATAACATAAAAAACAGCTTCTAGCAACAGCGGACAAGCCCAAAAGCCAGTAAGTGTTTAAGTCTGTAAGCTGTAAAAAAAACACTTCTCGACTCGCAGGGCTCGCTCGAAGAATAAAATAAATTTTGTCATTCCTGCGCAGGCAGGAATCCTATCACAGCGTAAGCGCCAAGAATAACATATCTTAAAGTAGTAATATTATGACTGGATTCCAGCCTTCGCTGGAATGACAAAGAGACAGGAATGACAGAAAAAATAAAACAGCAGATAAAAGAAACCACGATATCCCTATCCTTCGTAGATTGCCTCTATCTCTTTGATTATTTTGTCCCAACGATATTTTTCTAAAGTATTTTTCGCCTCACGCTTATACGAAGCTGCTTTGATCGGGTCTGAAATGATGGCAATCACCGCCTCGGCGATAGCTTTTGAATTTTTTGGCTCAATCAATAGACCATTTTTTCGTTGTTTGACAATATCAACTATACCGCCTGTCTTTGAGGCTACGACTGGGATACCGACAGCCATTGCCTCCAATATCGAAATGCCAAAAGTTTCAGCAATTGACGGCAAGACAAACACATCCCAATTTTTCAGATAATTTACAACATTTGATTTGCGGCCAAGCAAGGTTATATTTTTTACCAATCTCAGATCCTCAATCTGTTTTTCAAGCTTTTCTCTCTGCTCCCCTTCTCCAATAATCTCTAAAGTCGCGAGTGGATACTTCTTCACAATATATTTCATCGACTCGATCAAATAGCTTTGACCTTTTTGCAAGTTCAGGTTACCAATAGTTCCGACGACAGGTGCTTCATTGCACATCTTTATCTTTTTGATCGGGATCTTGGCAAGACCAAAAGATTCTTTGTCAAAACCGTTTGGTACCAGAATAGTTCGGTCTTTCAGTGACAGATGCGAAGAAACCAGATAACTTTTTACCGAGGAAGAAACCGCGATCACGGTGTCAGTCTTGAAATTCAAATATTTCAGAACTAATTTCTGCAACCATTCGCGGCCAAAACTCGCAAGATGATAATTCTGATCGAGGCTATGCTCAGTATAAATATATTTTGCAGTAGATAATTTAAACAAGCGAGCCAGAAAACCAGCCCTGACTCCATGAACATGGACGATCATCTTGCCAAACGGATTTGCTGCTGCTTGAATCTTCTGCAAAGTTCGAAAAATTTGATAGACAGCGACCATGTCAAACCTTGAGGTCATCTCGATCGTTTCGATCTTCAAATCTCTTATATTCTTCGCCTCCTCGACCAGATGACCAGACGGACAAATCAAATAAGGATCGAACTTTCCTTTATCAAGATTACGAAGCAAATTTAGCACATGAATTGGCCCGCCAGACAGATCGGCATCCGCGATAATCTCGACAACCTTAATTTTTGAGACCGATTCTTTCATACACAAATTTTAACACTTAATGCCACACTTACACAATTATGCCCTGCTTGTCATTGACATACCCTTTGTCATTCCCGCGAAAGCGGGAATCTATTGAAGATTGTTTGTGGATTCCCGCCTTCGCGGGAATGACAGGAAAAAAGACGAGGATAATAAAACAGACAAGCAACTCCATCTCTATCCTTGGCGAATTGTAAATTTCACAGTATAATCAAAGCATGAAAAACCATTTGACCAACCTGAAAGACTATTTACTCCACCTGAACAACCTTCATAAATTTCTCGGTTTTGGTATTTTTTTCAAGACAGCCAGAGAAACCAATTCGAAATTAACGCTCCTAAAACGACCGCCAGCAGGCAATGTTTTGGTACTCTCGCCTCATCCTGACGACGACATTTTTGGCTGCGGAGGAACTCTCAGACTTCATCACGATCAAAACGACGAGATCAATATATTATATCTGTCGGGAAACGAGAGCCGGATCGCTGAAGCTCAGACTGCCCTCGAAATTATCGGCATCAATAAATTTGAAAATCTGGATATGATCGATGGCAAGATTACAGATAGCCAAGCTGTCATAGACAAGATTACTCAAAGAATCACTGATCTTAAGCCAAAAACCATTTATGCACCCTGTTTCGTCGACCCGAATAGTGACCACTTAGCCACAAGTAAAATACTGGCCAAGGCACTGGAAAAAACCAACTTTGACGGAGAAATATTTATGTACGAAATATGGTCACCTATCTACGCCAACCGTCTGATCAGCATAGACAAAACTATTGAGACCAAAATAAAAGCGATGCAAGCACACCAATCCCAACTTAAAGATCGGCCTTATGTCGACGCTTTTATCGGACTTAGTCAATACCGTGCAAACATGTTTGATCACGGCAAAAACGCTGAAGCATTTTTCGCCTGCGACAAAGAAACCTATATCAAAACTTCGAAACTATTTGGATAAAATATTGAATGCAGCAGTGATTCTCTTTGCACTTTCTTCTTTGCCAAGAGCTATTGCAAGTTCGACCGGTGATGGCGATCTCTCCTTGCCAGAAAGAGCCACTCGAACCGGCCAAAAGACATCACCATTGGTCAGGTTGTTTTCCGCCACAACGGACTCAAGCATTTTTTGAATACTGGAATTTGTAATTTGATTATTTTCTGGTGATTGGAATTTGGTAATTGTTTCTTGCAACGCTTTCACCGTTTTTTCTTTGTCGGACTTTTTGAATATCAGTAGCTCAGCTGGATATTTTGGCGGCTCTCGCAACTCCAAGATAAAGTCGGCCATCTCTTTCAAAGTGTTAAATCCCCCACGACCAAGCAATTCGATTTCCCCGAGAGAAAGATCACCTGCCTCAAATTCATGCAAATATTTTCTGATCTGCTCGTTGTCATTTTTAGCCACAATCTCCGCTATTTGCTTTTGCAAATAAATCGAATTGATCGAATTCAGCTTGTCCAGATTAAAAATTGCCGGAGCCTTGTTCAGATTTTCAATCTTAAATTCTTTTTCTAGATCAGAGAGAGAAAATATCTCACGATCAGTCTTGGGGTTCCAGCCTAAAAATGCAATAAAATTGATAATCGCCTCTGGCAGATAGCCAAGTTTACGATATTCGTCGACAGAAGTCGCACCATGGCGCTTGGAAAGTTTTGTTCTGTCTGAAGCTAAAATCATCGATAGATGGCCAAAAGCTGGAGGGGCCCAGCCAAACATTTCGTAAAGAATCAAGTGTTTTGGTGTCGAAGACAGCCACTCTTCAGCTCGAATAACATGAGTAATACCCATCTCATGATCATCAACCACCGAAGCCAGATGATAAGTGGGATAGCCGTCCGACTTAAAAATAACCTGATCATCAAACAATGACAAATCAAATTCAACATTCCCCCGGACTAGATCATTAACAATAATCTTACCCGAAGTCGGCATCTTCATCCTGATGGTGTAGCAATGCTCCTTCAAATCAGCAATATTGAGCTCCGCATTTCGACAATAGCCTTCATATTTTGGCGGTCGGCCAGTTTTTTCCTGAGCGAGACGATCTTCAGCCAACTTTTCCTTCGAACAGGTGCAAATATAGGCCTTACCTACCCGTACAAGGTCAAATGCAGCCTTTTTATAAACTTCCTGACGCTCTGACTGGACCATCGGTTTATCAGCATTTTTTGCCGTAATCCCCAACCACTTCAAAGAAGAAATTATTCTTTCAACTGAACCCTCAACAAAGCGTTCTCTGTCTGTATCTTCGATACGCAAGAAAAAATCACCTGCTTGCGAAGCAGCGATCAAGTAAGCGAAAAGAGCGGTTCGTGAACCACCAATATGTAATTCACCTGTAGGGCTTGGAGCAAATCTTGTTTTAATCATATGACTAATATAGCACAATCATAGCAAGCTGATAAGTGTTTTTTAAGTGTTTAAGTGTTTAAGTGTTTAAGCTGATAAGTCATCAGATTGTGGACAACCGCTTCTCGACTCGTAGAACTCGCTCGAAGAATAAAAGTCTATCTATCATCTTTGTCATTTCGACCGAAGTGGAGAAATCTTGCAAATCACAAAAGATCTCTCGACAAGCTCGAGATGACAACAAGAAATGATTGGTGAAATAAAATTATGGTTTGAGCCCTACCTGCCGACAGGTTGTCGAGAACAGACCAAATGATAGATTGCCGCGCCACGTAAAATCGCGATGGCTCGCAATGACAAAAATAAAGGGAATAACAAAACCAACTTATAGGTCTTTGCCCTTACTAGCTTACTAGATTAAACACTTACCAGCTTATCAGCTTTATTGCCTCTTCATCTCAATCTTTCGATTGATAATAGAGTTTCTATGTTGCGTGTCGAGATCGCCGAGTCTTGCCAGATCGTAACCAGGATGCGAAGCCAGCAATGTATATTGGCCCTTTGGCAACAGCACGGAATATTTACCATTTTTATTCGAGACGGCGGTACGAATCAATTTAGAACCAGCTTTATCCAAAATACGGATCATGGTCAGAGGCAACGATTGATGGGTATCAGCGTCAGAAACTATCCCCCACGGGGACTTCTTCAACAAAAATCTGAGGTCAAAAACCCAAATTAGAGCATACACACCGGCCAAAATGTAGACCAATCGGCTCGGCTCTCGAACTAAGCCATCAATAATAATTATTGACCCTATGACTAAAGCCAAGAAAGAAAAGATCGACAAACCAATCTCAATATTCTTAAATATCAGCAACATTCTGAGATTAGCTTCAGCGGCCTTAGGGTCCATCGTTAGCTGAATATTTGGCATAACCAAGCTGTCTCGTTCGGTCTTAATCTCGAAAATAGTACCAATGACCAACGCCGAAGGCGGTGCCAGCAAGTATTTATCTTTGAAAATACGAATAATATATTTTCCAGGTTCCACAACAGCGCCGAAATATCCCTGATCATCGGTATATACGCTTGTCAATAATTTTTGAACTGGAGCAGACGCCCCTGGCACATCAATAACCTGATAGATACCCACCTTTACCCCCGGTAATGGTGCATTTGTACCGTATTCAACGATACGGCCAGATTTCTTGCGACGAAGCGCAGTTTTGACACCAAACAAACCGACAAAGAATTGCCAGATAGAAGTTGCTGCGGATTGAGTCGCAGATGCTGCTCCGGCAAATGATGCCATATTTGAAATAGCGACCAACGGAATAATAGCCGCCGCACTCGCCACAGCCGCTACCGCAATTACAGTCGATGCGTTTACTGGAGCAATCGAAATTTTCTCTAAAATATTTGTAATTGTGTCAGCAATACTACTGATCAATTGATTCTTTTCGGTCACGATCACAATTGTATGATTGGCACGAATATTGGCAAGAGAATATCTTGTTAGACGACCCATTGAGCGCCCATCAACAAAGACTTCTTTCACTCTATATCCATCCTTGGCCGAGATGGTCAGGGAAAAATCGCTTCCCTCGACCAAGTTTACAATCGAATCAGAATCAATAATCGTATTTTCGTCACCACTGATATTGAGCTGATATGATGTCTCATTGACATCCGCAGAGACACCATCAGAATAAGCAGTCTGAATGTTTTCACTGTTAATCGCCTTAACCTTGAAGCTATACTCGGTATTTTTGACCAGATTATTCACAACGAAACCATTATCCCCGCCCCAATCAGCATACGATTGCCAGTCAATATTATCCTGCAAAGTGCCGTCACTCTGACGGACATATTTATCACCGCCAGGAGTTGAAACATAAAATGCGTATCGTGAATTGATAGAATTGCCGTTTGTATCGGCTACGAGTTTCAAAGAGGATCCATTTTTGACAATTGCCAGCTTTGGTACGCTTGAGAAAGTATATCTCGCCGCCGAAGCCGAAAGCACGGTCTCAATACCATCACTGTTTCTGGCTTTGATTTTAAATGAATGCCTAGTGTCTGCACCCAAACCACTGACGATCAATCCATTTGTACCGCCCCATACAGAATATGTCTGCCAGTCAGGCAAAACATGCAGCTGACCGTCAGATTGATTGACATATTTACCAGTGGCTTCATCATAAACTGCATATCGAGCTGCAGTAGCATTATCATTTGGCGTAAATTTTACGCTTAATTGACTCGGGTTTAAGGCACTTGCGACAGGTGCACCTGGAACATTTGCCAAGGTTGACCGATTCGCAGAATATGCAGGAGCAGAGCTAACAATTGCGTTTGTAGCCACCACTTTGGCACAATATTGCGTTGCAGGCAAACGATTGATAACCTGTCGGCTATGAACATTTACTGTTACGGTGTAGTCAGGTGAGTTTGCAGCACGATAAGTTGCTCTCGAACAATCACCGTTGGGCGAATTTGAAAGATAGATCTTGAAATAGACTTCATTGTCGGAATTATCCGTCCAGCCCACCACAAAACTGTTATTTGTGACTGAGCGAATGACCACATCAGATGGTGCAGCAATAGCTGAAGTCGTAACCGGGGGCGCGTTACCTCCTGCATTGCCAAATATCCAACCGTCATTATCTCCACCATTAACCGAATTTGAGCCAGCATACCATTCGGCCCCACCAGTGGCTGTCGAATCTTTAATCGATAAATAATCAGACAAGACGACCCCGTTAGTCTTTGATAAGATGAAAGGCGTCCCATCGACTGATGAAATTAAATTAATCAGATTATTGCTAGTTCCAACAGCTCCAAAGCTACCCTCAACTCCGACAGTAGCTCGTGCCTCAAAAGAAATTGTTCGTGCTGAAGTCGAAATAACATTCAAATTATTAAAAACGGTGCAACCATTAACCGCTTGCGCAGAGACACCATTTAAATTAACAGTGCCGGAATTGTGCAAGAAGACGCCGAAACTATGGTTGAAACTACCCGAGATATCAAAGTTCTTGCCCGAAGCAGGAGCAGTAAATCGACCGCCAGTTTGAATGAAATTATTAGTCGTCAGATTATTTAACCCAGCACTAAAAGCACCTGAGGAAAGTGTAAAATTATTTACAACAGAAAGATCGGAAGCCAATGAGTATGAAGCGCCGATACCAGTATTTTTCTGAACGAAATACTGCATGATGAAACCAGTCATATCGCCCAAACTATAAGGGCCACTGCCAACATTATAGCTGCCAAGCAATCCACCTGTACTACTTAACTTCGCGACCGTGTTCGAAGCGTAATTTGCCACCCAGACATTGCCAGCAGCATCAATTGCAACACCTTGCGGCGTAATACCGACATTGTAAGTGCCGAGCAAGCTACCAGCCGAATCAAACTTCATGACATTATTGTCAGCATAATTGGCAACCCAAACATTGGCGTTAGCATCAATGGCAATTCCCGCCGGATGATTACCAGTACTGTAGGTCGCCTGAAGGTGACCATTGTTCAAGATCTTTGTGACGGTATTTGGATTGAGATTTGTCACCCAGACATTATCTGAAGCGTCAATTGCGATACCATACGGGTTTGCTCCAGAATTATACACGCCCAGCCTGATGCCACTATTACTGAACTTTGTCACTGTGGAACCACCAGTATTAGCCACCCAGACATTACCAAGAGAATCAACAGCGATGCCGTATGGAGTAGCCCCGACTCCATAAGTACCTAGCAATACACCCAGATTGCTTAATTTTGAAACATTATTTGAATCTCTGTTTGTAACCCAAACATTGCCAGAGGCATCGATCGCAATCCCTTCGGGATAACTGCCGACAGCATAAGCACCGACTAAGTGGCCGTAATTATCAAACTTACTGACATTGTTGGTCGTGCGATTTGCCACCCAGACATAACCTGACGGATCAATCGCCACGCCCCACGGCGAAGTCCCAGTAACTGAAGCTCCGACAACCACACCAGCGTTGCTAAGTTGAGTCATGTTGCTTGAGTTAATACTTGGTACCCAAGTACTGCCGGTCACAACTGGTGTCCCCTGCCCAGCGATAGTCACATCGTAAAACGCCTGATTATTCGTCGAAATAGTCTTTTCGCCTATGCCATTGAAATTAATTGACGGTTTGTTGATAGCAAAAGTCGCCCCAGTGTTTGTCCAACTTCCAGTCACATTAAATGCGAAATGAGAACTTGACCCATCAATCGTACCAGCGACCAAACTAACATTATTATCGACATTTAAATCTCTAGCCAGAGTAATGGTACCAGTATAACCAGTATTGATTGACAATGATTTTACATGATCAGCAAATGACGGATCAATAATTGAATTTTTACCAGAAGTTGAATCAAAGACTACATCACAAATCGCCGTTGGCTTAATATTGCTCACCCAGTTGGCAGCAGTCGACCAATTATTATCAGCGCCACCGCCACTCCATGTGCATGTGCTGTTATCAGCAAAAGTCGCCGTCACGGAGATGTTGGCCGTCACATTCAGATCAGTTCTGGCCGCAGTGGGATACGCATCAGACCAAGAGACAAAGTGATAATTGGCCGATGGGGTAGCCGTGACTTGCGTTCCATTACTACCATGATTGACAGTTTGGGGAGTTGATCCGACAATCGAGCCATTAGCACCGGCAGAGTAAGTGAGGGTATAAGTGTCAATCGCGAATGAAGCTATCGTCGTGATGGCAGCAGTAATATTTGTGTCTGTTCTGACAGGATTAGTCGAATTATTGTCAGACCATTTCACGAAATGATAACCGGTCGCTGGCGTAGCCGTGACCTGTGTCCCATTACTACCGTAATTAACTGTCTGGGGCGAAGTACCAACAATCGAACCATGAGCACCAGCAGAGTAGGTTAGGGCGTAAGCATCAAGAGTGAATGAAGCAGTTACTGTAATATTTGCCGTCACATTGAGGTCAGTTCTGGCAGCGGTCATCACACTGTCAGACCAAGAAACAAAATGATAGTTAGTGGCTGGTGTAGCCGTGACCTGTGTACCATTACTACCGTAATCAACGGTTTGAGGGCTGGTGCCAACGATTGAGCCATTGGCTTCAGCGGAATATGTAAGCGTATGAGTATCGATGGCAAACGAAGCTGTCGTCGTTATATCAGCAGTAACATTTGTATCTGTCCTAACTGGATTGGTTGAGTTGTTATCAGACCATTTCACAAAGTGATAATTAGCGGCTGGCGTCGCCGTGACCTGTGTGCCATTGCTACCGTAATTAACTGCCTGGGGCGAAATGCCAACCACCGAGCCATGAGCACCAGCAGAGTAAGTGAGAGCGTAAGTGTCAATCGCAAAGGTAGCTGTGACGCTAATATCACCCGTCACATTGAGATCAGTTCTGGCGGCGGTCATCACACTGTCAGACCAAGAAACGAAATGGTAGTTCGCAGCTGGCGTCGCCGTGACTTGGGTCCCATTACCGCCATAATCAATAGTCTGCGGAGTAGTGCCAACGATCGAGCCATGAGCAGCAGCCGAGTAGGCCAAAGTGTGGGTAGCCAAGGTGGCGAAACTGACCCAAGAGCCATAGCCAGAGCCAGCCGTATTGGTGGCATAAGCACGGGCACAGTAGTAAGTGTTGGCAACTAAACCAGAGATGCCTTTGGTGTAAGCACCGGCAGTGTACGAACCGGAATCATAGGCGGTAGAGATAGAACCACGAGTGGAACAGTCGTGCCCGCTTGAGGTGTCTGTGGCATATTCAAAACCTCGAACAGTATTACTCTCCCCGCCAATATTGGTGATATTGCCATTACCAATTGCTGAATTTGATGTAACACTAGAAGCAGACTGAGTTGTGACTATTGGGATAAAGATATATGGCCAGTTTGTATTGCCAGAAACCAAAGTAATATTTGAATTGCTACCAGTGTTGTCTTTCTCACAAGCATCAGTGGCGGTACAATTTGAATCGGTCACCGAAACAGTGCCAGAAGCATTGGCAATTGCCTTTGTCTCTTGCGGTTTGATTTTCCACTGGCTGCTGGGGCTGGCAGAGACAAGGGCCAGTGTGCCAGCAGTAGAGTTTAGGAGATTCAATGTTCCTGAAATTGTTTGTTCTGATGCAGCAGCAAAGGTCAGCGTCTTGCCAGAGGTATTGGCCGTGAAGTTATTAAATGTCGTATTCCCCTGAATGAGAGCATCTCCGGCCAAGGTGACCGTACCAGTGCCGGGGACGAAGGTGCCAGACGAATGATTCCAGCCACCATTAACAATGAATGATTTGCCAGAAGTTGGAGCAGTGAAGGTACCACCTGATTGGATAACATTGCCAGCTATTAAATCATAACCGGAAGCATCAAAGCTGCCAGAGGAAAAGGTTAGATTGTTGGTGGCAGAGATGGCGGAGGTGAGGAAATAAGATCCAGAAGTATTGGGAACCTCTTGCCATACTGCCGCACCTGGTGTGTCATCCACACAGATCCATGCCTGTCCAGTTGATGGTATATACCATTGACTTTTGCCAGCAGTGTAAGGAGTTTTGTTCGTTTCCGCAGGAAAGTATCTCCTCACAGCATAATCAGTGCCTCCATAAGTTGAAGCTGATAAGTCGTAAAATACTGTCCCATCTCCAGAAACTACCGTTCCAGTCGCACCGTTGTATCCGACAGTAGTTTGCGTTGCCCAACCATTCGATGTGATAACCACGGAAGCATTACCAGAACCAACAACTGTTATCATGGCCTTTTGCCCATCATCACTTATGCTTGAATATGAAAAATAGTTGATTCTTCCAATTTCTTCCGTAAACGACCCTCCACTGTTAGAAGAATATTGATTCCCCCACATGACATATTGACCGTTCGCAGAGCTTGATATATTACATGTTTGTTGCCGGTACCCATGCCATGGGTCATCGGTAGCGACCGATGTCCATGATGTACCACCGTTGGTAGATTTTTTTAGCGTCGTGATGCCTGTACCGTCGGAATAAACGGCCGCATACAATATCTGCCCATCGTCCGATAAGGTCGCTGCCGAACCTCGTGTGACACCGAGCGCGCTATTGAATGTCCATGAACCACCTGAATCAACAGAGAGGTAAACCCCCTGCGCACCACTCGAGCCATCCCGCACGGCAATCATTTTTGTGCCACCGCCCGATACGCCTGCATCCTGCCACGCTGTCTCGGTTTTGGACCGAGTCCATGAAGTGCCAGAGTTTGTTGAGACGTAGATACCGTTGGTTGAGTCAACGACGACAACCGTCGCGCCAGAGTCCGAACAGTGAATCGTTTTCGCCGAAGCGAAGGAATTGCCGATAGAAAGGTTGGTCCACGAAACGCCGAAATTAGTTGACTTCTGAATCTCACCACTAGTGGAAGTACCAGAGTAAATAACTTGGCCATCCGAAGAAGTTGCAAGACCATATGCAAGTCCGCCCACAGGTGACACTGGTATCCATCTTATCGGAGCACTAGTGCTACTATCATCAAATGCATTTGGGAGTCTGGTTGCCGATATATTGTTGTTGAAACTACCACTTGCGCCAGCCCCTCCACCATCCACCGTCATATTGTAGAAATCATAGCCCGCGCCAGTACCGCCACTATTAATAGTTCTATCAGGGAATGAACCATTAAAATTGACCGTGCTTGTCCCCTTGGTAAATTCACCGCCAGTATTATTCCAACTACCGCCAATATTTAGGGTGTAGCTTCCCGCGTTTAATTGGCCAGCTGCCAAATTGATATCACCATCGTCATTTAGGTTATTAGCCAGAGTGATGGTGTCGGTGTAGCCAGAGTTAACGGAAAGCGACTTGATGTGATTTGTAAAGCTTGTGTCAAGCGTGGAAGCTTTAGTCGAGGTAGCATCGAAAATGATATCATCGGTATCAACTGGTGTAAGATTACCGGTCCAGTTGATAGCACAAGTCCAATTGTATTCATTTCCGGCACCACAAGTTGAAGTTGTGCCACGACCTGTCCAAATCCTAGTGCCGTAGGCCAAAAAACTGACAGCAATGGTGTGATCGGCGGTGACGCTGGTAAATGTGTATGGAGAACTCAAAGTGCCAGACAAAGAAACATTGTCGATTTTAATGTCGGAAATGTAATAAAGACCAGATGGAGTAATGGTAAACGCCCGAGAAGCTCCATCGTCAACTGTTGCGGTTGGCGTTGGCGAGATAGTGCCGTTGCCGCCGACGACCGAGGAAGCAATGGTGTGAACGGCCAAAGTTGATGCATTAGCTGTGGTGCCATAAGCTGTTGCGACACTGTCACCGTTTTGGGCGGCCACCGAGTAAGTATAGCTAGTATTGGCGGTCAACCCCGAATTAGATATTGGCGAATTCCAAGTGCCGGCCGTTTGCCAAACCGCACTATCGCCCATGGTACCATTGGCCTGAATATATTTGGTCGTGGAACTGTAAACTACCTTGATCGCAAATGTTGTGGAGGCAGGATTGGAATTGACATCGATCGTCACTGGGACGGTCGAGGAAGTTGGCGTACCCAGAGTTGGAACAGCAGGCACATTGGCGAGGGTATATTTGGCGGCAGAGGATGATAGTGCAGTATTGGTCTTGTCACCGTTTCGGGCAATGACCTTGTAAGTGTGTTGAGTATTGACTGATAGGCCAGTGTCAACAAAACCAGAACCGCTGCCCCAGTTGGCGTAGGTGCGCCAGTGGTTGGCGTCATCACTGATCGATTCGCAAGCATTGGTGGTGTAATTGAGGAAAGTCGAATCGCCATCGCAAGAGATAGCAAACTCTGTCCCAGCAGGATTGGAATTTACATTAATAATAGAAGTCAATGAAGTGGCTGAGGTGGCGTTCACTGTTGGAGCACCTGGAACATTGGCTAGAGTGTATTTTGGTGCTGAATATGCTGGAGCAGAATCACCAAAAGTATTTGTCGCAATAACCTTGGCACAATATTGCGTATTAACAGACTTACTAGTAACAGCTTGTGTGATCGCATTGGCCGCTGTTGTAAAATCTGGTGTTCCTGAATAAGAAGCTGTTGAACAATCGGCTACCCCAGCAGCGACATAGACCTTGAAACCAGTCTCATCGGAAGAATTATCGGTCCAGCCAACAGTGAATCCAGTCGTTGACGGTAAAGTAATCGCCACGCCACTCGGAGCACTTGGCGCACTTCCAGGCAGTGTATCCACTCCCCCCTGCCAAGCCAATAATGGATAGGTCGTCCCACCGACCTCATCAAGCGTCCAGACATTTGGAAAATCCCATTCACCAGGGTCTGTACCAGCTGGAACAAAAGTTGCATGCTGCTTCATTTGTGCAGTGGTCTGAGGTGTAATGCCGGCAACGGGATCGGACACATTGCCGATGCTCGGCAAGTTATTAATAGTGTGGTCAAAATAGTTTGAGGCATAATTATTCTCGGAGGCATCGTAACCGATAAATCCGCCGATGCTACCACCACTCCCAACTACGGCACCTGTTGAATAACTATTGGTGATAGCATACCCATTATAACCGACAAAGCCGCCGATGTTACCACCACTCCCCGTTACAACACCAGTTGAATAACTGTTTGTGATAGTGCCGTAATTTTTACCGACAAAGCCGCCAAGGTTATACGAATCCGCACTAACATTCTGGACACTGGCGACCGAATAACTGTATGTTGTGGTGCCGTAATTGTAACCGACAAGACCACCGGTAGCGTCATGATAATACTGAGTTACAATGCTGCCAGTTACATAGCTATTAGTCACGGTGCCTTCATTTAAACCGACAAGGCCACCGACCCCATAAGCACCTGTGCCAGCCGATATGCTAATGTTAGTCAGACCAACATTTTTAATTACAGACGAAGAACTTGATACGTACCCGAACAAACCAATAGCACTAACGCCAGAACTATTAATAGTCAATTGATCAATTGTTTTGCCGTTACCATCGAAATTACCATTAAAGCGGGTAACGCCATCAGAACCTATACCTATTGGTATAAACCCAGCACCGCCGTTCCAAGATGAAGTTAGGGATGCATCAATATCGTTGGCCAATTTATACGAAGCACCAAGATTTAACTGCATATTTTGAAGCTGGTTCAGAGTACAAATCAAATATGGATCACCGACAGTTCCAGTCCCGCCACAACTAATCTCCCAAGCCAAATGAGGATAACCAACACCCTCATTAATTGTCCAATCATTATTGGTAGTTGGCGGAAAAGTCCAGCCAGAAAAAGTCGATTTTGTCTTCATCTGCACGGTGGTGTCTTGCTCTATGCCTGTAACTGGGTCAGTCTTGTTGCCGACACTCTTCATATTGCTTTTGTCATGGTCAAAGTGGTTAGCAGTATATATTGTTGGATCACCGTCATATTCACCAGCCGAGTCATAACCGACAAAACCACCTTTTCTCGAAGTGCTACCATTAAGAGTACCGGAAAAGTAAGAATGATCTTTGTCACCACTCCAGTTGTAACCAGCTATTCCTCCTAAACAACTATTGGGGGTATTGCCTGTCGTGATGTTGCCAGAAGCGTAAGAATTGGAAATAGTAGCACCAGAATAGCCCACTAATCCACCAGCCACACCCCAGTCTTGTGTGGAAGTCACATCGCCGGTGGCATAAGAATTAGAAATAGTGCCATCAAACTCACCAGCCAATCCGCCTGCTTCGTTATTAGCGACGATATTACCTGTGGCGTAGGAGTCGGTAATCGTTCCACCACTGCCATCACCGACTAAACCTCCCGCTCGGTCAGTTGAAGTAACATCTCTGATAGCCGAAGAATTGGAAATAGTTATAGTTCCGTCTGATTGTCCAACTAGTCCTCCAGACTTCCACGAATTATTACCCGAACTATTAATAGTAACGGCTGTATGGCAATTGGTAATCGTGACCGAGGAATTATAATTGATAGACCCTATAAGGCCACCCGCGCCCCCACTGTTCCACCCATTAGAGGTAGCATTTATTGTCCCAGTCACAGTCACATTGGTGATCGAACCAGTCCAATATGATGTGCCCGAAACTAAACCTCCAACATTTATATTGTTACCAGGGTCGTCAATATCGATATTGGTCAGATTTAGATCTTTGATTTTGGATGTACTGCTGAGGTTAGATAGTAGACCGCTAGAATCAAACCAAGAACCATGCTGGTAGAAGCCATTGATAGTTTTGTTATTGCCATCAAAATCATAGCCACCCAGGTAGAGTCTATCCCAACCATGGCCACTATTCCAATAGCGCATTTGGGAGGCATCGCCGTTGAAGGTGTCAGCCAATTTGATATTAGCATCAGTATTGGAAGTACCAGCCAAACCATACAGATCATAGATGACATGATTGCCACTACCATCAACAGTCCAACGATGGAAGCCACCACTAGCGACATTAAATTGACCAGTTGTGCTGGTAACAGCAAAAGTGTAGGACGGATTGGAGATAAATAAACCCTGATATTCTTTGGAAAATAGATTAGTTGCGGCAAAGTTTCTAGCTTGAGTGATGGTGCCACTATAGTCGTTAGTAATAGTCAAACTTTTGACTGTGCCGGCAAAACCGCTATCAATGGTGGAATCGTTAGCCGAAGTGACGTCAAAAACCACATCATCGCCAGCAGCTGGCACGCCCGTCGGTGACCAAGAGAGCGGATCCGACCATGTTGTGTGCGTTGTGCCATTGCCATTCCAGGTCTTCGTCGCAGCATAGGCCTTGGGAATATTGCTTAACAGACTCGTTGTCAAGAAACCGACGATCAAAAGTAAAGCCATCAAGCTTATTGTCATTTTTCTGAATAACAAAATATGCTTACTCATATTTGAGAAAACATTATTCTGACTAGTGTGAAGTCTTCGCTTAAACAGCTTGAAAATCATACTCTCCTCGCCAGTAGAAAAAGATTTGCATCAGTCCCCTCCTGATGTAGATATAATTATACGCAAAAAAATTTATATAAAAAAGATTTTTATATTTGTCCACTTAGAGCTACTACTTGCCGGTTACAGCGTTCTCAATGTAATCAATTTCTCCGCTCTGGAAGTCAACTCCTGCCACATCTATACGAATATTTCTGTCATCGCCCAAAATTTGTATCAATTCACGGGCAAGTTGTCGCAACTTGTCTTGCTTTTTTCTGTTCACATAGCCTATCGCTTGACCAAATTTGTCTGCTGTCACTGTTTTAACCTCGACAATGACAGTTACGCCGCCTTTTTCGGCCAGAATATCAATCTCACCAGTCCTCATAAATTTATTTCTGTCCAATATTTTGTATTGTTTGGCTAAGAGATAGTCGCAAACCATGGACTCGCCGGAGTTCCCTGTCTCTTTGCGCTGGTAACCAATGCTTAAGATAGGACTTGCCATGCGATCAATCCAGTCATAATCACGACAAGAGTAATTGTTATGATCAAATAAATATTTTGATATCGATCAAAATGATTTAATTTGCGCCACGAGTCCCTGTGTGTCTGGTAATCATTCACAACTGCTGGTGCACTTTCTTCCTGCGTCGCTGTAGTATCGCCTCGTAAAACTGGTGAGTCGGTGGAGAGCTGTGAATTCGTTATCGGTGTGGTTTCACTTTTCCCCTCTCCTGTGATTGACTCAATGTCTTTACTGGCTTGGTTTGTCGCTAGTTGCAGATTTTGATTTAACTGTGTTACTTGCCCCTGGATGCCCAGTATCAGTTTATTGACCTCAGAAATCCTTTCGTCCTGACTCTCGATATGTTTTTGCTGGTTTCTGATTACCTCTTTCAGAAACTCGGCTTGTTCGTGATCGATCGCGCTTGAAACCGGTTTTTGCTCGATACTATCAGGCAAACCAAGATTAGCGTAGGCCACTTCTCTGACTTGACCGTTCTTTCGAGACTTATAAGTCCCGTCCTTGACTCGACGCTGTATTGTCTTGGTAGACACCTTTAGCAGCTTTGCTGCGTCGTACATTGTCACCCACTCTTTCATAGCTGTCCTCCTGTTAATAAGACAATTATACCAACGCTGTCGAAAGCTGTCTAGACGAATTGTCCACAATGACCAAACCAATCCAATTCAATCACATAATTGTCTGGATTCCTGTGTAGGTCATTCGACTCTGAGGGAAGAACCCTCATGCTCAGACTCGATGAGCAGGAATCCAGTCGTGAATATTAATTCGAGAACACACTGTTCTTGACGCTAATGGTGTGATGAGATTCCGGATCAGGTCCGGAATGACAAAATAATTCGTACAAAAAAAACGAGCCGAAGCTCGTTTTAATATATTTGGACAATTTATACTATTACTCGACGATACGATCGCCAGCAAGTGCTTTGGCCTTTGCCTCAAGCTCGGCGTCTTCTGCTGCTTTTTTGGCAGCTTCAGCTTCAGCCTTTGCAGCAACTTCAGCCTGCAATTTCTCAATCTCTTCTTCTGCCCCTTTTTCTTCCCAGACTTTGTGATCTCGATTTAGCTCTTTGATACGAGCATTTTTACCAGACAATTCTCTCATATAGTAAAGCTTGCTTCGTCGCACCTTTGACTGTTTGATCAGCTCAACTTTGATAATACGAGGGCTGTGAAGAGGAAATATTCTTTCTACACCAATACCGAAAGATTCTTTTCTAACAGTGAATGTTCCATTCAAACCTGCGCCGTGTTTGACAGCGATGACCAAGCCTTCGAAGATCTGAACTCTCTCCTTGACACCCTCAGTGACCTTCAAGTGAACTTTAACAGTATCTCCTGGCCGAACGGCTGGAACACGCTTTTTTGTATATTTTTCAAGAATCTTTTCCATAATACACTCTTACTTAAAATTATTATTTAGCTTCAGTTTCAGCTTCAACATGAACAAATCTTCTCTTGGCTGGATTGCCAGTGAAAGCTGTAACTTTTTTATGCTGAAATTTAACGATACCAGCGGTTTGGGCATATAAAGTATTATCTCCACCCATCGAAACATTGATGCCAGGGTGGAATTTTGTCCCGCGTTGTCTGACGATGATACCACCAGCAGTGACCTTTTGGTCACCAAAAACTTTGACCCCAAGTCTCTTGGACTCTGAGTCTCTACCCAGTCTGGTACTACCAGCAGCTTTCTTATGTGCCATAACAACTCCATTAGAATAACCAATAATCAAGAAACAAATTACAAATATAAAGTTTGGTTATTGTATCTTGGTGATTGGTAATTGCAAAATACAAATCTGTCTCTTTACAACTTGATAACCCCGACCGTAAACGAGCGGCGTACACAATTCAATATAGCCCAATTTTTTGATTTCGTCAACAATCTCAGCATAAAGATCATATTTTTTTCTCTCCAGCGTCTCAACCACCGGAAACACCAAACAAATTACTGGTTTCACGGCCAACTTTGCGGCATTCGCCAAAAAGTCTAAATACAGTTTTTTTATCAGAACATACTCGTCTTGAACGGATGACATCTCTTCCGATTCCCTTTTGGGCCGTCCCAAATAAGGTTCACCAACCAAAATCGCATTGTCATATTTCACAATTATTGGCGAGAGAGAATCAATTAATTTTTCACTTTTTGCATCAATCTTGTCGATATATGAAAACGGGATCGAAGATAAAGACAAAAACTTCTTAGCAAACCACTCTATATTAACCTTGGAATCTTCGATCGCTAGCAGCGAAATATCACTACCAAAAGAGTCCAGTCTTAGAGACATTGCTTCGATCAAAACACTACCACTACCGCAAAATGGGTCAATAACAAGACAAGACGCGTCCTGTCCCTTGGTCTGCCCTAAGGCCAAATTGATCATCGCTCTGGCAAGTTTGGGCGGCAACATCCCAGACATTTTGTCGCTGCGAGGCTTGCCGTAATCGATCTCTGACCAACGATCAGGATCGTACGCCCAGACCAAACGACCAAAAACATACTGATCCTCGCGGCCAAAAACCGCGTATTCTATCTTCTTGGTCGAGTACAAGTTTTTGGACAACGGTGCGGAGACTTCTGTCGAACCTTTTAATTCAATATAACGAGTCGAGCGACCAGATTTCTTCAGATTTGATTTGATTGCGAAACCCAGCCGATTGATTTTACTCAGATCAATATCAGAATAACTAGACAGAGCGAAATCCTTGATAAGAAATTTTTGTCTCATCTCCTCTAGTATTGTCGGGTACAAATCATCAAAATTACTTTCGCCCGAGCAGAGACGAAATATCTTAGTTGTCCCAGAAAGTCTTTCAGCGAGATCTTTTATTGAATCAGCAGAGATTTGCAGGTTGATGAAAGCAATATTGTCGGATACACTATCAATATCAAAACAAATACCAAAATATTCTAAAACGGCTTTGACTTCAGCCAAGCAAAGCTCTATCTCTCTACCCAAGACAAAAATATATTTTTGTTTTACTTCTTCCATTGCGAACAATTATAACACAGTTTAGTTAATTTATCCATTTAGTCATTTAGTCATTTATTTAGGGCGAATGATCAATGTTCAAGTGTCAGTGTTCAATTAATAATCAAGTTGATAATTTATTAATGTTTTTGCCGTGTCATTCCTGCGCAGGCAGGAATCTAGTATTAAGCCTAAGATATGTTCATCTTTACGCTTACGCTGTGACGGGATTCCTGCCTGCGCAGGAATGACAAACTGTTTAGTCATTAAATTATTTATTCAATTAGTCATTGATTCAGAAATTAGAAATTAGAAATTTATAAATTATATGTCCATGTCCGACACATCACCACAATTTGTGCATCTTCACACCCACTCGCATTACTCGATGCTTGACGGTATGGGCAAGATCCCTGACCTCGTCGCCAAAGCCAAAGAACTTGGACAAAAGTCTCTGGCCCTGACCGATCATGGCGTGATGCATGGTGTAGTTGAGTTCTACGAAGAATGTTTGAAACAAGGTATCAAACCAATCATTGGCTGCGAGATGTATGTCGCGCCAAGAACGCTTAGAGACAAAACACCGAAGATTGATCAGCATCCCTACCACCTGATTTTACTCGCGAAGAATAACGAAGGTTATAAAAATTTAATTGCCTTGAGCTCGATTGCACACCTCGAAGGCTATTACTATAAGCCCAGAATAGACAAAGAAACACTCAAAAAGTACAGCAAGGGATTATTTGCCTCTTCGGCCTGCATTCAGGGGGAAATTCCCCGCAAGGCGATGGAGAGCTACGACCTCGGCAAGCAAACCGTCGAAGAATATATCGATATCTTTGGCAAGGACAATCTGGCCCTTGAGGTCCAAAAGCACACCTTGGTGGACGACCAAGATAAAATCAATGACCTGATGTTCAAACTAGCCAAAGAATACGACTTGCCAGTGGTCGCAACCAATGACATTCATTATGTCGAAAAAACTGACGATGTGGCACAAGATGCTTTGATCTGTTTGCAAACGGGTCGCCAAATGGCTGACAGCAACCGCCTAACTATGGTTGGCGATAATTATTCATTTCTCTCAGGAGATGAGATTGTCGTTAACTTTCCCGAGCATCCAGAGGTTCTAGAAAACACGGTAAAGATAGCCGAAAAGTGCGATGTTACTATTGAGCTAGGTCAATTCAAATTTCCTGATTTTCCCTTGCCAGATGGCGAGACATACGAGACATATCTCTACAAGATGATATATGACCGATTAGCCAAAACTGTACCGGAAATTACCCCTGTAATGAGAGAAAGAATCGAATATGAATTTAAAGTTATCAAAGACAAAGGTTATCTTGGTTATTTTCTAATTGTTCAGGACTTTTTTCATTGGGCCAAAAAAAACAATATCCCGACCAACACAAGGGGATCGGCCGCAGGTTGCTTTGTCTCATATGCTCTAGGCATCACTCAAAAGCAGCTAAATCCGTTAGATTTTAACCTCCCATTTGAACGTTTTTTAAATCCATTTCGACCATCAGCGCCCGATATTGATATTGACATTGCTGATTCAGGCAGGGACGCCATTATTCACTACGTTTCAGAAAAATATGGCAAAGATCATGTTGCTCAGATCATCACCTTTGGAACAATGGCTGCCCGCATGGCCGTCCGCGATGTCGGACGAGTCCTTGGCCTAAGTTATAGCGAAGTTGACATTATCGCCAAGCTTATTCCGCCAATAAAAACTACCCTGTCCCAAGCGTTAGAGACAGTCTCTGAACTGAAAAATCTATACGATTCTAGCCCAGAAACCAAGAAATGCATCGACATTGCTAAAAGACTTGAGGGCGTTGTTCGACATGCCTCAGTTCATGCCGCTGGTGTAGTCATTTCACCGGAGGTAATTACCAATTACACGCCGATTATGAATGATTCCAAGAAGGACAGGATTATCACCCAATACGAGATGCACGCGGTTGGCGAAGATGGCATCGGTCTGATCAAAATGGACTTTTTGGGCCTAGCCAACCTTTCAATCATTCAAAATGTTTTGAAAATTGTTCGTAAAACCAGAGGGATAGAGATCAAGCTCGACGAAATACCGTTGGACAACGAGAAGACTTTCAAATTGCTAGCAAGAGGGGAGACGATTGGCGTTTTTCAGCTTGAAAGTGAGGGCATGAGAAAAAATATCAAAGAACTACAGCCAACAACGATTCACGACATCATGGCGATGGTTGCGCTTTATAGACCAGGTCCGATGGCCTTTATTCCGGAATACATCCGGCGCAAGCACAACCCAGCATCGATTGTCTATCCTGATCCCAGACTTAAAAATATCTTAGCCAATTCCCATGGACTAATTGTTTATCAAGACGATGTATTGATGATTGCAATCGAGCTGGCCGGTTACAACTGGATGGAGGTTGATAAATTTAGAAAAGCTATTGGTAAAAAAATTGTGGCCGAAATGGGTGCTCAGAAAGAAAAATTCTTCAAACAAATCATCGAAAGGGGGATGGAGGAGAGCGTCGCAACTCAGATATGGGAACAGATTGAGACTTTTGCTGGCTATGGCTTCAACAAGGCTCACGCCGCTAGCTATGGACTCGTGGCATACCAAACAGCATATCTGAAGTCGAACTATCCGCCAGAATATATGTCGGCGCTGATGACCTCCAACAAAGACGACTTGGACAAACTAGCAATGGAGATCGATGAGTGCACCCGGATGGGTATCAAAGTACTGCCACCATCAGTAAATGAATCATTTGTCGATTTTGGTGTTGTCGTGGATACTGGCAATGTCCGTTTTGGCCTCTCGGCTGTCAAAAATGTTGGCAAGGCCGTTGCCGAGGAAATTGTCCGAGAAAGGGAGAGTGGGGGAGTCTTTAAAGATTTGCCAAGCTTACTGACTCGATTGAACGAGAAGGTCATTAACAAAAAGTCTCTTGAGTCTTTGGTAATGTCTGGCGCACTCGACGATTTGGTTGAACGAGCTGAGGCACTTTACAATATGCCAAAAATACTCGAGTTTTCCTCGCAAATACGCAAAAACAAATCAGCGAACCAAAATTCGCTTTTTGGTGACGACATTGCTGTCGAAGCAAAACTGAACCTCGAAACGACAAAACCAGCACCGAAAAAACTGAGATTACAGTGGGAAAGGGAACTGCTCGGCATCTATGTCTCCGAGCATCCATTGACTGATGCCATGCACCTGATCGAACCAAATCGATCAATTAAACTCTCAGAACTCAAAGATGGGGAAGAGGGCCAGTTTGTCCGAGTCTGTGGTATCGTGACCACAATTCAAAAGATCCTGACCAGAAACAAAGATCAAATGTTTTTTGTCCGTATGGAAGACTCAGTTGTTAACTGTGAAGTCTTGATATTCCCGAAAATTTTGGAAAAATACCGAGACACGATTGCCAGTGACAAAATTATTACCGTCGATGGCTTTTTGAGTTTCAAAGACGGATCAGCAAAAATATTGGCCGATGAAATATATGAGGTCACAGAGACAGCCAGAATCCCCGAATTTATTCCGAGAGAAAAAAGACGGAATGGCTATGGCTACAAAAATAATAATGGAGGTGGGGGAGGACAAACTCAAACTTTTGTTCCTGGTGCGCCACTACCAAAACATGAGATCCACTCATTCAAAATCATTATCCCCAAAGGCTCATCCAAGGACATTCTCGGCCATATCAAATTAATTTTGACTCAATATGGAGGGGACACACCAGTGACACTATCTATGCCCAACAACGGCTCGGGATTCAAAGATGTGGTAACTAGTGCAAAAGTTGATGTCGGTCCAGTTTTAGCCAATAAAATAAAAGACATTGTCGGCAAAGACAATGTCGTCATAAACTAAAGAGCTACCACCGTCATTTCTGATAAGTTCTAGTGATCAGCTGCTGAATATCGTATGGATCAGCAATGTTTTTGATGACAAGCTCTGTTCCAGTACCAGCACCAGCTGTTCTGATGATCAAATCTCCAAAATGCAACATCATCTTCGCCAGCCCTTCAGACTCAGAAGAAATATCCTGAATATTGCGATGATCTAGTTCAGTAATCTTTCTAGAAAAGAAGCCTTTCTGGTTGATGCTGAAGAGCCTTTGGTTTGTAATGACCAATATGCTCTCTTTGAAACTATAAAATGCAGCAGAAAAGAGCCAGATGCCAATCAAAGCCATCACAACAGCCAGCGGCATTAGAAAATTGACCCAAGAGTACATCGGTGAAAAGATCCAGATCGCGGTTGCGCCAGAAAATAATAAAACGGTTTTGATACCCGGCAGATACAGAACATACGGATGATTGTTTACTACATCAATCACTTCCTCACCATCACGCTGACCATTGAACACAAAATCTTTTTTCATATTTTCCCCGCTAATTTTTGAGCTTTCCTTCTCAAAAGATAAAGGACAAAGAACAATAACAAGACCAGCACACTCATAGCAATAATTTTGTACGAGGTTGTCGACTGAATCGCGACGAAAGCAAACAGTACCGCAACGAGATACATCACGGAAACAGTCGCCCGCGTCGAGAAACCTGCACCCAAAAACTTATGATGCAAATGTGTTTTGTCAGCGGTTGTGAATGGATTTTTCCGCCGGATCATACGGCTAACCACTACATAGATACCATCGACGATAGGGAAGCCCATGACCAGAAAAACTGTTGCCAACTTGCCCCCAGAGATCAGAGGCAAGATGCCCAACATAAAACCAAGAAACATACTACCGGTATCACCCATAAATATTTTGGCTGGATTGAAATTGAAAACCAAAAACCCTCCAACTGCGCCGAAAAGAATCGCACAAATAAGAGCGACTGGTGGCTGATCTAAATTTGTCGCCAAGATAAAAATGGTCGCACAAGCAATCATCACAAGTCCGCCCGCCAGACCATCAAGCCCGTCAACAAAATTGATAATGTTCATCATCAGGACGACCCAGAGAACAGTCAAGACACTGGATAATATTGAAAAATGTATTATCGAGCCATGAAGACTGATCAACCCAATATAGTATTTATTTAAATCAAAATCGCCACCAAGCGGATTGGTCAATTTGTCCAAACCGATACCAAATGCGACAGCGATAACTCCGACGCAAATCTGAACCAAAAACTTCTGCCATGATTTCATCCCAAAAAGATCATCGTACAGCATCGTCACTAGGATTATCGCCGCAGCCAAAAATATTCCAAGTAATTTGTAGGCACCTAAAATATTCCTATCAGGCAAAAAATTATAACTAGGGGAGACAAAGTAAAAGAAAATTATTGCGGTCAGCAAAAACGAAAAAATAATAGCCAGTCCACCAAGCTTGGGCATCGCTTTAGTATGAACATCACGTTTTCTCGGTCGAGCCAAGATCTTGTTATCCCGAGCAAATGAAATCAGCTGGCTCGTCAGCAGCAGAGAGATTCCAAAGGAAGCCAGCAAAGAAAGTATGTAAATGATCATTGTAATTGATATTTATGACAGAGAAGCCAAAATATTTTAATAATTACGGAAACATAATTTCATGATCACCACGATCATAATCAAATATTTCTTCCTGTGAAAACCAATGAGCAATTTCATTTTTTGCCTCTTCGGGATTTTCAGAAGCGTGCATAATGTTTTTTATTGCTCTTTTGGCAATGTTCGCTGCAGCAGGGGAGTCAACAGAAAAGTCACCTCTCACGGTACCGATATCTGCCTTGTTTGGCAAGGTATGACCAGCAATCTTACGCACCATATCAATCGCATGAACACCTTCAACGACCATCGCCACAACAGGAGCCTCAACCATATAATTAACCAGCCATTCACGAACCATCTGACCCGCTTCAAGTTTACTATTCGTGCCCATCACCTCCATTGGATCAATGCCATACTCTTCGAATAGAGTAAAACCCTTGTTTCCCAAGCGCTCGATCCAAGTAACATCTGTTGGATAATGTTTGTCGATGTGCTCGATTGATGGTTTTACCATCTTCATAGCGACGATCTTCAAGCCTCTTTTTTCGAGACGGCCAACCACTTCGCCGATCAATCCTCGCTGGACACCATCTGGTTTCATCATTACAAAAGTCTGTTCGAGAGCTACTGCTGGAATGTTTGTCTTGGACATTTTTCTCCTAGAAATCCATTATTATTTTTTTGATATCACTATCATCACTTTTCTTTGTTACCACAGAAACTGTTAATCTCTCAGGTAGAAAATACTTTTTGGTTGTTTCCAGTATATCACTAGCAGTAATTTTTTGATATTTCTTCAAAATAGCCTCGGGCGACAGACCATCACCAGCCATTAACTCATTCATCGCAAAATAATTAGCAACATTTTCCGAATCTTCGAAAGATATCGCTAGTTTGCTTGAAATGATTTCAAGAGCAATCTTCATCTCCTCTGCAGTCACCAACTCAGTCGAGATTCGACGATATTCCTGCAAGATTAGAGCAGTTGCTTTTTCCAAATTTTGGTCAGCGACTCCAGCGACCGTATCGAAGACTCCAGTTTCACGATAACTTCCAAAAGAGCTGCGAATAGTATATGCCAACCCATTCTTTTCTCTAACTTCAGAAAACATTCTTGAACTCATTGAACCGCCCAGCAAAACAGAGATAAATTTAAGAATAAATCGGTCTTCATTGTCATATCCAGCAGCACGAAATCCAATCATCAGATGAGACTGTTCGATTGGCTTGGTCACAAAGCTGATGACCTTTTTATCCTGATCGCGACATTTTTCAGTCTTTTTGATCGACTCATGGCCTAAAATCAGATTGTCTTCAATATATTTGATCAAGTCACTTCGCTGTTTGCCGATATTGCCAGACAAAACAAAAACCGCATTTTTGAAATTGTAATGCGTTTTTTTATAATCAAATAGGTCTTCCGAGCTAATCGCTCGAATCGCCGTCTTTGTCCCGATCGTATCTCGACCAAGTGCATCATCACAGAACATCACCTGCTCGAAACGACTCGCGACGACTTCAGAGGGCATATCTTCGTACATATCGTACTCTTGCAAGATAACTTCTCTTTCGCGATCAAGCTCTTCACTAATAAATAGAGGATTTGACAGGAGCTCGACCAAATATTGAACACCCAAAATAGCATTTTCGGCCCTGAGCTTGATATAATATCCGGTATATTCTTTCGAAGTAAAAGCATTGAAATCCCCGCCAAGCGAGTCAATATGTTTCGCCAACAAGGTTGCAGTCGGAAACTTCTTCGTGCCCTTGAAAAACATATGCTCTAGCACATGTGAAATCCCCGCAAATTTCTCAGCCTCGTGACGGCTACCAGTACCAAATAAAAGCAAACAAGTCGCCACACTGGTCGACTCATTTGGGACAGTCAGGACTCGCAAACCATTATCCAAGACATTTTTTTCGCAGCTATAGTCCACGAATCTCCAATAGATTATTGTCTATTTAAACACCTTTTTAAATGACTAAACGAATAACTGGCTAGATACAATAACCAAGTAACAATAACCAGTTAATAACTAATAATCAAATATTCAATCAATGAATAAGTGACTAAATCTCAGCTCTCAAACTTGGTACCCGCAGAAGGAATCGGACCTTCGGCCTCACGGACCGCAACCGTGCGCTCTATCCACTGAGCTATGCGGGCAAATAATTTCATTCAAGGAAAGCTGTTTTCTGTTTTCTGTTTTCTGTTTTCTGTCCAACTGTCTAACTTTTTCTAAAACCTCATCCACCTATTCACTCTATCAACGATGTCCTCACCTCGATCGTCACCCTGAGTCAAATGTTTTTTCAACTCAGCAACTGTGGCCTCCACCTGATCATCAGCAACTGGCATCACGATCAAACGACTCAAAAAACCCGGTCGCTCGAAAACTATCTTGACTATATCGCCAACAGCAATGTGAAAACTCTTCAACTCTTCATATTTGTGGACGATGCCATCCACTACTATGCCAGAGGCATAAACCTGAGACTTGATAGTCTTTGGCTTTGTCTTGGACATCATCAGGAACAAAATCAAAGTCGCAATTGTGAATATAGCACCACTGATATTTTGTTGCCAGTAGAAAAACGCTGACAAGGCTACTGCAACGACAATAATCACCACATACCAGCCTGTACTACGCTCATAAGCGACAAAGTCACTCTCTTCAATCTCGATCAGTGGTTTTTCCTCCACTTTCTCAGATTTTTCCACTTCTTGCTCTGCCATGACACCCCCGTCCTGTTTAGTTAAACCAGATCAATTTAACACATATCCTCTCACACCTTCAAACTACAAACCTATAATATCAAAAAAACAGCCACTTGAGTAGATAGCTGTTTTGAGAGCAAAAATCATGGATCTGTGATCAATAGCACAAAAAGCAATAAATCTAATCACAAACCTTCGCGCGCGACTTTTCTTTTCTTAGTGATTGATCTAGGTATTTTTTGATCAAAGATTGATATGGAATATCGAGCCTATTTGCTTCAACTTTTAGTTCGTCAATCAAAAATTGAGGCAATCGTATCGAAATCAACCGTAGTGTCGGCTTCAAATTTGGAAAATTTCCCGAACGCGCTTTTCGCCAATCCAAGAAATCAGCAGAATCATTTTCCTGCCAGAACTTTTCCTCTTCGTTCTTGTCTTCAAATTTTGGAATTTCTTTTTTCATCGTGTTTAAAATTATTATAAATTTTTCTTTCTTTGTGGCTAGCCACTCTAGAAGAAATTACTCTTATCTTATCGCCACGAATCGTGAAAACTATAAATATTACTCTGCCTGTTTCGGTTTCTCCCAGTAAAAAATATCTAGCTTCAGATGTGCTATGATGATCATCTGGCAAAACAAGATTTGGATTGAAAAACACTTCTTCTGATTCTGAGTTTGTAATTTTATGCTTAATCAAATTCTTCTCGATATTTCCGGCATCCCAGTCAAACTCAGTTAACTTTTCCAACTTTTTGTATATATCCATTATATACCAATATTTATTATTATGTCAAGAACATTATAACACTAATAACAAAAAATCCACCAATTTCACACTCTGCCCCTGTCATTTCGACTCCCCATAGGGGGCGGAGAAATCTTATGTAATCGGCAACAAAAAAGCCGCTCAAAATATTGAACGGTTTTTTTGTTTTGATCTGCAAGCAATAGTGCAGGAGTTGGCAACTTAATGCCGGCTCAATTGAGACGAAGCTCTTTTAAGGCGGCTAAGCCGCCACACCATCACTCACAGATCAAAGAATTCTATGCGATGTCATCCTGAGCGACTGCAAGGAGACGCGAGGATCTATTTAAATTTTGGGGGCGTACCAGTGTTTTGTACACAGTACGCCCCAATGTTTTTACTCCTCCTTTTCGGCATCACACACATGCTCAGGGCAAAGCATGTCGGTGATGCAACCGTCGTCCACCAGCACGGCATGCGGGTCTTGTTTGACCCAGCCGGCTGGTATATGCCAGTCGCGAACAATGCCCCTCACTGGGCAACATGAGTAGCAACACTCGATCACGAATGTGCCACTGACAGTCTGTCTAGAGATCTTCTCTTCTAGACGTCTGACCTCTCGCCTTGCGGCATAGAGATCTTGGTGGTCTTGATCCCATTTTTCCAAAATAGAATCTTCCACCTGTTCCACCTGCTTCCCCATTTCCTTCTCCTCCTTTTTTTGTTTTTGCGCCCTAAAAGTTAAAATAATTTAACATTCCAGAGCACAAAGTGGAAAATACCATTTATTGACGATCCCTACAAGCCTACTAACTGGATTTCCTTTTCGTCTTAATTTTCAAAGACTCATCAGCCCACCTTCGAACACTGGTGGGAAAGGTCCTCTCACCCTTCCGAAGAAGGGTGAGAGACGGATATTTTGTATTCATCTCAAATACTTAAGGCTCTGCCGCCTTGCCTCACAACTACACTCCTCAATTTAATGACGAGCGGATGCCTTTTGGACATTACGCATGTGACTCGGATAGTTTTCTCGGATATCAGCCGTTTATTACCCAGCCGATTTTACTCGGCTGGGAATTCGATGTCTGCCTCGGAGAAACGCTGGACATCTCCTCGGCGAATAGCCGTGATCTGGTAAGGGCCGACCCCTACCAGAATAAAGCCCGTCTGGGCATTGTCGCGCCACCACGGGACTCGCGCGATCAGTGCGTCGGCTTCCGTGCCGATCATTTTGAAATTTGACGGCACTGTTGCCGTCGTGAGCTGGTTAATCCAGCTCTCATGTTCCGGGCACCCGTAGGTGCTTTCTCCAACCCCCGTTAAGGAATCGGCTGGAACCGTATATAAACGGTTCCGGAACTTAATATTTCGGGTCATGATGACCCTCCTTCTGTTCCATTCTTTTTTCTCTGGAACGATTTTTCGCCGTTTGGTCCGGCGTGGATAAGTTAAAATTTAACTCAACACATGCCAAACTAAAAACAAGTTTGAGACTGTTATGTATGAAACAGAACAGTAGTAATAATTTTTGTCTTTGTTCGAATATTAAGTAAATATCGACTCTAAATCTGTCGGCAAGGGCGCAGGAGTGTTTTGTATAGTTTAGACATGATACAAAACCGTCCTTGCTGACAGATTGAAGTGTCCATCACCACTCTCAAAAGAATGATGATGGACGGTAATTTGGCGTTTAGCTCAATCCTTTGAACTTCGCCTGAAGCTGCCGCATAGCAGCCTCCAGATCTTCTATTGGCTTCGGATCTTCCAGGTCCTCTGCTTCTGCCACCATTTCTTCGATGACAGATTCACGCCAGCGGAGATTCATGTTTTGGTATCCGAACTTTGGGTATACCAAGAACTCCAAAACCCCACCGGCGCATATAACAGTTCGCACCACTACAGCCTCTCGGTTCTCGCAGTGGGCTGTGGGGTCGCCGTAGCAGTTGACATCTGCCAGACGGCCCCAGTCTTGTATTTGAGTTCCATCTTTGTTCGCTACGCTCAAGTAGCTGAAAGACGGAACATAGCCTAACTCCATGCCAGCAACTGTCTGAATCTCGTCAAGACGTCTGGAGTAGAGCAGGTTTAAATTTTCGTCGAGGCCCATCGCGCCATTTAGCGCTCCGAGCTCTCTTTCTATCTCCCGAACAGTCTCCAACTGCTGGGCCGTCACACCATTAACCGGCAAGTGCATCACGCGCAGCCAGTCAATGGCGAGCTCGTCAGGTTGAACGAGGCACCAACCGATCATCCCGTCACTCTTGTAGAGAGGGATTGTGCTGAAGTCTCTCTTGCGGCGGGTACCGTCGGGTTGAACAACCCAGGCGTCGCCGTGATTTGACGCCCCTCCACGACGGTGCCACGCCGTGAAGTTGAAGAGGCCACCTTTTTCTTCGGCTTCCCGCCAAAGAGCAGTCGCTTTTTCCCAGGCGTCTCTCACCGATGAACAGATGTGTCCGTACTTGAGCAAATCATCCGTTCCGTCCTCGATTTTGGATATATCTTCGTTATCGACGTAGCCAAAATAGTTCCCAGCTTCCGCAAAAATGGCTACCGCTGGGTGTTCCAACACGGCGTTCGCCCACTTGCCTGCCTCGTCAACCCATGCTTGACGGTTTTTCTCAATTAGTCCGTCAAAGTGAGCTTTGACCTCAGCAAATTTCTCCGCCGAATCAAGCATCACTTTTAGGGCCGGAACAGTGTACGTTCCATGCATAGCTCCGCCATCAACACGGACAAGCTCGGTGTGAAAAAGCCACATCCCGCCCTCATAGCTACGGTTGCTCGGGTAAGCAATCTGCCACACGCCTTTACTGCCCATTTTGGCATGAGCGGCATAGTCCGAATCCGGTTCCTTGCAGGTCCGGAATCCGTCGTCACTTTCCCACGAAGCCCCGACGGTGTGCCCACCGAAGAACCATACATCCTCGCGAATGTTGTAGGTGCCTGGTTGAAATCCGGCAATCGCCAGAACTTCTTCGAGGCTAAATATTGGCGCTTGCCAATCGGCTGGTACTGGCAAAATTTTTTCTTCCATACTTCACCTCCATACGCTCCGTCTCATGGACATAATGCGTTTAGTGAAGATTGGAATTTTAAAAATAAAACTCTAAATCTTAACTAAAAAGATTGAGAGGCACGACCGTCATGGTGGTGCCTCCTGGGATGATTATTCGCTTGCCATCCTGACAAGCAACTCGGCTAACGCCCTCACTGTGGGGCGTTCAGAGACTGGCTCACCTCTTTCAAGGTGATGCACTGATCCCCGATAAACACCGTCCGAGCCGAGAATCGGAACGGTGTCTTGGGTGCCAGCATAGTCGGACCATACCTCGGCAATCACCGAGAGTCCGACTTTCTGGCAAAAATCATGCCATTCTGGCAAACGATCAAGATCGCCGGCCAGAATGATAACATGGGTAGCTGAGGCACAAATTGCCTCATTTTCAACGCTCGGGATGCCACCAATATCCACGAGCGTCAGCGAAAGTGTACAATTTCGTACAGAGTCAGCTATTCTCTGCACAAATTCGGGAGTGAACTTGGCCTTGTAGGCCGCTTTGCAAGCGGCAGCCAAGCTTGGGTCCTAATTCACTGTTTCCTGGAACCAGGACCCTTCACCGTCGGGGCACGCCGTAATTACATACGGGTACGGCGCCCCCGGAATCATTTTGATTGCTTGCTTTAATCCTTCACGCAAGCAACTTTTTCCGGACCTTGGTGGTCCGGCAAGAATTACTTTCATAATTCCCCCTTTCCGCCATTTGGTCTGGCGTAGTCAGCTCCGTCAATCAATGAAGACCCAGCCAACTATGCAACACCAAATATCACCATCTTTCCCTCTCCTTTCCAAGGAGAGGCTAGGTGAGGTGAAATTTTCCCTTTTCGTCTTAATTTTCAAAGACTCATCAGCCCCGATGTATCGGGGGAAGGTTGAAGCGCATCGAGTGAAATAAATCACTCATTGATGCGCTTCCGGATGTTTGGCTATTTTATCGCACAGCCAAGAGTGTGCGTCAGCAAAAAATTTTAACGAGTCGCTGATGAACTCGGCCTTCTCGGCATGGATGGTTTACTCGGGGACTCCATCGACCCTCAAATTTAACCGCCGATATTACTCGGCAGCAGCGACATCGGTCGCCAGGATAATCTGTCCGACGGTGAACGCACCGCCGTGGCAGATCGAGACAACATACCCGGCCAGCTTGGGGTCGAACACCCCAACGGCCGAATACAAATGTCCCACACCATGCGCAATTGCGCAGGCGGCAGGGAGGGAAGCAGGTCCGTTCAGAAGGACTAACTCCCCGCCCTGGAGGTGGTTTTCTGCCAACGCCTTAACGGCGTCAGCGACGATTGCATCATTTTGCGCCGGCTCGCCAAAGCCGATGCGCAGTAGAGTGGCCGAAACGCCGGCGGCGACTGCATTCTCGGCAGTAATTGTGTAAGTGGCCATGATGACCTCCTTACCAGTCACTCACTTATTGTATCGAGTGACTGTTCTGGGTTGGGTATTTAAGGTATTTACCCCCATTCGGAATAAAAGGACTATTAGAGAAGGCATTTTACAAAAAGGGTGATTTATACAACATCTTATATTCTCTGAGAGACAAAAACTTCATTGAAACAATCGAGAAAAACAAAAAAATGTCATTTAAAGCCAATGATCCTTTTGTAATAAAAGACTACCTGATAGATCAAGCTCAAAAGTATCGTGATGCCGAAAACATATTTAGCTCTGTTCTACCCTCTCTCTCAAATATGTTTAAGATGACCACCGAAAAGCCAATTGTCAGAGTTCTGGAAGGTTTTGAAGGTATCAAAGAACTCTACGAAGATACTTTGAGAGAAAAGGCACCTATTGTGGCTTTTCTGGAAGGGGCCGAATCAGACAAGAGAGTGTGGCGCTGGCTCAGAGATCAGTATGTCGAAAAACGAAAAAAGGCAAATATCTTTGCCCGTGTTATCGTCTCGAAAGAGATCAACGATGGAGATATCAATGAATACACAGAAAAAGACAAGTACGAACTTCGGGAAACACGGATTGTGAACAAAAAAATATTCCCAAGCAAGCTTGAGATTCAAATATACGGCAATAAAGTCTCCTTTGCCAACTACAACCAAAACGACGTCCTAGTCGGCGTAATCATAGATAACATAAACATTGCGGAAAGTATGAGGGGACTATTTGAGTTGGCATGGATAGCCGCAGGAAAAAATGCGGCAGTCACGCGATGTGTTTGATTACATCTGCTTGTACTCGTCTAGCTTAAAATCACGATGAAATTTCCAGGTGTGCGCTCCGAGTCTTTGTTTTTCGCCGATATAATGAAACAAAAAGATCAAATATGGGTTCTTAAACATAAGTATCTTCTTTTCTGGTATTCCATTAGCGATAAGATATTCTCGCGCTTTCTCGCTTTGGACAAAAAATCGCCCTCCCTCCATTGAGATGTGACCTTGGAAAGACACTCCACCACCCCTATCGTTATCTTTCAATAACGAGCTAGAGACTTTTGCTTCTTCGGAAATCATCTGAATTGGCTTGAAAAAATAAACATCCCAAACAGGAGTTGAATGTATCGCGTAGTCAGAATCTTCGTATGTTTCCCTCAAGGGCTCAGCGCTAAGGGGCCAGTTATGAACTGTACCAAACTCATCTTGGTATAAATATTCTGGGTCATTTCGATGTACGTCTCGCCAATCATATGCTTCTTTGGCGGTCTTGAATTGCACTCCGGGAACATATCCTGTGTATTGGGGATTAAACTGCTCGACAGTTCCATAAATATTATCATGATGCCATTTTTTAATCCCTCTTTCAGAGAAAGTTCCCTTTAAACTTGCGGGGCTATAAGCTTTGTGACGGGAATCTGTCGAAACCAACTCTTTTTGACTTATTATCGCTCCGCTTTTAAATATTCCAGGAACATTCTCGATCGGCAAACCATGCACCCAAAATATCGGCCTTTCGCGGGCATCTTCAATACGCGTATCCATCTCCTCGGCCATCATCTGGTGAATGATTTCAAGTCCAACTCTCAAATCCTCTTTATCGAGCTCTTGGTATATTCTTTCATGGGCAATGTTCTTCGCATACTGCGAAAGACCTTGGTGCAATCCACCAAAGCTTTGGGACATTTGCTCTACAATTTCTAGGCTACCCTTTTCTTCAAAAAATTTCTCGATTGCTCTCTCAATGAACTGGCTTCTGGAGAATTCCTGTTGATCTCCACTTTTCGGTATTATCGCAACTAATTTATCAACATTAATTCTCTCACCACGAGAGCAAGCCCCCTGAAATGTGTTTCGCCGTATTTGTTGTGAACCTGGAATTGCCTCGGGATGAATTTCAATTGTATAATTATCATTAAAATATTTTACAATCCAATCTACCAAGTCACTCAGCGAAGCCTCTATCTCCACCTCGTGAGCACAATAATATTCCTGGGCAGAAGCATCATTTTCAATTCCTAGGTTTACAAAAACAATATCCTCCAGCCGTCGAGACTCTGCGAAGTTATTTTGTTCATCTAAATCTTGTTTTAGTATCTCTGGCACATCGATTCTTTCATATTAAGTATCGGAAAATATAGCAATTAAGCAGCCTTTATTCCATCCAATAAAACATTGATTTTATCTTCTTCCAAAGCTTGGGACTGTTTGACTATATTTTTCATACTCATGCCTTCGGGTCTTACCACAACATACAGATGCTCCAAGACAGCAAGTTTTTTTCCATTATTATCTTCGACTTCGACGAAATAGTCATAACGGTCGGCAAAATTAAAATTGGCATCTTCTAGTGTCTCAATCATCTCTAGCTTGTCTGGAAAATATCTCGGGGTCTCATTTTCTTCATTTTGTTCAGTCGGGTTTCCGGTATCTTTTGATGGCGCGTCAACAATCGCCCCAAAAGAAGTTCTCTGTCCGGTTTTAAGTTGTGCTTGCTGATATTCGCGGATAGCCTTGCCATAACCTCCAAAATCACGATCTGGCATCTCAATGACAACGATGCCACCCGGTCTGACATTGTCATAAATATTTTTTAGCGTCTTCATTTGACCTTCGTGGTCACCGGCAAATCCGAAAGTATGCCACATCATGATAGCAACATCGGCTTTTTGGGGACCGAAACTTTTATCGTAATCTTCGCTATCAATATCGAAAAAACTACCCTGTTGTAGTCTAATATTTTTTCGAAGGTCGCCCAAAGTATTCACTTTCGGCAAAACATTTGATACCTCAAAAGCCTTTCGTGCTGATTCGGCAAGTTTATCTGGTCGTTTGTGCGTAAAACCATCCCAAAATAATTCTGTTCTCTCGTCAACCTGGTCAAGCATCCTCTTGGAAATATCAATACAATTTACCCGATGCCCCAAGGCAGCCAGAGGGATTGCGAACCTGCCTTCGCCTGTCCCAAGATCGAAAATCGTAAGTTGCTTATGATCCTCTCCTCTTCCAGACAAAGTAGGCGGTAACGCTAGTTCCTTCAGTAAATATTCGAGACTTACAGTAGTGTCGGTCGTCAGTCCTTCGTAATCACGAAGATTGAAGTCTGGATTGTCATATAGATTTTTTAATCGTTGGGAAATTATTTCCTGGGCATAGAGACCGCCATTAAGTTCCTGATTCCCCGGTTGCGCTGGCTCGCGCAAGAAATCATCAATTATGAGCTGAGCGTCCATGAAACCCTGAAGAGTTGGAGGATATGAAAGCAGATTCGCCAACTCTAGATTAACGGAATTCAGGCTACCTGCTGCGAGGTCTACTTTCCCTTCATTGAAATATCCAATCTTCTCGGCGATTTGTCTCATAATCGCTTTCTCAATCAAGTCCGCCTCGAGAGAGCCATCCTGAAACTGGAGCATGGCAGCAATATGATCGGCTACTTTTTCTGATAATCTCATGGTCTCCTGATACATATCCTTGAATTCAGGATCTCGAGAATGTGGAATACTAGAGGAGTCTGGTGATGCAAAACATTTTTCTATTTCACCACAAGAATCGTCTACTTTAAAAGAGTTTGATAAATTTTGGGTTGGTATTTCGTTCAACATGGCTATAAATAAATAGCATTAAGATTTCAACAATTCAATTCTATAACAAAACAAAAGAGAAATGAAATAGGAGATGAAATTTAACAACAAAAAAAGCCCCGATACAATATCGGCGCTTTTTGAACAAATCGAATGGCGGGACGCTGAGCGCCGCTTTCACAACGCTTAGCGTTGTGGCGGAAGGTGAGGGATTTCGAGCGCTTCGCTTCTAAAAACCCACGGTTTTTAGTATTTTCCTTCACGGGAAACTTCCGTTTCCCGACCCCTTCCCTGTTCGAATCCCTTCAACATAATATGGCCATCCCGCATAGCCCCTTCGGGGCGACGTGGGATGGCGGAAGGTGAGGGATTCGAACCCTCGTGGCGGCTTTTAGACCGCCGGCGGTTTAGCAAACCGCTCCCGTAAGCCACTTGGGTAACCTTCCGTGCGAAAACAATCTCCAACATCAACAAATCTAACATATCCGAGACCAAAAATCTACTGGGGATTGTTGTGAGTAATCTCAACTATTATTCAAAGCACAGTCGCCTATGTTGCGCTAGGCGCTTACGCTGTGATGGGATTCCCGCCTGCGCGGGAATGACTAAAGGAATCTGACCAGCTTAAACACTGTCTAACTTATTAGCTTAAACACTTTCTTGCCGTCTTGATTTTTTTTGACTTATTGGACATAATCAAAAAGCCTCGATTGCGAACCTGGGTTTGTACTTGCGGCACTAGAAAATCAATTTAACTATTTAGGATAAATATATGAACAAAGCATTGACCTTTATATTAGTTGCTGTTGGAGTAATAATTTTATCTATTGTCCTGATCTTTTCATTGAAAAATGACGGCAAGACAACAGGCACCAACACCGAGAGAGTCTTTTACTATGGCTCGACCTGTCCGCACTGCAAACTTGTCGAGGAGTTTATCAAAAACAACAATGTTAAAGCAAAATACGATTTCACTGAAAAAGAGGTCTACGGAAGCAAGACCAACGCTGACGAACTTATCAAACGAGGAACCGCTTGCGGTCTCGATAAAGACAGTATTGGCGCCGTCCCAATGTTTTGGGACAATGGAACCTGTATTCTTGGGGACCAGCCAATAATTGATCTTTTTAAAAAACAGATTGGAGTTACCAGTGCATCTATCTCAAGTAGCAGCTCGAGCACAAGTTCAAGCTCAAGCTCGACAAGTTCGTAATATTATTGGATTTCTTTTTTCGTCTCTGATTCTTCTCGTCCCGACAATAACCTCGGCAATGTGCCCCGTTTGTACTGTCGCTGTCGTTGGCGGTATTGGCCTGTCTCGCTGGCTTGGCGTTGATGATTCAATCACTGGGATTTGGATTGGTGCGGCCTTGATGTCAATGTCTCTCTGGACTATCAACTGGCTGGACTCCAAAAAGATTAAGTTCTATGGCCGAAAAATCCTCATATTTCTCGTCATTTATGTCTCAGTCATCTGGCCTCTCTACGGACTAAACATTATGGGACACCCAATCAATGTGCTCTGGGGCATCGACAAGCTTTTACTCGGGATGACCTTGGGCAGTTTGATCTTTATCATCTTTGCTCTTCTCTATCTATTCCTGAAAAAGAAAAACAATGGTCACGCCCACTTCGCTTTCGAAAAAATAGTTTTGGTTTTGGTGCCACTGCTCATCACGAGTGGCATATTTTACCTAATTACAAAATAATTGTCTTGTTACACCGGCCGCTTCTGTCATTCCCGCGCAGGCGGGAATCCACAAAATTGTCTTCAATAGATTCCCGCCTGCGCGGGAATGACAAATGAACATAAAAATGGAAATTAATTCAATTTGGAGATGCTATGGACATAAAAAATGTTGATCAGTTCGTCAAAAAGATGAACGATGTCAAAAAAGACAACAAGCTCGACCTCTCGGCCGACGAAGATCTGTCGATTGCCATTATGAATCTGATTTCAATCGAAGAACACTTCTTCTTCACCGCCAAAAAGACAGGCAAAGACAAATATTTTGATCTACTAAATGAAACTAGATCAATACGCAAAGAGCTGCTCAAGAAGATTGTGCCCGAATACGAGGGCGAGGTTTGGTGTATCTCCAAACATTTACTCGCAGCTTCGATGAGACTGATGGAGGTCGGCACCAAGATGCTTGGTCGCGGCAAGAAAAAGGACGCAGACCTCATGTTCGAAAAGGCTTACAATCTCTATACCCTGTTTTGGGGCATAAATTTGAAAGCTGTAGATATTGGTGATGTTTCAAAGCTAAATGAAACCAAAACAGACAAGCAAGACAGTACTAAAAAAGGCGTATTTTCTAAGCTCGGAGATCTAGTCAAGAAAGCCATCGACTGCTGCATTGAGTAATCCCTCCTCTTTTCAAGGGGAGACTAGGTGGGGTTTAATTTTAAATTAACTCTACGAGAGTTATATCTGGGGTTTAAGTATTTCTCCCCATTTTCAAGGGGGAGCTAGAGGGGGTTTAATGCCCTAGAATTTTGACAGGGTTTAACCCTCCTGTTTTGAGAGAAGGGGGTTTAATGAACGAACTCGAAAAAGTTTTCAATAAAAATGCCAACAAAATTAATCGTCAGATTCTTCGGCGCACAATGCCGACACCTGAAATAATTTTGTGGTCAAAAATAAAAAACCGCCAATTAGGCGTCAAATTTCGCCGACAATATGGAGTTTTTAATTATGTAATTGATTTTTACTGCACGACCCAAAGACTTGCAATTGAGATCGATGGCGACAGCCATTATGGCACGAAAGCAAAAGAACGAGACGCTGAGCGCCAAAAACTAATATCATCTTACGATATACGGTTCCTCCGGTTTACAAACAGAGAAATCACCGAGAATATCGAAGGGGTACTAGATCAAATATTGAAAAATATTCTATAAACCACCCCTACCCCTCCTTGAAAAGTAGGGGATTAATTTTTGCTCCATAGGCCGTGGAGGTTGCAGTAGATTCTGACTGATTTTGGCATTTCTTGGTGATAGAACTCCGCCTCGGGCAAGTCTCCAGGTTTTAGATACTTGCGACCAACTTTATCGTCCGAGGTCATAACCTCGATCCATTCAATATAATGAGCAGTTTCCATTGGGTGAGGAACAGAACCAACTTTTACCTTGAAGCCCGTATCTGTTTTCTCCACAACAGGAATATGTTTTTCCACCGAAGCGTCAACGGTGTTTGGCTCGATTTTGTCCATATTTTCGCCACAACAAACGAGCGTCCCGCCGCCAACATGAACGACTTCGACGATGTTCCCACAGACAGAGCACTTGTAAATGTCATTTAGAATCATCAATCTCCTTGATTAATTGATTTAATTATATCATACAAAAAAACAGGCCAAACTGTCTGACCTGTGTCCCAAGGGTAACCATATACAATATTTTAATCATAGACCAAGTACCGTGCATGACTGGACGCTAAGCCGTACAGCGCTAAGCGTTGTGGCGGAGAGGGTGGGATTCGGACCCACGGAACCTTGCGGTTCAGCTGTTTTCAAGACAGCCGCACTAGACCACTATGCGACCTCTCCACGATCAATAATTTATCATGTTTAGGCTCTTTTATCAACTGACCATCCTCCGTCATTCCCGCGCAGGCGGGAATCCTCCCAAAGCGTTAGCGCTAAGAATAGTGTATCTTGGCGTTAACACTGTTACAGGATTCCCGCCTTCGCGGGAATGACAAAATGCAACACCTATATATTCCTTGCCGCGACTATCCCAACCACTTTTTTTGCCCCAGCGGCTTTCAAAACTTTGGCACATTCAGACAAAGTCGCACCGGTGGTGACAACATCGTCGATGATAATAATATTTTTACCAATCACTCCTTTTCGAGCTTCAAAAACCTCTCTGACATTTTCTAAGCGTTTTTCCCGTGTTAAACCGACCTGTCTTTCGGTTTTTATCTTTTTTATTAAAAGATCTTGGTATTCTAATCCCAACCGTTTGGCGATATATCGAGCAATCAGTTCGGATTGATTGAATCCTCTCTCGTTTTTCCGTGAAATATGAAGTGGAGCAGCAGTTACCACAAACTTTTTATAGTCAAAAGCAGAGAGCAATATCCTTCTGATCATCATTTCGCCAATTATTTCCGCAAGGTCTCGGTATCCGAGATATTTGAGTGACTCAATCATTTGCAAAGGCAGCCCAAGGTAATGAGTCCCAACAAAAATTGCATCAAATGATATATTTAATCTTTTCCGGCAATTTGGACATACCTTACCATCGTCAGAAATTCGCCCACAACCAAAACAAGTGGATGTTGCAAACAGTTCAATTTCATCAAAACAATCAGCACAGACAAACTCGCCATATGCACCGCATTTTAGGCATTTCTTTGGCCAAAATATATCTAATAGGAATTTATAATTCATAAAGTGGATAAATCTTGTTGACTTACTACCATCATAATATATAATTTACTTAAACGGAAAAAATACATTTTTTCGTCGAAGGAGGGAAATGTCGGATACCAGCAGCCAAGATTGGCTCACTGATGGAGAAGAAGGCCAACTTTCTGTGGATGTTTATCAAGACAACCACACTGTTTTTGTGTTAGCCCCCATCGCTGGCGCGAAACCTGGCGATGTTGATATTTCTATTACCGACGAAGTTTTGACGATCCACGGCACCAGAACGCCAGATCACGAAATAGGTACTGAAAAACACTTTACTCAAGAATGCTATTGGGGACCTTTCTCTCGCTCTTATGTCTTGCCTATCGCTGTCAACGCCGACGAAGCCAAAGCTGTTTTGAAGGATGGTATGCTTCACATTACCATCCCAAAGGACGATAAAGTCAAAACCAAATCCATTCCCGTCAACGTAGCTTCACCAAAAGATAAATCCAAATAATTCTATCGCGTAACTATTTTCGTTATGATAAAAATGCTATGAAATAGCATTTTTTTTATGATAAAATACAAACAAGCTAAGTAATCAAGAAAATTAATTAAGCCATTAGGAAAAAAATGCAAAAAATTAGAAAAGCAGTTATCCCGGTCGCTGGTTATGGTACCAGATTTCTGCCTGTCACAAAGGCTATGCCCAAAGAAATGCTACCAATAGTAGACAAGCCAACCATTCAATACATTGTCGAAGAATTGGTCGAAGCGGGGATTACGCAAATTATTTTAGTTACCGGTTGGCACAAGCGTGCAATCGAAGATCATTTTGACCGACATTTCGAGCTCGAAACAAAGCTGAAACAATCAGGCAAACTTGATCAATTAGCTAAGATCCGCAAGATCACTGATATGGCTGAGTTTGTCTATGTCCGACAGAAAGAGATGAGGGGAAATGGGGACGCCATTTTGGCCGCAAAAAATGTAGTAGGGGATGAACCATTTATTGTTTGTTGGGGAGACGAGATTCTTGAAGCCAACCCATTGAAAACAACCCAGCTGATTGAGGCTTATAATAAATACGGCACAACCATCCTAGGTTGCATCAGGTCGACTGACCCAGAAGCAGGCAATAAGTATGGCTTTGCCAAAGGTGACGAAGTTGAGTCAGGTATTATCAAAGTCGATGAATTGATTGAAAAACCCGGTGTTGGCAACGAACCATCACCTTATAGCACACTAGGCGGTTATATTTTCAATCCCGACATCTTCGCCGCACTCGAAAGCATCGAAGTAGAGGAAGGACAGGAACTTGTCTATATTGACGCTGTCAACGCACTGATGAAACAGGGGACGCCAGTCCACGCTGCGGAGATCAAAAACTCCAAGCACTACGACTGTGGCAATGTCATGGAATATTTGAAAACAAATGTAGAAATGGCACTAAAGAGACCAGACATCGGCAGCAAGTTCAAAGATTATCTTGAAGAAGTTGTGAATGGTTCAAAGAATTGATCAACACTTTGCATAATATATGCTAAGTGTTACAATATAAGCGCAGATTTCTCTGTATTCTTTTAATCAATTTCGGAGGGAAGATGAAGTCGATTTCTAAAATATTTGGCTACACAGCAATAGCTCTCATTTTTTGTATTGCTCTTTCGGGTTGCACCAGCACCAAGAGCACCAGCAGACAAAAAATTGTGATTTGGGGTTTTGAATCTCAAGACGCTTGGAAGACTCTAATCAATCAATACTCTACAAAAAACAAAAACATTGATTTTGTTTACCAACAACAAACCCTCGACGCAAACTACGAAAACAGATATTTGAACTCAATCTTGTCTGGAAATGGTCCAGACATCCTAGCGATGCCTAACGAAACTATCTATCGCCACAAAGATAAACTAGCGCCGATGCCCGATGCCCAAGCCGCCAAAATTAACTTGGACAATCTGTTTGTATCAGCAGTCAAGCAATCCACTTTTTTTAACCAAAAGATTTATGCGATGACCCCGACCGCTGAGCCTCTGATGATCTATTTCAACCCAAAAATGATGACTGAACTTCAAAATAAATTTTACAACAACAATCAAAGCAGGGAAGAGATCACCAAGGTCAATTTACTAACTGACACGATGCCCAAAACTTGGACCGATTGGATCGAGCTTGCCAAGTATCTAACTGTCAAAGATACCACTGGTAATATTACTCAGGCCGGTGCCGCCATCGGGACCGACAAAGTCTTGAACAGCCAAGACATCCTCTATCTTTTGATGATGCAAAATCAGACACAGATCATCTCCGATAATTTGAAACTGGCGACCTTTAATCTGCCCAAAGACACTCCGCCAGCAGAAACTGATTACCCAGGTCGCAGAGCGATGGATTTCTATACTTCCTTTAGCAATTCAAAAAGCGACAATTATATTTGGAATGATTCTCTTGGCAACAGTTTGGACGCCTTCGTTTCCGGTAAGGTCGCAATGGTTTTTGGCTATAGCAATTTCCAAAATTATCTCGAGCAAAAATATCCCGAATTTGTTTACAAGAAAGCTTTTGTTCCTCAGCAAAGTCAGGACGCCGACAAAATTGTTGACTATGCCAAGTTTAATGCCTTCGCCGTCTCCAAACTTAGCGCCAATACCCCTCTATGCTGGTTGATGGTTCAGGATATTGCTCAGAACAATTATATCGACATCCCTTCTTCATCAAATCTTTACACCTCAGCTAAATCAAACAATCTCAACACCAGCATCTTGGACCGAGAGTCTAACAATCCAGAGAGAATCGAGCTTGCTAGTGCCAAATCTCTCGTCCGCGGCCGTTATCCGACCGAATTTGATCAGAATGTTCGAGGGGCAATCGCTTCCGTTAATAGCGGCAGCCAGACATCAGCAGCGGCGCTAGATACTGCCGCTGAGATCATCACTACTTATCTAAACAAAGCCACATGGTAATCGACAATATTCTAGTATTATTGATGAGATCCGCCGCCGCTAGGGTCAGCGCCGCAACTGTTGGTGTTGGAGGATTACCAGGAGTAGCCGCAGGTAGCAATGTTACTTACTGGCAATATGTTGGGGCTATCTACCAATATTCTTTGATCATCGGCATCACTCTATCTGGCCTCGTCATCGCCTATGCTGGCATCCTCTACATGATATCGCAGGGCGAATCGAGCAAGATTCAATCTGCCAAAGATTATTTTGTTGGAGCAATTATCGGATTGACAATCCTCTTGTTAATGGGGGCAATTCTCCAATTTATTGGATTACCAAAAGTAGATGGCACAATTTAAGTCAAAATTTATTTTTTTTCTACTAATGCTGTTATTTATTCCGAGTGTTTCTTTTGCTAGTGGCCTTCCAAAAGCAGATGATAATAAATATTTTAGCGTTAGCCACAACGGTAATTGGTCCACTTGGAATATTATCAGTCCTATTTGGGACAGCAACCGAGATTTCATTGATCAAAAATCTGGAGTGAATCTAGTCCGAGGCAAGCTTGCTTGGTGGGGGATCAATAAAACAATTTACCTCTATAAAGATTTTGGTGATTATGAATTTCAAAAAACTATTGACATTTCTCAGTCGATGAAAGATCATCCCGAAGCTTGGCAAGAGATCGCCAGACTTTATAGTGATCGGGCCAATGCCATCAAGTCAAGCAAAACAAATTTTGTGCAACATGATTGGGATATCGCTTCGGGGGCGGCAGACACCATTGTTATCCAATACAATAACGCTCAGAGCGAATCATCATCAGCCTCGAATTTATCTTCAAATTCATCTTCTTCAATTGTCCCTCCATCGTCGGATTCGTCCGAAAATCATGCACCAAATAATGGAGATATCATCGTCTCCGCCCCAGCAACAGCCATTGTCGGCCAGCCATACGAGTTCTCCGTCAAGGTCAACCAATCGAATAATCCTGATGCTGCCATCACCATTTTTTCATTTTTCACCCATCAAGATTTTACTTCAAAAACCGCCAGCTATACCAAAGAACAAACCTGTGCTGCAGCTTTCGACACAATCAACCGTGACAATACGACCTGTCAATTCTGTCATTTCCAACAATTTACCTGTCCAACTGGAGGCACATGCGACCACACTTTTGCTGATGCCACAGGTTTTTTCAATACCGGCCAAAGCCGGATCGTTGCGATCGGCTTTGTTGGCAACAATATCTCCGAAGAAGGCTGTATTAACGATAGTTTCACTAACTCCTCAAGTATTGTCGATGTTAGCGCCGACGGAACAACGGTTGCTTCCTCCTCAACACCAGAGGAAAATGGCACAGGTGCTGCCACCACAGACACTGCCGCCAACAATTCTCCAGACTTTGGCACTCCAATCGAACCTTCGACCCTAAGTGCTTTTGCTGGGACTATCCCCAGTATTCAACAGGCAATCAATTGGCTGACTGGTAATTTCCTCTCGACAATTATTGGTGGTTTAGCCGTCATCAGTTTGATGGTTGGCGGCATCCTGATGATTACCTCTGGAGGTGACGAAAAGAAATATACTGCTGGTACACAGACGGTGCTTTATAGTATAATCGGGATAGTTGTTATCCTGGCTGCGAACATCATTCCACCAGCAATCAACAACACTATTAAGGACATCTTCACATGATCGAAAAAACTCATGCCGCTATCGGCTCTTTAAGTCAAATTCTCGGGAACAATTGGCAAAACCCCCAAGGCCAAAGTTTTGATTCTATTACTTTTCTCATCACTGGTGCAGTAACCCTATTAAATGAAATAGCTGGCATCATCGCTTTTCTAATGATAATATATGGTGGTATACTATATCTGACCGCATATGGACAAGAAGCAAAGCTCGAGACGGCAAAAAAAACCCTAATCTGGTCGATTGTCGGGTTTATACTTATCATTTTTGCAGCCTATGTCATCAAACAAGTCGAGTATCAATTAAAGGTAAATGTCTAGTCAAATAAAACAGGAGTATTATGATCGAAAAAATTGTCAATCAAGCACAGGCGGCTATAACAGCTATCACGCCAATACCAAGTGGACCTTCTACTGTCACAGCACTGGTTGCGAATGTTATGAATATCCTATCACTAGTCGCTGGCATCGCCGCAGTGATCTACCTTTTTTGGTCTGGTTTTCTCTATATCACTGCCGCTGGCAATGAAAAAAATGCTGAGCAGGGTCAAAAAGGCATTGTCTGGGCCATTATCGGTATCCTGATTATCCTCGCTTCTCAAATCATCATCAGAACTGTTGTCACCACTGGGACAAGTGGAATTGGTACGGGTACTGCTATCTAATTTAACTGATTATTCAGAAAATAGATAATAGCTTTCTATCCTTTCGTCGCCCTCCAGATTTCCTCTGGAGTGGTGACGAATTGTAGTACTTTTAGCAAACCATCCTGCTCCATCGTGACCATCCCAAGTTCCCGTGCTTTGATCTCAAAATCACTGATCGAACTCTTCTTACCAACGAGTATTTCCAGCTCTCTTGATGGTTCGAGGCACTCAATAATCGCCTGACGCCCCTTGAAGCCAAGAAAATTACATTTATCACAACCTTTACCACGAACCAGCTCGATCGGTTCGTTTTTTAATTTATCGGTAATTTCTCGAGGCAAGCGATCTCTGATTGATTCAAAAGCTTTCAAGATATCGGTCCAGACTTCAGCTGGAGGAGTATATTTTTCTAGACAATGTGGACAAACTTTGCGCACTAGCCTTTGTGCCATAATCAAATTGATCGATCCAGATAACAAGTATGGTTCCACTCCAATTTCAGCCAATCTCACGAAGACAGCCGGAGCCGAGTTCGCGTGAATAGTTGACAATAACAAATGACCCGTCATAGCCGCTTCTATCGCCGTTTTGGCTGTTTCTTGGTCTCTGATCTCACCAACCATCAAAACATCAGGATCTTGCCTCAGGGAGGCTTTCAAAGCCTCTGCAAAATCGTAATGAGCTGCTGCGTCCACCTGGCTTTGCTCGATGCCATCAATCCGATATTCGATTGGATTTTCCAAGGTAATTATCTTCGTCCCTGGTTTTCTGATCGTCATCAACGCCGCATAAAGAGTCGTCGTCTTGCCTGAGCCAGTCGGCCCAGAAGTTAGTATCATGCCGTGAGGTTTAGATATGGCACCTTTTAGTAAATTAAAAGCGTCAGCGCGGAAACCCAGCTTGGAAATATTGTCGATCAAGCTGCCCTGTCCGAGCAATCTCAAAACAATTGATTCGCCGCCTGAGGTCGGCATGATGGAAACACGAATATCAATAGTTTCGTCGGGATTATTGTCAAAAGTGAAACGGCCATCCTGAGGATGATCGGAAATATCTAGCCGTATTTTTGCCAGATATTTAATCCTAGCAAGCACTTGTTTGTATTTATCCAATCCGAGTTCAGCAATGTCTTGCAGCACACCATCGATACGATAGCGAATCGCAAAATAATCATTGTATGGCTCGAAATGAACATCAGAAGCCCCAAGCTTCAATGCGCCATTGATCGCCACATTCATAAGTTCTGTTACTGTTGTTTGCTTCGCTGCTTCTGCGGCTGACTTGATATCAGTGATATTTTCGCCAATAGGAATTTTCTCCTGATTGTTGGACAAAGATGGTGTGTCAGCAAACTTTTTGTAAAAAGCGAAACCAGATTGAAAGCTCGCTCGAGAAATAACTGCGATTTTGAATTTGACACCAAGCTCAGTTGCTCTTTGATTTAGATAAGCCTGCATCTCCTCATTTTGCGGGTCAACTGCCGCAATCCTCACCTGATCTTGCACTCGCAAATAGGGGATGATCTGATAACTCAAAGCTAATTCCTCTGGTACAAGAGCAATGACCTCACGAACAAACGGATAACCTGACAGGTTCACATATTGCAAACCAAAAATATCCGCTGTCGACTTAGCGACCGCTTCCTCTTCGTTCCTATTTAGAAAATATGCTGCCGAAGATAGATCCATCAGCCCCTCCCAAAATAGTATAGATATATTATATCACAGTAAAAACAGAGTTTACTCAAAAATATTTATCATTCCTTCCTGACCAATTGTATTGGCAATCATATATTTATCTTTGTAATAGATCGGATCCCAAAACCCAGGACCGGACGCTATTGGCCCTTCTTTGTTTATATAATCCTTGACTGTTCCTTCTATTTTGAAAAAATAATGACTAAATATCTTGCCCCCTTTGTAATATTGATTACCATATTCCAAATCATCAACCGTCTTCCTGATAAAATGAGGTCGAAATTTTTCAAACATTTCAGCGAAATGAAAATTCTTCTCCCAGCTAGTCAAACCCAACTTCTGCCATATGTTATCCGGATAATTTGTCCAACAAATTATATTCGCATTTGAAAATAACCAATCAACAATCTCTTGTTGATGCTCCTCGATTTCATCCCATGAATTGTAATGTTTTTTCATAGACATTTAACTAAACATTATTTTACCTCAAAACTTTGAAGTAATACACCGAATCCTAAATTTATATATTCTTTTTCTGTTAAGCCTTTGGGCCTGGTGTTTATTTGGTGGTAGTCTTTGTGTTTGGGGAGAGCTTGGATTTAAATTCTGTTTAGGAGTCTGAAGTGATAGATATATTTGATTATTTCTTGTTGTTTGTTATTTTAGGTAGCATGTTTTTTGTGTGATATAACTTACTTTTTCTTTTACCTACACCTACCATACCATTAGTATATGTAAGGGTAGA
>JBAWZC010000007.1:0-45078 GCA_037143235.1 Candidatus Berkelbacteria bacterium
TCGACAAAGCTGTCTGGCCACCCTCAAAACGGTTTGGCAGATTGTAGCCTGATCGACTTTTCTGACCTTTGTAGCCACGACCGGCGGTTTTACCCTGTCCAGATGAAATGCCACGGCCAACCCTCTTGCGATCTCTAGTTTTAACGGATGTAAGATTTTCCATAATTATTTTCTTTTATTTTTAACAATGCCGGCAACTTTTTTGACTGGTTTTTTCTTGGCAATTTTTTCTGTTTCTGGAGCGTTTCCGTCTTCTTCGATCGTGTCATCTGCCAAAACTTCTTTGGTATCTACGATGATCTTGTCGATCACCTGAGACATTTTCTCAACTTGCGAAACATAGATAGAATTGAATGAAGTGAAAGCTTTCATCACAGCAACGATGTTGTTCACCTTGTTGGCTGAACCCATCATCTTGGCCAAGATATCAGTGATACCAGCAAGCTCAGCAACAGCTCGAACGCTGCCACCAGCCACGATAGAAGTACCAGGGGTAGCAGGTTTTAGCATCAAGCGTGCGGCGCCGTATTTGATATTTACTTCGTGAGGAATAGTACCATTGATGATCGGCACAGTTATGATATTTCTCTTGGCTTTTTCGGCCGCTTTTTTCACAGCTTCCTGAACATCACCAGCTTTGGCTAAACCCATGCCGACTTTGCCCTTGTGGTTTCCAATCACTAAAAGAACGCGGAATCTGATTCTTCGTCCGCCAGCAACTGTACGAGAAATTCTGCGAACTTCGATGACTTTTTCATCGAATTCACTTTTTTCTCGTGGCTCTCGCCCATGTCCTTTGGATCTCATGAAATTTTTCTCTGCTGGGTTCATAGTTTGACCTTAAAATTTAATTCCGCCTTCACGAAGACCATCCGCGAAAGCCTTAACCTTGCCGTGATATCTGTAGCCGTTTCGATCAAAAACAATTGTATCGATCTTTTTGGCGATCATCTTTGCAGCCATCTCGACACCCAATTTGCGAGATTCTTCGATAGTTGGACTTTTGGCTTTTCGAGTATCCATCGACACCAAAGTCTGGCCAAGGTCGTCGTTTATCGCCTGAGCTGATATAAATTTGTTGGAACGATAGATGCTGACTCTGAGTCTTTCAGCTGTTCCGTAAATTGGCATTTTTGATCGTAATGTAAGCATTTTTATCCTTTATTTCGATGCAGCTGTCTTACCAGCTTTTCTATGAATGACTTCTTCTTTGTACTTGATACCTTTGCCCTTGTAAACCTCTGGTGGTCTGACCTTGCGGACAATAGCTGCAAACTGACCAACGCGCTGTTTTTCCATGCCTGAAATAGTAATAGTATTTTTAACAACTTTAGCCTCAAGTCCAGCGGGAATATCGAGCTTGATCTCATGCGAATATCCCATCCAAAGAACCAACTGATTGTTTTCAACCTGTGCGCGGTAACCAGTACCCTTGAATTCAAGGATGCGAGTGAAGCCTGATTTGACACCAGTAATAATATTAGCAATCAATCGTGCATACAGACCGTGCATTGATCGAGAAACTTTTTCATCATCTTTGCGACTGACCAAGACTTGACCGTCTTCGATCTTGGCGGAAACCATTTTTGGGATCTCCAAAGATAGCTCTTTGCCAGAGCAGACTGCTGAAATTATATTGCGTTCAATTTTGACCTCAACGCCCTCGTCGATTTTGATTGGTCTTTTGCCGATTTTGCTCATAATATCTACTTATTTTAACTTTTTTCTCAATACCCGTCTTTACCAAACTTTGCAAATCAATTCGCCACCCATACCGCGCTTGCCAGCCTCGCGACCGGGCAATAAGCCGTCTGGTGTGGAAACAATTACCAATCCAAGGCCACGAAGTGGTTTAGGAATGAATTTGGCCTTAGAATACACACGGCGTCCTGGCTTGCTAATCTGTTCAATATGACTTGGTCTTTTGGAAACTGATAATTTCAATAGCAATGATTTTTTACCGTCATTCTCGTTAACCACGATTTCAGTCAAAAAACCTTCCTTCTTCAAGATTTCAGCGATCGATTGGTTCATCTTTGAAAAGCAAACCAGGACCTCTGTCTTCTTTACAGCGGTGGCGTTTCGAATTCTTGTGATTAAGTCTGCGATTTGATCTGTCATTATTTCATCCTATATTATTACCAGCTTGACTTGACGACTCCTGGGATTTCTCCACGAGACGCAAATTCTCTGAAACAAATACGGCATAAGCCAAAATCTCGCATATATGCGTGTTTTCGACCACACACCTTACATCTTCTGATGGTGCGAGACATATATTTTGGTTTACGATTGGCTTTTACAATCATTGAAACTTTTGCCATTTTTGTTCCTTATTTCTTTACAAAGGGGAAACCAAGCTCTTTTAATAGAGCAGTAGCGTCTTCTTTGCTTTTTGATCTTATTTTAATATTAACTTGAAGGCCGAAATTGACTGGAATATCTTCGTATTTGATCTCTGGGAAAATAGAATAATCTTTGATACCGAGTGAGTAATTACCATGTTCATCAAATGACTTTTCTGATAGTCCGCGGAAATCTCTGATGCGTGGAATGGCGACATTGGTCAAGCGATCGATAAAATCATATTTTCGATCCCCTCTTAGTGTTACGGTCATACCAACTGGTTGGTTTTCTCGCAATTTGAAAGCTGAAACTGAAGTTTTGGACATATTTATCTTTGGCTTCTGGCCGGTCAACTTGGCAATCTCGACGGAAATCTTTTCGATCGTATCCTTGCTGTCTTTCCAGTCACCAATACCGCTAGAGATAACGACTTTTTCGATCTCAGGGACTTCAGAAATATTCTTCTTGTTTAAAGATTTTTTCAGTGCTTGCTTGATAGTTTTGTGGAATCGCTCTTTTAAAGTTTCCATTATTTGCTCCCATTTTCTATGCCTTGGCCGCATTTTTTACAAATTCTAACCTTGGTTTTGTCTTCAAGAAACTTATAGCCAACTTTGGTCAATTTGCCACAGTTTGGGCAAGTAATCATGACATCGGAAACAGCAATCTTCTGGTTGATCTCGATGATGCCGCCCTGAGGGTTTTTTCGGCTTGGTTTGACATGTTTCTTGGCAATAGCAACACCTTTGACAATGATTTTGTTGGCTTCGACGAAGACACGCTCAACAACGCCGACTTTACCTCGGTCTTTGCCTGCAATCACTGTTACATTGTCATTTTTCTTGATTTTCATAATATCTTTACTAATTTACCTATTTGATCTCTTATAATACTTCTGGAGCTAGCGAGATAATTTTCATATACTGGGCTCGCAATTCTCGTGGGACTGGACCAAAGATACGAGTTCCGCGAGGTTCTTTTTCTGGAGTGATAATAACTGCGGCATTTTCAGAAAATGAGATATAAGAACCGTCTTCTCGCAAAATTGCTTTCTTTTGTCGCACGATCACAGCTTTCACGACCTCTTTTTTCTTGACTGTACCTCGTGGAATAGCTGATTTAACTGATGCAGAGATGATATCACCAACTTCAGCGCCATCTCTTTTTGCGCGTCCCAAAACAGTGATGCACTCAATTTCTTTTGCACCGGTGTTATCCGCGACCATTAATCTTGAACCTGGCTGTATCATTACTTTACCTTGTTAACTACGCTAAATTTCTTGTCTCGACTGATCGGACGAACCATCTCAATCTCGACAACATCACCAGTAGCAAACTCATTTTTCTCATCATGAGCTTTGATATTTTTGCTAACAGTGAATTTCTTTTTATAAATTGGATGAGATTTGACTCGCTCAACCTTAACTACGACAGTTTTATCCATCTTATCTGAAACAATCACGCCCTTTATCAGTTTTTTTGTTGTTTTTTTCATGATTAATTTGCTACTTTACCATTTATTAAAGTCAAAATTCTTGCGATATTTCTCTTGGCTTTACCGATCTCAGTGTGATTGTCGAGTTTACCAGCAGCAACTTTCAGCTTCATAGTGATAAGTTTAGTCTCCAAAACAGCGAGTTCTTCGCTTAGTTTGTCGGCTGGCAGAGCCATAATCTTTTTTAATTCTTCGGTTTTTTTCATAATATCTTTTGATAAACAATTTACTAATCTTTGGCAATAAATTTGGTTGCGACAGAAATCTTGTGCTGAGCCAATCTCATCGCTTCTTTGGCCGTAACTTCATCAACGCCATCCATCTCAAACAGGATTCGGCCTGGCTTGATAACAGCCACGAAATGATCAACTGCACCTTTTCCAGAACCCATTGGAACCTCTGGTGAGGTCATGGTGACTGGCTTGTCAGGAAAAACTCTGATCCAGATCTGACCACCACGCTTGACATATCGAGTCATGGCTCTTCTGGCAGCTTCAATTGCTCGAGCTGTCAACCAACCGCAGGACATAGCTTTGATTGCAAACTTGCCAAAAGAAATCTCGCTTCCACGAGAAGCAATACCACGTCTGCGACCGCGCTGCTGCTTTCTATATTTCATTTTTTTTGGCATCAACATTGTTGTAATTCCTAACTTCTAATTTTGTAAACTCTGTGAAGATTAATTCTTACCGAAATCTTCACTGGTATAAACTCTTTCACCCTTATATACCCAGACTTTGATACCGATGATTCCAAAGGTTGTCAAAGCTGTTGTATATTTGTAGTCAATATCACTCTTGAAAGTTGAAAGTGGGACGCTACCGAAAGAAATCTTTTCGCTTCTGGCGATATCTGCTCCGTTCAATCTACCACCGATCATAACTTTGATACCCAAGATACCAGCAGCTTTGGCTTTTTCAATTGCTTGCTTGATGGCACGGCGATAAGGAATACGTCTTTCAAGCTGATTTGCGATGCCCGAAGCAATAATTGCAGCGTCGGCATCAGGTTTTTTGACCTCGATGATATTGATCTGAATCTTTTCCTTGGCTTTGGTGGCAATCAATTTCTTCAAATCCTCAGTTCCAGCCCCGCCACGACCGATGATAACACCTGGTCGGCTAGAATGAATATTGATAGTCAATTTGTTGGCATCACGATCAATCTCAACTTTGGAAACATAAGCGTCCTTCAACTTCTTGTCGATGATTTTTCTGATTTTCAGATCAGAGATCAAAGTCTCGACATAGTTTTGTCGGCCAAACCAAGATGAAGTCCACATTTCGTTTATCTTCAGTCTGATTGATTTTGGATTAACTTTTTGTCCCATAATTATTTTTCCTTCGTTGTTTTAGGGATTTCTTTTGATGCTGCAGCTTTTACCGGTTTTACTGCTTCTTCAGCAGACAAAACCAAGATCAGGTGAGCTAGACGATGAACTATCCGGCGGCTAACACCCTTTGACCAAGGGATTGATCTCTTCAATCGTGGTCCTTCATTACAGGAAATGCTTTTGATCGTAACTGTCTCAATATCAAGATATTGTTCTTTGCAGGCAGCCAAACCAGACAAGATCAATTCGTTGACCAAGCGGTCAGCCTTTTTGCTGCCGAACTTTGTGATATCAGCGGCTTTGGTTGCAACCATATCTTTCAAACCATAAAGGCTTGGCCTGACTTTGCGTGGCGAAATTCGTTTGAATAAATTTTTGACTGTTATTTCCATATTGTTGTCTTGATTTGTAATTTTCGATATTCTGTAAAACTTAGGCTAAATTATTTCGCACTCTTGGCTTGATCTTTAGCGATCTTACCGCCGTGACCACGGAATTTTCGTGTTGGTGAAAATTCACCAAGTTTGTGGCCAACCATCTCCTCAGCAACAAAGACATTAGTATGTTCTTTGCCATTGTGGACTCCAAAGGTCATACCGACCATCTCAGGAATAATTGTTGATGATCTTGACCAAGTCTTGATAGTTTTCTTGTCCCCAGTGTTCGTGGCTTTCTGAACTTTCATCAAAAGCTTTTCGTCGACAAAAGGTCCTTTTTTGAGCGATCTAGACATTATTTACTTCTCCTAGAAAGGATTAATTTACCACTCTTTTTCTTCTTGTTTCTGGTTCGAGGTCCTAGAGCAGCTTTGCCCCATGGAGTCCTTGGACCTTTCTTATTTCCGATTGGAGAGTGGCCCTCACCACCACCGTGTGGGTGATCGCATGCATTTTTGGATTTACCCAAAACAGTCGGACGAATACCAAGCTTGCGTTTGCGGCCAGCTTTACCGAATACGATCTTATTGTGATCAATATTTGAAACGATCCCAATAGAAGCATAATTTTCGGCTAAAACCTTGCGGCTTTCGCTGGATGGCAGACGAATCATGGCATAATCGCCATCAACACCTAAAAGCGTTGCAAATGTGCCGGCACTGCGGCACATTTGAGCACCTTTGCCCTGAACCAACTCTACACCATAAATCTGAGTTGATGAAGGAATGTTTTTCAGTTTCATACGATTGCCAGCTCTGATCGGAGTTTTCTCGTCGCAAACCAAAGTTGTACCTTTTTCCAAACCAGCCGGAGCAATGATATAAACCTTTGTTTTGTCCTCATATTGAATCAAAGCAATGTCAGCACTACGATTTGGGTCGTACTGGATAGAAATAACTGTAGCCTTTTCGCCCAATCTCTCAGTACCCAAAAAATCAACCATACGGTAAAGACGCTTGACGCCACCACCCTTGTGATAACAAACAATCTTGCCACCGCTCTTACCCAATGATTTCTTTAGGGCAAAAGTAAGTGACTTTTCGCTTTTGACTTTGGTATCAAGACCAGAAAAATCTCTGACTGATAAAAGTCTGCGGCCGTTTGTTGTAGGTTTTGATATTTTTACTGGCATGTTATCCAAATTTCTAATTTCTAATTTCTAAATCCTAAATTTCTTGTTTCTAATTTCTAATCTCGTGTTTTATCAATCTGTATGATCTGTAATCTGTGCTGGCCTGTGCTGGCTATTTTTTCTTCTTGTCTTTGTCTTTGTCTTTGGCTTCTTCTTCAGTCTCAAACAAATCAATCTTGGTGCCCTTAGCACAGGTAATTACAGCTTTTTTGATATCCGATCGTCGGCCTGGCCCCTTTTTGCCTTTTTTGACTTTGCCCATGATCGTGATCGTATTGATTGAAAGTGGTTTGATCGAGAAAACAGTTTCGAATTTCTCGGCAATTTCTTGCTTGGTAGCTGAAGTATCGACTAGAAAGGTAAAGGTTGCTTTGGCAGCTGCCTGAAATGATTTCTCTGATACGATAGCTTTTTTGAGGATCTGTCTCATTATTTTATCTCCTTGTTGTAGCGTTCATCCAAAACAATCAAGGCCTCTTTGGTGATAATAACTTTACCGCAAGACAAAAGATCGATGACATTCAATTTGTCGACATACATCGAGATAACACCTGCAATGTTGCGGAACGATTTACCAGCGTTTTTGTCCTTTTCACTGAAGATAACGCAGGTTTTACATTCAATATTCATCTTGGTCATGATCTCGACAGCTTCGGAAGTTTTTGGAGCAGCAAAAGTCAAATCATCGATGCCGATGCATTTCTTTTCTGTAACGAGACGACCAATAATACCAGCCATAACCTGTTTTTTCATCCGCTTGGACATTCTTTGGTGCCAGTTTTGCTCTGAAGAAGGACCAAAAGTTACGCCACCACCAACCCACAATGGGGAGCGGATCGAACCCTGTCGGGATCGGCCGGTACCTTTTTGTTTGTATGGTTTGTGTCCACCACCAGAAACTTCACTTCGGTCTTTGGCATTGGCGATAGGATCACGCAAAGCGTTGCGGAGATAATTGATATAAAGAGCCAAAAGCTCTTGGCTGACTTTGTATTCGAAAGCTTTGCCGAGAGTCATCTCGTCAACTTTTTCACCAATTTTGTTTAGTATTTCTAATTTCATATGATTATTTCGTTTCCTCTGTTTCGGCAGCAACTTCTGGCTCAACGACAGCTTCTTCGACTGTGTCGGCTTCAGCTTCAACCTCTGTCACAATTACTTCTGGTTCGGCGTCAGCTGGAATATCACCAAAAGAATATATCTTGATATAAGATTTGTTGTTGCCTGGTACAGCACCGGCGATAAGCATAATTTCACCATCGAGATCAGCAATCTTGAGGTTGCGAACGGTGACATTTTCTGCACCCATGTGACCTGGCATCTTTTTACCTGGGATAACACGCTGAGGCTGTTGAGCACCAATCGAACCTGGCTCACGCACATTATTAGAACCATGTCCTTCTGGACCACGGCTAAAATGATGTCTCTTGATCGTTCCGGCAAAACCCTTACCCTTGCTCACTCCGACGACATTGATCTTCTCGTCTTTGGCGAACTGTTCAAAGCTAATTGTTTTTCCTCTTTTGTATGATTTGATATCTTCGGTTCTAAACTCACAAGTTTTCAAAGTCTTCTCTCTCTCACCTTTTTTCTCAGTAGCGGCAATCTGAATGGCGTTGTAGCCGTCTTTGGCAGTTGATTTAATCTGAGCAACTTTGCAATTGAGTGACTTGATCATAGTAACAGCAAAAGACCGACCTGTTTCGTCGAAGATTCTTGTCATCCCAATTTTTTTACCTAATGCAAATTTCATATATTTTTACGCAAATAATTTGTCTTGGATCACAACCTGTTTGGGTGATATCCCAGACTGCTTCATGAGTGTTCTCAATCAACAGACTTAATTCTACTAAATTAATCGGTTCCAGTCAAGTCTTACGACGAAAACCGAACTGATAGCAGATGACGATTTTGCAATTTCTTGCGCACTCGTCATCTGTATATCTGTGCAATTCTTCTTAAGATCCTTCGACTCCCTTTGGTCGCTCAGGGTAACACCCGCGGCGGGTGTTACATCTTGATCTCAATATCGACGCCGTGCGGTAGATCGAGACCCATCAAGCTGTCTATTGTCTTGGATGTTGGGTTCAAGATATCGATCAACCTTTTGTGTGTTCGCATCTCGAACTGTTCCCGAGCGTCCTTGAAAACATGAGGTGATTTCAAAACGGTGATTTTCTTTGTTTCAGTTGGCAGCGGGATTGGACCTGCGACTTCTGCACCTGTTCTGACCGCAGTATCGATGATCTGTCTGGCAGATTTGTCGATAATACGATAATCATAGGCACGAAGGCGAATGCGAATCTTCTGTTTGACGGCGTTTGTTTCAGACATTTATGATCCTATTTGATAATCTTTGTAACTACACCAGCACCAACGGTCTTGCCACCCTCGCGAATAGCAAATTTCAAACCTTCGTCGATAGCAATTGGCTGAATCAACTTAACTTTGACATTGGCAGTATCGCCAGGCATGATCATCTCTGAATCAAAGGTAATATCACCAGTTACATCAGTTGTTCTGATATAGAACTGAGGTTTGTAACCTTTGAAGATTGGAGTGTGTCGTCCGCCCTCTTCTTTGGTCAAAGCATAGATCTCAGCTTCGAATTCAGTGTGAGGAGTGATAGCACCAGCCTTGGTCAAAACCATACCGCGCTCGATATCGTCTCTCTCAACGCCACGAAGTAGCAAACCAACATTGTCGCCAGCTTGACCCTTGTCGAGCATCTTTTTGAACATCTCAACGCCAGTAACAACTGTTTTGCGAGTTGGTCTCAAACCGACAATCTCAACTTCGTCGTTGATCTTGACGATACCCTTTTCGATTCTACCAGTAGCAACTGTTCCACGACCTTTGATCGAGAAAACATCCTCTACAGGCATCAAAAATGGCTTGTCGATCTCTCGGACTGGTTCTGGGATGGCCTCATCGATAGCATCCATCAGCTCATCGATTGATTTTTCCCATTTTTCATCTCCTTCAAGAGCTTTCAAGGCTGAACCACGAATAACTTTAGCGTTGTCGCCATCGTATTTGTATTTTGTCAAAAGTTCACGAACTTCCATCTCGACTAGATCCAAAAGTTCTGGATCATCCACCATATCGCATTTGTTTAGGTAAACAACGATAGCTGGAACGCCGATCTGCTGTGCCAAAAGAATGTGCTCTCTAGTCTGAGGCATAGGGCCATCAGTAGCAGCAACAACCAAAATAGCACCGTCCATCTGTGCAGCACCAGTGATCATGTTTTTAACATAGTCAGCGTGTCCTGGACAGTCTACGTGAGCGTAGTGTCTTTTTTCAGTCTCGTACTCTTGGTGAGAAGTAGCAATGGTAATACCACGAGTTTTTTCTTCTGGGGCGCTGTCGATATCATCAAATTTTCTAGCTGTAGCCATGCCTTTTTTTGCCAAGACATTGGTAATAGCTGCGGTCAAGGTAGTCTTGCCGTGGTCAACGTGACCAATTGTGCCAACATTTACATGCGGCTTGTTTCTGTTAAATGCTTCTGCCATGTGAATTCTCCTTCTAATAGTTACTTATATCAAAAATTTACCTATTTTTTCGGCGCTTCAATCATATCAAATAATTCAATTTGACGCAAGAGCAGGGAGGGAAGAAAATTCCCAAATTACTAATTTTTAAGGGTTCTTCTCCTTTTCAAGGAGAAGTTAGATGAGGTTTCATCTTAAACATTAAACCTCACCCTGCCTCTCCTTGAAAAGGAGAGGGGAAAATCATTGAATAAATGATTAAATTGCTTCCTTACTTGCTTCGTTTTTCGATAATCTCACGAGCAACATTGCCTGGAACTTCAGAGTAATTCTCAAATTCCATAACCGATGAAGCGCGGCCCTGTGACATCGAACGAAGCTGTGTTGTATAACCAAACATTGAGGCTAGTGGTACGATTGCCAAGATCATCTTGTTGCCGCTTGGCAGGTCTTCCATCTTGTTGATCTGACCTCTCTTGGCGTTCAAATCGCCAACAACATCACCCATGAACTCTTCTGGAGTTGTAACTTCAACTTTCATAACTGGCTCTAAAATGACAGGATTGGCCTTTTTGAAACCATCTTGGAAAGCAGTAGATGCAGCGATTTTGAAAGCGATTTCTGATGAGTCAACTTCGTGGAAAGAACCATCATAGACTTCCACTGAGAGATCCACGACTGGATAACCAGCAATAACACCTCGAGACATAGCTTCCTTGACACCTTCTTCGATTGGTTTGATGTATTCACGAGGGATTGAGCCACCAGTAATAGCATTGATGAAGGTAAAGCCTGAGCCTGGCTCGGTTGGTTTGATACGCAGCCAGCAATGACCATATTGACCACGGCCACCGGTCTGACGAACATATTTACCTTCAGAGGTAACTTCATTGCGAATAGTTTCGCGGAATGCAACCTGAGGTGCGCCAACATTAGCCTCAACTTTGAACTCTCGTTTCATACGATCGACGATAATCTCAAGATGAAGCTCGCCCATACCAGCGATAATTGTCTGATTAGTCTCACTGTCAGATCGAACACGGAAGGTTGGATCTTCTTCGGCGAGCCGAGAAAGGGCCAAAGACATCTTTTCTTGGTCAGCTTTGGTTTTTGGTTCGATCGCAATATCGATAACGGGCTCTGGGAAGGTAATCTTCTCCAGGATAACTGGTTTGGCCTCATCGCAAAGAGTATCACCAGTAGTAGTGTTGGACAGACCAACAGCAGCGGCAATTTCACCAGCGTAGACCATATCTACTTCTTCGCGGTGATTGGCGTGAAGTCGAACAATACGACCGATACGCTCTTTGTTTTCTGAAGTTGAGTTGTAAACATAGGAGCCTTTTTTCAGGATACCACGGTAAACACGGAAGAAAATTAGTTTTCCAACAAACGGATCAGTTGCGACTTTGAAAGCCAATGCGGCAAAAGGACCATCGTCTTCAGGCAAAACGAGAACATCTTCCTCGGTTTTTGGGTCGATACCATGTGCAGGCTCGACATCGAGAGGAGAAGGCAAATAGCTCACTATAGCATCGAGCAAAGTTTCAACGATTACACCACGGCCATCACCACCCAAGACTGGGTAGAACTCTGAGGAGATACAGGCTTTTCGGATTAGATCCATCAGTTCGTGATTTGTGAACTCTTCACCGTTCAAATACTTTTCGGTCGCAGCATCATCATACTCGACGACTTTTTCGACCAATTTATCTCGCCATTCCTTAACAGTATCAGCCATATCAGCTGGGATTGGTCCTTCTGTGAGCTCTTTATCTTTGTATTCTTTGTAAAAATAGGCCTTCATGTCCACCAAGTCAACGATACCGTTGATTGATTGCTCAGTGCCAATCGGTAACTGAATAGGCAGAGCATGCTTGGAGAGACGGCTGTGGATCGAATCAAGTGAACGATAAAAATCTCCACCAGTCTGATTGATCTTGTTGATGAAGCACATTCGAGGCACTTTGTACTTGTCAGCTTGACGCCAGACAGTTTCACTCTGTGGCTCAACACCCATCTTGCCATCAAAAATCACGACCGCACCGTCGAGAACACGCAGAGAACGCTCAACTTCAACTGTGAAGTCTACGTGGCCTGGAGTATCGATAATATTGACACGGTGACCCTTCCAGAAAGCAGTTGTAGCGGCTGAGGTAATAGTAATACCACGCTCGCGCTCCTGCTCCATCCAGTCCATAGTTGCTTCACCTTCGTGCACCTCACCAATCTTGTGAACTTTACCTGTTCGATAAAGGATGCCCTCAGTCACGGTTGTTTTACCAGCGTCAATGTGAGCAATCGTACCGAAGTTTCTAACTTTGTCTAGCGGATAGTCTCGTGCCATATTTTTCCATTCTTAATTTATATTGTCTAATGAAATTCTAATTTTATTTCCGCGCTGACCCAAGTAGATCAGTTAAGATTGCCAGATAATCTGCAATTAATTTTCTGTTTTTAACATAAAAAATCCCCCACTTTGTGAATATAATAGCACATGTGTTTCGCCTGTGTCAAATCTATCAACTTGACAATTCGCACTATTATTGTTAAGTATATAGACAGAGGTGAACGAAGATGGATTACACAGATTTAACTCTCCTGATCCTGTTCGTAGTTTTGGCGCGCTTATACGCCCCAAGCTGCGTCGCTACCAAACATAGCAGCAAAGGATCCTCATGGTTAGCAGTCGTCATCGACTGGTTAGCCGACGCCCTCCTCTGGTGGATACCGGAGGGAAAGAACGAAGACCGAGGTGGAGAAAAGTGACACGATGTCACCCTTCTCCGCCTATTTTTTTACCAAGAATACATTCCGTTACGCCGAACATGCTACGTTATTACTCACTGACTCGTATAAATCGATCGAAAAAATACAAGGGATTGTTATTACGATCATTCATCTTCACTTCTGTCATCTCGAGCTTGCCGACAGATCTTTAGGGTAAATGTGACCATTCGCTTTTCACAATGTTGGTACCATACAACCAAAAAAGTTGCATTAATTCTGTAAGCTAGAATCATGGAGATGATGACATACCTCTTGGACACTAAGCACATAAAAAATGGTACAGTGGGGTCTGAAAGGAACACCCAATGTACCACACCCCAATCTACTTAATACCCAAGCCAATTGCAAGGGTTAACAAGTACAATCTTTGGCGAAGTATCGCCAAGAAGAAGTTGTCAGAAAAAGCTCAGCTCCGTCTTGAATGGATCATCTTCTACTACACAGCTGGTAATGAGAATGCTAGCTTAACAGCTAAACACTACGGCATCGCTAGGTCTAAGTTCTATCACTGGTTTAGTCGTTTTAATGATCGACGACTGGAGTTACTTGAGGACAAATCCTCTAAGCCAAGAAACACCAGATGCTGGCAACCTGATCCAATCGTTTTAGTTAGAATGATCAAACTCCGCAAAGAGTTCATTCATTGGAGTAAGGTTAAACTTTCTGTTGTCTACAAGAACAGATATGGTGATAACATCTCATCGTGGCAGTTCCAGCGGGTCATTGAGAGATTTAATCTTTACCCACCGAGGAAGAAACGTATCTACGCCAAAAACAAGGGTAAAAGGCAGCTAATTAGCTACGACATCCGGCAGAAAGCCGAAGATCTTTATTCAATTGATACTAAGGTTCTCTGGCTCTTTGGCTTAAAGTATTACATCATTACTGCGGTTGGTCATACTGGTAAACTGGCCTATGCCAGAGCTTACCGAAGCCATACCTCAGCAACAGCTGCAGACTTCTTAGAGAGACTTGAGTATCTAGTTGGCAAAGACAATCTGGCAATCATCCTCTCTGACAATGGTAGTGAGTTTCAGAAGGATTTCAATGAGACTTGCGGGAGAAAGAACATTCAGCGGTACTACTCTAGAGTTAGAACACCCAAAGATAATCCAGAGGTCGAGAGACTAAACAAAACCCTCATCGAGGAATGGCTCAATGACGGCAAATGCAGCGAGAACTTAGATAGATTTAACAAATATATTACGGAGTGGTTGATTGTTTACAACAATGTTAGACCACATCAAACATTACAATATTTAACACCCCTACAGTACGCCGAGAAACATGGGCTATTGTCCAAGAGGTCGTCATTAAGTACAAATCATTGCTACTTCGAGATGTTTGTGGTATAAATTTGTCAGGCATTCTGTAAATATTGTGTTTGCAGATTGAGTACACCAAAAAGGAGGTGACGCCTTGCCAAGCCTGGAAATTCTTATATTGGCTGCCGGTATCGGCAGTCGCCTCAAGGCAGTGATTCCAAAACCGTGGATCTTAATCAACGGTATCTCGATCTGCGTACGCATGATCAGGGAGGTACTGAAGATCAACCCTGATCGTATACTGGTTCGTTGCGATCCAGCTTACAATGGCAAGATTGAAAGCATTCCCAAAGTTGTCTGCCTACCAAAAACAGGTAAGCTCCTGCGGGATATTCTCGACGGCGTTACTCAATCAGGCGCAGACCTGCTCGTTGTCGTGAATGTTGATGCAGTTCTCTTATCCAGCAATTTGATTCACAAAATCATTAAGCTGGCCGAGATGAACTCAGAGACCGGACTAATCTGGCCAGCTGTTCCAAGGGAAAAATGCTACTCTGAACAAGGAAGTTTCAGATACATTCCTGGCAGCACACTTGTTCGTGGCGGGATCTGGATTATTCGTCCGAAGTTGCTTCACATAGACAAGCAGCTTCTAGAGAGAATGATTAAATTCCCTGCCATCAGCGAATTGTTCGTGATGAGACTTGAGGGTGTAGTTCGTTTCCTCTTGCACTGGGCACTTCATTTCCCGCTGAAATGGTTCCCAAGGTTTCAGAGGTTTGAACCATTAGCACCCAGGCACATTGCCAATTTGCTCGGCTATGCTCTCGGCTGCAAAGCCGAGATTGTCGAAGTCAATGACCCTGAAGTCGCCTTCGACATCGACCTACCGCCCGATCTTCCCGAAGCGATTGCAAGGCTGAAGATGCAGGGCAGGTACTGAACCAAAGGAGTTTATCATGATGGAACTGGTGGGCGGCCTCATAGGTACGCTCAATCGCCTCGCGACCTTACTATGGCTAGTAATCAGCATCGCTCTTATCTTCAGTGTGCTAACACTAACCATGAAGGCTGGACTGCCAAGTCCACTGTCAGCACTCGCCCCCTGGATAGCAAGCATAGTATTCCTTGAGTTCACATGGGGGAAACACGAGAATTATGACCTGACGGCCAAAGCCATCATCTGGCTGTTTGGGCCACTAGCCCTGATCGGTTTTCTGCTGTACAAACTGTGGAATGGGCACCCGATCACCGAACAGCCACCCAGAGCGAAAGTTATTCCGCTCTGGGTCCCGAGAGACTGACACCTACCGTCCGCCGCTACGTCATCCGACGTGGTGGCGGACCAATCAAATTTGCAAAACGAACAATCAGGGCCCCTCCCTGTTTTTTTTAACCCCACGATCGGATACATATTAAGAAATTAATTAGCAAAAATTCTATGAGTGCGAGATTTGTGGACGCTCCCATTACAAGCACGGCTTTAGCAATAAGACTTAGTTTGCAAATACTATTCTAGTTCGAATTTCGTCCACTACGCTGAGACAAAAAATAACTATTATGGTAATAGTTATTTTTTGTATACCCCACAATGGGCTCGAACTCTGGTGACATTACTGATATTATTTAAGCATAAAAAGACAGTTTTATCGCTCGGATACTAAAAAATAATCCTTAGACGGAATAATTATGCTCGGACAAAAACTTATTGTCGATCAAGAAACTTATCTCGGACCGATAGAAAATCTAGAACAGACAACAGAGGCGTTCGTAAAATGGTTCAATGATCCAAAGATTATTGAACATATGAGTGTTAAGTTAGGCAGGACAACCGCAGAAGAAACTGAGCGATTGCAGAGAATATCTGGTGACGATAGTAGAATTGATTGGATTATTTACCACAATCATCAATTGATCGGTTGCATAACTCTGAAATTGAATGAATCTATCGGAGAAGTCGGATATGAAATTGGTGAAAGAAACTGCTGGGGCAAAGGCATCGCAACTGCCTGTCTGAAAAAAGTAATGGAGTGGGTATTTGATAATACCAGTCTAGATATTCGCACTGTCGAGGGCAAATGTTCGGTCAACAATGTTGGCAGCCGGAAAGTACTAGAAAAATGCGGATTTGAACAAAAAAGCATCGATGACAACCAGATCGTTTATGAATTAGAAAAGAAGTAAGGTTCGAAGCTCCTCTGATACACAAATAAAATTATTTTAGCAAACTTAGTGGTTGCTTTTTTTGTATTGCCAAGTTGGACGGTTCGAACTAAGGAGTGTTTCCAAGGTAATGAAATGTATCGAGTTAGTTTACAGATGAACAATTTTGTTGTAATAATACATTATCACCATAAGGAGGTAATGCTAGTGGATGATAAACATAGAGAGGCTAAACTGTCTCCCGAAGTAAAAGAGTGGATTTCCTCGCCAGAAGGTAGGACTGCAATCAGAGAAGCAGTGCGTATTGGCTCCCAACATGCGACGGAGTTAAGCAAATCCCGTATCATCAGTCCTATTGTGTGGGTGGAGAGATTCACAATATGACGAGGATCAGGTGGGCTACTTCGTGCAGCCCACCATTACATTTTTTTCAATTGATTGTGACTAAAGGCAACGATAATACTGACTTCTACCGCAGTACAGAAACAGGAATCCACCCGAGTTATTATTCAAGATAAATTTTCTTGGCGCTTACACTGTGATGGGATTCCTGCCTGCGCAGGAATGACACCAAAAGTGAGGAGTAATAAACAGCAATCCATGATAGATTGCCGCGTCGCGGACTCCTCGCAATGACAAATATAAATGAAACACCTCACATATGTGAGGTGTTTCATTTTGTTTAGAATTTGATTGGTCGAAGTGTTAGAATCGGGCGAAGTGGGCAAAAGCCTTGTTGGCTTCGGCCATTCGGTGAGTATCATCCTTCTTCTTCATCGCGGCACCTTCGCCGTTGTAAGCACTGATCATCTCAGAGGCGAGTTTCTCAGCCATTGGACGGCCTTTGGCACCACGAGCAGCACCCAAGATCCAACGCATAGCTAGAATATTTTTTCTCTCTAGACTAACTTCCATCGGTACCTGATAGTTTGCACCACCGATACGCTTGCTTTTGACCTCGACAGCTGGACCAACATTGCGCATCACCTGATCGAAAAGACTAAGTGGCTCAGCACCAAGTTTGACAGAAGCCTGTTCGAGAGCACCATAGACGATCTTCTCGGCAACAGTTTTCTTGCCATTTAGCATGACATAGTTCATAAACTTGGCAATCAGTTGGCTGCCGTATTTCTTGTCAGCAACCAATGGTTGCTTTTTGATTTTTGAATTTCCTCTTGACATATTTTTTTTCGGTTAACTTTTGATTATCTTTCTAGCGATAGACTAAACAGCCTTTGGTTTTTTGGCACCATATTTGCTGCGAGCTGTCTTGCGGTCTTTCACACCCGAAAGATCAAGCTTGCCACGAACAATATGATATCGCATACCTGGAAGGTCCTTTACACGACCGCCACGGATAACTACGACTGAGTGCTCCTGCAAGTTGTGACCTTCGCCACCGATGTAGGCATTAACCTCGTAGCCATTTGCAAGTCTGACACGAGCAAATTTACGCAAAGCTGAGTTTGGTTTCTTTGGAGTCATCGTGCCAACCTTAACGCAGACTCCCCTTTTTTGAGGACAGCCTTTGGAAATTTTCTTTGGACGATTTTCGATGAAATTGAAAGTGGTCTTGATTGCCGTAGTTTTGGATTTCTTGACGACCTTCTTTCGATTTGTTCGGATCAATTGGTTGATTGTTGGCATATTTTTTCTAAATTAACTACTTATATATATCATTTATTTGACTCGCTGTCAAAGTATGAGGCTAGCGACGAATTATTCGTCTGCCTCAGGGTTGTAACCGGTACCAGCTGGGATAAGCTTACCGATGATCACATTCTCCTTCAAGCCTCTCAAGTGGTCGACCTTGCCCGAAAGTGCGGCATCGATCAGAACAGATGTTGTCTCCTGGAAGGAAGCGGCAGACAAAAAGCTCTCTGTCTTCAGGGCAACGCGGGTAATACCCATGATCAAACCTTCAGTCTTGACCTGTTTCTTGCCGGCAGCCTTGAGCTCGTCGTTGACGATACCGACTTCGAGTCGATTCAAGACCTGACCAGGCATAAACAGACTGTCTCCTGGGTTGACGATTCTGACCTTCGAATACATCTGGCGAACGATAACTTCGATATGTTTATCGTTGATATCTTGGCCCTGTGACTCATAGATTGTCTGAACCTGCTTGATAATATAGTTTTGGGTGTCATTTGCGCCACAAAGTTTCAGCGACTCGTTCAAATCATAGTGACCTTCAGTCAAGGCTTGACCAATAATTACGCTGTCGCCGGTCTTGACCTTCAGAACCACCTGTCTTGGAACGATATATTCTCGCTCGATATTTCCAGAAGTCTTGATCGCGACAACTTTACCATCGATCGAGATCGTACCAGCAAATTTTGTGCGAATAGTCTTGCCGTCTTGATTCTCAGCGATTGGCTCATTGACCGCTACCATCTTGCCGTCTTCGACATTTAGATGATATTCTTCAGGAATTTCAAATGAATCAGCTCTTTCTCCTGTACCGTTGATAGTAACGATGACATTGTCATGATCTTTTCTAGTTGAAACGATACCGACGATCTCAGCCAAGATGGCTGGACGCTTTGGCACGCGAGCTTCAAAGATCTCCTGAACACGAGGTAGACCCGAGGTAATATCCTCACCAGCCGCACCACCTGTATGGAAAGTTCTCATCGTCAACTGCGTTCCTGGCTCACCGATTGCCTGAGCGGCAACGATACCAGCAGCAGAACCTTTTTCGATGATCCTGCCAGTTGCAAGGTCAATACCATAACATTTCTGGCAGATACCTCTCTTGGCTCGGCAACCGATCAAAGAGAAGATCTGAATCTCGTCAACATTTGAACCATTTATCTTGGCAATTTCTTCGTCCATGATCAGAGTGCCAACGGCAACGCCGGCGATTTCTTTGCCGAGAACACGACCCTTGATGTATTTGTCCCAAGTCTCGCCAAGATCAGTATAGAATTTCTTGGAAATCTTTCGAGTCTCAGAGGTACCACAGTCTTCAGTCGTTACGACCACATCCTGTGAAACATCAACTAGTCTTCTAGTTAGATAACCAGCCTCAGAGGTTCTCAAAGCTGTATCAGCACGACCCTTTCTCGAACCGTGAGTTGACTCAAAGTATTCGAAAACTGTGAGACCTTCTTTGAAGTTCGATCTGATCGGCAACTCGATGATCGCACCAGTTGGGTCAGCAACCAAACCTTTCATACCGGCCACCTGTGTCATCTGAGACACTTTACCTCGAGCACCTGAATCCATAATGATGAACAAATCGTTATCATGAGGATATTCATCAACCATCTCTTTTTCAATTTTTGTCTGACAGTCCATCCATGTCTCAATAGTTTTGGTATATCGCTCTTCTTCGGTGATCAAACCCTTAGCGAACTGCTGATTGATAACTCTAATAACTTCATCAGCATCTTTCAAAAGGCTTTCTTTCTTTGCTGGGACATGAATATCATCGACAGCAAATGTATAGCCGGCTTTTTGCGCATAAATGAAACCAAGGTCCTTCAAGTCATCAACAAATTTGGCAGTCGCATCGACACCAAAAGTTCTGTAAACTCGATCAACCAGTTTTGAGATTGATTTCTTGGTAAAGTCGCCGTTTTGGTACTCGACGCCCTCTGGCATAATCTCGTTGAAGAGAAGTCTACCAGCCGAAGTTTCGATAATCTCACCTGTGTTCAATCTAACCTTGATCTTTGCATTGACGGCAATAATTCCCTGATCATAAGCCGAGATCACATCATTTTCAGAAGCGAAGGTTCTGTTTTCGCCCTTAGCCCCTGCGTAAAGAACAGTCATAAAGTTGATACCGAGAACGATATCGAACGAGGTGTTCAAGACCGGATCACCTGAAGCTGGTTTCAAAAGGTTTTTCGAGGAAAGCATGATCTCGTGAGCCTCTTTCTGCGCGCTGTCCGAAAGTGGCAAGTGAACAGCCATCTGGTCACCATCGAAGTCAGCGTTGAAAGCAGAGGTTACGAGTGGATGGATCTGAATCGCTTTACCTTCGATCAAGACAGGTTGGAAGGCCTGAATACCGAGACGGTGAAGTGTTGGAGCACGGTTTAGCAGAACCAATTTATCAGTAATAACATCTTCTAGGATATCCCAAACAAATGATTCACCACGTTCGATCAGACGAGTGGCATTTTTCACATTATGAACATACCCATCAGCAATGAGACGGCCAATAACGAATGGTTTGAAGAGCTCCAAGGCCATAACCTTAGGAAGGCCACACTGGTGAAGCTTGAGTCTTGGGCCAACTACGATAACTGATCGTCCAGAGTAGTCGACGCGTTTACCGAGCAAGTTCTGTCGGAAACGACCCTGTTTGCCACGAAGCATATCAGACAATGATTTCAGTTTTCTCTTGCCACCAGCAGACTGAGCGACTTTGCCTTTGCGGATCGAGTTATCGATCAAAGCATCGACGGCTTCCTGTAGCATTCTCTTTTCATTGCGGCAGATAACTTCTGGTGCACCCTGCGAGAGTAATCTCTTCAAACGGTTATTACGGTTGATAACTCTTCGGTATAGATCATTCAAATCAGAAGCCGCAAATCGTCCACCATCAAGCTGAACCATCGGACGAAGGTCCGGCGGCAATACTGGCAAACGAGTCAAGACCAACCATGTTGGGTCGACGCCAGCCCTTTTCATATTTTGAAGAATTCTAGCCCGTTTCAAAGTCTTGGTACGAACGAGACCGATCTGTTTTTTGGATAATTCAAGTGATTTAATGATCTCAGCATCGATATCCAAGTTTTTCAATAAATTCAAGATCGCTTCAGCACCAATGCCGACACGGATAACCTGACCATATTTGATATTGATCTCACGATAAACAAGCTCGGAGATAGCTTTGCCTTTATAAAGGTCATTAAGCTCACTCTTGGCTGTCTTGTAAGCAGAATCGACATCTTCCATCGAGATGCCTTCCTGAGGCTCTTTTTTGAATTCTTTGTACTCTTTTTCAAGGTCAGCAAGGCATTTCTGTCGCAAATCTTCATTTACATCAGAGATCACAAAGCTAGCAAAGTAAACGATTTTTTCAACATCACCGGCGCTAATGTTTAGCAAAGCGGAAACGACCGATGACGAACCCTTTGAATACCAGATGTGGGCAACTGGAACAGAAAGATCGATATGGCCGACGCGAACACGACGTACGCTAGACCTGGTGACCTCGACGCCACATTTATCGCAAACAACGCCCTTGTATCTAATCTTCTTGTATTTACCACAATAGCACTCCCAATCTTTGGTTGGACCAAAGATTTTTTCGCAGAAAAGTCCACCAAGTTCTGGTTTCTGCGTTCGGTAGTTGATGGTCTCAGGTTTCAAAACCTCACCATGCGACCACTCAAGAATCTCCTCAGGAGAAGCGACGGTAACCTTGATCGCTCTGAAATCAGAAACGGAGAGTTGGTCTTTTTGTTGTTCTGTGTTTGACATAATATAGCTCCTTACTCAAAATTGATTAGATTATTCGTCTTCCTCGAGTTTTTTCTCGGTTTCTTCCTCTGCTTCCTCTTCGAAGACGATATCATCAGCGGCAACTGTCTGCTCGGCAGCCAGTTCTGTCAGTTTGATATCCAACTCTTCATCTGATTCATCACCATCAAGCTCAATCTCCTCGTCCATCTCGGCTGTTTCTGTGCGCTGGAGCTTGACTGCTCGTCGGACGCCTTCGCCCTCTGAGAGTGGATTGTCGATGATCTCACCGTTGTCGGTGATCAGTTCGACATTCAAGGCCAAGCTCTGAAGCTCTTTAGTCATAACATTGAAAGCCTCTGGGATGATTGGTTTTTGAATCTTCTCGCCACGAATGATCGCTTCATAGATCTTGCTTCGACCAACAATATCATCTGATTTAATCGTCAACATTTCCTGCAAAGTATGAGCGGCACCATAAGCTTCAAGTGCCCAAACTTCCATCTCACCAAATCTTTGACCACCGAACTGAGCCTTACCACCAAGTGGCTGCTGAGTAATCATCGAATATGGTCCGACGCTTCGAGCGTGCATCTTGTCATCAACCAAGTGGTGAAGTTTCAAGATATACATCACGCCGACAGTCGACTTGCGAGCAAATGGCTCACCTGTTTCACCATTGTAAAGCTGGATCTTGCCGTCTTCTGGCAAGTTTTGTTCTTTCAATCTTCTCTTGATCTCTTCGATCGGGATACCTTCGAAAACTGGAGTAGCAATCTTGTACCCACCAGCCAAAGCGGCAAGACCAAGATGAGTCTCCAAGATCTGGCCAATGTTCATACGAGAGATAACACCGAGCGGGTTCAGGACGACATCAGCGATGCGACCGTCTGGCAAAAATGGCATATCTTCCTCTGGAAGGATAACTGAGATAACACCCTTGTTACCATGTCGGCCAGCCAATTTGTCACCAACGGAGATCTTTCGGAGTTGAGCAACAGAGATTTCGACTTTCTGGAAGACACCAGCTGGCAATTCGTCGCCATTGTCCTTAGAGAATATTTTAACATCAACAACTTTACCGTATTCTCCATGTGGCAATTTCAGAGATGAGTCACGAACATCTTTGGCTTTTTCGCCAAAGATAGCTCTGAGCAATTTTTCTTCAGATGATAGCTCGGTTTCACCTTTTGGTGAAATCTTACCAACCAAGATGTCGCCTGAGCGAACTTCGGCACCAATACGGATCACACCTTCAGCATCAAGATTGGACAAAGCTTCTTCAGAAACATTTGGAATGTCATTGGTCAACATTTCAGGACCAAGCTTGGTATCGCGAACTTCTGTATCGTATTTTTCGATATGAATGCTAGAAAGTTTGTGATTTTTAACAAGTCTGTCAGAGATTACGACAGCATCCTCGAAGTTCAAACCGCCAAAGGACATGAAGGCAACCAAGAGGTTTTGACCAAGAGCGATCTCGCCGTTGTCGGTAGCCGAAGAGTCAGCCAAGACATCACCCGCTTTGACCTTGTCACCAGTCGTGACAGTTGGGCGCTGGTTGATACAAGTACCTTGATTGGAACGAGTGAATTTCTCAAGCCAGTATTCTTTTTCTTCGTTTTTGCCAGTAATTCTGATCATCTTTGATGATACATGAGAGACCACGCCTTCAATGCCAGACTTAACAACTTGACCGGTATAGTGAGCGGCAGCGCCCTCAATACCAGTACCAACGATCGGAGAGTCAGGGATGATCAGAGGTACAGCTTGGCGTTGCATGTTGGAGCCCATCATCGCTCTCGCACCATCATCATGCTCAACAAATGGGATTAGGGCTGTAGAGATCGAAACAACCTGTCGTGGAGAGATATCCATATACTGAACTTCTTTGGCTGGAGCAGTATCAGGTTTACCGTATTTTCGAACAACGACGACAGCGTCTTTGATAAAGTTTTTCTCGTCAATCTTGACTGAAGCAGGAGCAATAATTGCTTTTTCTTCTGTTCCAGCATCGATATAGACAATTTCATCGGTTACATTCATCTTGCCGCCAACATTTTTGACGATACGATAAGGAGTTTCCATAAAGCCGTATTCGTTGATCTTGGCATAGCTCGCCATATAGGAAACCAAACCGATGTTTGGACCTTCAGGAGACTCAATCGGACAGATACGACCATAGTGAGAAGTGTGAACATCACGAACTTCGAAGCCAGCTCGCTCTCGAGAAAGACCACCAGGGCCAGTCGCAGAGAGAGTGCGCTTGTGCTCAAGCTCGGCCAGAGGGTTGGTCTGGTTCATAAACTGTGAAAGTTGAGATGAAGAGAAGAACTCTTGCAGGGCAGCGATGATCGGACGGGCGTTGACTAGAGACTGAGGAGCAATGTCTTTTGGCTCGATCACGCTCATACGATCTTTGATAATGCGCTCTACACGCAGCAAACCGACACGAACTCGGCTCTGGACGGATTCACCAACTGCACGAATACGACGGTTTTTTAGTGCATCTGTATCATCAGGAGTTGCGCCCGGGGTGTTGCTCAGTCTGATGATCTCTTTGACGATCTCAACTAGATCTGCCAAACGGAAAACTCGATTCTCAGGCGTGTTTTCAACCTTCATATCAAGTCTCTGGTTCATCTTGTAACGACCAACACGACCCAAATCATATCTCTTTGGGTTCAAAAACATCATTTCAATAAAGCTTTTAGCCGACTCAGCAGTGGCTAGGTCGCCTGGACGAATGCGCTTGTAAGTTTCGACTAGACCTTCCTCGTAGTTCGAGGCTGGATCTTTGGCCAAAGTATTGTCAATAAATCTCATCTCAGGATTGACATCGACATCGGCAAAAGCTGCTTTGATCTCTTCGTTTGTCGACATACCAAAAGCACGCAAGACTGTAGTGATCGGGATACGACGCTTGCGATCAATCTTGACGGTGATAACACCACGAGAGGAGCTCTCGATCTCCAACCATGCACCACGATTTGGAATAATCTTGGCACCAAACCAATATTTGCTACCGGTCAGTTCACCAGTAAAGAGAACACCATAAGAACGAACAATCTGTGAAACAACAACACGCTCAACACCATTGATGATAAAGGTACCGTGATCGGTCATCATCGGGAAATCGCCGAGATAGACTTCGCCCTCTTTGATCTCTTTGGTTTGTCTGTTCAACAAAGAAACTTTCACCCTGACAGGAGCCTTGAAGGTGAGATTTTTTTCTTTGCAGGCAATTTCGTCAACTCGAGGCTTTTCGATAGTGTATTTGCTAAATGTTAACGAATACATGCCACCGGTAAAATCTTCAACTGGCGAAATCTCATCGAGAAGTTCGTTCAAACCTTCGTTGAAAAACCATTCATACGATTTGGTCTGGACTTCGATCAGGTTTGGCAGAAACTCAAAGTCTTTTTCTGCTCGCGGCATGATGCGTTTGCTCGCGCCAGAAACTGTTGTTTTCACTGTCATTTTGCTCCTATTTCTCAATATAATTAAAAAAGTATTAAATATAGATTTGGATAGACGAAACCGCTACAACAAAAAGCAACCCACGGGTGATGGGTTCTAGTTAAAACTTACTAGAAAACGCATTTAGTAAAATGCATTCAGTACCTAAGATCAATGATATAAAAGAAGATGACTAAATATTATCACAGACAAACCTGCCTGTCAACACAAGCAAGCAATATAAAAAACTTAGGACATCTATATTTTATACCAGTGCAATATAATGTCAAGGGGTGGACAAGCAGCTGATAAGCTAGTAAGTGTTTAAGCTGGAAAGCTAGATAGCTAGTAAGTGCTTAAGCTTATCCTTTTGTCATTCCCCTGCCCTCTTTGTCATTCCCGCGCAGGCGGGAATCCACAAATAGTATTTAATTCATAGCACGCTCTACTAGGTGCTTACGACCCAAAGGGTCCCCTTCGGGGCTGTGACGGGATTCCTGCCTACGCAGGAATGACATACGGTATTGTCATTGCGAGGAGGTACGACGCGGCAATCTATCATTTTCTCTTAGACCGTTCTCCACAAGGTCGAACCATAACAACAATACACACATTTTTATTCTTCGAGCGAGTCCGACGAGTCGAGAAGTCATGATGGATTGCCGCGCTTTGGAAAACCCAATAGCTCGCAATGACAAAGAGTTAGAAAGAACGATCGAAATGACAAAAACGCACCAAACACTTCTTTCGACAAAAGACTACTCGCTCTTCGGAGAGAAATTTTGCTCATATATATTCTGTCCTTCTTTGGCAGCTGTTGGATTCGATGCAAAAGCCGACCAGTTTGGATTTACTGCCGCTATCTCATTATATGCAACTTGTGTCTCGTCTTCCATAAAGTACAATTTCTCTGGATACCCGAGTGTGTCTGCATAAATCTCTAGCAATTTTTGATAAGCAAGGTTAGCATCAATTACATCCTGAGAAGTTGGAAGTTTTAGTTTGCCTATCTCAATAAACCTTGCTCTAGCCTCAGCAGTCTTTTGCTCATGTGACTTCTCTTGATCAAGCGCTATTGACTGATCAGGCGTCCCATTTAATCTTGGTTCCATAATTTCCTCCTCACTTAAGTTATTCTCTATTTATTCTGTCAAATCCCCTTCTCTTTTTGTCATTCCCGCCTCTCTTGTCATTCCTGCGCAGGCAGGAATCCAGTCGAGATAAACTCCGGCGGGCCTGCCTGCCGGTAGGTAGGAATCCACAAATAGTATTCACTTGAACATCTAAATAGTACACCAAACGATTAGCAATTCATAATGTACACATTGATAGTCAGTTGCCCCAAAAACGAGATAAGCCCCTGGCGCGGATCCGCAATGCGGATTTCGCCAAGGGCTTATGGATTAGGTGTAGACCGGTCCACTAGGATTGGACGGTCTTTTTGGAGAGCACAACTCGTATGTGGTGGCCGACACGATCTGCCGGCACAGTAAGCACACGCCAACCGTCGCGGCCGAAGTTCGAAACACGCAAGTGCCGCCCATCGTCAAGTGGCCGTGTTGGTCCCGAATGGAACCAACCCAGTAAGAGATTGATCTCCTTACTGATTTTTCTGATTGAACAACAGGCCTCGATAACGACCTGCTCCTGAGCGCGCTCAAAGCTGAATCCTAGCTTGGAAATTGCTTGTTCCTGGTGCGCCCAGTCCCGATCAGGAAATCGCCCATTGAAATCTATTAGGCGGTACCCTGGCTCAACGATCTGGGTTGCCCAGTTCTCTCCATCGTGGAAATTTTTCATCCACCAGCCGTAATTCGGGTCGAAGTATGGCTGCTTGGCGCGGCTGTGACCCATCTGCTTTTCTAACTGATGGAACGAAAAACCATTGATCCAGATCATCCGCCAATCTGCGCCGTTCATGTTCTCTTCAGCGCATTCACAGATGACTTTTTCAGTATGGCTGATCCCGGGATTAGCTTGTCGCGCCTCTCGACCCCACGCTGGCATTGTCTCATAAATGCCGAAGACCTTACCGTTGCCAAGTATTTGCGCAACTACTTCTTCGTTTGCGGTAAATAGCGGGCTTGTACCAGCTATCCGGCCGCAATAAGTATTATCCATATCATCACGCACCTTTTTGCGAGACTTGCACTATTTGTGTCAAGTTTTACACGCGGCATTTGCCCTTTGGGCTTAGCTGGCTACTAAAGCAATAGACAATCAAGCCAAAAGGGATTGTTGCGACTCACCTACTTATCTTTTTGAGAGTTTCAGTGAGTCGCGGGTATTTGTCGTCCTCCTTCGGCCGGTGAATTAACGATCCGAGAGAGCGAAAGGACTACGACCCAGAATCAGCGATAGTAATCCACTGGTCTCCAAAGACAGTCCATGCCGAACGATCAATCCTGTACACTGCAAAAATCCAGTGTCGGCAACGGAGATCCCAGAGGCAGGAGAGAACCTGATTGGTTCCCTTGATGGGGAAAAGATTGGAGCGGCTATTGACTAGAAGATCACCGTCTTCGCCACGCCCCTGCAGCTCGACCATCTGCCATGCACGGCCGAATGTAGCCAAGAAATTACCGTCAAATTTTCCCCAGACACGAGAGAAATAAGAGGAGCTAACTATTCGATTAATTCGAATAGTTACCTTTTCTTCGGCCGAATTAACACATCCATCGCCACCAAGTATGGCCCAAATTTCATTGTCAACATAACCAACAACTACACGAGCTTTCTCCCTGTCCTCGGGTTTTGTTACCTTGAACTTATCTTTTGGGATAAATTCAGGAATCTCGTCCAGCTCGACATCCTTGACGAAAACGAATAGTTTGGATGTGCTTTTTGCGCAGCCAGCAAGGAATACACTCAACTTCTCTCTGCTGATCATTTTGGGGTCGGCGACACTCATCAGAATCTTAACCAGATCCCAATTTTCAGTGAGCCACTGAATCACACCAGATTCCCCATTCATCAAATTCTCGACCAAATGGGTGACTTGTTTCCAGGATGCTTCTCTCATAGCATTCCCCTTCAGCGTTTTTGTGTCCGCTACGACGCACCCTTATTCTCCCAATGCGGGAGATAAGTAGCCCTTTGGGCTTAGCTGGCTACTAAAGTAATAGACAATCAAGCCCAAAGGATGATATTTCAAGGTTCGATAACGCTATATCTATACCACAAAAATAGATTTGACGCAATAAAATAAAGAACGACACCTTCGAGAGGTGTCGTCCAGTCCATGTAGCGCCGCAATAGCGCTACTGTTCGCGGCGAAGACCGTTTTCTTCATCGCTCGGCTCAGCGAGAGCCATGTTGGTAGGGATTACCCCGCGACGAAGTACGAATTCTTCGTCACTTGGTCCAGTGAGGGCCGTGTGGGACTCGAAGGCCTCCTTGAATCGTTTCCTCTGCAATCTGCAAAATGCCTCAGAGAATCGGTCAGGTGTTCCATCGACGATATGGCCTCTCTTGGCCTTATCGTATGGCTCACCGCAATACCGACAGGTGTTTTGTGCGTCTGCCATATTATTGTCCTCCCTGACTCATTTATACCGCTAAGTTACTTTTTTGTAAATATGGAGAATATACGGCAAACGAAGAAATACTAGAAACACCTCACATGTATGAGGTGTTTCAGATGATGTGACATTGGGTCAGTGATTGCTGAAAAAATGATAGATTGCCGCGCTTTGGAAGACCCAATAGCTTGCAATGACAACATCGCGTGTCATTCCCGCGCAGGCGGGAATCCACAAATAGTATTAGATTCATATCATGCCCTGCTTGGCGCTTACGCTGTGACAGGATTCCTGCCTTCGCAGGAATGACAAAAAAAGAGGGGGGGCATGGTGCAAGCGTGGTCATGATACCAGAATAGAGAGCTACGGTTTCTTGTATTCCATCACATACTGTGGTTGGTGGTCGCCATAGTTTTTTTCGCCGACGAGGACAAAGCCACATTTTTTGTAGCAGGTAATCGCTCGAGCGTTGTTTTGATTTACATCGAGCAGTAGGCTTTGGTCAGGAAAAGTTGAGTCGAAATATTCACAAATCAATTTGACAGCTGTCGTACCATATCTCTTGCCCCAGCAATCTTTCTCGCCAATGGCGACATAGAGAGTAAAATCATTATTTTTCCGCTGCTGGATCAGGATATGACCGATCGCCCTGCCGGAGAGATCGATGATAAAGTCGTGGTACGCAGGTTTCGACAAATGGCCCAGCATTATCTCGTCAATGCTAGCGTTATCCAGAAATTCATGGCTATCCGAAGTCCAACTGCGCAATTCGTCGTCATTCCACCAACTATGAAAAAGTGGAATGTCAGCTTCAACCAGGTCTCGTAATGTTACTTCATTCATCTTTGACATCATAATAGTTATTTAAATCTCTGCCAATTATACACTCAATCCGCGAAGTCGCCTAATCAAAAAAATCCAACGGCTAAGGGATATCTGCCCTTGAGCCATTGGATGTAAGTTTGATATATGGAACCAATCTTCTATTTATCGTATTTCTCGACAAAAGACTTGATCGCATCGATGTTTTCCAAGACCAATTTGGCTTTTTTGACCCCAAACTGAAAAGGGTACTGATCATCTTCGCTGTTTTTCAGCACGATCATCTTGTTGCCCTTGAACTCTGATTCTTCGACGATAGACATAAAATCCTCCAACTTATTGATTACTGAAATATTTTATCACAGATACGCTGTCTGGCAAAATGTAGAAATTGGCAGATGGATAGAAGGCCGCAATGCTAGTAGCTTGGAACAAAAGCTTCTCGACAAGCTCGAAGAATAAAAAGATTTGTCATTGCGAGGAGTCTGCGACGTGGCAATCTATAATTTGAAACACATGATGGATTGCCGCGCTTTGGAAAACCCAATAGCCCCGCCCATTTGGCGGGCAGGTCGCAATGACAAGGAACAGCAGGTAAGTCTTATACTTGCTAGCCTAAACACTTACTAGCCACGAAGTGGCCCCTTCGGGGCTTACTTACTCTTATGCTTTGAAATTACTTCGTGCATTTTTTGAAATCGTTCCTCGGTAGAGGAGCAAAAGTATTCTCGACAGACCTGAGGTCGATCGGAGTGAATGCTACAACCACGATCCTTCAGATAGATACAGCTACCATCATCATTTTGTGCCAAAATATTCGCGCCGTAGAGGACTGCCTCATCAAAATCTTCGATGGCGGCGATACCATCAAAAACTGTCTGGTAACGACCCGACCGATACTCAGTTTCATCGAGATTGATCAAAAAAAGCTTGCAACAAACGCCACACTGGGTGCAGATCTGATCAGATAATTTATCTTTGAGAGTACTATTCACCGAGAGATTTCTGCGATTGTTTCAAAGCTTCGCCCAGTTCTTTCAGTTTGATTGGGTCGGCTGATTCGCCACCACCAGAGCAAATCCAACCTTCATATTTCTCAAACCAAAAATTTTTACCACTTAAAACTTGCTGCCACTCGCCCCTTTTCAAATACTCTGTGCCGTGCATCGGCATCAGTTTGACATGAGCGTGATCGATACCGAGACCTTCCATCATCACACCGACCCTGCCGACATCACCAAAATAATTTTCCAAGATAGCTGACACTTTTTTGGTCGCGATCATCAATTTTGCGAGAACTTCATCGTGCAATTTCATCACATCGCTACCAAAATGCTTTTTGGGGATTACACAGGAAAAACCCTCAGTATTTGGGTCAATCGAGAGAAAAGCCATGTGATCGTCGTCCTGCCAAAATATCTGCGCAGGAATATTTCCAGCCACAATTTCACAAAAAATACATTTATTTTCTTTGGTTTTGGCCTCATAATTCGGCATAATATCCTTTTGTTTAATATCCTCAACTAACGATACGCTTGGCGAATGCATTGAATTATTTCTGTCGACAAGTAATTTTTTTATACAATAATTCCGCCGATAAAGTTCTGCTCAAAAATAAGTTCGTCGCCCTTGTAGATTTTCTCATTGCCAACAAAATCTTTGATGTCACCATCTAGCACTGAAATGTATTTGAATTCACCATCAATGTATTGAGCTGGTCCGCGGTATGGTTTTTCTGGATCCATTGCCAATAACGCTTTTTTGAGAAAAAGGAAAGACTCATGAGTAGTGTTTTCGTCATCATGAAATTTGAACTTCATCCCACCCGCATAAGCCATCGCCCAGATCGGTTTGTTTTTGTAATAGACAATCTCCTGCCCAGGGGCGAAATAATGACCACAGTATGAATCATGGTAGAGATAATCTCCTTCGACATATTCAAGTTCGGAAAAACCTGGTCGCTGAGGTAAGACCTCTTTGCCGCCACCTGCGTAGCCTTTGGCATTGGCATTGAACAAAAACTTTTTCAGCTCGTCATAGTTTATTTCCATAATTCTCCTTGCTTAATACTTCTCATACTACGATACGCTCAGAGAAATTGATTTTCAAGAGTTGGTGGATGCAGTTTAATCCAGCTATCGTTTCATATTAACTTTGTCATTGCGACCTGACCGCCAAATGGGCGGGGCTATTGGGTTTTCCAAAGCACGGCAATCCATCATGCATTTCAAATGATAGATTGCCACGTCGAGGACTCCTCGCAATGACAAACAAAATTAGCTGTCATTCCTGCGCAGGCAGGAATCTAGTGCTGGTTCCGATTTAAGAAATGTTTTCACAGGCGCTTACGCTGTGACGGGATTCCTGCTCATCGAGTCTGAGCCCGTTCGACTTCGTTCAGGGCATGAGTGCAATCGAATGCCTGAGGGCTCTTCCCTCAGAGTCAAATGACCTGCGCAGGAATGACAAAAGGATGGCACAAAATTTACCATTCAAAAAAATCCAAAAAAATAGAAAAAATGAGGGCAAAAGGCGTCTTTAGACCATTAGATTATTGCGGCAAGTTTGTCGAGCAGAGGTTCGATACCTTCTTTGGTCGCTGTCGAGATCGGAAAGACTTCTATTTTAGCTTTTTTGAATTTGGCTAGAATTTTTTTATCAGCTGACAGAAGATCAATCTTGTTGATCGCGACAATTTTTATCTTAGCCGAAAGTTCTGGAGAAAATTGCTTTAATTCTTTTTCGAGAATCTTGTATTCGAGATAAGCATCAGCCGAGTTTACATCGATCATATACAGCAATACTCTGGTGCGCTCGATATGTTTCAAAAATTTAATGCCCAAGCCCTTGCCCTCTGAAGCGCCTTCGATCAATCCTGGGATATCAGCGATAATGAAGCGTCGTCTTTTGTGAGTAACAGTACCAAGATTTGGAGAAAGTGTCGTAAATTGGTAATTGGCGATTTTTGGTCTAGCTGCAGAAACAACTGAAAGAAACGAGGATTTTCCTGCATTTGGAGAACCGACCAAGCCGACATCGGCGATAGTCTTCAGAACGAGTCGAAGCTTCTTGCCGTCACCACGCATGCCAGCGTTTGACCACTTGGGAGTTTGTTTGATCGATGAAGCAAAGTGTTGATTGCCCCAGCCGCCATTGCCACCGTGACCGATGACTGTTTCTTCGTCTAGATTTACGATATCGATGACACAATCATCTTTGGCAAAAACTTCGGTACCAATCGGGATCTCAACTGTAAGATCGTTGCCTTTTTTGCCGTGTTTATTCTTGCCACGACCATTTTCACCGTTTTGGGCTAAAAATCGTGGATTGTGTGCCAGATGGGATAGTCCGTGAGTATTGTCGACTGCTTTGAAAATAATATTGCCGCCATGTCCACCATCGCCGCCATCTGGACCGCCTCGAGGAATATATTTTTCACGACGAAAAGAGACCGCGCCATCGCCGCCCTTACCCGCTTTTACATAAATTTCGATTTCGTCTAGAAACATTTTAAGTTCGATTTATAATTAATTCGTGTGATCTAGTTTGCACCACAAAGCTACAATAACATATTTTTTGTTATCTGGCTACCAGAGACAATTAATAGATAAAGCCAGAGGCGTCACCGGCACCGACAACACGAGAACCAATCCGACCCCAACCAGCATAACCATTCATTTCGGAAATTTTGTATGAACCATCGCCGTAGACTTCTTCAACATAGGCAACATGACCACCCCAACCGCGGGTCGAGACATAGATAGCACCAGCAACTGGTTTTGAACCTGTCGCATAGCCTGCGCGAGCAGCTGATTGGAGCCAGTATTTGGCGTTACCCCACTGTGCGGGAACAAAACGCTGAGTCGCCACATAATATGTGCACCAACCGTATGGATAATTGTTGTTCTTCGCACCAGCAGGACGAGTAATAGCCAAAACTTTGCTACTACTACGAACTGATGAACTTTTGGTAGCTGCCAATTTGGCAGTCTTTTCCGCTTCTTTTTTGGCAATGGCCGCAGCCGAGACTTCATAACCTCGTCTGGAAATCTTAATCTTACTGCCAGGCTTTACTAAGTTGATATTATCTATATCATTCACATATTTGATCGTCGATAATTTGACACCAAATTTGACGCTCAAGGAGGTGAGCGTGTCACCGTTACGAATAATATAGTAAATATCCGAGGCGGAGTTATCAGGAAGGGGCTCTTCTCTGGCAGTGATATTTGTCTCAACTGATTTTGACGGAGCATCGAAACCAGAAGCCAAAACAGCGACCGAAAGTGATTTGTCCACAGCGGCTGCGTCATCTTTTGTCAATGGTGTGTAGGCATCAACACTCTGAATAATACCAAACTGCTCATCTGGAGCAACTGTCGTTAACTCGTCGACATAGGCCATAGCGGTCAAACGATCACCTGTATTGGAGATAAATACCACTAGAAAAATGGCGACGATCGCAATGTGTGGCAAATTTTTGGGCGCCGAGAATCTTTCTAAGTACGACAAAATATGCGAAAGTACCACGCCGGTGCTCGCAATCAACTTCAACAAATAGATATAGGAAGAACGAATAAATGGGTATTTTTGTAGATAGTTTTTGATTTTTGAGACTAAGACCGTATTTTTTGTTTTCTCCGACTGATTCGAAATCGGAGGTTCGTTTTCTTCATGAATAAGCATAAAGTTATGTGCCGCTTTTCACAACACATGCTTTAGTTTATATGACTGAGGTACCTTCTGTCAATGCCAATTGTAACTATTAGACGAAACGCTTTTCGCTGCGAACTGAGAATAATACAAATGTATCGCCGACTGAGACTTTGGCGTGAGCCGGCAAACTGAAACCGCATTCGGTGCCCGAAGCACACTCTTTGACATCACTTTTCTCTCGACGCAAAGATTCGATCTTGCTGCGATATTTTTCATTGTCATCTTGCAGAACCTTGATCATGTCTTTGGCTGCGATACGGCCAGATTCAACTCGGCCACCGGCCACAAAACCTTTTTTATCATCTCGAAATATCGCTAGGACTACTCCTCGGCCAAGCTCATCCTCGATGATCAGTGGTGGCAAGAGATTCGACATCTCCGCTCTCACTGTATCGATCAATTCATAGATAACCGTAAATGTTTTGGCTTCAATCTTTTCCAGCTCAGCAATCTTCTTGGCTGCGCCAGAAACCATCACACGGAAACCATAAATCTTGGCGTGAGTAGCTCGAGCCAAGATCACATCTGACTCTGAGACGGCACCAATGCCATCAGAAATGATGTTAAGACGAACTTCTGGGTGAGTAATATCGGTTAGAGATTTGCGCAAGGCTTCAAGAGAACCCTTCACATCAGTTTTGACAATTACATTGAAATCAACAACTTTTAGATTTTCGTTGTCAGTACTTTCATCGTTGATACGCTTGGCAGTAGCCACATGAAGGTTCGAATTGATGTTTTGAAATTGTTGAGCGCTTTCTCGGGCACTTTTCTCGCTCTCGTACACGACCAATTTGTTACCAAACTCAGGCAAGGTTTTGAGACCGGAAACGAGAACAGGCGTTGATGGTGTGGCTTCAGTAATAGTCTTGCCAGTATAATCTTTTAGAACCCGGACTTTGCCAAAAGAGGAGCCGATCGCTATCGGGTCACCCTGACGCAAAATGCCATTTTCAACCAAGACGACAGCAACCGAACCGGCACCTTTTGCCATATGAGATTCGACGACAACGCCGACTGCCTTACAATCATAGTTTGCTTTTAGTTCCATCATCTCGGCTTGCAATAGGATTAGCTCCAGCAAGTCGTCGATCCCCTGCCCCGTCTTGGCCGAAACTTCAGCCATAACCGTCTTGCCGCCCCAATCCTCAGCAACCAGATTGTATTCGGAAAGTTGTTGCTTGGTCTTGATAATGTCGGCGTCAGGTAGATCCACCTTGTTGATGGCGACGATAATCGGAACATTGTTTTGCTGAGCTTGCTCGATCACCTCTTTGGTCTGAGGCATCACGCCATCATTGGCCGCCACAATCAAAACAACGATATCGGTGATAACCGTGCCATGCTCCCTCATCGCTGAAAATGCAGCGTGACCGGGTGTGTCGATGAATGTAATGAGTTTGTTTTCAATCTCTTTGCGTTTGGCATTTTTGAGTTGAACTTGGTAAGCCGAAATATGCTGAGTGATGCCGCCAGACTCAGACGAGGTAACATGAGTTTTTCTGATCGCATCAAGCAAACTAGTCTTGCCATGGTCAACATGACCCATGATCGTGACGATCGGTGGGCGTTCCAACAAATTTTGACACTCGGAGGTTATCTCCTCAATCTTGCGATTTTTAGAACTATTAGCAGCTTCTTTTTCGACTGTCACACCAAGATACTCTCCGATGATCGAAGCAGTGTCAAAATCAATCGTTTCGTTGATAGTGGCCAACATGCCATTTTTCATCAACTCTGAGATCACACTCACGACTGGAATATCGGCTTTTTCAGCAAAATCTTTAACTGTAATTACCTCTGGGATCGCTATCGTGATATTTTTGAGTACTTTAACTTCGGCCTCGACTGGGGCATTGTAGTCTCGTTTGACATGATTTTTTTTCTTGAAATTTCTGGCCATGATGTTTTGTAACTGATTAATCATAGCACAAGCAAGCACGATTCACAACTTAGGACTCCTTGCCCCAGTAGTTTGTATCGTCTGAATCTGACGGCGGAGAGACTGCTTCTGCTTTGATTTCTTCTGGTGTCTCGGCTTTGTCTTCTGGTTTCTCGGCAGCGTCAAACAATGAGGCTGTCTCCTCCTTTTTCTCCTTGCCTGATTTGTCGGATTCCTGTGTTTCATTGTCGGGCTGAATGAGTGCTACCGAAGATACTTTGTCATCTTCGCGCATCTTCATTACTGTTACGCCCTGTGTGTCACGACCCAAGCGTTTGATTTTTGTTAGCTCCATACGGATGAATTGACCTTTTCTGGAGGCTAGAACAACATCGCCGATCTCAGTATAAGTGATATGCATGCCGATGACACTACCTGTTTTCGGGGTACAATTTGCGGCACGAATACCCATACCGGCCCTCTTCTGTAAATTGAAATATTTAAGTGGGGATCTCTTGCCGAAGCCATTTTCCAGAATTACCAGCATATCAGGGCTCTTTTTGGCTTTTTCATCGTCGATCCAGAGCTCGCCTGGGACAATTGCCATCGACATAACCTTGTCGTTTGCTCTTAATCTCATACCCGTCACACCACTAGCGCTTCGACCCATCGGTCTGACATCAGTCTCAGGATAGCAGATTGCCTGACCCTTTTCTGACACCTCAACAATAACATCGTTACCCTTGGATGTTTCAACCCATTTGAGTTCGTCTTTGGGCTTAAGACCCATCGCGATAATGCCGGTTTTGCGGATATTATCGTATTTGGAGATCTCAGTCTTCTTGATCTGACCCAAAACCGTACCCATAACGAAGTAATTGGAATCAATCGAGGCCTTAGGTACTGTCAAAATTGCCGTAACCTTTTCGTCCTGTCCGATCTGGACGATATTGACGATCGGTGTACCCTTAGCCTGTCTGCCGGTCGCAGGTAATTCGTATATTTTACTCTTGAAGATACGGCCTTTGTTCGTAAAGAAGAAGATGTCGTCGTGAGTTCGGGCACAGATCAGGTGATCAACTATATCCTCCTCTTTGGTCGTCATCCCAACTACACCAACACCACCTCTAATCTGTCGGCGATAGGTATCGACTTCCTGACGCTTGATATAGTTTGCACGAGATAGAGATACGATAACTTGCTCATCGGGGATCAGATCTTCAGCCGAGAAACCGTCCAGTGCGTGAGGAATAATCTCTGTGCGGCGATCATCACCGTATTTAGTGGAAACTTCCTTCAGATCATCCTTGATCAGTCCAAGAATCTTTTCTGGGTGATCCAAAATATCTTTGAGATAAGCAATTCTCTTTAGGAGCTCAGCATATTCATCCTCAACTCTCTGGCGCTCTAGGGCAGCCAACGCTGACAATCTCATATCGAGAATTGCGTCAGTCTGTCTCTCAGAAAGATTGAATTTGGCCATCAAGTTTACTTTAGCCGCATCACGATTGGCAGATGCACGGATAATTGAAATAATCTCGTCGATGTGGTCGAGGGCTATTTTCAAGCCTTCGAGAATGTGGGCGCGATCTTCAGCTTTCCTGAGATCAAACTTTGTGCGTCGCTCGATCACTTCCTTGCGGTGGGCAATATAAAATTCGAGCACATCCTTGATAGTCATGACACGAGGCTCGAGATCAGGAGTTAGCGCCAACATATTGACATGAAAAGCCGTTTGCATCGGCGTCAATTCGAACAATCTATTTAGAACTTTTTTCGGATATGAGTTTGCGCGCAGCTCGATGACCACTCTCACACCGTTACGATCAGATTCATCGCGAAGGTCTGAGATACCATCGATCCTTTTGTCTTTGACCAGATCGGCAATCTTCTCAATCATCGAAGATTTATTGACCTGATATGGAATTTCATGAACAATAATTCGAAAGCCTCTTTTCACTTCCTCGATTTCGGCTTTGGCGCGCATCACGATCTTGCCCTTGCCGGTCGAGTAGGCCAATTTAATATCTTCAGTGTTATAAATAATGCCGCCTGTTGGGAAATCAGGACCTTTGATATGTTCCATCAATCCATCGATTGAGATCTCTGGATTATTGATCAGTGCAACAATACCAGCGCAAAGTTCGCGCAGGTTATGAGGAGGAATGTTTGTAGCCATGCCCACAGCGATACCGACGCTACCATTTAGCAATAGATTAGGCACACGGGCGGTCAAAACAACCGGTTCTTGGACAGTACCATCGTAATTATCAGCCCAGTTGACTGTATCTTTGTCGATATCCAAAAGCATTTCACCGGCAATAGCGGCCATGCGACACTCAGTGTAGCGCATTGCTGCAGCAGAGTCGCCATCCATCGAACCAAAGTTACCCTGTCCATCAACCATTGGGTAACGCATGGAGAAATCTTGCGCCATACGCACGAGGGTATCATAAATAGCTGTGTCACCGTGAGGGTGATAATTACCCATAACTTCACCGACAACTTTGGCGGATTTACGATATTTAGCACTATGATACAGACCAGTCTCGTGCATAGCGTACAAAACGCGACGATGTACTGGTTTCAAACCATCACGAACATCTGGCAATGCACGCGAAATGATTACACTCATCGCGTATTCAAGATAAGATGTCTCCATCTCGGTCACAAGACCACGCTGTTTTAGCCTTCCAACTAGCGGATCATATGTTTCGTCTGGCACATCTTTGGCTTCGACAACAGTCTCAACTGGATGTTCGTCGAGGTCGATCTTGGGATCAGCACTTTCGTCGATATCGGCTAGAATTTCCTCAGTATTTTTTTCTTCACTCATAACTATCCTTAAATATATTATTTATTTACCTGGCGCACCAACTCGTAGACCACGCTTTAGCGTGCCAGGAAAAAGTCATTTAATTTGGTTAAATTCGATACCAACAAGCTAAAGCTTGCTCTACGGTGTGTAAGGTGAATTATTTAGATTGGGCACTGATTAAGTGTCGATATTTTGAACGGTCTTGGCACGGGTTTGAATAAATTTCTTGCGTGGCGGCACCTGATCACCCATCAACATCGTAAAGACCTCATCGGCTCGCTCAGCACTATCAATATTGACCTGCAGCAAGACTCGATTGGCTGGGTTCATCGTCGTCGTCCAAAGCTGTTCTGCACTCATCTCACCCAAACCTTTGAAACGCTGAATGCTAGGCTTAGTGCCATCAGTTTTGCCTTTCATCAGGGTTTTGACTGAAGCGTCTCGCTCGGCCTCAGAGTAAACCCAATGCTTCTCTTTGCCCTTCGTAACCGCGAAAAGTGGTGGTTGAGCGATGTATATATGACCTTCACTGATCAACTCAGGGTAATTTCGGAAGAAAAAGGTTAGCAGTAAGGTGCGGATATGGGCACCATCAACATCTGCATCAGTCATGATAATGATACGATCATAGCGCAATTTTTCATAATTCACATCTTCGCCGATACCGATACCCATAGCGATAATTAGAGCCTTGATTTCGTCCGAGGAGATCATACGGTCAAGTCTTGCTCTCTCAACATTCAAAATTTTACCACGAAGTGGCAAGATTGCTTGGAATTTTCGATCTCGACCCTGTTTGGCCGAACCACCAGCAGAATCTCCCTCAACAATATAGATTTCAGTACTTTTGGGATCTTTTGATGAACAGTCGGCGAGCTTACCCGGCAAAGTCATACCATCAAGTGCGCCCTTGCGTATGATCGTGTCCCTTGCAGCGCGAGCAGCAAGTCGAGCTCGAGCTGACAGCGAACACTTTTCGATGACTTTTTTGGCTTCGTTTGGATGCTCATCAAGATAAATGTTCAAAGCTTCCGATGTGACAGACTCAACGATGGCCCGAACCTCAGTATTGCCAAGTTTTGCCTTGGTTTGACCTTCGAACTGTGGATCACATAATTTCACCGACAAAACGACTGTTAGACCCTCACGCACATCTTCACCAGTCAGAGCGTCTTTGGTCAGGTTATTTTTCTTGGCATAATCATTCATCGATCTGGTCAAAGCTGTTTTGAAGCCAGTCAAGTGCGTCCCACCTTCAGGAGTATTGATATGGTTAGCAAAACAGTAAATATGCTCTTTATAATCATCACTATAGGCCAAAGCCAACTCAACGATGACATTGTTTAGTTCTTTTTCGAGATAGATCGGCGGTTCGTTGATTGGCGTCCTGTTTTTATTTAAATGCAATACATACGAAGCGATGCCACCCTCGAAATAAAAGGAGTATTGTTGAGGTCCGTCAATCCGCGCCACAATTGCTTCGTCTTCATCTCCACCAGATCGGCCAGTATGAATATCTTCGTCCTCAACAATTTCTTCATCGCCGTCTTTCGGTGCCGGTGAAGGAGTAACTACTGATTTGGCATCTCGTTCATCGATGACGTCAATAATAACACCCTTGGTCAGATAGGCTTGTTGACGACATCTGTTTAGAACAGTTTGATATGAAAATATCGGCGCAGTTGTAAAAATTTCTGGGTCAGGCAAAAAGGTAATTTTTGTTCCCGTCCCCTCAGCTTCTCCTATAACTTTAACATCGGCTTCTGCCTCGCCGCGCTTGTAACGCTGAAGATATTTCTTACCATCGCGAGTAACTTCAGCCTCCAGCCAGACGCTCAATGCGTTTACAACTGAGACGCCGACGCCGTGCAAGCCACCTGAGATTTTGTAGCCGCCATCGCCAAATTTTCCGCCAGCATGAAGAATAGTCAAGACTGTTTCGAGAGTCGATTTGCCAGTTTGCTTGTGCTTGTCGACAGGGATGCCGCGACCATTATCCAAGACGCTGCAACTACCATCTTTGTGCAAAGTGACGACTATCTTGTCGCATGCGCCAGCCATCGCTTCATCTATTGAGTTGTCAAGAATCTCCCAGACTAGGTGATGAAGACCGTCGATGCCAGTGCCACCGATATACATACCTGGTCTTTTTCTAACTGGTGCCAGTCCTTCAAGAACGGTGATACTCGACGCATCATATGATTCGCTTGAATTTGTTTTGTCAGCCATGTGATCTCTCCGTTATTAAAACACAAATAAAAATGGTTATTTGAACCGTGGCTCAATTGTACCTTCTTTATTTTGGTCTATCAAGTCAAAGCTACATTTGCCTTATACCGAGTAAGCAAATTTATCTTTACCAGTTTTTTTATTTTTGTGTAGATGTACCCAAATATCAGTAAATATGCGAGCAAATAATCAACTAAGTATTTAGCTTAACATATTGATAAAATAATTAATAAATTAATTAATCAATTATCAGCTTGATCATCAAATTTATTCGATTAGATGACCCAATAAACACTAAAATCATCTTGAGTAGTGCATTAATATGATCGCTGTTATAATTAGGACATGCAAAATGATAGAGAAATGTATTTATTATCCTTTGATGAGGCCAGATCGAACGAGTTGCTTATTCGCAAGTTTTTACTTTCCAAAGCTTCAAAGGTTCGATATACAATGCGTCACGAAGGATGGGGATGCGGATTATTAATCATCCTGCCTTTTATTCTGCCGCCAAAAAATTATTTCCGGGATATGAAGTTTAAAGAGACAATTAAAAATCTTGGCAAAGATTTCATCGAGCAAAAGATAGACAACACTTTATATAACGATGTTGCAAATTCTAGAAACTCAAGATTTCATCACTATTTCTACCGATTATCCAAAAACACGACTGCTGAAATAAATAAAATGACACTGCTCGATAGTCCGTATGGGTTTGAAGATCCAACTTTTTATATTGATGACCTCATGATTGGCTCAATTATCAGTCACGAGCCAGTTTTTGTGCTTTATCTAACACAAGAAGAAAGACGAAGCCTCAACCAAAAAGGGATTGTATTCGAAACGATCGAGGACAACCTCTAGGTTCAGACCTAGTTGTATGTTAAATGTTTCCCAAAGAGGTTAGCGCGGCATGAATGTCATTACTCTTTACGGCTTCCCCTGCAAGTCATTTATTCGTAGATCAATGCATTACCTGCTTACCGATTGTATTACAATAAATAAATAAATGATTAATTGAATCAATGACTAAATGATTAAATATCTTTATGATTGTATTCTTGCCACTTTTTTTCAACAAAGTCAGACATTTTATGCTTAAATATCTCTTTGGAAAAATTTGCAGCCGCTTTGACACACTTTTGAGGTTCAATCTTCATTTTTTCGAACTTTTTAACTGCCGAAACTATTGAATCACTCGTTTGTTCATCAAAAAACACTCCGGTTTCCCCATCTTCCACACTCTCGGTAGCTCCGCCAACCCCATAGGCGATGACAGGGATACCTGAAGCCAAAGCTTCGACCGGCACGATGCCAAAATCTTCTTCGGCCGCGAAAACCAAGGCTTTTGCCTCACGAAAATATTTGGCCAATTCTTCTCCAAATTTACCACCCAAAAACTCAATATTATCCTTGGCTTTTGACTGAAGCGACCCTTCGTCAGAACCATAACCTATAACTTTCAAGGGATAGCCCAGATCATTGAAGGCCTCAATCACAATATCACAGCGTTTATAATCAACTAGACGACTAACAAAAAGGTAATAATCTTTTTTGTCTTCGACTTTTGCTGGAAAATATCGATCAACTGAAACAGGCGGGTAGATTACCGTCGAGTCCTTTTTGTAATACTTCGTAATACGATTGCTAACATAGCGAGAGTTGGCAATGTAGACATCAGGTCGATCCGAAGCTACTTTATCCCATAGCCTTAAATCATGCATTGTTTTGTTGCGCAACCAAGAAAATGCTCCCTTCTGAGCTCGAGGATCTAGATTTGGCTCGTAGAGATATCTTGGCGGAGTATGACAATACGAAATATGCAAAGTTGATGGCTTGGTAATAATCCCCTTGGCAGCCATCGTCGTCGAACTGATGACAAGATCATACTTTGACAAATCAAATTGCTCGAAGGCAAAAGGGGCAAACGGGATCAATAGTTCCCTGCGGCTTTTGACAAAAGGGATATTTTGCAAAAAAGATGTCACGACATTTCTGTTGGCAAATTCTGGCACTTTCTCACGATCATAGACAGTCGTAAAAATATCAGCCTGCGGATACATCTCCGCCAATGCTTGCAAGACCTTCTCTGAGCCAGCGAAATTAACGATCCACTCGTGGACGAGAGCGATATTCAATTTTTCCAAAGATTGCTTCATCGATTACCAAAAATATAGTTTTTACAATAATTTTCATATCAAAACCAAAGGACCAATTCTCAATATAATATAGATCGTATTTAACTCTCTCTTCGACAGAGGTATCCCCCTTTAAGCCATTGACCTGAGCCCATCCAGTCAGACCAACCTTGATGTGGTGGCGAAGATAATAGTCAGGAATTTCCTTTTCGAATTTATCAACCAATTTTGGGAATTCTGGGCGCGGACCAACGAAACTCATATCGCCGATCAGAATATTCAAAAGCTGCGGCAGCTCATCGATATTAGTCTTGCGCAAAACGCGTCCCAGCGGCGTCACCTTGCACTGATCGTCAGCTGCGGTAGTCCATTTCTTACCCCCCGCAAAATCACATTTATCGATATACATTGAACGAAATTTATAAAAATTAAACGATTTTTCGTCGCGACCAATGCGTTCGTGCTTGTAGAAAATTGGCCCTTTTGAAGTCAAAATTTGCAAAACCGCAACCAACAGAAACAATGGGGATAAGATAATCAGCAATATCGTTGACAGGACAATGTCGAATATTCGCTTAATGATGCGACCCCAGCCATCCAAAGCGGTTGGCTGCAGCTCCAAGAGCGGAGTTGCGCCGATGTTACTGGGCACAAAATGCATAAAACTAATGATATCAGGAGCATACTTAAAGGAAACCTTATTGGCATAACAAAAACGAATGATCTTCATCAATTTAGAGCTATTTAAGTTTGCGTCCGTAACCACAACCTCGTCAAGCTGATTCTTTTTTAGCAAATATGGTAAGCCTTGATTTTCTACCGACAGATAATCTTCGTCTCCCGAAAATGTTTTAACTAGACGAAATACCAATCCATCGTTAGTAGTATCAGATTCAAGCCGGTTGCTAATCTCATTTTTACCGATAACGACGATATTGCGACGACCGACGCCAAAACGCAAGAAAATGGATTGGATCAACCTCATAATCATACGACCGAGAATCAAAAAGACGATACTGTCGACCCAAGTAAAAGCTAGCACGACACGGGAAAAGAATAGTGTTTTAGTCAGGAATATGCCCAGCACCAAGAAAAGCATTGCTACCGATGAAGCGACGATAATTCTCCCCATTTCCGACAAAAAGCTGCTACTACTTCTAATGTTATACAGACCGTTCATCGCAAAAACCACCACCCAGATTGGGATGATATAGAGTGCAATTTTCAAATATACTGACTGGTCGACGGCTAGACTGCCCAAGTCCGTGCCGAGATGCTGACGCAAAAAATATGACACAGCAAAAGAAAAGATTATGACTGCAATATCGACAGGAACTAGCAAAAAGGCAAATGTTAACTCAGCTTTTTTCATATTATTTATATATTAGCAAAAAAGCTATCTGTTGGCCAGAAGACAGAAAACAGGAGTCAGGAGCTGGAAGTTAGGAGACAGTATGGAATGAGTAGTTCTCGCCCCCTCTTCTCTTTGTCATTGCGAGGAGTCTGCGACGCGGCAATCTATCACAACTTCTCGACATGCTCGAAGAATAAAAACTATGTAGTGATTCTCCCCCGACGGGAGTCGGGGGCTTCATTGCTAAAATGTTAATTTCA
>JBAWZC010000008.1:0-36008 GCA_037143235.1 Candidatus Berkelbacteria bacterium
ATTCTGCCTCAGCCGAAAAAATATTTAGCCGATTTTCAGCAACCGAACTTACAAAACAGCACCAAGCATTTATTATCAAAGCAGAGGGTAAAATTGAAAAACAAAGTCCCGCTACGAAGGGGAAGAAGGCCAAGGCCAGCACCTTGGACCTAACACTGAAACTCTGGCAGGAAGGCAAGAGTATTGCCGAGATCGCCAAAGAGCGAAGCTTAAGTGAAAATACAGTTTTTTCTCATATTGTCGACCTGATAAAATCCAAAAAAATCATTTCGACAGAGATATCACGCTTGATTTCGCCCAAGCTAAAGCCAGAAATTCACAAAATCAACGAAGCCTTCAAAAAGCTGAAGACGACGAAATTGACGCCTATTTTCAACTTTTTTTCCGGAAAATATTCTTACGATGAAATAAAAATTGCATTACTGACCAAAGATTTAGTACAATAAGAGGTAGAAATATTGAAACGCTTATGACCAAAGGACTGAAGTTAATTTTAGCTTTTCTTGTCGCAACCATTGTTCTAGCAGGAGGCTATTTTGTGTTTCACGGTTACCTCATCGGGTCTGCGAAAGCAACCGAGTTACCAAATTGGCAAATTGAGCCAAATAATACAATCGCTAATCCTATTACTTCGCAAATGGTTCACGTCAAAATAAACAAGCCAGCAGAAAGTGCAGTGATGTACAGGCTGTGCACACAAAACGACGACGGAAGCTGCAAGACTGGTCTAGTTTCTTTCCAGGGGACAGATGTTTATGTCGAACTTGGATTCTCTTCTGAAAAAAGCTCTCGCCTCGTTGGTTTGTATGCATACAAAGGCAAAGATGTTAATAAAGCAGAAGATCTATTGGCCGACAAGTATCCTGGTATAACTGTTAATTTTGACTATCGTTTTCGAGCAGTTGCTTACGATCTAACCGCAGAAAAACTGCCAAAAGGCGATTTCTTACTCAAAGCAACTCCGACTTCGACCACTGACCTCGATATTGCAAAGCAGGCCAAATTATATAAATGGCGTTTTTATACGCCAGTAACAAGCAACGATGGCACTATATCGTGGAAATCATTATCCGTCAGCACGACGGACAAACCAGAATTATTGGTCGCCCGATCGGCGCCTGGGATTATGTATGTAGGCATCAAAGCTGTCAGTACCTCAAATTACGATTCGACTGGGTATTATGAAGGCCTTGAGACAGTACTTTCGACAACAACTGATCCCGCAGCCCATATCAATAAAATTGTTATTCAGGCCAAGCCAGAGACAGCGGTAGCTCCTACGATCACGGTTGGATTTTCGACTAATATCGTCACTTCCGACAACAAAATACCCGCCAATCATAAATTTGCTTTGACTAAAAGCCAGATCACCTTGTTTAGTGGTGGAGTGTTGGCTTTGCCTATCAATCCAGTCTCGAGCCAAACAGAAAATATAAATCCAAATTATATCGAGATTGAATTGCCCAATGGTATAAGTCTCAACCAACCTTCCGTTACTTCTTTCAAAAATAAATTTACTGAAGTGCCAACCACAATCTCTGGCTACCACCGATACCGACTCGAAAAGGATACCGGAACTACAAATTGGGGGCAAAACAATACATATGTAAATATCTATCCGACATTTGCCGATAGCATGGCTGGAGTCGCCAACCTTCAGATCAAAATGAGGCTATACAACCTTGGCGAAGAAGGGCGAACAGATCTTTGGCAGACATTGCCGATCACTCTCGAGGTGCCGCCAGACCTTCGGCTACCGAAGCGTCTGACTACTAGTTTTAGTTATGCCAATATAGATGGCGGATTGCTCCTTAACCAAGGAACAAACGGAAATGTCGATCAGTTCTTGAATCTATACAAAAAACTTGGTTTCAACACGGTCCCCGCCAGACTTACAACAGTCAATCTTGATACAACTAAATTGCTATTCACACCAAAGCAAAGGACAACCGGAACATGGGAGGGACTAAGATACGGCCCGACATTTAGCGCTTTTTACTACAATTATGTATTTAGCCCTAGTCAATACAAGAGGTCCATCTTTAATGCATTATTTTTTGACAAAATAGCGCCATTTTTCAAAATAACGAAGACATTCGATGGCAAGGACGCTCTCGTAGCGCCGACCAGCGCTGAATTCTTGGCAAGCTATGATACGCTAGTGACCAAAGATTCCTTCAACGCGGCCTTCGGAACGCCATTTCTGACCGAAGACGAATTTGCGACTGAAAAAACTAAATTTTTTAACGCCATAAAATATAATATCGACACAAAAGGCATGGACATGGCATATGATGGGATTTTGCTCACTGCCAATCTCGACGACATCGAAAAAATTACGACCACTTCAAAGCCCGAGTATTTTTATCTCGATGCCGAAGATTTTACCACTTATAACGACTGGAAACTGAATATTCCACAGTCAGCAAACGCACAGCTAAGAAAGAATCCAAATGAAAGTGACCTGGCCGAAGCAGACAGGATACTTAGTGAATTTTGGGACAAATTTAACTATGCAGTTCGCAAAGGGTCTCCAGACACAAAAGTCGTTTATTACAGCTCGAATGCATACAACAACAAGGGGATGCAAGTTACGCCATGGAAAATTTTACAAGATCACAATTTTATTCAACAAACTGACACCTATATTCCTGGACGAAATCTTGGGGAATTTATCAATTTGATCCGTGCTAACAAATTGGCCTTGCCCGAGCATTATGATAGTATGCCTATACTCACGACTGGTACCTACAACGAGATTGATCCGCAGATGATCTTCGATCAAGTTATCCACACCTTTCTGAACGGTGCTACCGGCTTTTCATATTTTGGCGAAAGCACCATCGATGATATGGCCGATGTGCTAAATATCAGCAAAGCCATCAAGCTAGTTTCACCCTTTGAAGACCTGATCATGGACGGAGATGTCGCATATTCCGATATTTCTGATATCAACAATGCGACAGTTAGTGCGATGAAAAAAGATCGAAACTATCTGATCGGGGTCACACCCGAAGACAAAACCAAAAATTCCAAATTGACCATCCACACCGGCAACAATCTTTATTATCTTATGGTCGACCAAAAAACCAACGAATCAACGCTCTTCCGCGGGCCAGACATCAATATCGACAAAGCACTCGACACAACAACTGTGTACAGTCTGATACCAACTTCTGGATCACTCTTGCTAACCACAGACAAACACTATGCCATGAGCGGCTCCGAAATCACCTATACGCTCGCATTCAAAAACACTACTGGCGGGACTATCAACAGTGTCATTTTCGAGTCCCCAATTCCTGATTTTGCTACACTTGTGACAAGCTCGGTCACCAACAGTGGTATAATAGAAAATAACAAGATCAAGTGGAATGTAAGTAATTTGACTGCAAACCAAGAGTTTAGCGCCCAGTACAAGCTCAAAGTTCGATAAACAGAGAAGACTTAATTCAAATATAAGAAAGCTGGAGATAACTTGAAAAAACAAATTACTTTAAGATTAACCATTTACGCCATTTCAGTCGTCTTACTGATTGCGTTTTTGATTGTTGGATCACAGACCTTTTTGCGAAAAAAGGCCGATTCGGTCGGTACCGCACCAACAAACATTACAGCGACCTCAACTGTCACATACACCGACACCGACAATAACACCGTTTCGGAGCAAACACGAGCCACCATCAGCAAAGTCACACCGTTAAAGATTAGTGCGCCCCTCCGCGGACGAGATACTGCGACACCAACACAGCCACTGACGGTCAGTCTTATAAATGCCCCGACTAACACTACAGTAGACACTTTGTCGGCCACCTCGGTTGCCACAAGCCAATACCAAGCTGACTGGACGAACAGCACCAAGATTGATCCAACCAAAACATTCGATCTTCGAATTTCCACCCCTGGTTATCTCTCGCGTAAATTGACTGGAATTTCACTTTTGAATATCCCCACGATCCTCACTTCAGCAACCCTCGTCGCCGGCGATGTCAACCAAGATCACAAGATCAATTACTTAGACTATTTCGCTTGGAAAGAGGTTTATGGCCAAACAGTCGCTGCCAACCCAAGCGATTTCAATGGTGACGGTGTTGTCAACTACAAAGACTATGCTGTGTCATTTGGAACACACTGTTGGAACGCAAATGAAATTGATCAGGATACACAATGCCAATAATCAACAAAAAATCAATCGCTATCTTCCTCTCGGCTGTTTTAATATTCACAGTATTCGCTTTGACAACAAAAACGAAACCAGCCCTAGCAGAAAACACCGGCTCAATATCGATATCTTCGTCTTGTTCCTCGTGTAATATAGGGGGCACTGTCATTATTACAGCCAAGGCTGTATCAACGTCAAACGCAATCGGCGGAGTGGAAATCAACCTAAATTATGATAAAGCCAAGCTAAAATATGAATCGATCTCGTATTTTTCAGGATCAAATGATTTCACAGACATTCTCTCGGAGCAAATCAATCAAAATATTGGCGTGATACACGTCGAGGCAGGAAAGCCAGGAGGATTGCTTCACGGAGAAGGAAATGTCTTCGCCGCAGCATTCACTGTCACAACAACTGGAAGTGCTAGTATCAACTTTGGACCTCTCGATGGAGCCAATCAAGATGGACGAGTCTTTTTGAGCGGAAATTCGCTAAACATAACCTTAACTTCGGTTACTCCACCGATCGTCGATCCACCCTCAAATCCACCCTCGAACCCAAGCTCGACTTCAAGCACACGGACAACAACTTCTTCAGCTAGTACAACAACAACAACGACGACAACTGCGACTACTTACAATTTCAGCAAATCTGAAATAGTTTTTGACAAAACAACCGCAATCGCTGATGGCTCAGATAAGATCTGTGCAAGCATTATTGTCAAAAACTTTGGCACAATTATCACCGATCTAAAACCAACGATTAAAATTGAAGGTGGCGCTGATTTGACAAACATCGATTTGAACAAAAACAGTTGGAACTTCTGCACAACCTCAACTACTGCCAGTGCAAAAAGGCTGATGATATCAGTTCAAAGTAGGCTTATCAAAGACCAAATGGTATCATTCTCTTCTTTGGCTACAACCGCTACGTTAGAACCAGCAGCAGAGAAAATAGACGACAATCAAGTCGCAGAACCAGTCGAAAATTCCAGAGACCTCGTATTACAGCAACTTTCAAGCGTAACGGGAAATGTGTCTATAATTACCAAAAAAGATATACTAAACAAATCAGGTTTTACCGATGTTGACCTAATAGAAATATCGGGCACGGCCACACCAGGACTTAAACTAAAACTGTATATTTACCCTTCAGTATTTATCCGTAAATATGTTGCAGCAGGCGACGACGGTAAATGGAGCACCAAGATCAGCAAACCATTAACGCCAGGTGCCTATCGAGTCGATGCTGCAGTAATCGATAACTATGATCAAGAATCCGACGCCACACTAGTTGCGAATTTCACAGTCGCCAAGTCAAACAACAAAACCCTGATTTTTTCCGCTATAGGCGGAATCATAGCAATCATTCTGGTCATAATCTTGATTATTTATCGTAGACGCAAACTAGTAAATCAAGGGTCTGAGATGTCCTTTGAAGCACCTGCAACTCAAATGGATACCACAGTCACGCAAACGGAGCAAAGCCCAATCAATAATCCTGATGCTAACACTATCGGTATTACCGAAACCAATTATACTCCCAGAGAAACACTAGCCCCGATGTCACCAACACCTCCGACTACTGCTGTCGAAACATTGCCACAAGGAGACACCCCACCAAACTCAAATGATATTGCCAGCAGATAATATTTAGCATAATGATCTATCAAAAAATGACCCGAGCTGGTCATTTTTTGATAAAACTTTGATTGAACGATTACCGACAAGCTATCTTTTCTTGTCAGTTTTTGCAATCAGAAAATAATAAATTATCTCCAAGATCCCAGCCGTATTCAGTATCAAAAGAGCGATAAACCAAGCATTTTCGTTGCGTCTAGCAGCACGCCAGAGAGCTAATCCCTTCCAGACCAAAGTCCAGATCACCAGAACGCCAAGCAAAAGACCTGTCACCCCTGCAAAGCCAGGATTCGTCGCGATAAATGAACTATAATCCATTTTCCTCCTTCTGACCCTTTAAATATTCAAAAGAGTCATGATTAATTGATAAATAAATTATACCACTTATGCCACACCCACTACCAATTTTAACCACGGCCAATACCAAAACCCACTTCCACCTCTAAAGCAGAAGTGGTGAAAACGATGAAGAAATCAATCTCAACCCACCTCCGCCACCTTTAAGGTGGCGGAGGTAAAGAAAATGATATACTGAGAAGGCGCAAATTCACATGGCTTCATTGACCAGTTATCGCAAACATGGTATAAGATAAGTGTCTTCACCTGGTAGCAACTAGGGCAGACGAGGAGGTAGAAATGATGGAAAAAAAGGTAATATTCATCATAGCTGCAGGTGCTGCGTGCATTGCTGCGGGAATGATCGAAGATCTTATTGGGATCGGAGGCTACATAAAAGCTCTCCCCCATATAGTTTTCTATCTGCATAATGCAATAGTAATGGTTCTTGGGGGATTCCTCTGGTGGCTGTATACCGATTTTTGGAAAGAAAAATAAAGTCGTCAGCCAGACCAAGCCGCGCTCCTGAACCCTATGGGATCAGGAGCGTTTAAGTAATAATGGATAAATATTATCTACCCATGAAGAAAGCTAACTAAATCACTAAATCTCCTGCTCCTTATTTGAACTTAAAATTAAATCCGAGAAGGCAAATCATTGACATCGATACCATTTTGCGATAAAGTAGACAAGTTGAAGCGACGGTGGCCCTGTGGGTCACTGTTTTTCATAAGTAGACAAGAATGATATAATAAATACATATTAATAAGGAGAATTATGGCCCAAAAAATTAACCCATTTATCGTCGCAATCGATGAGCTCTGCGAAGAAAAAGGCTTAGAAAAAGATACCGTTTTCGAAACAGTCGAAGTAGCCTTGGCTGCTGCATATCGAAAAGACTACGGTAAGCCAAAACAAATCATTCGCGCCAAGCTCAATCGCGAGACTGGCAAAGCCGAGACATTTCGTGTTTACGAAATTGTTGAAAGCGAAGAAGATGTCAAGGAAAGTGAGCACGAGATGACTCTTGTTTCTGCTCTCAAATTTGACAAAAAAGCCGAAGTTGGTGGCGAGATCGTCATGCCGTTACCAGTCGAAGAAGAGTTCGGCCGCATCGCTGCCCAGACCGCCAAGCAAGTTATCATTCAGCGCATCCGTGAAGCTGAGCGCGATATGATGCTCAAAGAGTACAAAGACAAAGAAGGTGCAGTCCTAACTGGTACCGTCCAGCAAGTCGATGGACGTAACATCATCGTCTCTCTTGGCAAAGCCAATGGCATTCTTTACCCCGGCGACCAGATCCGAGACGAGAGATATTATGTTGGCCAGAGACTAAAGGTTTATGTCAAAGAGGTAGGGGAGAGCGTCCGCGGACCACAGGTTGTTATCTCTAGATCAGACGAAGGCCTGATCAGAGGCTTGTTTGAGATGGAAGTTCCCGAGATCAATGCGGGCACAGTTGAGATCAAAAGCATTGCCAGAGAAGCCGGCTCGAGAACTAAAATTGCTGTTATCGCAACCGAAGACAACATTGATCCAGTTGGCTCTTGTGTAGGCCAACGCGGTACCAGAGTTCAATCAGTCTTAGACGAGATTGGCGAAGAGAAGATCGATATCGTCCTATGGGATGAAAATGTCGAACAGTTCATCATGAATGCTCTCTCACCAGCACGAACGATCAAGATAACCATGTTGTCAAAAGAAAACAAAGCCAATGTTTATGTCGACAAAGATAATCTTTCACTCGCCATCGGCAAAGGTGGTCAGAATGTTCGTCTCGCCTCCAAGCTAACAGGTTGGGGCATCGACATCAAAGTCATCGGCGAAGACGAAACAGTAGCAGACGCTGACACAGAAGCAACCGAGACAACAAATACAAAATAAGTTCGAACTATATAGCTAGCCAAAAGGAGTAAGATGGAAAACATCTTCGGTAAATTTGGCGACGACCTCAAGAAAACATTGGTTCTAGCCGAAAAATACGCTCGTGACAAAAATGTTGTATTAGATACGCAACATCAACTTTGGGCACTCGCTACCACAAAGGACACTCTCGCTTACGAAATATTACAAAACAACAAAGTCACCGAAGATCGTGTCTCCATGATCGTGGCTCTGCTTGGCGAGAAATCCAATCTAGGCCAAACAGTTAATATTTCAGATGAAGCCAAAAAGACGCTGCAGATCGCCGTTCAAACATCTCTGAAGAACGATCACGACCTCATCAATACCGAGCACCTTTTGCTTGCACTTTTGTCGAGCAAAACATTTAACTCGTATTTAGTCATCGAGCGCATCGGCATCGACCCAAAAGTTATTCAGAAACAAATCGAGACCATATTTAAAAGCTCTATTGAGACTGGTAACCAAGAAAATCAGACCAACCGCAAAGACATCCCCGAGATGTTCGAGGAGAGCGAACTACCGATTCCTTTTGACACAAGCATGGGGCAAATGATGCCCGCAAATCCCAAAAAAGAAAATGCCCTTGAGCAATTTACTACCGACCTCACCAAACAAGCCGAAGACAATAAGCTTGATCCAGTAATCGGTCGACAAAAGGAAATTAGCCGGATCATTCAAACTCTCTCTAGAAGAACGAAAAACAATCCTGTACTGATCGGAGACCCAGGAGTAGGCAAAACCGCTATAATTGAAGGACTAGCTGCACGCATCGCCTCAGGCGATGTACCACAAACAATCGATGGCTTCGAGATCCTCTCGCTTGACCTTGGTTCAGTTATCGCTGGAACCATGTATCGTGGTCAATTTGAAAGTAGGGTCAAAAATATCCTTGCCGAGATCAAAAAGAAAAAGAAGATCATCTTATTCATCGATGAAATTCATATGATGGTCGGAGCAGGATCGACCGAAGGCTCTGTTGACGCCGCCAATCTGCTCAAGCCAATGTTGGCCCGAGGCGAGATCAGAGTGATCGGCGCGACCACTTTTGACGAATACAAAAAACATATTGAGAAGGATGCCGCGCTCGAGCGAAGATTTCAACCAATTATCATCGATGAACCCTCGACAGAAGAAACGGTGACGATACTCGAGGGCATCAAACCAAAATACGAGAAGCACCACGGCGTAATTTACTCCAAAGAAAGTCTAGTTGGCGCTGTCGAGCTATCTCAAAAATATATTTCTGACCGATTCTTGCCTGACAAAGCCATCGATCTGATCGATGAAGCCGGCGCAAAATTAAGTATCTTGCGGGACAAGGGAACAAACAGAGTCTCTATCCTCAAAAAAGAGCTCCAAAAATTACTAAAAAACAAAGAATCGCTGATCAAAAACGAAAAGTTTGAGGCTGCGGTCAATCTGAGGTCCGATGAGATCAAAATCGTCAACAAGATCAAGATCTTGAAAGCAAAAGCCGCCGCTGGTAGCAAACCACGAGTTGAGTTGGAAGATATTGCTGCATTAGTATCGGATTGGACCGGCATTCCGGTCACTAGTCTTTCTGTTACTGAAAAACGCAAAATCAACAATATTGAGAAAGAGATCAAAAAGTCAATTATTGGTCAGGATAAAGCGATCAAAACTGTTGCCGACTTTATCAAGAAGTCTCATACCGGTATCTCTTCGCCAGACCGACCAATCGGTTCATTTATCTTCCTCGGCCCGACTGGTGTTGGCAAGACAGAAACAGCCAAAGTGCTGGCTAAAACTATTTTTGGCTCTGAAGATGCTCTGATCCGGATCGATATGTCCGAATTTATGGAAAAACACAATGTCTCCAGACTAATCGGCGCTCCAGCAGGATATATTGGTTACGAAGAAGGCGGCAAACTGACCGAAGCCATCCGCAAGCGACCATATTCAATCATCTTGCTCGATGAAATCGAAAAAGCCCATCCAGATGTCTTCAACATCTTGTTGCAGATCATGGATGATGGGCATCTATCTGACGCCAAAGGTCGCAAGGTCAATTTCCGCAACACTATTCTGATCATGACTTCAAATCTCGGCTCTGACATTACCAAATACAACCCATCGATCGGCTTCGAACAAAAAGAAGACAAAGACAACAAAAACCACCAGGTTGAAGAACGCCTGATCAACGCCGTCAAAGACGAATTTAAACCAGAATTTCTGAACCGACTAGACAAAATCGTCGTCTTCTACCCATTGGACAAAGAATCAGCCAAGAAGATTGCCGATATTCAGATTGAAAAGCTACTGACCAGATTGCTCAAAAATGATGTCAAACTGTCCATTCCTGAGTCAGTCAAAGATTTTATTGTCAAGGAAAGCTATTCACCTGACGAGGGAGCTAGAGCCATCCAAAAATATATTTCGGAAAATGTCGAAAGTGTCATTGCCAATCTCATCTTAAAAACAAAAGAGCAAAAAAAGTTGAATCTTTCTCTTCGCGTTCTGAACAATAAAATCGTTTCGGCGAAATAATTGTTGATTTTGTATTCCAGCCTTGTTAGTATTGAAACTAAGAGATTTAATCGGAGACAATATGGCCAACAAAACAATTCAGACACCACGAGGCACTCGCGATGTTTTGCCAGAGGATCAAATTTATTATCGACACATAGAGAAAATTGCCCGAGGTGTTCTCGACGGGCTTGGTTACAATCAGATCAGCTTGCCTCACTTTGAATCAGTTGAATTATTCAACCGAAGTATTGGCGACGCGACAGACATCGTTCAAAAAGAGCTTTTCCTACTCGAGTCTCGCAAAGATTCTGCCGATGCAGCACAGTATGCCCTGAGGCCAGAGGGAACTGCCGGTTGCGTCCGATCTTATATTCAAAATGGCATGGGTTCATGGCCACAGCCAGTCAAACTTTACTATAGTGGGGCGATGTTTCGTTACGAACGCCCACAAAAAGGTCGCTACCGCGAGTTCAATCAGATCGGCGCTGAAATTTTTGGAGATGCTACTGCTAGAACTGACTACCTCACCATTATGACCAGCTGGGAAATACTCAGCCGACTCGGCATCAAAAATATGCTAGTTTATGCCAACTCGATTGGTTGTGAAAAATGTCGACCAAAATACATCACAAAACTGAAAAAATATTACAAAGATAATTTCTCCAAACTCTGCGGTAGCTGCCAGAGTCGCTACGAGAAAAACCCTCTCAGATTACTTGACTGCAAAGAAGCACACTGTCAGGAGATTTCCAAAAACGCACCCAGCACGCTCGACAACCTCTGCACTGATTGCAAAAAACATTTTAGCCAAACACTAGAATATCTTGATTATTTCAATATTAAATACGATCTTGATCCATCGCTAGTTCGTGGACTAGACTACTACAACAAAACGGTTTTTGAAATAGTTGAAACCACAGACCTTGGTCGCAACAACACTCTTTGTGGCGGCGGCCGATACGATGGTCTCGTCGAGCAACTTGGCGGTGTCGCTACACCTGCTGTTGGTTTTTCGATTGGCGTCGAAAGACTAGTTTCAATCATGAAAGAGCAGGGGATCGTACCAGACAAAATCAGACAGGTCGAAGTTTGCATCCTTCAGCTCGGAGAAAAAGCCAAAGAAGTCTCCAAAAAGGTGTACGATGAACTTTCGAAAAACGATATCAATGTTTTCTTTATTCCCTCAGACGAAGGACTGAGGCCTCAGATCAAATATGCTGATAAACTCGGCGCTAGATATGCGGCGATTATTGGACAGCAAGAAGCGGTCAAAAACGAGGTTATCCTGAAAGATCTCAAAAATTCTTCACAGGAGATTTTTCCTGTAGAAAATATTGCTGCAGCCATCAAAAAATATATCTCCTAGATGCACGAAATATCTCTCATACTAGACAATCTACGCTCCGCTCAAAATGTCGGCTCTATTTTCCGAACCGCAGACGGAGCCGGTGTAAAGAAAATTTATCTTTGTGGCATTACTCCCAAGCCACCTCAAAAAGATATCGACAAGACTGCGCTAGGAGCGGTTGATTCCGTTGACTGGGAGTATTTATCTAATTCGACTGACGCAATCTCAATGTTGAAAGAAGCAAATACAACGATCGTAGCGCTGGAACAGGACAAAAACTCAACCACATTGAAAGAAATCAACGAAAAGATTTCAGCCAAATATACGGACAAATCATCAACAACCAAAAACCTTGCCCTGATCGTTGGCAACGAAGTTGATGGAATCAATTCAGATATCTTAAATTTATCCGAGCTGATCCTAGAAATACCGATGTACGGCCAAAAAAATTCACTAAATGTCGCTGTGGCGACTGGTATCGCCCTATACAAACTAAATGAAAATTAAAATCGAAAAACTTATTTACGAAGGCTGGGGGCTAGGTCACCAAGAAAATGGTCGGCCAGTTTTTGTCAAAAAAGCTGTCCCAGATGATACTCTGGAGGTAAATATTGTCAAAGAAAAAAAGAGTTTCGATATTGGCCAGATAAAATCTATTACAGACCCATCAGAGAAAAGGATTAAGCCATTTTGCCCTCATTTCGACCGTTGTGGTAGCTGCGAGCACCAATGTCTCAGTTACCCCGATCAGCTCGCAGCCAAGGCTGACATTTTTCGAGAGCTATTTGAGCGCAGCAAGATAAGAACAGAAATTTTCCCGATAATTTCCGGCTCCGACCCGATCTACTATCGAGGTAATATGCGCTACGGTTTCGTACTTGACGACGAAAATCAGATTCATCTTGCGATGCACGATTATATGACCAATCAGCCTTTTGCCATCACTGAATGTTATTTACAATCAAAAGCCGCCATCGCAATTGCACTTTCAATAGTCGATTTTATTAACACTAGGATCGAGCACAAAAATAGCTTCTGGCAGCTAAAGATACGAGACGGCAAATATACTGGCGATATCATGGTAGAAATTATCACCACCGGTGAGGTACTACCTGACAAAAATGGCTTTATCTCCATGCTTAAGAAAAATCCCACCGTTACCTCGGCTTACCACACCGTTTCACCAGCCAGATCTTTGCTAGCCGCCCACCGCCACTTACTTTTCGGCAGTCCGATCATCCATGAAAAAATTGGCAAATTTATCTTCCAGATCTCACCTGACTCATTTTTCCAGACAAACTCTCTGGGAGTCAAAAATCTTTATGACCAGATCAAGAAATTTGCCAATGTCGAGATGGGCGATACTGTCATCGACTTGTACTGCGGCACAGGCACGATCGGTATCTATCTATCAACACTAGCGAAAAAGGTAATCGGAGTTGAGTCCGTCCAAGCTGCGATCAACGACGCCAAAGCCAATGCCAAGATCAACAAAGTTCATAATGTTGAATTTATCCTAGCTGATGCGACCAAATGGCTCGAAAAACAACCTGCAAACGAGATCAATAACACAATCTTGATATTAGACCCACCTCGAGCCGGTCTGCAAAGAGAACTAATCAAAAAAATATCGACTCTGGGACTGAAAAAAATTGTCTATGTCTCCTGCAACCCTGCGACTTTTGCCCGTGATATTACTATTTTTGCTTCGTATGGACTAAAATTGGAAAAAGTTCAACCGATCGATATGTTCCCACAAAATCACCATATCGAATGTATTGGCGTCATCTCTAAATAGAAAACCGGCAACTTCGAAATGAAGTGCCGGCGGAAAATTGGTTGAGAGACACATCATGTGCCAGCAGATACCGTGAGGTATTTTTTTTATGCTGGGTACATCCTAATTTTATTCAATTCCATGGGTATATTGGCGAAGTCGCTCCGTTATGCGATACTCTCTCAACTGCCAATATCTTACCATAATAAATTACCCAGTCAAGGACTGAGTAATTTAAATTTATTTTATCCAATGCTGGAGGCACTATTTCTCTGTAATTTTCGAAACAGTTGACGGATGTTCGGTGTTTGTTCGATAATGAAGATACAGAAAATCGCAAACAATAAATAATCAGGAGAAATATGGACCCACTTACCAAGAAGCAAAAAGATATTTACGACTACATCAAGTCGTGCATTGACGAGAACGGCTATGCCCCGAGCTACCGCGAGATCGGTCAATATTTTAATCTCTCTTCGACTGGCACGATTGCTGGCTATATCTCTGTCTTGGAAAGCAAGGGCTACCTGACCAAGGAACCAGCCGACGCGCGCGCAGTACAGCTGGTGCCAAGTTTTGGTGATCACTTCGACTTTGCCACCGTCCCACTCGAAGGCATCATCGATGCCGGCCGGCCGATCGAAGCCATCAGAACCAATGAAACTATCGACATCCCCAAAGATATGGTTGGCAAGAAAACCTTTGCGCTGCGTGTCCGTGGTGAGTCGATGATTGATGACGGTATCTTAGAAGGAGACTATATCGTCATCGAACAAACAGCCAGTCCTCGCAATGGCGAGATTGTCGTCGCGCTGATCGACAACGCCAACGCCACACTAAAAAGATTTTACGATGAGAAACTGAACATCCGGCTTCAGCCAGCCAACCGTTCGATGAAACCACTCGTGTTCAATCGCAAGAGAGTCACCATTCAGGGCAAAGTCAGGGGCTTGATCCGCAAATTTGCCTAAAGTCTTGATACCAATAACTCCAAATCTAATTTTAATGAGGATTATGTACGAAAACTTGCATTATTCCCACCAGCTTGTAAAATAGAAGAATAGCAAGAGGAGGGGATTTTGGGCATTTCAAACGATATCAAACCACCAAAGATTAGCCGCATTATCCATGCGACTAATTCGAAGACAGGTCAAAAAACAGAGATTATCAAGGTCACCGAAGAAAAAGAAAAGGATGAGAGAATCCCTGTCGAAGTCGATAATTCTGCATCTGCCCAAGGCAAAAATAGCCGATTGAGCACCGACGATCAGATGGATTTTTTTGAGCAACCACTCAGTAGAAACGGAGACAAGAAAAAGATGGAGGACAAAGATCCGATCGAAAAAACATCCTGGCTAGGCATTATTTTGTTTATTTTGCTGATATTCGTAGCAGCAGGAGCTCTTTTTTATTTTTCGATCCCAGCTTTCAAAGAATATGTAACTGACAAGATATCCAACAGCAAGGCTTCCTCATCTTCAAGTATTTCGGTTTCACAAATTTCATATTCGGTTTCCTCTTCATCAAGTAGTAGCTCGATAGCTCCTACTTCGAGCAGTTCATCATCATCTACCGCAACAATTTCCAAGATGACAATCAAAGTCTTGAACGGTAGCGGTGTAGCAGGGGCCGCGGAAACTGTCAAAGCCAATCTCACCAAACTAGGCTATACCGTCGGCTTTATCGGCAACGCCAACTCATTTGGCTACGCCACCTCGATGATTTATTACAAAACAGGCAAGGTAGCTCAAGCCACTGAGATCAAAAACACCCTCCCGACTCTCTCAATTACATTAAACGAAAACAGTACCATTGCTGGTGTTTACGATGTTGTTGTCGTCGTCGGCAAAAAATAATATGGATTTCCTAACCACCTTTTTCAATTATTACGATCGTTTTATCAATCCACTTCAAGGCAACTGGCAATTTTTCATTTCCGTTGCCATCTTGGTTCTGTTTTGCTTTGCTTTGGTCCAAATTTTCATTCATGGTCGTTTCATCATCATTATCCTAGCGTGTGTACTCATTCCTGGACTTTGGCCAGCAGTCAAACATATCGGTTTGGCCATCTGGCAGATTATCAAATTTGTTTTTTTGAGAGCAATAATATTTTAATGACAAGGATTTTATGACAGATGTAGTAATAATCGGGGGCGGACCAGCTGGACTCACGGCCGCAATCTATACCAGCCGCCGAGAGATGAAGACAGTTCTAATCTCGCGTGATATTGGTGGTCAAATGTCAAATACCTCTGATATCGAAAACTTTCCTGGCTTTGACCAAATTTCCGGCATCGAACTTGCCCAAAAGATGATGACCCAAGCTCAAAAATTTGGCACCGACATCCAATTCGAACAGGTCAAAAAGATCGAAAAAAATGCAACCGGTTTCACGGTATCGTCAAACACCAAATCAATCGAAACAAGATCAATTATCTTGGCTTTTGGCAAATCACCACGCGAGCTCGGCGTCCCAGGCGAAGATAAATTCAAAGGCCGTGGGGTTTCATATTGTGCTACTTGTGACGCAGCCTGCTATCGAGACAAAATTGCTGTCATCGCTGGTGGTGGTAATTCAGCCATCGAAGCAGCTGTCCTGACCGCTAAATTTGCCTCAAAAGTATATGTCATAAACAAAAACACCAAGTTCAACGGCGAGCAGGTTCGCGTCGACGCCATGAATGAGATCAAAAACATTGAAGTTATCAACAATGATACGATCATCGAAATCACTGGTGATCAAAAGGTCTCTGGCATTAAGCTCAAGAGCGGCAAAGAAATAGCAACCGACGGTATCATCGTCGAGATCGGCTATGTCGTAGATCACACCTTGGCCCAAGGCCTGATAGATTGTGATGAAGCTAATCAAATAATCATCAATCCGCTCCAAGAGACCTCGGTGGCTGGCATATTTGCCGCCGGTGACCTCACCACCACCAAATACAAACAAATCGTTATCTCAGCCGGAGAAGGCGCCAAAGCCGCTTTGTCCTGCTACAATTATATTCAAAAAATTGAGGGCAAGGCCACGACGATCGGGGACTGGATCAAGAAAAATAAATAAAACGAGGGAAAAATGGACGATCAAACACAAGCAACGAACACCAGTGAGGAATCTAGAGAGATCCCAGAAACTGTAGTTAAAACAAAATTTAATCTGAAAGACTTTTTTTCAAATAACAAGAAAAAAATTATTATTATTTCAGCTATCATCGTCTTAATCATCATAATTTTTGTTGTTGGAATATTGGTATTAAGATCCAATGATCGCAACAAGACGGCCAATAGCAAGACCGCGACTCAGTCAGCAAGCAGTTCTGTTTCGAGTCAGCCAGAAACTACCGCCGGCCTCTTGACTGGCCTACCTCTCACAGACGCAAATTACGCCAACAGACACCCCCTCGCAGTTATGATTGAGAATCACCCCGACGCTCGCCCACAAGCTGGCTTAGTCAAAGCTGATATTGTCTACGAAGCGATCGTCGAGGGTGGAATTACCAGATTTATGGCTGTTTACTCCTCCCAAGATGCCGACAAGATAGGACCTGTTCGCTCAGCCAGACAATTTTATGTCGATTGGGCGCAAGGGTATAATGCCTACTATGCCCATGTCGGCGGTCATATCACCGCCCTAAACGAGATCAAATCAGACAATGTTAGCGATTTGAACCAATTTGCATACCCAGCCGCTTTCTGGCGCGATTACTCCCAAAATGTGGCCACTGAGCATACAATGTTCGCCTCCGTACCAAAACTTTACACGCAAGCCTCACAAAATGGCTATTCGAGTGACAACACTTTTTCTGTCTACAAATTCAAGGATGAAACAACTGAAACAGAAAAGCTAAATATTCCTGAGACGCAAACCGTCACTATCCCGTACGGCAGTAAGACATACGAGGCAAAATTTGTTTACGACAAAGTCACCAACTCATACAAAAGATTTTTAAATGGCGCTCCGCACACAGATCGTGTCGACAAAAGTCAGATCACAGTCAAAAATGTCATCGTTATGACCGTCAACAGAGCACCACTAACTGGTGTCGACAAAGATACTTGGACGATGACGACTGTCGGATCAGGCAAAGCCAAGATATTTTTCGATGGACAAATGATCGATGGCACATGGACCAAAACATCGAAAAAATCTCGCGAAATATTTTATGACCAGAACAATCAGGAGATCAAATTTGATCGTGGTAATTTCTGGATCTCTGTCGTACCGCCAGATATGACTACGACCGTCAACTAAGAGAGGGGGCAATGTGGCAATAATCAAACAAGTTCGAGCTCGAGAAGTACTTGACTCACGAGGCAATCCAACCGTCATGGCTGAGGTTTTGCTTGATAATGGCATTATTACCTCTGGATATGCCCCTTCTGGGGCCGCCAAGGGCGATTCTGAGGCACTTGAAATGAGAGATGGTGACGAAGAGCGCTATCGAGGAAAAGGCGTGCTCAAGGCCGTAGAAGGCGTAAACACGGTGGTAAACGGTGCTCTTGCAGGCAAAGATGCGGCAAACTTGGCCGCACTCGACAAAATTATCATTGATCTCGACGGCACACCCAACAAATCACGACTAGGTAGCAACGCCACGATTGCGACCTCTTTTGCTCTTGCCAAAGCCAGTGCCAAAGCCAATAATCTCGACCTATTTATCTATCTGTCGCAATTACTTGGCAATCCTGCTAGTGAGATAAAACTTCCCATTCCATTCTTGAATATTCTAAACGGTGGCAAGCATGCTATGGGCTCAACTGATATGCAAGAGTTTATGATCGTACCCGTCGCTTTTAACTCCTTCTCGGAAGCCCTCCGTGCAGGCGTCGAAGTTTTCTTCTCCCTAGCCAAGATCCTGACTGATCGCAATTACCAGCCACTCGTCGGGGACGAAGGCGGTTACGCTCCAGCTCTATATTCAAACGAGCAAGCCATGGAGCTGATGACCTTGGCTATCAAAGCCGCTGGCTACAACCCTGGCGAAGACATCTTTCTTGCTCTCGATCCAGCCGCTAGCCGATTTTTTGAAAATGATTATTATGTCCTACACAGAGAAAACCGCGAGTTAACCAGCCACGAACTTGTCGATTACTACAGTCTCTGGGCCGAAAAATACCCGATTATCTATATCGAAGATCCATTTGACCAAAGCGACTGGCTCGGCTGGCAAGATCTGACTCAGAGAATAGGGCACAAAGTTGAGATCATTGGTGACGAGATTTACTCGACCAACCCGGTTCTATTACAAAAAGGGATTGAAAGCAAAGCCTCGACCGGCATATTGATCAAACCAAACCAGATCGGCACTGTCACCGAAACAATTGAGACAATCAAAAAAGCCGAACAAAGCGGCTTCAAAGTTGTCGTTTCACATCGCTCGGGCGAGACCGAGGATACCTTTATCGCTGATCTCGCCGTCGCAACTGGCTGTGGTGCCCTGAAAGCAGGCGCACCGTCTAGAGCCGAGAGAACCACCAAATACAATCGTATCTTAGAGATTGAATCACTCTACAAGGGGCAAACTTCTTATGCGAAATGGGAATAGCGATTTTTACAAGCTATCGTACACGCCCATAACCTTCACGAAATAATATTTCGAAGGATTGTAACCCCACAAAGAACGCTTTACATCAGGATAACCACAGTCGTGCAAATATCGAGCACCAGAGTAAATAGCATCATATACATTGCCGATATCTTTGATACCGTCATTGTTACCGTCAACACCGTGACGAGCAAAGGTCGAAGGCAAAAACTGCATTGGTCCAGTTGCACCAGAAGGATTATTCCTCATAGTTGAACCAGACGCACCGGTTTCCACCATATGGACGGCCTGGATCAATTTTGGATCAACACCAAACATCTGACCAGCACCCTGATATATCTCGTCGAAACTTGATGGATCAGTATATTTTCTAGTTTTAGCTTCAGCGGCCTTAATTTTTGCAGCCGTAGCTTCCTGCTCAGCCTTAACTCGAGCAGCCTCAGCTTCAGCTTGGAGCCGAGCTTCTTTACCAACTTTCGATTCGCCAACGATGATCTCAGGGGTTGGCGTGTTTATAGCCAACAAACGATGAGAAGTCGTATTCAGGACAATATTTGAAGTCGTTTCAACATCACCTTTGGCGATGCCGCCGACCGTCAGCAACAGGATACCACTAATAATCAGAATTGATTTTGCAATCTTTTCCGAGAGTGATCTCTGTTTGTAATTCTTTATAACCCTCCATAATTTCGAATTCGTATCTCTTTGTAGAGACATAATTGCTTCGAAGTTTTAAGCATGATTGCTTTTGACCGCGAAGTCCTAGTTATGCGAAACTCGGAAGACTATTCCGAGTTTGCTCATATTAGCACATCTAGTCATAAATGTCAATGGACAAAGTGGATTAGCACCAATTGCCCTCCGACAACAACTTGTTTTCCCCATCATTATTTGTCATTGCGAGGAGTCTGCGACGCGGCAATCTATCATTTTGGCTGTTCTCGACAAGCTCGAACCATAACTATTTATTCTTCGAGCGAGTCCTACGAGTCGAGAAGCTATGATGAATTGCCACGCTTTGGAAAACCCAATAGCCCCACCCATTTGGCGGGCAGGTCGAAATGACAGCTGACCGTAACACTGACACAGCATTTATGCTTGTCATTCCCGAGAAGGCGGTCCTGCCTGCCGGTAGGCAGGAATCCACAAACTATCATCAAAGATAGATTCAATCTTGATATTTTTCCCGATTTCCACGATGATACTGCTATGAGAGACAACAAATATCTAGAAGCAAAATTACAAGAAATCTTAGCTACAAAGTTTGCTGACAAACCACTTGCCAATCCAATATCGATCGAGTTCGGTCGCAAGGCTGCGACCAGACTCGGCAGCATCCGCAAAGACGGAAGAACCAGTCGCATCATTATCACTGGCCATTTTGCTGACGAAAAGATTCCCGCAAACCTGATCGATTGCACAATTGCGCACGAGCTCTGCCATTATTTTCAAGGATTTTGCTCAGATCACGAGCAAATATCAGCCCATCCTCATCAGGGCAAGATCGTCGATCGAGAGCTGATCAAGAGGGGATATGGTGATGATCTCATCTTTCAAAAAAAATGGTTAAAAGAGCATTGGCCGAGTATCGCTGCCCCAACTCGTAAAATCCGCCGCAGGCACCCAACCACACTCGCAGGCGTGATCAAATCGATTTTATGGGGATAGATTGAATAAATTGAAATTAAGCACCAGTTGACAACCACTGATTTTGGCGATAAAATTATTGCAATGAAAAAATACAGCCAAAACCTACTTCTAGTCCTACCACCTTCCCATGGCGGTATTTTTCGTATGATCTAGATATTTCATCAAGAGAAATGCGGAACCGCCACTGGGCGGTTTTTTTGTTATGTCCCGAAGTGCACAATCATGCGCATTTCGGCAGCGAAACAAAGGAGGTCAATATGACCAAGAAGAGTTTACCCGCCAGAGTAAAGACGGCGATCACCAATCTCGACTTAGTGTTGACCGAAGTGAGGCCAGAATATCCCGGTCTCACGATCAGTATCCGTGTGGGTACCACAGTAATCTGCGGTAATGCGATTCCGCAAATTGAGGCACTGGATACTTGGCCAGCCACTTGGGCAAAGCCAAGACCAGAGTTGATGAATTGGCATCGGATAATTGGGAGAGAAATCATCTCAGTTATTTCACCGATTATTTCCTCAATAACAAGGGCAAATCACAAAAAAGTAGATTACCTTCGCATTGTCATAGACAGCGAAACAGATACTGTCTATATCCCGAGTAGCTAACCAATCGTTTCACCCAAAAGGTGAAGTGACCCGACGAAGCAAAAACCAAGTCGAGAACCGAACCCCGGCAGTAACACGGCCGGGGTTTTCATATGAATTGGGAAAATGATAGATTGCCGCGTCGCGAACTCCTCGCAATGACAAAGTGATACTAACAGGTCTAAACACTGTCTAGCTTATTAGCTTTCAAGTTTAAACACTTACCAGCTGTCCAGAATATTTGCTTGCTAGTTTTTTCTTGCCATTTTTGAGCATTTGGTGTATCGTAAAACAGTTATACATAAACAACATTCGGAAGGTGGTGATTTTAGTTGATCGAAATCAAACGAAAAGGTGAGGAAAGAGCCGAAGTGATCGTTCGCCGATTTAATCGCGAAGTTCAGTTGAGCGGTATTTTGACTGTAGCCAAAGCCAAGAGATACTTCGAAAAGGAGAAGAACCGCGGCGCCAAAAGAGCCTCAGCCATCCGAAGAACTCAGATAAATAAATTAAAAAGAGGTTGGTAAGACCTCTTTTTATTGTTTAGGAGCAATCATGTCCCTGAAAGAAACTATCGAATCAGATTATCTTTCTGCCTATAAGTCCAAAAACGAACAAACCATCTCAACCCTGAGAATGGTTCGTTCGGCATATAAAAATTTTGAGATCAATGAGCGCAAAGAGGCGACAGACGAAGATATTATTCGGATCTTGAAAAAGGAAGCCAAGCAGAGACAAGATTCCATCACCGAATTTGAAAAAGCAGGACGCGCTGACCTCGTCTCCAAAGAAAAAGCCGACCTCGACATCATCAGTGAATATTTACCAAAAATGATCTCTGCTGACGAAGTCGAAAAAATCGTTGATGCTGTGGTTGCCGATCTCGGAGCAACCTCTATTAATGATATGGGCAAAGTAATGGCTGAGACTATTAAGAGAACTGCAGGCGCAGCCGACAACGCTCAAATTTCAACTCTGGTCAGACAAAAACTTGTAAAATGAACCAAATAACGATCAAAAACGAACTTTTGAATTTTGTCGTACCTGCCTTCATAAATGAAGTTGCCTCCGATACGCTCGAAAAGCTTGAAATTAGTGACACAACAATTGATTTTGAGTTTGTTGGGAAAGATGAGATCCAGACGCTTAATCGTCAATTTCGCAATATCGACAAGCCAACCGATGTCCTGTCGTTTCCGATAGAGCAATTCAACTTAAAAAATAATCTGCTCGGCTCGATCGTGATCTGCCCTGAGATCGTCGACACCAAAGGCGAAGACCTAGCTGCCGTCGTCAGGCACGGTATCTTGCATCTTGCCGGATATGACCATGAAACAGATGAAGAAAAATGGCAAACAGCTGCCAAAATGTTTACAGAAGTATTATAATGATTAAATAGGTCTAGGATTATTTATCCACTTGCCCGCAGACCACGCTTTAGCGTGTTGGGGCAAAGCATCATTCACAATTGATATATATTTCCAACAAGCTGAACCTGCCTGTCGGCAGACAGGGCTTGAGCTACGGTATGCAAAGTGAATTATTTATCAAAAAAACAGAAATAAAAAAATTAACAGAAAGCACCATGGTTTGGAAAAAATTCTCACTCAATCGTTTTTTCAATAGTTTCGCCCACGCCATCAATGGGGTAATATTTTTGCTGAAAAGCGAGCAAAATGCTCGAGTTCATGCAACCAATGCTATTATCGTAGCCATCTTGGCCTATATTTTTGAAATTAGCGCAACAGACATGGCACTGCTTTTCATCGCCGTCATCATGGTTTTCGCCATCGAAATTATCAACACCGCCATCGAAAAAGTTTTTGATGTCTGCCACCCAGACCAACATCCAGTCATCAGGGGAGCGAAAGATGCCATGGCCGGAGCAGTTCTGATCGCGGCAATTATCTCACTAGCCGTCGAAATTCTAATTTTTGCCCCATTTGTGAAAAGATTGTTCTTCTAGCCTTGTTTTGGCCTTTGTTTTAATATAAAATACAAATATATAGCTTTGATATGGAGGGTTTAGTGTCATCAAATCATGAAGTACAGGTCGGTATAGATATCGGAACAACCAAAGTTGTCACCTGTATCGGTGCCGTCAATCAAGTGGGCGATATCGATATAATTGGTATCGGCAAAAGTCTCAATCAGGGCATCCGAAAAGGTGTTATCGTTGATGTTGAGGAAACAGTTTCCGCTATTAGCTCTTCCTTAGAAGAAGCTGAGAAAATGTCAGGCTTTCACATCGACAGCGCCGTAGTTGGTATCTCGGGACCATATATTGAGTCCGAACAAAGCCGCGGTGTCATCGCCATTGGTCGTCAAGATGGCGAGATCACTATCGAAGACACTGACAGGGCAATAGAAGCAGCTAAGGCCATTCCGTCAAAACCAAACAGAGAAAATCTCCACATCATCCCGATCTCATATATTATTGATGGCATCGATATCACCAAAGACCCAGTTGGTATGACTGGTACTCGACTTGAGGTTCTGACCAATATCGTTTCTTGTTCTAGCAATGCGATCAAATCGCTAAATCGAACGCTCAGTCAAGCGGGTATCACGCCATCTGATATGATTTTTTCCGCTATCTCCACCGCCGCTGCCCTGATGACCAAAAGACAAATGGAGATTGGCTCAGTCCTAGTAGATATTGGTGCTGCCACAACTTCGTATGCTGTTTTCGAAAATGGCGAAGTTATTACCTGTGGCGTCGTACCGATCGGCTCGATGCATATCACCAACGACATTGCTATCGGCCTCAGAACGAACATTGACTTAGCCGAGACTATCAAGATCAAATACGGTTGCGCAATGTCTTCAAAAGTCGATGAATCCGAAGAAATTGACTTGTCCAGACTAGATAAATCCGAAACTGAAAGTATCAAAACAAAATATGTTTCCGAGATCATCGAAGCACGGCTGAACGAATTATTTATTATGATTCGAGACAAGCTTTCGGAGATCGAAACAGAGAACAATTTACCAGCCGGTGTTGTCCTCACGGGTGGTGGTGCCAAACTCGCTAATTTGGTGGATTTAGCCAAAGAAACGCTGCGCCTGCCTGCATCAATCGGTAAACCAGTCAAAGAGATGACCGGCCTTATTGACAAGTGCGAAGATCCTGTATATTCTACAGCCATAGGCTTGATGCTTTTAAACAAAAACAAACAAAAGAGTGCCAATACGTTTAATTTTAAGGTAGGGGAAATTAACGGCGTTGTCGACAAGATTCGATCAATTTTTAAAAACTTTCTACCTTAACTTAATATGGGGACACCATGGCAGAGAAATCGAATAATGGACTTGAGAATTTCGCAAACATCAAAGTAATAGGCGTCGGGGGATCGGGTTCTAGCGCGGTCACACGCATGATCAATTCGAAACTTCGCGGTATCGAATTTATTGTCATAAACACAGATGCGCAAGCTTTGGCTTTTAGCGAGGCACCAACAAAGATTCAAATCGGCAAAGAAACTACTCGTGGTCTTGGTGCAGGTGCCGACCCAGAAGTGGGCCGTAAATCTATCGAAGAAAACAAAGAAGAAGTCTACGAAGCGCTCAAAGGTGCAGATATGGTTTTCGTCACCTGCGGCATGGGTGGTGGTACTGGCACAGGTGCTGCTCCTTTCGTTGCTGACATCGCCAAAGAGCTTGGTGCGCTCACAGTTGGTGTCGTCACCAAACCATTTACCTTCGAAGGCATGCGTCGCAAAAAGATTGCTGAACTTGGTATTGCTGAGATGAAGGAAAAAGTTGACACACTTATCACCATCCCAAACGACAGACTATTGCAAGTTATTGATAAAAAAACCTCACTCTTTGACGCTTTCGGCATTGTTGACGATGTTCTAAGACAGGGCGTTCAGGGCATTGCTGACCTCATCATCTACCACGGGCTCATCAATGTTGACTTTGCTGATGTAAAAGCAATTATGTCGGATGCAGGTAGCGCCTTGATGGGCATCGGTCACGGCACAGGCGACAACAGAGCAATCGAAGCTGCTCGCGCTGCCATTGACTCTCCTTTACTTGAACTTTCTATTGACGGTGCCAAAGGTATTCTATTTAATATTACTGGTGGACCAGACTTGGGCATGTATGAGATTGACGAAGCTGCCAAAGCAATTACCGAAGCGGCCGACGCAGATGCCAACATCATTTTCGGTGCAATCATCGACGAAGCGATGCAGGGCGAAGTCAAGATCACGGTAATCGCAACAGGCTTCGAATCAGAGCAAAACAAATTCCAAAAGAAAATCTATCCACCTGAAAATTACACTCAACAAAATCAACGACCATCATTTTCTCAGCCAGTTTCTTCCAGAGAAGTCCCTGATTCACAGATTGTGACCAGAAGTGATCGCCAAAACTTCTTCGATACTTCCGGAAATAACAACCAAAATCAGAACCAAAACAACAACGACCGTGACGAGGACGAACTAGAAGTCCCAGCGTTTATCAGGCGCAAGCTAAAATAATCTTGGTGACTGCTGATTTTTAGCCACTCTTATCTCAAAATTATTATCTCAAACGCCTATGCTGTGCCCAGAATGCAAAAAATCTAGCACCAAGGTAATTGATTCCAGAGACGACAGTCGTTCGGTTCGACGAAGACGAGTTTGTTTGAGCTGCCACTGCCGCTTTACTACACACGAATACATTGAACCACCGAAACTAAAGATTTTGAAACGCAACGGTGTTATCGAGGAATACAGTCGAACAAAGATGCAAAAAGGTATCAATCTCGCGCTAGAAAAACGTCCAGTCTCCGCCAAACAGGTAAGTGATGCAGTGGATACCATCGAGCGAAATCTTTACGGCCAAAAAAATAAACTCGTCCAGAGCAAATTTATCGGCAATCTAGTCTTAGAAATGCTCAAAAAACTCGACGAAGTCGCATACCTCCGCTTTCTCTCAGTTTACCGTTCATTTGGCTCAGCCTCGATGTTCCAAAAAGAAGCCGAAAAATTGAAAAAGATCAAACACTAAGATCAAGATAGTTACAACATCAATTAAGATCAACTAAGTTCATTAAACAAGGAGAAAAATGTCTGAGATTAGATCGATCGAGAAAATGGCAGATTTTGAAGCTATGATAGCCGCTGGCAAACCAACTATCGTGGATTTCCATGCAACTTGGTGCGGCCCATGTAAGATGATGGCTCCCATCTTTGACAAAATGAGCTCAGAGTACAAAAATGCCGACAAATTTAATTTTGCCAAAGTCGATATCGACCAAGGCCGAGAAATTGCGAGCAAGTACGATGTGATGAGTGTCCCAACTTTTATCATTTTCGATAAAGATGGCCAGATCAGTGAAACATTGGTCGGCATGCGCTCTCCTGACGATCTCAGCAGTAAGCTCGACGATTTATTGTCATAATAAACACTGTCAAATAAATATAGCCACCGATTTACTAGTTAGATCAGGTGGCTATATTGTTAATTACTGATATAATTGATCCATGCAAAAAAATATTTTCGAGACTGAAGATATCGATTTACTCAAGGGCTTAAACGACAAACAAAAAGAGGCAGTCACTCATGACGGTGGCCCTCTTTTGATCATTGCTGGCGCTGGTACAGGCAAAACTTCAGTTATCACCAGACGGATCGCATATCTAATCGAAAAAAAACTCGCCAAACCAAGCGAAATATTGGCCCTAACTTTTACTGAAAAGGCGGCGGCGGAGATGGAGGAACGAGTCGATCTAATGATTCCATATGGCACCACCGATATGTTGATCAGCACTTTTCACTCCTTCGGTGACCGCCTGCTTCGAGATCACTCACTTGATATCGGCCTTCCAGCAAACTTCAAGATTCTTTCGGGCATCGAGCAAGCTATCTTTATGCACCAAAATATTTACAAGTTTGATCTCAACTATTACCGACCAATTGCGAGTCCACTCAGTCACATTGATGCACTTTTGAAACATTTTTCTCGACTGAAAGACGAACTTATCTCACCCGAAGAATATCTAAAATACGCCCAAGGTCTAGACCAGATCGAGGAAAACGAACATACTCTCGAGCTAGCCCAAGCGTACGACCAGTATCAAAAGATGATGATTGAGGCCGGAAATATGGACTTTGGCGACCTGATCTATCTGTCGTGTAAGATGTTGCGCGAAAATAAAAAAGTCTTAGCTGATTGCCACAAGAGATTTAAATACATTTTGGTTGACGAGTTTCAAGATACGAACTACGCCCAAAATGAGTTAGTCAAACTACTCTCTCAGGGTGAAAACAACCTCACCGTCGTGGGTGACGATGATCAATCAATCTATCGTTTTCGTGGTGCGTCGATCTCCAATATCATGCAATTCAAAGAAGAATATCCCGAGATTACCGAAATTGTTCTAACGCAAAACTATCGCTCAACGCAGGAAATTCTCGACGCCTCCTATCGGCTGATACAGAACAACAATCCCGATCGTCTGGAGATACAAAACAAGATTGACAAAAGGCTGATTGCTCAAAAACACGGCAACCTGCCCGAACTCATTCTCTGTGAAAACCTTTCCGCTGAAGCTGACGCTGTTGCCAAGAAAATTCTCGAAATTAAAGACAGAAATGGCTACAAGTTTAACGATTTCGCCATCTTGGTTCGCGCTAACAGCTCAGCAGAGCCATTTATTCAGTCTCTCAATATTCACGGTATCCCACATATTTTCTCTGGGTCTTCCAGTTTGATCTCCAAACCAGAGATAAAAATGCTCTTTTCCTTTCTAAAATGTCTCGTTTATCCAGACGATTCTTTGGCCTTTTATCAGCTTGCTACTTCAAAGATATACAACATTTCACATCAAGAATTATCTGATTATTACTGCACCTCCAAGCGAACAAACAGATCTCTTCGGTTCATTATCGAACACGACACCTCCGAAAAGAGTGACGGTATCGTTCAGCTGATCACTGACATTGCAAAGTATTCATCGCGAAAGAACGACTCTTGTGGTGAAGTTCTGTATGATTTTCTCGCAGAGAAAAATTATCTAAAGATGCTTTCGGATGACATAACCACCGAAAATGAGATTGAGATCCAAAACATTGCCAAATTTTTCGACCGAATCGCCACGTTCAACCATGTCACACCAGACAAAAGTGTCCTAGCTTTTCTAAATAATTTGGAATTCGTTTCCCAATATGGCGACGAGATAGTAGTTTCGGACATCGACCCAAGTCTTGACGCTGTCAATATTTTGACCGCCCACGCCTCCAAAGGGATGGAATACGAAGTTGTCTTTATCGTTTCCTGTGTCTCTGATCGATTTCCTTCCAGAAATTACAAGGATCAGTTACCAATACCAGACGAGCTCATCAAGGAGAGACTGCCCGAAGGAGACTACCACGCGATGGAAGAAAGAAGATTGTTCTATGTCGCCGCGACCAGAGCCAAAACTTACTTATTTCTAAGCTCTGCCGAAGACTACGGCGGCAAACGCAAAAAAAAGTTATCTCCTTTTGCAGCCGAATTACTAGACCAAGAACAGCTAAAAACCATCAACAAAAAACGGTCTCCGATCGAGTCAATCGAAAAATTCAACAAAATCGAGGAACCAACAGCCAAGCTGCCAGATCGGTTTACCGGCGACATCTTGAAACTATCAAGGCAACAGATCGACGACTACTTCTCCTGTCCCAAAAAGTTTTATTTTGCCCATATCATAAAGATACCATTGCTAGAAAATCAATTTTTGATGTATGGCACCGCCATCCACGCGGCGCTGGACCACTTTTTCAATCGCAGAATTAACAACATAAAAACTTCACTAGAAGAGCTCCTTTCCGACTACAAACAAGCGTTTCGCAATGTCGGCTTTATCGCTGCAAATCAGGAAGACCTTCGCTACCAACAGGGAGCCGAGACGCTGACACGCTTTTACCAAAGAGAGGAAAAAACACCGACACCAGCATCAGAAGTCGAGTTCCCCTTTGAATTCTTTGAAAATAATATCAAGATCAATGGCCGCTTCGATCTCATCTCACGAGCGCCAGAGAAATCAGAAATTTTCGACTTCAAGACCAGCGCAGTCAAAGATCAAAAAGACGCCGACTCTCGTATCAAAAAATCAGTCCAGATGATGATTTACTCACTCGCTTGGTATGAAAAGTACAAAACTATTCCGACTACCACCTTGGTATTTATCGAGTCTGGCCTCATCGGCACTGCTACTTTCTCAGAAGCAGAGCTTGAAAACACCAAACAAATGATCTTTACAGTCGCCGCTGGCATCAGAGAAAATGATATGCGAGCCAAACCAGACGCATTCCAATGCAATTACTGTCCCTACAACACCATCTGTGGCGACGCCAAAAATTAGTACAATTGTCATTGCAATTGTCACTGCAATTGTTGCTTCAAATTGTCTCTCGGCGCGCGAACAAGGCCTAGATATACTGAGATGATAAGAACAAACTATCAGCCACACACACTATTTTCTTGAGTAATTCGAAGTTTGATAATATAATAAAAGCAACGAATCATTAACAAAAAAGAGAAATTAAATGGAGATTATCACTACATATTTTTATTGGATAATGCAACTTGTAATTGTTGTCGGAACCGTTATAGTTCTAAACAGGCTGTCTAAAGAATATGTCTGCAAAAGAAAAAGTCCCTGGATTTTCTCTTTAACAGGATTTTCGATGACCATTGGGATACTCATTTTTGCGGAGATCCTCGCTTATTTGCCCATAGAGATAATGAATCGCGGTCATTCATATGGCTGGGAATTTGTACCGCTATTGCTGCTGACAGCCCCCGCATGTTTACTAATTGATATTATAATGATAGTAATACATTTTCTTCGCAATCATTCAGAGAGATAGTCTTTTACTCTCATCTTAAAATATAAATATGCACTTCTTCTTTCCAAAATATTTAGTCTGATTTGCTCAAGCAAATTGCCACCTCTCGCTCTACCGACAACAAAATTGTCCACATTGTTGTATCCATATTGACAATCGTTGTATGATAAAATTGTATTATTAACCTGGAGGTGAATATGTCAAAAGCAGTTTTGACTATCATCGGTATCGTCCTGGTTTTGATGGGTATTGCGGCTTTGGTTCCAAGCTGGACTCTGGCTACTGAACCAATGTGGCACGCTTGGGCTAAGATCGTCATCGGCGTTATCGCCGTCGGCGTCGCAATTTCTGACAAGAGCGAAGCCTAGTATTCGCTAGTCAGTCAAAAACACAGGCCGCAAGGACTGTGTTTTTGTTTGGTGTTTGTTCGCTTTGTAAAAGTTTGGTATAATATAATTACGAAATAAATTCTGGCGAATCCGTATTAATCTAAACAACAAAGGAGCCAAATGGAAATCTTCATCATCATCCTACTGACCGCACTTATCGCAGCTGTCATATATGCTATTTTTCTTGTCAAAAGCAACAAACAGGGTAACAGCTCAGCCGACAATCAAATATTTCTCGATCTACTAGAAAAGGTCCGAACAGAGGTCAAGGACACCTCAGAAAAAGGTCGCAAAGAAGTTCAGGATCGACTCGATCGCATCACTGATCAGGTTAATTCAAACATTACGAAATCACACGACACGCTCCGTAGTCAATTTTCCCAAAGTGCTCAGATTATCAAAGACGTAACCTTGCGGATGACCGAGCTAGGGGAGACCAACAAACAAATCGTCAATTTTGCCGACCAGATGAAAAGCTTGGAAAATATTCTGAAGAATCCGAAGCAACGTGGTATTTTGGGGGAATATTTCCTTGAAACCTTATTGGCCAATGTTTTCCAGCCGAGCCAATACAAGATGCAGTACAAATTCACAAACGGTAATATTGTTGACGCCGCCATCTTTTTCAATGACAAGATCATCCCGATTGATGCCAAGTTTTCACTCGAAAAATACAACAAGATCATGGAGGAAAAAGAGGAAAATAGGCGAGTAGTCCTAGAAAAAGAGTTTAAACAAGATATCAAAAACAGAATTGACGAAACATCGAAGTATATCGACGCGAATCTGGGCACCACTGATTTCGCCTTTATGTTCATCCCTGCCGAAGGCATTTACTACAATTTATTGATTTATAAAGTTGGTACCATCGAGATAAATACTACCGATCTGATCGAATATGCCTTCAAAAAGCATGTCATTATCGTCTCACCAACCTCATTTTATGCTTATTTAGAAACAGTCCTGCACGGCCTTAAAGCGCTCAAGATGGAGAAATCAGTTCAAGAAATTCTTGTCCGTGTTTCCGAGCTTGGCAAGCATCTAAACGCCTTCGAGACACACTACAACAAGGTTGGAAGCTCACTAGACACCACCGTCAATATGTACAACTCAGCAACCAAAGAGTTCAAGAAGATCGATAAAGATGTTTACAAACTCTCTGAGGGCAAGCAGGGTGGTGATTTTGATATCGCACTCCTTGAGACAAAATCAAATGATGAATAAAGAAAATAGTGAACAATTTGAGGTAGCAGCCATAGACGCCGGCAAACGCTTCGATCTTTTACTGACTGAAAAAAATATCGACTACTCTAGATCATTCGTCGCCGACCAGATCAAATCTGGATTTATTACTGTAAATAACAAACCAGTTAAGCCAAGCTATATTACCAAAGCAGGGGACATCGTTAGTGCCAATTTTCAATCCCCGCAAAATGATGTTGAACAGATTGGCGAAGATATTCCGCTGGACATAGTTTTTGAAAATTCCGATGTCATCGTCATCAACAAACAACCTGGACTCGTAGTCCATCCCGGTTGTGGGAACACCACGGGCACGCTGGTTCACGCGCTAATCAATCATTTCCCTGATATCAAAGAAGCAATTTCAAAGATCAAAAGCGCCGATTCGGAGAGTAGGCCGGGCATTGTTCACAGGCTCGACAAAGATACCTCAGGTACGATGATTGTAGCCAAAAACAGCCGAGCCCTGACATCACTGTCCAAACAGATCAAGAACAGAACAGTTCAGAAAAAATATATTGCGCTATGCTATGGCTGGCCCACAAGTCAGACGGGGAGATTGGTTAATAGCATCGCCAGAAGCACGAGAAACCGCAAAATTATGGCCGAAACTTCAGAGGCAAACGGCAAAGAAGCAATTACCGAATACAATATTTTAGAATACTATTATTTCAAAGAAGCAAAAGTTTCTCTGATCGAATTTAATATCAAAACAGGCCGAACTCACCAAATACGAGTACAATCATCAATCAAAAACATCCCAGTCTTGGGCGATCTTGTCTATGGCAACAAACATTCGATCAAACTATCCAAAGAATTGGGGATAGGTAGAATCTTGTTACACTCAAAATCTCTCTCCATCAATCTCCCTGGCGACCCGAAGCCATCAATCTTCGAATCACCAACACCAGATGACTTCCTAGTAATATTTGCAAAATTGCACAAGCAGGAGTAGAAAAATATCTCTGCGAATAACTTTAGCTTGCTCCAATCTCACAGTATGATATCTTCATACAGAAAGGATATCAATTATGAGCAGAGAAAGAATTACAATTTCAATCCGAAAAGGAATTTTATCCGAGATCGACAAATTGATTGACGGCGACGTCATTCGCAATCGATCGCACGCAATCGAACAAATCGTTCTAAAAAATGCAGGGAATACCAACAAAAACGCACTCGTTTTTTTGCTTGGCGGGGAAAACATTGACGCAAAGATTAGCATTGCCAAAACATATCTCTCCCAAGCCAAATCTGCCGGATTTGATGACATCTATGTCGCCACGGGCGAAGATGATGAACGCATCAGAGAAGAGCTCGGCGATGGTTCCAAGTTCCATGTTTCACTAACGTATCACAAAGGTGAGGGGAGTGGTGGGTCCTTGCGTCTGCTGAAAAACTTACTAAAGTCCACTTTCGTAGTTATCAACACCGAGTCGAAGAACATTCGCGACCTCAGCGAACTTCTGTCATTTCATCGTAAGATCAATTTGCTCGGCACTATTTTTACCAAAGACGAACACACTTTTAGCGGCATCTATGTCTTTGAGCCTGAGGTCCTAAATCGCTTGAAGAGAGGCTATACCATGATCGAAGAAGATCTCTTGCCAATATTGCTCGAAAAGAACGAAGCAGTTGCCACATATCTATAAATGTACTATATTTGATATATCCTTAATGGAGTAAGAGATGAAGAGAAATCTTTGGTTATCATTTGGTTTTGCCATAATTATTATCGCGCTGGCTGTTGTTATCGATCTGCCAAAAAGTTTTTTTTGGGGAGATAAAATCAAAGCCCAGCTTGGTCTCGACCTAGTTGGTGGTACTGAACTAGTTTATCAGGCCGATCTTTCCTCTTCGAAAGACAACCTCAAAGACCTGAACAATCTTTCCTCAGTTTTCAGACAGAGGATTGACAGTTTGGGCGTCTCAGAGCCATCAATTCAAACCTCTGGCACTGACAAGATCATTATAGAACTTCCCGGTGTCAAAGATATCGATCAGGCCGTCAATCAGATTGGACAGACCTATGATATGATTTTCATGGTGCAGGGGACAGCAGAAGATGGCGTGACGCTCAAAGACTATTATGACAATTCTTATGTTTACCCTGGCTACTGGAAGGCGACTGACCTGACTGGTCGCAATTTATTAAAATCAGATTATACTTTTGAAAATTCCTCAACAGGTACGAACGCAAATCAGCCAGTAGTAACCATTAAATTTGATAACACTGGCACTGCCAAATTCAAAACCTTGACCACTGACAATCTGAACAAACAGATTGCCATCGTCTTGGACAACAAGATAGTCTCGGCCCCAAATGTTTCTGTCGTAATATCAAATGGAGAGGCAATTATCACTGGCTCAAAGGATATCAAAGAAGCTCAACTGCTAGCCAAAAGGCTAAACGAGGGCATCTTGCCAGTACCTGCGAAATTGGTCGCGCAACAAAATATTGGTGCCACCCTTGGTCAAGACTCGCTTAAAAAAAGCATTGTTGCCGGCATCATTGGCTTACTGCTTGTCATTATTTTCATGATTAGTTACTACAAATTTTCCGGACTGATTGCTAGCGGTTCTCTCATTGCTTACACCCTGATTGCACTTTCTCTTTACAAACTCATCCCTGTTACTTTGACACTAGCAGGCATCGCAGGTTTTATCCTTTCAATAGGTATGGCGATTGATGCGAATGTCTTGATTTTCGAAAGATTCAGAGAAGAGCTAAAAACTGGCAAGGAAACAACACTGGCATTGAAAGATGGCTTCAAACGATCTTGGAGCTCTATCAGAGACTCAAACATGTCTTCACTGATTACCTGTGCCATTCTGTATTTCACCGCCGGATCTGGTCCAGTCAGAGGTTTTGCCCTGACTCTTGGCCTTGGTATATTAGTCTCACTTTTCACCGCCGTCACCCTAACTCGAACGGTTATGTTGATAATTGCAAATACTAAAGCGAAAGGACTGATCAATGCTTAAAATTGTCAGACGATATAAGGTTTGGTTTACTCTCTCAATTGTTATGGCGGTTGTTGCAATCGCTGCAATTAGTTTTTTCGGCCTAAGAATGGGGATCGACTATAAAGGCGGTACAATCATTGAATTTTCAACCGGCAGCTCTAACGCCACCGAAATCACCAAAAATGTATTGAATGAGCAATCATACTCTGGCTACCAGATCAAAACCAGCACGGGCACAAATTACATTTTAAGAATGGAGAATATCTCATCTGATGCTCATCAGAAAATTGCCAAAGCAATGACAGCACAAATGCCCGACTACAAAGAGATTAGTTATGACAATGTTGGGCCCACCATCGGAAAAGACCTGACCAATAAATCAATTCTAGCCGTCATCATCGCTTCTTTGGCTATCATTTTATTTGTAGCCTTTTCCTTTCGAAAAATCCCCAAGCCACTCTCACCATGGATCTTTGGTATTTGTGCTATCATCGCTCTTTTGCACGATCTACTAATTACCATCGGTTTCGTCGCCATCATGGGCCATTTCTTTACTTGGATGGAAGTCGACGCTCTATTTATCACCGCGCTCTTGACCATCATGGGTTTCTCAGTCCACGACACTATCGTTGTCTACGATCGACTACGTGAGAACTTTATCAAGAACCCGCACGCTGATATCGAGCTCGTTGCCGAAGAATCCACCAATCAAACCTTTGCACGATCAATCAACACCTCTCTTACGACAGTGATTGTTTTGATTGCCATGCTTTTCTTCGGTTCACAATCAATCCAGCACTTTGTCGCTGTTCTAGCCTTCGGTATAATCCTCGGAACCTATTCTTCGATTTTCAACGCCACACCACTTGTCGTCGTCTGGCACAAAGCTCTTTTCAAGAAGAAAAGAACTAGCTAAACGCACTAGTCATTTAGTCATTTGATCATTTAATCAATTAGCCATTTATTCATTTATTTGGTTATTTGGTCATTGATTTGAGGCGAATGATCAATGTTCAAGTGTCAATGTTCAATTAATGGTCAAGATTCCAATTTATTAAATTAAATATTTACTTGATCATTGATATTTGATAATTGAACATTTGGAAAAATAATTATTTTTTTCTCCAATGTGCCAAAGTAGGGGAG
>JBAWZC010000009.1:0-31937 GCA_037143235.1 Candidatus Berkelbacteria bacterium
GTGCACGCAAGGTTTATGCGAGTCCAGAACATTTAAAGAGCACGCATTTTGAGGCAATGACTTATGGCTATCTGCCAGCGGGTAAGACTTTTGATTGGCATGATCATGCAGATATTGAGGAAATTATGGTTGTCATCAAGGGCGAAGGCGAGGTGAGTGACGAAGATGGTGTTTATGAGTATGCTCCTGGCGATGTATTTATTTACCCTGCCAATACGCGTCACAAGATACACAACCCTTCTATTTACGAACATGAAATGATATTTGTGAGGGTAAAAATATGAACAAAATTATTGTTGAGGTAGGCTCCACTGTCACAAAAATCGACAAATATGACGGGAAGAAGATCAGCAGAATTGGCTCGAAAACTATTGAGCTCAAGAAGAATTATAAAAAAGATAACAAGTTGGATGACGCAGATGTCAAAACATTGATAGAGTCAGTGAAAGAATTGCAAGAAAAGTATGACGATGTCTATGTTTGCGGCACCAGTATCTTCAGAGTTCTGACAGATGAGCAAAGAAAAGAATTTTTGGATCGATTTTATGATGAAACTAAAATTGCCTTTGAAATTATTGATCAGCAAAGAGAGAATGAATTGACCGTCTTGGGCGCAACCAAAAATGTATCAGGGAGCGTCGCTGTCTTGGTTGGCGGCGGCGGTTCGACTGAGATTGCCATATACGACAACGGTGTGAAGGAAATGGTAAATTCGGAGATCGGTGTGATCGACATCACGGATAAATATCCAGACCTAGCCGATGATATAGCTTCGGCAGATGTCGAGACCGTCAAAAAAGCAATTCGGGAAAAACTAAACCTACCAAAGCAGAAAGTTGAGACTCTGATATTGGCCGGCGGCGGTCATATGTATTTTGCTTTAAATTCGGGGATTAGCTACCGAGAAAACAATCTATATCACGACAAACTGCAACCAATCATGATGGATATAGAGACTAGGTCAAAAGATACCGAAAAGTACTACAAAGAAATTTCTTTGGATGAAACCAGAAAGCGTGTGGATGATCCGACTTGGTGGTACGCAACTCGAGCGATGTGTGCCTTTGCACTCGTGGTCGCGGAGGAGCTGGGCGCAAAGTATATCGTGCCAACTGATATTTCGATGGTAAACGGATTGGTCGCAAATCTGACAGATTGAAAAAATCAAATTTAGAGTGCTATATTTTTAGTTTTTTGGCTAGCGGGTAAACAAAAAAGGTGAGGACAAAGGCGAAAAAGACGGCGAAACCACACATGATCGATGGCAGGCCGGCGCGGGCAGCTGAGGTGAGGAGATAAACTGCTCCAGTGGGGATTAGGAAAACTGCATAGCCGACGAGTAGCCAACAAAGCATCGTGCGGGCTTCGTTTTCTTTGCCAGTTCGTCTCGACCTGGTCGCGAAAAACCAGAGCATTTCAATAAATGTTATAGCAATCGCGACATAGTAGTAAATCGGGAAATACATTTGCGCTACAACGCCAGAGGTCTTGATCAAAATATAATTACCACCACAGGTTGCGGCGTGAATTGATTGTGTGCTAAAAGCAAATACTCCGATAATTATGATTGCAAAGAAATATCCCAGATTACGAGCCCAATTGTGTTTAGTGATCAGTGTCACTAAGTGGATGCCAAGGGCGGGAAGTAAAGTAATTGCCGCATAGCCGAGTCGCATCAGTTCTACGGTTCGGTCACCACCACAAACCTGATATTCGACCAGTTGGAAAATGCCGAGACAGACAAGAAGGGCAATGATTATTTTGACAGCTGGACTTCGCTCATTTGAGGAAAAAAAGACATAAATCGCAAAAAGAAACTCCAGACTGAGGGTCGCGAGCATTATCGGTGGACTGAAACAATAAAAAGTATTTCGATCTGACTTTGGTAAAAAGAGCATGTAGAAAGTATAACATGTATTTTTGTTATAGGAGAACCTGAAATGTGACCGGCCATTTATTGACTAGAGAGTGTATAATATGGTTATGAATCAAAACTGGAAAAAACTTACGCCCGAGCAACAGGCGGTCATCGTCGACAAGGCCACCGAGCCACCTTTTTTTGGCAAATATGACGATTTTTATAAGGAAGGTTTCTACGCTTGCGCCAGATGCGGCAACCCGCTCTATGACTGGACTGCCAAGTTTGATGCTGGTTGCGGCTGGCCTGCCTTTGATCGCAACTACCCCGATGCTGTCAAAAGAATTGCCGACTCCGATGGTGTGCGAACCGAGATTGTCTGTGCTAACTGCGATGCACATTTAGGCCATGTTTTTGAGGGCGAAAAATTGACCCCTACCGACACTCGTCACTGTGTTAATTCTCTTTCGATCGAATTTGTTCCGAAGGAAAAAATATGATCAAATCAGCAGTTTTCGCGTCTGGCTGTTTCTGGGGCACGCAACATTATTTTGGTAAAACTGAGGGTGTTATCGCCACCACGGTTGGCTATATCGGAGGTAATCTCGCAAACCCAACTTACGAACAAGTTTCGACTGGTACAACCGACCATGTCGAGGCAGTGAAAGTTGAATACGATTCAACCAAAACGAATTATGAGAAATTGGCAAAAATGTTTTTCGAGACTCACGATCCGACACAGGTCGGCGGCCAAGGACCAGATATCGGCAGCCAATATCAGTCAAAGATTTTTTATGGGGATGAAGATGAGCACAAGATTGCGACGAGCCTCATCCAAATATTGGAGGATCAAGGCTTGGAAATCGCCACCAAAGTCGAGCCACTCTCGACCTTTTACCCAGCCGAAGAATATCATCAGGACTATTATTCCAAGAACGGACAATCGCCTTACTGTCACATCTACCGCAAACTGTTTTAGTTCTTCAGGTCATTTTTACCCTCGTCGTAGCTTGCGCAAGTTTTTTCTCTTGCCGGATTTACACAATTTCAATGGGCAGATATCCGTCGATCGACGGATATCTGCCCATTGTTTATAGTCGGTGGCGATTATCGCGAATTGTTTCGTTTACAAGATCTGATTGCTGTTGATATTATAAGTGGCAATTTCTGCGGCTCGCTCAACAAATAATTTCCCCGATGCTCAAAAGGCAAAGAGGTAAACCATTCAATAAATACTGATTATTTTCGATCTTTTCTAAAAATATTGTCTACTGGATTGTATAAAAAGGTATGTGACGGACGAGAGAGTTGACCAAACAATAGGAACAATGTACCATTGTGTTAACACACAAGAACAGGGAAACGTAATTACTATATATCATGAAACGCAAACTTGAACCACAACTTGAAACACCGGCGGCCATCGACCTATATCAGGCGCTGGCTGTGATCGAGACCCGATCGGAGATCTCGGCATTTTTGCGTGATTTGCTCACTCTCGAAGAGATTGAGGAAGCAAGTCGTCGCTTCTTGGCGGCTAGATTGCTAAAAGATGGTAAAAGCATTCGTGCAATTGCCAAAGAAATTGGTGTTTCGACCACCACTGTTGTTCGTATTAATTATTGGCTTCATCATGGCACCGGCGGGTATGATGTTGCTTTTCCTAAACTAAAATAATTTAGCTTACCAAAGCCACATTGTGCTCGCAAAATACCGCCTCATGGCGGTTTTTTTGTGGTATCTTGTGGGGTTCCAAGAAGGAGGTAGAGAAATGGCTCTACTAATCATGTGTCAGCTTTCGCTGATACTGCTACTGTCCAAGTCCCAGATAAATGGGCTCTTGGCTGAACTGGGAACTCTCTATATGGGAGTTTGGTCCGCACCGCCTTGGTGTGAACAATGGAGTCACTTCAATGCGTGCGCGGAGATTACTGCGCTCGCAGAGAAAATGGAGGCGATGATCTTTGCCGCAGTCGCATCGGAGAAGGTAATCGGGTTCTGCGCTTCGTATGAGATGACGGCAGGGGAACTGGCAAAAAAGACCAGTCTCTCCTTATGTCTTCCAGCAGGAAGAATTCTCTACTTAGCCGAGATGCTGGTCGGGGCAGAAAATCGTGGTCAGGGCGTCGGAGTGAGTCTAACTCTCGCCACGATCACCGCCGCCAAGACGGCCGGCTATGGTAGCGTTGTTCTTCGCACAGACATCGATGCGATCCCCGCCCGAAAACTGTACGCCAAGATGGGCTTCTGCGACACCGGCATCTCTGATGTCGACCACTCAACTCGCACTTACTGGGTTTTGACCCTATAGTGCACGACCGATGTGAGGCCAGCGACCTGCTGGCCTCACAATCAAAAAATAATTACGCGATATAATTAACTCATCCTACGCACCGTAGCTCAAGCTTTAGCTTGCTTGGAACAAATATCAATTGCAAATGATTCTTTACTCCAACACGCTAAAGCGTGGTCTACGGGTAAGTGCACAAGATGAATGATTAAACGAGAAAAGGAAAAGATGAAAAAGTATTTATTTCTGACGATGACTCACGGCGATGAAACTATCGGCGTCGAGGTAATGGGAAAAATTAAAAAAAGTGATCAATTCGATTGGTTGATAGTGAATGAGCAAGCCTATCAACAGGGCTGTCGTTTTGTCGAGAGAGATATGAACAGAGTGGCGCCGGGTAAAATTGATTCTCCTATTTACGAAGAGCGTCGCGCTGCTGAGGTACTGAAAATTGCCAAAAATTATCAATATATCGTCGATATTCACGAGACAACTGCTGACTCGGGAGTTTTTATCATAATCACCAAACCGACGATAGAGAACTTTGTCTTGGCCAGAAAATTGAAGATAAAAAATGTCGTCATCTGGGTCGCAAAAAAGCAGGAGGTTATCAATCCTCTCTCTGAGTATTTTGATTGTGGACTCGAGATAGAGTGTGGGCCTAAAAATTCTCTGAAAAATCGTAAAATATTGAAGAAAACAATTGATGATTTATTGAGAGATGGTGATGTCGATATCAATTTTAGACAAGACTATTATCAAGTTTACGGAATTTTAAATAGTACGCAAGACACCAAAATGTCTGATTTTCGAAAAACAAAATATGTCGACGAGGAATTTTATCCACTGTTAGTCGGCCAGTATGATGGTATTGCGTCTTACAAAATGAGAAAGATTGATTTTAGAGAGATCTTTTCGTATTAGCAGCAAGCATTATTTGCCTTTATTCTTTTCTTTTTTGTACTCTAGATAGGAGTAAATAACGAGATAAAAAGAGACCAAGACGAGGGGCAGGGCGATGAAGGCGAGAGCATATTTGCCCGTGAAAAGTCCGAGCAGGGAGAGAGCGGCAGCAATCTTGTATGCTTTGCCACCAAGTCGATGGGTATCGTCCCAGACTTTTTCGTTGGAGAGTGTCCAAGGGGTGCGGATGCCGATAAACCAATTCATCTTGGCTTTTTCGATCAAAATGGCGAGGAAATAAATAAAAACGGCAAAACCAATCGCAAAAAATTTCATAATATCTATCTTGTAGCCCAAGTTCCAAGCAATGGTGAAAAGATAGATCCCAAACATAAAGACGAAAAATGCATTGATAAAATTGTCAAAATTGTTACGAAAGTCTTTGACATTCTCCTTCTTCGGATCGATCATCGGCAAAAAGATGAAGAGTAGATAGAGAAAAAATAGCAGGATGGGGAGGAAAAACAAGCCCCAAAACTTCGACATATAGCCGTCGACGACGCCACTGGCGTTCCAATGAGAGGCGATCTGGGGAGGCATTTGTGGATAGTAAAAAATTGCGATACCGAAAGATAGCAGGATGATAAAGATTGGGAAAATGCGCTTGATGTTCATATAAACTCCTTTTCTCAATTATAGATGATAGGGGAGTAATTGTCAGTATTTATTTTATCCCAAGGGATAAACACCCCAATATATGGCAACCGCCACCTCTTCGTTGCGAATAATTCTCTGTCAATTTGCTTCTTCACCAAATTATTTAGTCTCGAACTATCTATTTTTGCTGTGCATAAGTTTCTCTTCAACTCTCGAGAGTATAATAAAAATAGGTGAAAGGAGGCCATTATGACGGCAATCACGCAAAATGTAGTAGTGGAAGGAGCAAGCCTTTCCTTGGAAGATCTTCACAATTGTGGCTTTCGCCACAAGCCGTCTCCGGGCGAATTCGACCTGTTCATGGGTCTCGATCGTTGGCTTGTCTGCTGGTGGGCAGCGGGTAAGATCACAATAATCGAGATCGTCCCATTTTCATTTGACCCTCAGTGACATTAAGGGCAATATCCGGGACAGAGCCAACCAGCACTGTCCCGACCAAAATGACAATAGAATTGACATATATGTCCATAAATGGTAGAATAAGCAATTGTTTATTCATCAATTATCAATGTCTTCGCAGAAGTATCAAAACCTAGATGAGATATTGCGGCAAACGGTTGTCTGCATCCTTGCTGGTGGCAAGGGTGAGCGACTAATGCCGCTGACCGAACACCGAGCCAAGCCGGCGGTCACTTTTGGCGCGAAATATCGTGTCATTGATTTTGTCATGTCGAACTGTGTCAACTCTGACCTAAACAAGATCTATATCTTCCCTCAACATTTAAATCAATCATTAAATGAGCACTTGCTCGCTGGCTGGAATATTTTTCATACCGAGCGAGATCAATTTATGCGCATCGTTTCACCTCAGGGCCGAGTTAGTGACGCTTGGTACACTGGCACGGCCGCCTCTGTTCATGAGAATTTTCATTCTATCGGCATCGCTGATCCCAAATATGTCATCGTTCTATCCTCTGATCAGATCTACAAAATGGATTATCGCGAAGTATTACAATCTCATATCGATACCAAGGCCGAATTAACGATCGTCGCTCTGCCAGTAAAGCAGTCCGAAGCCCATCGGTATGGCGTCTTGAAAATAGACAAGCGTCGTCGCATCAAAGGCTTTGTCGAAAAGCCAACTGTCCCCGAGGAAATACCTGGTCGTCCTGGTGAATCTCTAGCTTCGACTGCAATCTATATTTTCAATTCAAAAACTCTAGTCGAAACATTAAATCAGGATCGTGCCATCAAGACTAGCAGTCATGATTTTGGCAAGGATGTGATCCCTCGGATGCTCAGACAAAAGAGGCGAGTATTTGCCTATCTTTTTCAGGATCAAGCCGGTCGGCCAAAACACTGGGTTGATATTGGGAATCCCGATGCTTTCTTCGAAGCAAATATGGATCTAGTTTCGTCTCGACCAAAATTTGATCTGTATGACAAGTCATGGCCATGGAGAACCTGCCAATCGCCGATCCCGCCACAAAAGTTTGTCTCAAGAGCCAAGATTGAGTCTTCTGTCGTCAGCGACGGTTGTGTCTTTGGCAATTGTACGATAAAAAAGGCGATCATCTCGCCAAAAGTAAAGATTGGCGACGAGACTACAATTTCAGATTCTATCATCATGGGCTGTGCTCAGATCGGCGACAATGTTCGCATCTCGCGAGCAATCATCGACAAATATAGTGTCATCCCTGATAACACCGTCATCGATGCCGAAAGCACCGATTATCAGGGCGACTTTACTATTACGCCCTCTGGTATCGTTATCATCCCTCGCAAGTGCTCCGAGTGGGCGGGACGATAAAAGTAAGTGACTGCCGTCCCTGTCATTCCTGCGAAGGTCATTCGACTCTGAGGGATAAGCACTCAGGCATTCGATTGCACTCATGTCCTGAGCGAAGTCGAACGGGCTCAGACTCGATGAGCGGGAATCCACAAATATATTCATTGCTTAAGATTCCTGCCTGCGCAGGAATGACAAAGAATAAGCTAACTAGCTTAAACACTTACCTGCTTAAACACTTGCTGCCTTCCCGCCTCTTGACTTGTGTGAAAAAGACTGTTATAATCAAAACAATTAGAAACTGTTCTCTAGATCTCCGAATTTCATTTCGATGTTCTACAGAGCATCTGAAGTGAAGCGTCACATAATATTGAAACTATTAAGTGATTTTTCCCAAGATTAGGATAAATCCAAAGTTTTTATGTTGCGTAAAAAAATAATTTAGCACGAAAGTGCGAGGAGATTGTGTGTATAAAGTAGGAAATCAGGATCGTTTTCGTCGTAATAGTAATAGCAATAGTTCTTTTGGTAATCGCCGAAGCTCTTTCGGACCAAGGCGCAATGCACCAAGAAAAATGCTTGGTGAAAGAATTGATGTTTCTAAATTTGTGCGAAAGTCAGGCTCTCGAGTTGCCCCTGCGGCAGTCGTGATCCAAAACACTTTTGCTGATTTTGGTTTTTGCCCTCAACTTCAAAGTAATCTTGAATTTAGACAGTATCTGACACCAACACCTATTCAAGATCAGTCCATCGCTCACGCGATGAAGGGTCATGATATGGTTGGTTTGGCCAATACTGGCACTGGTAAAACAGCTGCCTTCTTGCTGCCGATGATCAACAAATGTTTTGGTGCTAGACATGAGAAGGTTTTGATCGTTGCTCCGACTCGTGAGCTGGCTATCCAGATCGACGAAGAGTTCCGCAAATTTACTCGTGGTCTAAACCTCTATTCGGTCGTTTGCGTCGGTGGTATGCCGATCAGACGCCAGATCATGGAGCTAAAACGCAGCCACAACTTTGTTATCGGTACACCAGGTAGACTGAAAGATCTGAAAGATCGTGGTTTCATCCACTTCTCAGATTTCCAGAATATTGTTTTGGATGAGATCGACCGCATGCTTGATATGGGTTTTGTCGATGAGATCAGAGATATGTTGGCCGAAATGCCTCGAGAGAGACAGTCCCTTTTCTTCTCAGCGACTATGCCGCCAAAGATTAAACAGTTGACCGAGGAATTCCTAACCAATCCGATCACTATCAAGGTTTCGAGTGAAGGTGCAGCTGATAATATTGATCAGGATGTGGTCCGAGTCAATCGTGAAAACAAATTTGACCAATTGAAGACTTTGTTGATCGGTGGCGATCTGAAGAAAGTTCTGATTTTCTCTGAAACCAAGAGAGATGTTGAGCAATTGACAGAAAACCTGATGAGAGATGGCTTCCGAGCTGATTCGATTCATGGCGACAAGCGTCAGAGCCAGCGACAAAAGGCCCTTGGCCGTTTCAAGGACAATTTGGTTCAGGTCTTGGTTGCAACTGATGTTGCCGCTCGAGGTCTCGATATCAAAAATGTTACCCATGTGATCAACTATACTATCCCGAAGACCTATGATGACTATATTCACCGTATCGGCCGTACTGGTCGTGGTGACCAAAAGGGTTTTGCCCTGACCTTCGTCGAAGGTAGATAAGAATTTAAAAAAATATGGCCAGCAAATGCTGGTCATATTTTTTTGTATATATTGTAAAGTTTGTTTCAATTTAAGATGAAGGATTGCTGAAAATCAGAAATAGGAATAAAATTAGAAGAGGAAGAAAATAAAAAAGGAGTCAGATGGTGGAAAACAAAGTTGAGGTGGGTAAAGCGATTGGTTACGGTTGGGATTCGGTTAAAAAGGATTTCTGGTTTTGGGTTGGTATTGCGCTTGTGGTTAGCGTTATTGGTGGGATCGGTAGTCGTGGCAAGGAGAATGAAACACTTGGTCTCTTGGGCTTTTTTCTCTCTGCTTGGATGACGTGTGGCTATACCAAGATCGCACTTGAATATTTTGACGGTAAGAAACTTGATTTCGTCGAACTCTTTACTCAGCTGAAATATTTTTGGCGTATCCTCGGAGCAACCCTATTGATTGGTCTGATCGTGATCGGTGGTTTGATTCTATTGATCGTCCCTGGCATTTACTGGGGGATTAAATATATGTTCGTGCCGATGTTGATCATCGACAAAGATCTTGGTATCGGTGAGGCGATGGGAGAGAGCGCAAAGATGACTGAGGGCAAAAAGTTGGCTTTGTTCGGCTTTGGTTTTGCTGCCCTTGGGGTGATGCTTCTAGGAGCTATTGCTCTAGGTGTTGGCGTCTTGGTCGCTATGCCAGTTGTCTGGTTGGCTACAGTTTATCTTTACAAAAAACTAGCCTTATCTTAGTAAATTAATTCATCAATGTCGACGCAGTGATACATTGGCTGCAGCGGATTGACACCTTGAGGAGAAAAAATGGAAAAAGAAGAAAAAAAGAGTAAATGTGAGTGTGGCTGCGACTGTGGCGATAAATGTAATTGTGCTTGCTGCTCACCGAAAAAGTGGCACCATGGCAATGGCGGAAATATGAGCGGAGGTAGCATCTACTGTCTCGGTATGATCGGGGTAGCTATCTATTACATCCAGCAAGTCAGTGGTTTCTGGCCGGTCATCGTCGCCATCTTGAAAGCCATAGTTTGGCCAGCTTTCTTGCTCTACAAAGTTTTCGGCATGCTGCATATGTAATTGTTCGGCAGAATATGGTCAAATTTCAAACACCTCAGACATCTGAGGTGTTTGAGTAAAATATTTAGGCTAGTCACTCTTCTGTCATTCCTGCGCAGGCAGGAATCTAGAAACAAATCATTATTACTGGATTCCTGCCTGCGCAGGAATGACAGATATAAAAATGATTGTTAAGAAGTGATTGATTTGGTTCGTGTTTGGGCGTAAGATTTGGGTACAAAACAAAGACTTCGACTGTATATACGAAAAGAGGAAATGATGACGACATACAAAGATTTTGCGATCGGGATGGCGAGAGAAGCCGGGAAGATTATTCGCGGCAATTTTACTTTGGGAATGAAACGGGAGTTGAAAGCGGATAGCTCTCCGGTGACCGAAACAGATATAGCAATCAATTCGTTGCTCGTCGAGAAGGTTAAAACAGATTTCCCCGATCACGGAGTGAAAGGCGAAGAAGAGAGCTACAAAGATGATCGGAAATTACTCTGGGTTTGTGATCCAGTCGATGGCACGATTCCTTTTACGCTTGGCATTCCCATCTTTACCTTTTCTCTAGCATTGGTTGAAAATGGAGTCCCCATTCTCGGCGTAACATATGATCCATTCATGGACAGGATGTTTTTTGCCGAAAAAGGCAACGGTGCATTTCTAAATGACAAGCCGATCCGAGTGTCGGAAAAGGAAGATTTGAACAATTCGTATATAACATTCGAAGCTTGGGCTAAATCGAAATATCCGGTGTGGGATCTGAACCGGCAGCTTGAAGAAAAAGGGGTAAAGACTCTCAAGCTGACCTCGATCATCTATCCGTCATCTCTGGTCGCGACAGGTGAACTCGTGGCTACAATTTTCCCTGGAAAATATCCGCATGATGCCGCGGCCGTCAAGATTATTGTCGAAGAAGCCGGCGGTAAAGTGACTGACTTTTTTGGCAACGAACAAAGATATGATCAAGAAATAAATGGCTTTATCGCTAGCAATGGCAAAGTGCATGATCAGCTGGTTGAGATTGTTCGGCAAGTGTTGGCAAAAAATACAACAATATGAAAAAAAACATTGCAATTATTTTACATCTATTAATAATTATCCCCGCCTATACTTCGTCGTTTTGGTTAGATTGGCGGCTTGTCATCGCTGGTGTATTTTTGTATTATTTGCAGATATGGATTTTGGGTGGGTGTGTTCTGACCTATGCACAATTTGGTCGATGGAACGAATCATTTTCTGCCAGAGCTATAATGTGGCTTGGTTCGAAACTTGGCTTGAAGTTAAAGGCGGAATCAGTGAGGCGTTTTCTGGATCTTCTGCCGTTTATTCTCATTTTTATTGCGCTTGTGTATCAAATAATATTTAATGGCCTCATTTTATTATCATTAAAATTGTAATTATCTGATTATTGAGAGTAGGATTTAATCATGAAAATATTTTTAGCAAGACATGGGCAGACTACTGGTGATATCGAGGGTCGTTTTGGCGGTGATTATGATGATTGCTTGACCGATCTCGGGGAAAATCAGGCCGTAGAATTGGCTGGTAAACTCAAAGGCAAAAGCATCGGAAAAATATATTACAGTCCACGAATTCGTGCGACCCAGACGGCACACATTGTCGCCCAAAATACAAATATTCCGATAGAAAAAAACGATGAACTGCGAGAGAGAAATGCCTACGGCATTTTAACGGGACAGTTGATTGAGGAAGCTAAAGCAACACATCCCGAGCTTATCGAGGAATTGAAAAATCCGAAAGCAACCATAGAGGGGGCAGAGGTCTATGACATTTTTAAACAACGAGTAGCAAGTGTTTTTAGTCAACTCACGAATTCAAATTTAAATACTATCGGCATAATAACTCATGGTGGCGTGATTAGCTGTTTTCTACGCGAAATTATCGGTCGTGAAAGAAAAACACTACACGATTGTGCTATTATCGAATTGAATTATGACAATGGAAAATACGAAATAATCAGCCTAGATGGAGTGGAATTAGAATAAAAAAGTATAATACAAACCAGAACGAGGATATATGAATAGAGATGAAGCGTACAAATTATTGATCGAATACACCACCAAACCTGGACTGATCAAGCATGCACTTGCGGTGGAGATGGCGATGCGGGCACATGCTGAGAAATTTGGTGAAGATGTCGAGAGCTGGGGTATCGTCGGGCTACTTCATGATTTTGATTATGAAAAATATCCAACTTCGGAGGGCCATCCATACGAAGGGGCCAAAATATTAAAGGACAAGGTGCCAGAGGAGTGGATCACGGCCATCCTCGGTCATGGCACATACACAGGTGTCGCAAGAGAGACCAAGATGGCCAAAACACTTTTTGCCGTCGATGAATTGACAGGACTCATCACCGCCGCTGCTCTGATCCGACCAGACAAAAAGTTGGCCGAAGTAGAGATCAGCTCGATCAAAAAGAAAATGAAAAATATAAGTTTTGCCGCCGCCGTCAGTCGCGAAGACATCATTGAAGGTGCTAAAGACCTCGGCATTGAACTCGACGATCACATCGGTATTGTGCTTGAAGCGATGAAGAACGGTGCGAAGATATTGGGGCTATAAATAAAAAAATGACCAAAGACGAACTAATTAGCGAGCTGGAAATAAGAGCCACATTCACAGTCAACGACTGTCAAACTTTTTATTCAGCTAAAATACATAACTGTTGCAGAGGAGGCGGAAATTTTCTGTCAGTTCTAGGAGGCTTTTCGTTGCTAAATCTGCTTTCTAAGGTAAACAGTATTTTGAACGGTGCAGCCATGTGGTCTGATGATGACCGAAGACAAGCAAATATTGTAAAGGCGGGTATTGCATCGGAAGCCAAAAAGTATTTTCGCTTGCCCAGAGTTGGTGATCTGAAAAAAAATGAAGATGATTGTTTTGTCGAATTGTTTGAAGACACGCGGCTTGTTATTCCATGGGGCTTTGACGATAGTCATGAAGCCAAGAGTGTATGGGCCTCGTATAGGAATAAATTGGCTCATGTCGCAAGTCCCGCTTCGGGTGCTGCCGCACTAGCGCCGAATGATGTCGCAGGATTACAATTTGAAGAATTGGTCATAGCCATTAAAACATCAAAATATAATATCTACGACTATCATTCTGCAGATTCACCTGACGGCAAAGTTATTTCTGCTGAAAAACTCAATGAATCGTTGCATGATATTTGGGAGACAGTCAAAGACAAAATAAACACCTGTTCGGACAGCAAAATAATTTCCAATATTGCAGCTATGGTTTTTTAGGAATTTAAATGAATTCAACCGACAAAAAAAATGAAGAAGTATTTTTTTTTAGGTTTTGTTTATGAAGATCCCAATCGATATAAGGTTAAAAAATCAGAAGACCCAGACTTTAAAATAGCTGATGCAGAAACAGGAGACATTTTTGGTGTTGAAGTCACAAAGCTTTACTACTCTGAGGCAAGCGCTCGCACAAAAAATATCAAAAATTATTTGGATAGAGCTTTAATGGACCAAGGCATTCTCCATAAGGACGATAGAATCAAGTTTTCCTTGTGTGATATTTTCAAAGTTGACGAAGCAGGAAATAAAATATCAGAAGTTACAAAATGTATTCGTCGTGACCAGCCTTCCTGTTGGCCTGAATACACCTGCAGAGTAATAAATTCCATTGTTGAAAAAGACTCAAAATTTAAAAATTATGATGGGAGCCTAAGTTTTATCAATTTGATTATTTGCGACATGGAATGCGGATATAAAAATATACCAAGGGAACATTTTGCTTCAGTCTTCACTTCTGAGAATATTGGCAAAGACTTGGTTAAGTATTTGTCTATCTCAAAATTCAAAAAAATATATTTTATTACAGATCTTATTTGTTCTGGTTCAGTTTTAAAAATCGCACTGGATCTTAAAAGCATGTTTCTAGATTAGCGATAGAACGAGCAATTGGGGACTCTTCCCAGCCCAACTCAGATCGGCTATAAGTTGCCATTTATCTGCCGTCATTTTTGGCGTAAAATAGAGATATGATTGTCTACAAAACCAAAACATCAAGGCTCAGTGGTACTAGTTATAAAGAAGTTGTCAAAAAAGCGAGATTGGCGTACCACAAAATAGAAAAACGATCCAAAAGGGTTGCTCATCTAAAATCCGCATATTTCAAGAAAGAGAAGATATTTATCAATTTATTTTGGGAACATCTAAGCCAGAAACCACAAAGGGATCGTATTCGAAGACTGAAATTTCTTCCATGCGCATTTGAATTGATCGAAAATTCTGCCAATAAACCGACTTCAAAAAATAACCCGAATAATAAAAGTGAGATTTTACATCGTTTCGGTGGAGTAACTCCTTTGGGCGAACTATTCTATGTCCAGATAAAAGAGGACAAAAAAGGAAGAAAAGACTTTGTTTCAGTATTTTCTGAATAAAAAAATCTTCCGCAAGTGAGGTGTATAAACCTCGTGCCGAAGATTATCTGGCTAAATCTTATCATAGTTTGTCAAATTATGTCAATATCCCTTGGGATATTTATCTGCCATCATTTTTGGCGTAAAATATAGATATGAAAAATGATTTAGCAATATTTGAAAATTATGAAATTCGCCGTCAATATGACGAAAAGGCGGAGGTGTGGTACTTTTCTGTTGTCGATATTATCCGAGCCCTGACCGACCAAAAAGATTTTCAGACTGCTCGGAAATATTGGAACAAGTTGAGTGAACGACTGAAAAAAGAAGGAAGCGAACTGGTGACAAATTGTCACCAGTTGAAATTGATAGCCCCAGACGGGAAAATGCGTGAAACGGATGTCGCTGATGTCGAAACAATATTTCGCTTGGTTCAGTCGGTGCCAAGTCCAAAAGCTGAGCCGATCAAACTCTGGTTAGCGAAAGTCGGCCATGAAAGATTGCAAGAAATTGCTGATCCAGAACGATCGATCAATCGTGCCAGAGAGAATTGGCAGAGATATGGCCGAAGCCAGAAGTGGATTCAGCAGAGGATGATGGGGCAAGAAACTCGAAACAAATTAACTGATTATTGGGCTGACCACGAGATCAAGAAGCAGGATGAGTTTGCGATATTGACCAATGTGATTCATCAGGAGTGGACAGGGCTTACGACCAAAGACCATAAGAATTTAAAGGGTTTGAAACAGCAAAATTTACGCGACCATATGACGGAGGCGGAATTGATATTCACAGCATTAGCAGAACTTTCGACTCGGGAAATTGCCGAAAGTGTTGAAGCAACGGGATTTGAAGAGAATAAAATTGCAGGTAAGCAGGGTGGCGGCATTGCCAAAAAAGCACGAGTCGAGCTGGAATCAAAAACCAGGCGGAGCATCATTTCTGGCAAAAATTTCCTATCAAGTAAAAAAATCTCCCCAGCAACTTTGTTGGGTCGAGATGACGCAGAAGAAAGTGACTAAATATGGTCATAGATATCGAACTTACATTAAATCGATTTGGTTTCGGTAAAATCGCCGAAAATAAATTCCAGTTGCTCTGGTTGCGATTTTCTAGATGGCAAATCCCCGGTAAGTACTCGATTTCTTTTGAAATAAATTGGCGAGCGAAAGATAAATAACAGAGAGGGAAAAAAAGTGAAAAAAGAAATTGGTCTCGAAAATGGCATTGTTAAATTAGAAAAATATAATCGAGAGTGGCAAGAAGAATTTAACAATGAAAAAGAGAATATAGAAAAGATATTTGGCGATGTGGCGAAATCGATAGAACATGTTGGCTCGACTGCTATCGCAGGCCTTTCTGCTAAACCAATAATCGATATCGCCGTTGGTGTTGATTCGCTAGAAGACATAAATAAAATCAAGACAAAAATATTGGCGTTCTCGCATTATACGATAAAAGAAGATAATGCGGACGGTGAGATATTGATGAGAAGAGGCACGCCAGTCAGGCTGGGAGAAATCAAGCCTAATTATGTAACCCATTTTGTGCACATCGTAGAAATAGACAGTAGGAAATACAAAGAGACACTTGCCTTTAGAGATTTTTTGAGAGCAAACAACAAAGTCTTGAAGGAATACGAAGCTCTAAAACAAAAGCTAGCAAGAGAATATGAAAATGATAGAAAAGCTTATACAAAATCCAAGGAAGAATTCATACAAAGTGTTTTGGGTAAATGCGATTTAAGCTAATCAGAAAATAAAGGAGGGTAATATGCTATTTGTTTATTTGATTACTGGACTCGTGATTGGTTTTTTGGTCGGATGCATGATGAGGAAGCCAAAGTCGGATGCTCCCACCCCCTCCATCTCCCCCTCGGGCATGGGGAGAGATACAGGAATGTGGGGGTAGAGAAGGCGAAAGTGGCGAATATTGAGAAAATTCGTTCATTCGTTTCTGGCCATGCAAGTGTGACCAATGCTGAGATTACTGAGCTTTTGGGCGTAAACGATGCCACAGTGGTGCGATATATGGACGAACTAGAGAAAGATGGTGTTGTTCGCCAAGTCGGTGAGACCGGCGTCGAAGCCTATTACGAAAAGGTGAATTAGATAGACTAATACTATATAAATTAAACACCTCAGATGTCTGAGGTGTTTAATTTATACGGAGAAAATAACATAATCATCTGGCTTAAAAATTGAAATGCAAGCTTGTCGCAGCGACCCAACAAAAAAGCCAGAAAGATCAATCTGATTAATCACTCTGGCTTTGTCTCGAAAATAATTTTTCGAGACCGGAAATCCTTTTCCTGCCGTCGCTGCGCTAGCAGCGCGCGAGATCCTTTGGCGGAAACCAATCCGCCTCTTGTCTGCTGAAGTCTACAAAGATATAACCGTCTTCGATGAGAGATACCTTTCCATTTCGACCGTGATAAAATCTGTGCGGTTCGATTACGATTACCGTGTCACCAAGCGAGAAGGTAATCTCTGCTTGTTTTCGTGCCTTGGTGGGCGCGAACGAGGTTTTGACCACCTCGGTCGGGTCAACCCAGACTTTCTTCATGGTACTGTCCATCAGCATGATCTGGACCCTTCCGTCGCGGTGAAAACCGACGACGATACCCTGCTCTTCAGGCAGGGCACCTCTGGAGATCTTAACTCCAGATCCAAGTGTTACTCTTGAGTCATTGCGACTCTTCGCGCCCGTTTTCTTCTTTGACATTTTTCTCCTCCTTTGTGCGTAAAAAATGGAAAGTATCGCTGTGTCTTGTATATTATATTGTGCTCATATTTACTAGTCCAAACCATTGTTTTCTTGTAATACATTTTGGCGTATAATTTGGATATGAAAAAGGTCATCGTAAATGATTTGATGCAGAAAGATTACAGTTATTATCTGATCGCACATACAGGTCGGGGCTTTCATCCCGATTTTAAACCAGAATTGACGCCAAAAGAGATGCTTGGGCTCGGGGTTTTCGGTGGTAAATATATGACAGATTGCAAGCAGGAATTTCCGGATGACTGGTTCGAAAAAGCTAAGATTTGTCATGAAAAACATGACCCAAAATTAAATTATTTTGGCGTAAATGCTTCACAGTCTCTGGCCGTTTGGCGCGCCAAAGATTGGATTTGCCCTGAAGACCCTCGGGGATGGTTCCAGTGGTATTGTCGCTATTTCATGGGCAGACGCTGCCCAGACGATGAGCGTCAGATCAAACGCTGGCGGGCTATGAAACGTCACCTAGCTCAAGTTGAGAAGAATTGTCGATCCGGCGATCTGAAATGTCGCCCTCGTCAACGCCAAGCACTCTTAAATTGGGCGTACGATTCAAGAAATATTTAATATTATGAATAATCAAATTAACAAAAATTTAATTGCTCCTTGCGGAATGGATTGCGGGGTCTGCAGTGCGCATCTGCGGGAGAAAAATCAGTGTCTCGGCTGTAATCTTGGGCCAAACATGGTTTCATGTTTGCGTTGCAAACTCAGAACCTGTACTGATCGCAAAGGTAAATATTGCTATGATTGTCAAAAATTTCCTTGTCAGAGATTAAAACATTTAGACCAGCGTTATCGGGCAAAATATGGCATGAGCGAAATTGCCAATCTCGAATTCATCAAAGACAATGGGATTGAGAAATTTATGGAATCAGAGAATGACAAATATGTGTCAGACGAAGGCGTTTTCTGTGTTCATGATAAGAAATATTACAAAAAAATAAATAAGGAATAAGAAATGGCAAAAATTGATTACAAAAAAGAACTAAAAGAATTTTACAGTCCTTCGACCAAGGAAGTTTCGGCAGTGACGGCGCCGAAAATGAATTTTCTGATGGTTGACGGCAAAGGAGACCCCAATACTTCCAAGGAATTTGCTGATGCGATAGAGACGCTCTATCCTGTGGCTTACACGATTAAGTTTGCGATCAAGAAGTCCGGTGGTTCTGATTTTGGTATCATGCCGCTCGAGGGTTTGTGGTGGTCTGACGATATGGATGATTTTGTGCTGGGCAAGAAAGATAACTGGTTTTGGACGGCGATGATCATGCAGCCAGAGTGCGTCACCAAAGAGATTTTCGAGGCAGCTGTTGTTGCAGTCAAAGCCAAGAAAAACCCAGTTTCGATCGATAAAATTCGTTTCGAATCGTATGATGAGGGCAGAGCTGCGCAGATCATGCACATTGGCCCATTTGCTGATGAAGCAACTAATATCAAAAAAATTCACGATTATATTACCAATATCGGCGGTAAATTTGAAGGCAAAGCAAAGAAACACCACGAGATTTATCTTTCGGATATGCGCAAAACCGCGCCAGGGAAGTTGAAAACTATTGTCAGACAACCATTTATAATTTAATTATATTTAGAAAAGGAGCGTATGGATCACAAAAATGTCACGACGGCACTGGAATTGCCAGGGGTAAAAATTATTGAAAACCTCGGCTTGGTTCGAGGCATCACGGTTCGCTCGAGGTCGGTCTTTGGTATGTTCGGTGCTGGCTTGCAAATGTTGGTTGGTGGCAATATTACTCTCTTTACGGAGCTGTGCGAGAAAACCAGAGAAGAAGCTTATGAAATGATGGTGAAGCATGCTGAGGACCTTGGAGCAAACGCTATTGTCTCAGTGAGATATGATTCAAACGAAATTGCGCAGGGTGTGTCCGAAGTTTTGTGCTTTGGCACGGCTGTCATCGTCAAATAGATCAGATTAAAATAAAGTACCCCACCGCGTCACCGCGATGGGGTACTTGTTGTCATGGTCACCTTTTGGAGACCATCAGTTCTTGTCTGAACCCGTGTTCAATGTATGCGAGTGCACACATGAACGCTAACAGGTCGCTAGTACAATCGCAGTTATGCGACGACAGCGTATAGCCATTTCTTGGGCTGGCCTGATGACCAGCCGCCATGCAACAACAGTTACTGTTGCATGATAGGTTCAATGCACCATTGCCGCGCACCTCGGCTATCCGGTCAGCAATATCGGCCGAGCGACCGATAATTCCTACCTGAACCTCCTTCATTAAATCGGGGATAGTCCCAAGATTAAACGAAGGCAACCAGACTGCAAGTTCGGGCGCGATTTTCGCCCTGATTCTGCAGCTGTCCGGTTCAACCTCTATGGCTATTGATGGTGGCAGAAAATTTGGCCAATCATTGGTTAGATAGTCAGCAATCCAGATCGTTGCCCATATTGAGGCAACCGTTCTGGCTGAGACATTCTTGCCTATTTGAACTGCCAAAGTAATCCCTACTTCGCTTCTCGAAACTCGCAACTCTGGCCCAAAGCCAAAACGATTGCCATTGAGTTCGAGTTTCGGCATAGACTTCTGCGGTTCAATCTCGCAGAAGATCGGAGGGAGGGGGACGATTGCAATGATAATCTGCTCCCAGAGTGGGAACGGCAGAGCAATCGTCAGGGTCCTGTCACTTGGGTTATACCCAAGTTCGTAGAAATGCATGGTACTACTCCTTTCAAGCGAGTTAAGGGGAATATATCACAATTATCAGACAAATCAAAAAATGCCGTCGATCATCGTCAAATATAGCTAGTCGAGACATAGATTAAAGATTCTCTCAGTATATTTTCAGTCTTTTTGGTGTATATTAGATTCATGAGAATACTTATTGTTGAAGATGACCAAAAGATTGCTGGGGCGATCAAGCGCGGACTTACATCCGAGCATTTTGCCGTAGATATTAGCTACGACGGCAAAGACGGTTACGGTATGACCACGATCAATGAGTATGATCTGATCATACTTGATCGCATGTTGCCAGAGATCGATGGCATCGAAATTTGTCGTTTGCTTCGCAAAAACAAGAAATCAACGCCGATCATCATGCTGACAGCGAAGACTGAAGTTCGGGATCGAGTCGAGGGCTTGAACGCTGGTGCAGATGACTATCTGACCAAGCCGTTTGCGTTTGAGGAACTTTTGGCGAGGGTCCGGGCTCTGCTTCGTCGCCCAAATGTTGAGATCCAATCAAAAATAGTTGTTAACGACCTCTCTCTTGACCGTGAAAAATACGAAGTTGTAAGAGCAGGTAAAGAGGTAAAGCTTTCGGCCAAAGAATTTGCTTTATTAGAATTCCTGGTGATAAATGCTGGCCAGATCCTGACAAAGAACAAAATTATTGAGCATGTTTGGGATTATGATGCTGATATCTTGCCAAATACAGTCGAAGTCTTCATCGGATATTTGCGCAACAAGATAGATAAACCTTTTGGCGATAGCAATCCATTGATTGAGACGGTTCGCGGCTTTGGCTACCGCATCAAACTTGAAAAGAAAAACACATGAATATATGGTCGAAATTTAATCTAGCATATTTAAATCTAGTAGCTTACTATATTCTGATCGTGATGGCGATCAGCATCTCTTTTAGCGTCGTAATTTACAGCATCTCTTCGAGTGAAATAAATCGTGGTATTGGGAGGCAGGAAATGTTTATGTCTGGGATGCCTTTTTCAGATTTCGAACAGTATCGAACTTCTCAATTGCAGGAAAGCAACACTCATCTTCGGGTTAATCTAATTTATGCAAACTTAATTATTTTGCTTTTAACTGGCATTTTGGGTTATTTTGTCGCGAAGAGAAACATGCAGCCGTTTGAAGAGGTGATGGAGCTGCAGCAACGTTTTATCGCTGATGCTTCTCATGAACTCAAAACGCCGTTGACAGCGATGCGTTCGGAAATCGAAGTGGTTCTTCGCGATAATAAAATTACTCAGGCAGATGCCAAAAGGATATTGCAAAGTAATCTTGAAGAGATTGAAAAATTGCAGTATCTGGCCGAGTCTCTTTTGCAGTTAGCTCGAGTCGAAAACAAAGTTGAAATTAAAAGAGAAAAACTTGATCTTTCCAATATTGTTGTCTCGGCATATCAGAAGATTGAAAGTGTGGCGAACGAGAAAGAGCTTAGATTTAACAACAGCTTTGATAGCGCCGTCGTTCGTGGCGACGAAGGAAAGTTGGTCGAACTATTTACTATTTTATTGGACAATGCAGTCAAATATAGTCCACGAAAATCAAACATAGAGATCGCCGTAAAACAGATAAAGAATGGCTCAATGGTTTCGATCAAAGATCATGGCATCGGCATCAAACAATCTGATCTGCCATATATTTTCAATCGTTTTTATCGCGTGGATCAGTCGAGGAATAAAGAAAAATCAAATGGCTATGGACTTGGACTCTCAATCGCCAAAGAAATTGCCGAATCATTTGGCGGTAAGATTACTGTGAAAAGTGTCGCTGGCAAGGGGAGTGAATTTATCGTTCAATTTGCTTAAGCAAAAACTCAGTTACGGTTTCTAGAATAGATTTATAATCAATTAAGAAAGGAGGCGGCAGAAAAACAACAATCATTTTTTTCTCGCTATAAATAGACAGCGAGATACACACATTATCATTAACGCAGACGCTTGCAACCAGGTGCAAGCGTCTGCTAATACTAAATATTAATTTTAAAACTATGGGCTACTTACAAAGAGGTTTTCGCAATGTTTTTCGTAATGGGACAAGATCGGTCTCGATAATCATTATTCTCGCCTTATCGCTCGGGCTGGCTCTTGCCATGTTTATTTCCTTGCGAACAGTCGAAAATAAGATCGAAAGTGTCAAGCAATCTGTTGGCAGCTATGTCACTATTTCACCAGCTGGTATTCGTGGTTTTGAGGGCGGCGGTAGTTTGTTGGCTGATTCAGATCTGAACCAATTATCCTCTGTAAATGGAGTCGGTAAAGTCGTCAAGGTGCTCATAGAAAGATTAAATACTGGGACTGATACCACTCTAAATTCGGCGATTGATGCTGGCTCTTTTGGCCAACGTCAACAACAGAGACAATTCCCCGGAAGTGATGCTGGTAGCAGTAGCCGAACTAGTTCTGCTACTCGAACTTTCACCATGCCGATTACTATTTATGGCGCGAACGATCTGTCGGAATATTCTCAGCTAAGTCTGACTAGTCTAAATATCACTGCTGGTCAAAATATCGATCCAATAAGTTCGACTGATCAGATTATTGTTGGCAAAGATTTGGCAATCAAAAACTCGCTTTCTGTTGGCTCGACCACGGTGATCGAGGGAACAACTTTTACAGTAGCTGGTATCTATGATGGTGGGAATACCTTTGGCAATGCGGCGATAATTGTACCCCTCTCGACGCTTCAAACCCTGACCAACCAATCTGGCCTGAGTAATCAGGCAATCGTTTATGCCAAATCAATTGACAATCTCGATGCGATTGAGTCGCAAGCAAAGAATATTCTTGGTAACAAAGCTGATATCACGACTTCGAGTCAAAGTATCGATAGCGCCATCAAGCCACTGGAAAATATCAAAACTATCACTTTGTACGGCTTGATTGGTTCGGTCTTTGCGGCCTCGGTCATCTTGCTTCTGTCGATGATCATGATTGTCCGCGAACGCCGTCGCGAAATTGGAATTTTGAAAGCGGTAGGGTGTTCCGATTTTGGTATTTTGATGCAATTCGCAGCTGAATCATTTACCTTTACGATGATCGGCGGCGTGTTTGGGATAGTCGTTGGCTATTTTGCCAGTAACCCTATCTTACAGATGATGGTCAAAAATGCCTCAACGAGTGCTTCAGCTGTTGCTACTGATGGAGCACAAAATGGAAGTGGTTTTCGTGGTATGGGCGAAGCAATCAGAGACATGGGTGGAGCAACTAGTTCGGCGCTTCATGGTGCAATTTCAAATCTATCGGCTGTTGTCGGTTTTGATGTCATCCTCTGGGGTTTGCTTGGTGCCGTCGTCGTGGCAATCATCGGTAGCGCCATCCCCTCAATCATTATTTCAAAAATACGACCAGCTGAGGTTATGCGGTCTGAATAATTAATTAGCTATAAATTATGATTAAACTTACAAAAGTTTCCAAAGTATTCGTGCAGGACGATTTGAAACTCAAGGCGCTCGATGAGATTAACCTCACGATAGAGGACAATACATTCACCGCGATTCTTGGCAAAAGTGGTAGTGGTAAAAGCACTCTGTTGGCTTTGCTCGGTGCACTTGACCGGCCGACAGCAGGTAGTATTATGTTCGACAATAGAGAAATTACCAAGATGAGCGACCGTCAACTGACGCAGTATCGTCGGAATGAGCTTGGCTTTATCTTCCAGAGTTATAATTTGATCGCAAACCTGACGGCGCTTGAAAATGTGATGATTCCGATGGAATTTGCCGGGGTCAAGAAAGGCGAACAATTAAGTCGCGCGCGAAAATTGCTCGAGGATGTCGGTATCGTAGATGACAAGCAAAATCGTGTGCCCGCAAAACTTTCTGGTGGGGAGCAGCAAAGAGTAGCGATTGCCCGTGCCCTTGCCAACAACCCAAAACTGATATTGGCTGATGAACCGACCGGTAATCTTGACTCGAAAACCGGTAAAATTATTGTTTCGATGCTGAAGGCTTTGGCCAGATCAAAGACGACTACCGTTGTCGTCGTGACCCATGATGAGGCGATGTCCGAGGAAGCAGATCACGTCATCCGTCTAAAAGACGGTAAGCTGATGTCATCATAGCTGCTTTTTAGCATTATTTCGCCTAATTTTGTTTCAATGGCTCAGCGACGATCATCGCTGAGCCATTGAACATTTAATTTCTTGACGCTCTCTGAAAAGGAGCAGCTCGATTTCGGTACGACTCATTGCATTATCATCCTGTTTTTGTGATAGAATACAGGTAGATTAGTAAAAGATGCGGAGGCAATATGAGTGAAGACACTTCGGCTACACAAAAATTCTTTGAGATAAGAAAAGCATATTTCCCGCGTTGATCTATGCTCTAGCCGTCGCTATTTTTCTCGATCTTGTACTGGTCTTGGCACTGTACTTATCTCAGGCTACAGCTCTGATTGATTTCTCTGAAAATTTTATTGTTCCACTGCTGGTCATGATCCTAATTAAAGATTTAGTAGTTTCGTATTTTGCGATCAGATATATGGGCCGCCTCGTTCGCCATCATCATTATCTCGAGCAGGGCACATTGGTCGAATATACTGGGTTTTATTCTCCGAATGAAAAGGTCTATCCGTTGAAAAACTTGATGACAGTTGAGATTTTCACTCCATTTTTCTTTGGGCCGATGATGAAATATGGTAGTGCCAGATTACAGTTTATGCAAAACGATACGACAGAAGAGGTAAATCTGGGGATGATTGTCGAGCCCAGACAGCTTCGGCAATATTTATCGCAGTATTTGAGCAAAGAAGTTCTCTAGGGTCGGGGCGGTTGTTTGTCTTCGTGCTCTATCAATTTCAGCAATTATCCATTGGCAAAATGCTCGTATCTAGCTATAATGAGAGGGTATTATAACTCAGGGAGATTGGTGAAAAAGTTTTCATTTCTTTTGATTTGTGTCGCAATCATATTTTGTGTGCCATTTTCGGCTTTTGCCGTCAATAGTTCGTCGTCTTCGTCGAACTCTTCTTTGTCGAAAGGTTGTGCTGTTGAGACCAAGCTTACTGCGAAGCTATCGCAAATTTCATCGACGCGAGCTCGCCAAGGTCAAAAATATACCGAGATCCGCACCAATCTGACAAAATTTTCTCTCAAGTTAAGTAAATCTGACTACGATAGCTCAAAACTAAATGCTGATCTCAAGGTTTTTAATACGAAGATCAATGAGTACAACAAAGCTTACGCTGATTTTAACGCTGCGGCTGTTGTGGCCAAATCGTCAGTGTGTTTGACCAACAAAGCAGCGGCCAAAATCAATCTTGTCGCTGCGCGAGATAAGCTGACGGTGCTACAAACCAAATCCAAAGAGCTGCACGACTATATCTCGGTGCTAAAATCTGATTTAAACGAAATTAAAAACCAGAATATCGAGAAATAGGAGTATGATATGAACTTTTCGCATAATAAATCGATCATTCTGATTGTCCTGTCGACACTGGTCTTGGCCTCTGTTGGTCTATGGCTGCTGGGCGGCAGAAGTAGTTTGGATCTTTTGGGTAGTGCCAAGGGTGGTCAATCAAGCAGTCAGTCTGTCGACCAAAGCACCACATTTGATAAAAAATCAATTGACGACGAAATATCGTCGATAGACAAGATTAGCGGCGATATTAAGCCTGATGATTTGCAAGCAGATATTATTTCCGACAAAGAAGTTGGTTTGGACTAAACACAAGTGAGGGTAAAAGAAAAAATTCAATCATTTTTGAAGTTGGCGATGGCGTTTATCTTGGCCATTGCCCTTTTTGGTTTAACTGGCTACGGCTTGTATTATGCCAGCTCGCCCTTGGTCCGATCAATCGCTGATAAGCTAAATTCTCCCACCAAGATACCGGAGAGAACTTTGGTTTTGACTGATGCTGATCCGGAAACATCATCTTCTAGCTCCGCCTCTGTCGTCATTGATATCAAACCCGTCGCACCGTCAGACCAAACCAAAAAAGAGATTGCTGCCACGCCTCCTGCTTACACCGCCAGTAAATCAACAGTCACCGCTGAGACGAAAAAAAATTCCGATGGTACGGTCACGACCAAAGTTGCTAGTGGCAATATTGATGTGTGCGAGAAGAACATGCCGACGGCCACAGTTCTCAATATTTCTGATATTCCCTATGTTGATGAGACTGGCAGTTATCCAGCTCTCGGCGATGCGCTGAAAAATTATTTGAACAATAATCTCTATCATTCCTCGGAGTATCAAAACCTGAAAGGCATTGTCATCGTCGACGTTGGTTCCACGACTTGGAGTGGGATGTATTGTGGAACATACTCAGTAAACTCTCGGGGAATAATTACCGCCGCAAATGGTTTTATTGTGATAAATGTTGATTCATTTCGGTCTTCGTCGATATTTTCTGATATTGCCAAGGTTGTTTTCTCGCATGAGTATGGCCACCATTTCACCCTGTATTACAAATGGACCAGATTGAACTTGCCCAATACTGAGCGTTTCCCCGATCAATATTATTCTTTGCGGCCTCTGTCTAAAACGGGAACAGCGATAGATTATTCACTCGGTTGGCAAAATTGTGAGGTCGAGGTGCTGGCTGAAGACTATTCGTATTTTTTCTCTGGATATAATTATATGAATGCTCAAATGGTCTCCTCTTGGGGCTATCCAAGCAGCGCAACTAAATCTTGGATTTTAGCATTGCCGACCATATCTAGAGTAACTGAATCAAGTGCTTCCTCGACTGTCAGTGTGTCAATCAGTTCTGCCGTCAGCAGTAGTGCGGCTCCTGTTGCAGATGCGATTGTCCCAGTTATCATATTTGTTTCGCCGACAGCAAATCCATATTCATGGATCGCTGGTAATTTGCAACTCTCGATCAGAGCAACCGATAATATCAGCGTAGCTAAGGTTGAGGTATATATCGATGATGAGCTCGCCCTAACAACGACTCAATCTGTTTTTACTGCCACTTGGCCTCGCGACGATGTGCCTGCGGGTACGTATCAGTTGCGAGCCGTAGCGACGGACAACTCTGGAAACTTTGCGGAAATTGAGACCAGCATTATTAAGCTTTAGTTCATAATTATTATTTGAAAATTACATCTTTTCTGCTCTGGTAAAAGCAAAAGAGATCGTGTTGATAAAAAAGATAGATGACACTATATGTAGTGTCATTTTTAGTATATTAGACACTATATATAGTGGTTATTCCCTTCGAGGTAATTGACCAGTATTTGACCAAAGAGTAACATTGATGTTGCACGATAAAAAAAGAGAGTTATGTCGTTGCCAGCTGATTCGATCAGTTGCTGAAAAAATAATTAATGTGTTTGGAGGATGAATGTTCAAGAAGATTCGGAAGAGAAACGGCAAGTTGGCTGATTTTGACATCGACAAGATCGCTTTGGTCATCGGTAAGGCTGGTGCAGCAACTGGCGAATTTGACCAGTCTGTAGCCAAAAGATTGGCCAACAAAGTTTTGGAGAAAGCCGAAGCAACACTGCGTCGCAAAATCCCAACTGTTGAGGAGCTTCAGGATGTAGTCGAAGATGTTTTGCTGTCCTCTAAATTTAAAACCACTGCGAAGGCCTATATTGTATATCGCCAGAAGCATGCCGAGATGCGCGATCTTTTTGAAAATCAAAAGGTTGATCTGATCGATCAATATGTGAACAATGTTGACTGGCAGGTCAAGGAAAATGCCAATATGTCCTATTCCCTACAGGGCTTGCGCAACTATCTCGCCAGTGAAGTCTCCAAAAGTTATTGGTTGAACAAGATTTACAGCCCAGAGATCAATAAGGCTCACACCAGTGGTGATCTGCATATTCACGATCTGGATATTCTTTCGACATATTGTGTCGGCTGGGATTTACAAGATCTTTTGCATGTTGGCTTTCGAGGCGCTCCCGGCAAGATTGAGTCCAAGCCACCGAAGCATTTAAATACCGCTCTTGGCCAACTGGTGAATTTCTTCTACACCTTGCAGCACGAATCTGCTGGTGCGCAGGCGGTATCAAACTTTGACACCTTACTTGCTCCATTTATCCGTTATGACAAACTCGACTACGATGAGTTGAAACAGAACCTACAATCATTCCTTTTCAATATGAATGTACCGACTAGAGTTGGTTGCCAGACTCCTTTCACCAATGTGACGATGGACTTGCAGTGCCCTTCAACTTTGGCCGAAGAGCCAGTGATCATTGGTGGAGTGCCACAAAAGGAGACTTACAAAGAGTTCCAAAAAGAGATGGATATGTTCAATCGTGCCTTTACTGAAGTTCTAACCGCTGGTGACGCTCAAGGTCGACTTTTCACTTTCCCTATCCCGACTTATAATATCACCAAGGACTTTGACTGGAGTAACAAAAACCTTGATCCAGTCTGGAAGATGACCGCCAAATATGGCATCCCATACTTCTCCAACTTTGTGAATTCTGATATGAGTCCTGAGGATGCTCGCAGCATGTGCTGTCGTCTTCGTCTGGACAATCGTGAGTTGCGCAAACGCGGCGGCGGGTTGTTTGGTGCAAATCCGCTGACTGGTTCGGTCGGTGTCGTCACTATCAATATGTCTCGTTTGGGTTATCGATCAGAGGATAAGAGAGAATTTCTTTACAACCTAGCCTATCTGATGGATCTGGCCAAGGAAAGTTTGGAAGTCAAGCGCAAAGTTATCGAAAACTTCACTAACTCCGGACTTTATCCTTACTCCAAGTATTACCTGCGACAGGTCAAAGAGAGAGATGATAAGTTTTGGAGCAACCACTTTTCAACCATTGGTTTGATCGGTATGAACGAAGCTTGTTTGAACTTGTTTGGTCGCGACATCGCCACGGCTGAAGGCCAGCAATTTGCACGAGAGGTGATGGACTTTATGCGCGAGAAGATTTATGCATATCAGGAAGAAACCGGCAATTTCTACAACCTTGAGGCAACTCCTGGTGAAGGCACATCCTATCGGTTGGCGTTGAAGGACAAGGCCAAATACCCAGATATTATGGTGGCAAACGAAGACGCTGTTGACGAGAGCAATATAGCTCCTTATTACACCAATTCAAGCCATCTGCCGGTGAATTATACTGATGATGTTTTTGAGCTTCTCGATCTACAGGACGAACTTCAAACCAAATATACGGGTGGCACGGTTATCCATCTATTTGTTGGAGAAGAGATCAAGGATATCGAATCAGTCAAAGCACTCGTTCGCACCGTCTGCAACAACTATCGTTTGCCATACTTTACCATCACCCCAACTTTCTCGATCTGTCCAAATCATGGTTATATTGCGGGCAAGGTGATGACCTGTGAAAAGTGTGGTGCCGACAACGAAGTTTACTCTCGCATCGTTGGTTATATTCGCCCGATCCAGCAGTGGAATGCAGGCAAGCGCGCTGAATTTGACGACCGCACAGCTTATCGTTTTGCCGATGCTGTCGCCAAGTCAAAGAAAAAAGAGCAGGGGGTTGTCGAAGAAAAAGGTGAGTCTCTCTTCGAAGAGGTCGCCGAAGTTGTCGCCACGACTGCTGCCAAAGTGAAGAAGGCTGTCAAAGCTACTTCTGCTGTCGAGGTAGAAACGGAACAGGCGGTTCTAGTCTAAATCGGATCGTAGGAAAAATATGCAAATTGCTGGTATTCAAAAGTTAACTCTTGTTGATTTCCCTGGTAGGGTAGCCGCGACGATCTTTACTCGTGGCTGCTCTTTTCGTTGTGGCTTTTGCCACAATCCTGAATTGGTGATCCCGGAACAGTATTCGCCCCTGCTGGACGAGAAACAACTTTTTGATTTTTTGGAAAAACGCTATGGAAAATTGACTGGCGTCTGTATCACTGGTGGCGAACCATGTTTACAACCAGATATCGCAAAGTTCATTACTCACCTGAAAGCCCTCGGTTTTGATACCAAGCTCGACACCAACGGTTCGTTTCCTGAGAGTCTGGAAAAGATTATCAAGGACGGTGAGATAGATTATATTGCTATGGATATTAAGGCGTCTTTGGGCAAATATGCCCAAGTCGCAATTCCTAAATCCGAATTACTAATTTCTAAACAATCACCAAATACTAAATCCCAAAAAACGGATGTCATTCCGAGCGAAGTCGAGGTATCCCGTAAACGAGCCAACAGTGAGAAAGAACTCATCCAAAAAATTCAGAAATCCATTAAGCTGATTATGAACTCTGGTATTGATTACGAATTTCGCACCACCGTTTGTCATCCGTATCACCAAGTGGCTGATTTTGACGAGATAGGTAAGATGATTAAGGGGGCGCCTCGGTATTATCTGCAAAATTATCGCGAGTCAAAACATGTTGACAAGGAGATTGATTTCCAACCATTTTCCGATCAAGAGCTTGGTGAGGCACAGAAAATAATGCAGAAATATGTTGCCGAAGTTGATATTCGGTAGCGATATTTTATAAGTCATCCTTGATTATTTGGGCTGTTTGCTGATAGAGTAAAATCAATTATTTCAAAGGAAAATATGATTTTACTTTATACTTTCGTTTCTGTTTTTGTCGTTTCTCTGATTTCTTTGATCGGGGTGTTGACACTGACCGTCAAACAGGACTATCTCAAAAAGATTTTGCTCTATTTTGTCGCCTTCTCGGTCGGAGGATTGATAGGTGATACTTTCTTGCATCTCTTGCCTCAGAGTTTTAGTTCCGGACTAAGTAGCTTGGCGATCGGTATCTCTCTTTTCGCCGGTGTGCTTTCTTTTTTCATTCTTGAGAAAATACTGCGCTGGCGGCATTGTCACGATATCGGCTGCCATGATCACCCAGCACACTTGGGGACGATGAATCTGATTGGTGACGCCGCGCACAATGCAATCGACGGCATTTTGATCGGAGCAAGCTTCGTTGTTTCCATACCTCTTGGTATTGCCACTACACTGGCAGTTATCTTTCACGAGATCCCACACGAACTAGGCAATTTCGGAGTTTTGCTCCACTCGGGGTTTACGATCAAAAAAGCGCTATTTTTCAATTATCTTTCGTCTCTCGTGGCCATCGTCTTTGCTATATTGGCGGTTTTCCTCGGTCGATATAGCGGCGGTTTTATCAATTTTATGGTTCCTTTCACTGCTGGTAGTTTTCTCTATATCGCGATGTCTGATCTAATCCCCGAGCTGCACAAAGAAGAAGGTGCCAAGAAAACTATCATTCAGACCTTGGCGATTATTCTCGGTATTGCCACTATGGCTCTCATGTTGCTGATGGAATAGTTCTATCGGAAGCTATCTTTCCTTCGTGTTTGCGTCTCTGCTCTAGATTGCTGCTAAAACGGTAGCTTCAATCAATCCCAATTGTGATGAAAAATATGTCAAATATGAAACGGCCGTTTCATATTTGACATATTTTTTGAGTTTCAGGCTTTAATATTCGAGATATTGAAGAGGGGAAATGGAGTATGTTTTCCTCTTATCCACAGCTAAAAAATACCAGTAGGGGGTATAATAGACAGAGAGTAGGGGGTATCGAAAAAAAAGTGGTAGTTATCACCAAGTTAAGATTTTGTGTAAGTTATTGATCTTGCATTCCTCTTGTCTAAAGCCGACGAGGCCTTTCCTCGTTGTCTCTATTCGACTGAATACTTTTCTCTTGTCGTCTCGACTTGGTGCCCTACTTTTGTCATCTCGACTCCATGAAGTGGGCGGAGAGATCCTCCCAGAGTTAGAAGATTTCTCCGCTCCCGCCTGCAAAAGCTGCGCATTAGCGCCTGCCTGCCAGCAATCGCTTTGCGATAGCAATGCAGGCTGGCGGGCAGGTCGGTCGAAATGACAGAGGAACAGATCGGAGAAGCAGAGAAGAAAGATGTCGAAACAGCAAGATTTAAAT
>JBAWZC010000010.1:0-24142 GCA_037143235.1 Candidatus Berkelbacteria bacterium
GGTCCACCAATAAAATATTAGTTCCGGAAAGATTATTTGGCTAAGCTGATAGATGGTTCAGCAAGTGTCAGACAGGCCAAATAAAAAAAGAGCCGAATATCGGCTCTTTTTTTATTTAACTATCTCTTTATTCTAGATTATCACACTTGCCATCGCCATTGGCGTCAGAGAAATTTCCACCATTGTTTTGGCCATGGTCGGCGTTTCCTTGACCTTTGTTCTGTCCCTGGCCGTTGCCACCTTTGCCAGCCCATGCAGGCTTGCCTTCAAATGAGTCTCGAAGTGTAGTGTCATTGATCTTTGTAACTTGGAAGTTGTGATTGTTATCATTATCGCCAGCAGTGGTGACTCCTTCAATAGTTACCTTGTCACCAACATTGTAGGTGCCACTGTACCAGCTTGGACCAACGCTTGTTTGGTATTCATCACCAGTTTCAGTGTCTTTGATCGTAACATGAGATCCGTTCTCGGCGGTAATCTCAGCTGATATTTGCACCTTGTCCTTGATGTCACCATCTTTACCGGTGACGGTCCCAATTTTGTTTGCAGCATAGGCAGATGTGCTGCCCAATATTGCTACTGCACCAAGGGCTATTAAGCCCAAACTAATTACTTTTTTGTTCATTTTCTCCTTTGCTTAATAATTTTTGAAGCGGCCGGCTCCGAAAGGCTTATTGCCTTTCACTCATTACTACGCAAAAGATCAAATTTTCTTTCAATTGGAGTTATTATTGTTTTTATTTTTCCTATTCCCACTATCAAAACCCTGACCGTTCCCAGTATTTCCCCATGTTCTTATGTCGGTAGCGTCAATTGCGTCTCCAGTTTTCTGTCCAACGATTTTTATGTCAATATTTTCCGTTATCGTAATCTTGCCTCTTATGGTAGCGTCCGCGTAATTTACGGTCCATTGTTTCCCCTGAAAGTCATCCAATATAAAGGTTTTTTTGTCCCGATCTACGGTTTTGATTGTACCTGAGAATAAGCCATTTTCTGGCTGATTCCAAACAATTTTTTTCTCAGCCTCGACCGATTGGTAGCTCGTGAATTTACTTCCGAAGTAGCTATCAATTTTTTCGCCAACACCCAAAGCATAACCGCTGCTTCCAAAAATAAGTGTGAGCAGTATCGAAGCTATGGTGATCTTTAGCGGAGAATACTTGTAGCCGTTTTTGCTATGTTCGAAATTTAATACTGCGATTGCGAGAGATATAATTATTAATATGATCCAAAGATAAGGCAAAGAAGAGACCAGAAAACCGAACATAGATTCGCCAAGATGGCTATATACGTCCCAATCTTTATTTGCCACGTTGTATATCAACAAGCTGATCGAAATACTACCGACACCGACCGATAAAATCGAGAGTGCCCAGAGTCCGATGTTTCTTATGAGAAAAATATGCCTGGGAATTGGTCTGATTTCCTCGGCCTGGATGCGTTTTATGATTTTATTTGTTAGATTGCCCATTTTAAAACTCTATTTTTAATTTATTTGTCTTTTCTCTGAATTGTTTCTTCGCTCTGTTTAACAGAGTCGCAACTGTGCCGGGAGGCTTTCTCAATATGTCAGAAATTTCCTCGTAGCTCTTTTCTTCGAAAAACCGCAGAACCAAAATTTCCTTGTATCTTAGATCAAGAGTTGCCAGAATCTCCAAAACTTTTCCCTTGTTCAAGTTCCGATCGAAAAAGGTTGCAAAATCATCCTTAATTTTATCTGAAATTGCCAAGTCAGGTTCAAGATTTACTATATGCGGTCTTGAGTTGATTTTTCGGTAATGGCTTATGACCTCGTTGTGAGCAATTCGATATGCCCAGGATGAAAATTTGAGCTTCTGATCAAATTCGTTTAGGTTCCGATAAATCTTAATAAATATTTCCTGGATTAAGTCCTCAATGTCTTCTCTCGGACAAGCACAAAGACGGTTAATATAGCGAAAGAATTTTTTTTCATATCTCTGAATCAGAATCGAAAAATTACTACTATCTTTCAAAGAAAGAGCAACTAAATCGTGATCGTTGTTTTTGTCCAATTCACCCATAGTATTATATTACACCCAATAAACCTAAATATTAAACAAAAATGCTTTTTTGTGCAGGTTGTGTTTGGTGGGGAGGAGCGACCCCGAAGGGTCACTCCCTGAGTGATAGTTCGTCGTAGACGAACTTGAAGGCGGCGCACATGAAGCGCCGGTTGAGTTCTTTTCTGGCGTTTGCCCAGATGCAGCTCTTCTTAAACGAGACAGAACTGTTTCTAGATAAATAGCACCAGAGCTTCCATGCGTACCGATTAAATCCTTTGATCGGTCGGATTTCTTCTCTGTCTTCACAGATCAGTTTTTCCCCGTCCGATTGGACAGAGAGCGAACAGATCTGCCAGGCGTCATCAAATGCCTGCTGAAATTCAGTCTCGGAAATCTCGAGACTGTGCGAGACATAGTCTCTAGAGGCATTTTTTGCCTCAGACCAGACAGCACTCAACTTTTTTTCCAAGTGAGTACTGATAATCACCATACAGCCGCATCTTGCGGCTGTGATTTTCGTCCGCCGAGCTTCCTCCTGACTCATGGCTGTTACCATGTTGAACCGCCTGATCTCATCGTCGGACATTTCTTCCACTGGCTTCAATACAAATTCTCCTTTCAAAAGAACCTCTTCTTTTTGTATCAAAAACGCGGCACCAAGCCCTATGTGAATCAGGAATTAGAAGTCAGAAGACAGAAGCCTGAAGGATCCATTTCACTAAAGTTCCTCGCAATGACACATTGCATATTTGTCATCTCGACTCGGTGAAACCGGCGGAGAGATCTTTTGAGAATTAGAAGATTTCTCCACCCGCTCGACAATGCTCACGGAGTCGAAATGACACTAACTTAGCTTAAACACTATCTAGCTTATAAACTTACCAGCTTAAACACTTACCAGCTTGCTCCCCCTGTGTTGATGGGGACTTCCATTTATGGTACGATTGTGAGGAAAATAAGGTCAAATACTATGAACAACTATGATTTTGGTAAAATCGAAAAGAAATGGCAACAGGCTTGGGAAAAAGACGGCTATGGTGTCGCTGCCGACGACGGCAAAGATAAATACTACGAGCTAGTCGAGTTCCCCTATCCATCTGGAGCTGGTCTCCATGTTGGTCATTGTATGGGCTATGGTGCCTCTGATATCCATGCTCGATATCTCCGCTTGAAGGGCAAAAATGTGATGTTCCCGATCGGCTGGGATGCATTTGGCTTGCCAACGGAAAATTACGCGATCAAAAACAAGATCAAGCCAGCCGTAGCAACTGCCAGCAATATTGCTGTTTTCAAAGAGCAGTTGAAGTCATTTGGGTATTCTTTTAACTGGTCTCGTGAGATCAACACGACTGATCCTGCATATTATCACTGGACTCAGTGGATATTTTTACAATTTTACAAACACGCCATTATAGGCGACAAGCTTGTTGATGTCGCTGATGACGACAAAACGACTCCCAGACTTGCATATCAGGCCGAGATGCCAGTAAACTGGTGCAAATCTTGCAAGATCGTTCTGGCCAACGAAGAAATTGTTAATAATCGTTGTGAGCGTTGTGGTGGTGAGACCGAAAAAAGAAAGCAAAAACAGTGGATGCTTCGCATCACTGCCTATGCCGACCGTCTAATTGACGATCTAAGCACAGTAGATTATTTGCAAAAGATCAAGACTCAGCAGATCAACTGGATCGGTAAATCTGTCGGTACTAATATCAAATTTCATCTGTCAAACACCTCAGACACTATTGAAGTGTTTACCACTCGTGCTGACACATTGTTTGGTTGCACATACATCGTCGTCGCGCCTGAAAGCAATTATCTTGCGACGATCAAGGATCGAGTGTCAAATATCGATGAAGTGGAAAGGTATTGCCAAGCCGCAAAATCAAAGTCTGATCTTGAGCGAACTGAACTTCAAAAAGATAAAACTGGCGTCGAGTTGAAGGGCATCAAGGCGATCAATCCGATCAATGGAGAGGAAGTCTCCGTCTGGGTCGCTGACTATGTCTTGGCCAACTATGGCACTGGTGCCGTAATGGCTGTGCCAGCTCATGATGAGCGAGATTTTGAATTTGCAAATAAGTACGGGATCGAGATTAGACAGTCAATTTTACCGATTTTGATTGACAGTATAAATCCTCCTCGAGAAGGCAAGGAAAATACCACCAGAATTGTTGCTCAATGCGTGATCAAACATCCAACCGATGACAAATATCTAACTATTAAGTGGAATAAATTTCCGTGGCACAACTTTGTGACGGGTGGAATTGAGAATGGTGAAAGTATTGTTGACGGTGCAATGCGAGAAATAACGGCCGAAACTGGTTTTAAAAATGTTGAATTTGTGCGCAAAATGCCTATCGTGATCAACTCTCATTTTTACGCAGCTCACAAAGATGTGAATCGTGATATCGAGATGAATGTGATGGAGTTCAGGCTTAAGGATTTGGAAAAAGTCGAGCGTGAGCTTGAATCTCACGAGGATTTTGATGTCGTCTGGATTAAGTTCGAAGAAATGAAAGATCTTAAACCATTGGTCGAGCTCCCCTTTATTTTGAGGTGGTTGCAAGATGGCGATTTCGCTTTTACTGAATATGGCCGCCTAGCCAATTCTGGTGAATTTACCGGTTTGTCCAGCGAAGAAGGCAAGAAGAAAATCACTGAAAAATTGAAAGAAATCGGTGCAGGCGATTTCACTGTTAATTTTAAACTTCGAGACTGGATATTTTCACGACAACACTATTGGGGTGAACCAATTCCGATAATCCATTGTGATAAATGCGGCACTGTACCCGTGGCCGAAGACCAACTGCCGATAATTCTACCTGATATCGAAAAATATGAGCCAACGGCTTCAGGGGAGTCCCCTCTTGCTGCTATCAGCGATTGGGTAAATACTACCTGTCCAAAATGTAGCGAAGCAGCAAAGAGAGAAACTGATACTATGCCAAACTGGGCAGGCTCTTCTTGGTACTACCTCGCTTACGCGATGAATAATGAATCAAGAATAAAGAATAATGGCTCAAACAATAATATTTTCAATGATAGCAAAGAGCAATTAAAGCACTGGCTACCGGTCGATCTGTACAACGGCGGACCTGAGCATATAACTCTACATCTTCTTTACTCTCGTTTTTGGCATAAATTTTTGTTTGATCTCGGCGCTGTACCGACAGCCGAACCATACCAAAAAAGAATATTGCACGGCATCATCTTGGGTGCTGACGGTCAGAAGATGAGCAAAAGCAAAGGTAACACGATCAACCCAGATGAGATGGTCAAGCAATTTGGCGCTGACACATTGCGCGCTTATGTTGCTTTTATTGGTCCATATGACCAGGAAAATGCTTGGAGTACGGCTGGCATACAAGGAGTACATCGATTTCTGAAAAAAGTTTGGGTAAACCAATCTTTGCTGCAAGATACCTCCGATGATATAACCTTGCTTACAAAGCTCAATCAGGTGATCATGAGTGTCACTGACGATATCGATAATTTCCGCTTAAATACTGTTATCTCCAAATTGATGGAGATGAACAATATGATTGAAAAAACAGGTAAAATCTCTGCCGCTTCATACAAAAAATATTTGACTCTGCTCTTCCCTGCTTGCCCACATCTTGCCTCTGAGCTTTGGGAATTATCAAAATTTGACGGTAATATCATCGATCAAACATGGCCAGAAGTTGATAAGGATTTTCTTTTTGCCGAAATGGCGGAGATTGTCATCCAAATAAATGGCAAGATCAGAGATCGGCTCCAAGTGAAATCATCTATTTCAGACGACGAACTCAAACAAATGGCTTTAGACTCTACTCGAATCAAGGAATTGGTTGGAGACAAGAAGATCATCAAAACAATTATTGTACCCAAGAAATTAGTTAATATCGTGATCGAGGCATAAGATGTCTGAACACATAAATAACATCGAATCAGGGATTTTCAAAAGGATTAATTCTCGAGAACTTATTAGTAGTCCTTCTGACCCAAAATTATCCGACAAAGTTTATATAACTGGCGAAGTCAAACAGCACAACGAAAATTTTCAAATCGAAATTCCGCCAAAGGCTCCTGTTGCGACTTTCTTAAATTATTTGGCTGATCCCGAGATTGCCGACAAATTATCAGGTGCTCTCACGGTCCAGCAACTTCGCCTCTCTGCATCACAAAGGGCAATCGAGATACCCGGACATGAAGATTTGTCATTAATCTCTGCCGGCGCTTTTGTCTTTGCGTTTGTAAATGGATCAATCTGTTTACTGGCTGGTCACCGATCGAAAAACGCCCCAACTGACCCCGAAGCCCTGACGGGAGTCGCAGGACGATGTGGCGAAAAACCTAGTGAAACTATTTTGCATGAACTGAATCAGGAATCTATAATCATCGTTGAAGCAACAGATGGTCCCAAGGTGATTGTGATTACTAAGGGTGAAGAAGGCGCAGATGATTTGGTGAACGAAAAACTGGAGCACCTTAAATATGCTCTCGAATATATGAAAAAACAGCCAGAAGCTGAGATTGATGACGATATCAGCCTCTACGAATCAATCATCTCTCTAAATCATGACGGTTTGCTGAGAATTTCTATTGACGATTGTTTGATGAATATTGCGAATGATACTGTTGTGACTACAATCGATGGAAATGTTTTGGATACTGTAAAACATTCTGTCACACAGTATGACTTGAAAAATAATACTCTGGAAATTGTTCAGCCGATTTTTATCCCTCAGGATTTGGAGATCATTTCTGCTCGGGCTGGAGATTTTGACATTCGCGACGGACATTATTTTGATCCTGTCGAATTTGTACCAGAAGATAAGATTCTCACCGAAAATTACAAAAGCGAAGATAATCCAGATGGTCAACCAACTCATCCGGCGCTGCTACACTTGGTTCAACTCCTCGAAAAACAACGACAGGCCCACACTGACTGGTGATATTGATAAATATTCACTTTTGTGCGATAATCAATTTGTTGTATTGTTTAATTTCAAATAAGCAGTATTGAACGACGGGTGCTTGCACTCATCTAAATAAAATTATGTAACATATTAGGATTGCGATGGCAGAACCAAAAAAACGCACGAATAATTCGAAACAGGGCATGAGAAGAATGCATGACAAAGTAACCAGACCAACTTTGGTCTATTGCGACAAATGTCACGAGCTCAAAAAGTCTCATATCATCTGTTATAACTGCGAAAAGAACGCTCAGACAAAAGAAGTGGAGTAAAGATGAATCGTCATCTTTCGCGAATGATTGCGATGCAAAGTCTATACGAAATTTCCTTTCGCGAAAATGCGGACAGAGCTGAGGTATTGGATCGCAATATTGACGAGTATGCTGACAAGTGTGAACCCGACTTTGTAAAAGGTCTGGTTTTTGGTGTCTTGGCCAAAGCCGAAGAAATTGACAAGATTATTACTACTGCTGCAACTGAGTGGCCAATAGATCAAGTTTCCCTTATCGACCGAGTTATTCTGCAACTATGCATTTACGAGATGGTTATCGACAAAGAAATTCCGCCAAAAGTTGCCATCAACGAAGCTGTAGAACTATCAAAACAATTTGGTAGTGACAATTCATCTAAATTTGTAAACGGAGTCATGGGCTCTGTTTACACGAAATATGAATCTGAGAAACCTGTAAAAAAGGATAAATAATGACAATAGAAGAATTCCAAAAAAATATTGATGTCAATTTTAAAAATGCTCAACTCCTACAAACAGTTTTCACTCATCGATCATACCTGAACGAGCACAAACTGGTCAAAGAGCACAACGAACGGCTTGAATTTCTTGGCGATGCCGTGCTCGAGCTTGCTGTAACAAGGTTTCTCTACGACGATTATGATGCCCCAGAGGGCGAGCTGACCAATTGGCGCAGCTCCGTCGTCAAGGGCGAGTCTTTGTCCGAGGAAGCCAAAAGATTGAATATGGATGATCTGATCAAAACTTCACGAGGTGAAGCCAAAAATATCGGCAAGGCGCGAGATATTATTTTGGCTAATGCTTTTGAAGCTCTGATCGGTGCAATCTATCTAGATGCTGGCTTCGACAAAGCAGCTGAATTCATCAAGAAAAATCTTTATTACAAATTGCAGAACATACTCGAAAGTGGGTCTTGTCAGGACGCCAAGAGTAAATTTCAGGAGATGTCACAGGATAAATTTGGTATCACGCCGATGTATGAAAATGTCAGCGAATCTGGCCCAGATCACTCCAAAACTTTCGTCGTGGCAGCTTACATCGGCAAAGAAAAAGTTGCTGAAGGTAGCGGCTTCTCCAAGCAAAAAGCTCAAACTGAGGCAGCTCGAGTTGCACTCGAAAACTGGAGCAGTATCATAAATAGAGTCAAAAACTAATTCGGCCAAATAATATTGGCAAATCCCCAATCATATAATTTCTTAGATTCATCGGCTGGCGCTTGGTCAGTCGATGTTTTTGTATTTAAGACTACAGCGATCAAGGTGTGGCCATCGCGATTTACAGCCGAAACTAGGCAATGCCCCGCTTCGCCCGTAAAACCAGTTTTCACACCGATCACACCGGCGTATTTTTGAGACAGTAACAAGTTAGTGTTCTGCAGGTCGTGCTTTGTTGCACCAGATGTGTCAGATACAGTTTCTTTGTTCGTCGAAACAATATTCGCAAAAGTTTCATTTTTCAGTGCGTATTTGACGATAGTCACAAGGTCTGCTGAGCTTGATTTGCCTCCATCGTTGAGACCAACTGGATCGAGATAGACCGTATTTACCATATTTAGCTCTCTAGCCTTAGCATTCATCTTGTCGACAAATTTCTTTGTCCCTACCTCATCTTTATCGTTCATGTATTCGGCTAGTGCATTCGCCGAATCATTGCCAGATTTGATCAACATTGACTTTAACAGATTCAAAACTGAGATTTTCTCGCCTTTTAGTAAACCCGTCTTTACCTCAGGCAATAAGGTTGGTGCAGTGCCAACTGTAACAACATCATCGAGCTTATAATTCTCTAGCGCGATCACGGCGGTCATTATTTTGGTCGTAGAGGCGATCGAATATTTCTCGTTTGCATTTTTTTCTGCAAATACTTTGCCGCTCTCCTCATCAATCAAAAGGTAACTTTGCGCGGCAACAGTTACATCAGTATGATCATCTCGAAGCGATGGCTGGATCTTGATTTGTGGCAAGTCCATAATCTGATTTATCGAAATGAGATTGGAATTATCAACATTTGAGCGATCAATTTCCTTCGAAATACCACCAAAACCCAAGGCATTCGCCGCGATGGCGATTAGCATCAATACTTTACTCATTGAGTATATCCTTCCTGCTTATTTCCCTGTACTCCCCTAAGGCGATCCCAAGTTCTTTCAAGCGTAGCTTGCAGATCCGAGTGCGAGTCAATTTGACAACATCTAGGTGAATATTTTCACACATTCGTCGGATCTGTCGATTGAAGCCTGTATGCAATATTATATCAAAACTAATATCTCTCATCCCCTCTCCGCCGCTTTTTATATTGGCGACGCTGTCTGCTTTCATTAGTTGTCCGTCAATAATGATGCCTTTTTCAAACTCATATTTTATTTTCTTGTGCATCTGTAAAGTGCCCTGATATTGAGACGAGCTCGCTCGGGCTCTGACGAAATACTCTTTTTGGTGCTCAAAACTTGGGTGAGTCAATTTCTGGGTTAGCTCACCATCGTTTGTCAGTATGATCAAACCTTGAGAGTCAAAATCAAGACGGCCGACCGGGTAAACTCGAGGCTTTTCTGGTACAAAATCAGTTACCTTTTTTCGATCAGTGCTGTCTGAGACTGCCGAGATTACATCTCGAGGTTTATTCAGAGCGTAATAAATTAAATCCTTTTCTGTCTCAATTTGTTTACCGCTTATCTTTACTTTGTCTTTTTCTGAATCAATCTTTTGCCCGACCACCGCTTTTTTCTCGTTCACCAAAACAAGGCCATCCTCGATGAGTCGATCAGCTTTTCGTCTCGAGCATTCGCCACTCTCGGCGATATATTTATTGAGTCGCACTAAAGGCAAACTTACTTCCTCCCTCTAATATTTGTGTGGTTAATCTTGCGTGCAAGACCAGCGTTTCTCGGAAACTCGTCGTAGATAGACAGAATAGCAATGATAGATTGCTTCGTCGGAGACTCCTCGCAATGATAACTAGTTCTGTCATTCCTGCGCAGGCAGGAATCTAGTTCTAAAATAATCTCAAGATATATTCTCTTTGGCGCTTACGCTGCAACGGGATTCCTGCCTGCGCAGGAATGACAGACAGAATAATTCCCTAGTCCCCGATAACTGTATCAGCACCTTTTAATTCTTTGCCCTCGGCTTCTTTTTTCAAGCAAACATGAACATCAGAAAGTTGCTGTTCGGAAACCTGACTTGGCGCGCCCATCATCAGGTCCTTGGCATCACCAGTCTTGGGGAAGGCAATTACTTCACGAATTACGTCTTCTCCTGCAAGCACAGCTGTCAATCTGTCTACTCCTGGTGCAATGCCAGCATGAGGTGGAGCTCCGTATTCAAATGCTTCCAGTATGTGCCCAAAACGTCGCTCTTTTTCTTCTTCGGTTACGCCGAGTAAATTGAAAATTTTATTTTGTAATTTACGATCATGGATTCTAACTGACCCGCTGGCCATTTCAAATCCATTTAAAACCAGGTCGTAACAGTAAGCCCTTACTGATGTGGGGTCAGAGTCAAGACGGTCAATATCTTCGGCGTGTGGCATTGTAAACGGATGGTGCGAACTCACTAGTTTGTTTTCTGCTTTTGATTGCTTGAACAGTGGGAAATCAACAATCCAAGCAAAAGCTAATTCGTTTTTATCATCCTTGTTTTCTCGCAAATCAGGCTTGTCGTTGCCATATTTCTCCATTGATTCTGCGTAGGTAATCCGAGGAAATGGCTTCTTTGCAATCTTTTTATCGGGTGTGACTGTTTCGACCATCTCGATCATCATATCCTCAACAAGTTCCAGTACCTCGTTCTGAGACATAAAACTCATTTCCATATCAAGTTGAGTGAATTCTGGTTGTCGGTCCCCTCTTTGATCTTCATCACGAAAACACCTCGCAATTTGAAAATATCGTTCGATCCCACCAACCATCAGGAGTTGTTTAAACTGCTGAGGACTTTGAGGTAAGACATAAAACTCACCCGGATATAGTCTCGATGGTACGACAAATTCCCTAGCACCTTCTGGCGTTGATTTTGTTAAATATGGAGTCTCAATCTCTCGAAAACCTTTGTCCCATAGGTATTCACGCATAAACCTAACCAGGTCATGCCTCAAAGTCAAGTTCTTGGCCATACGCTCAGTTCGTAGATCCAAATAGCGGTATTTCAATCTAAGCTCTTCGTCGATACCGAGAGTCGTTTTGCCGATCTCAAATGGTGTAGTCTTGGCCTCGTTCAATATCTCAATGTCATCGGCGAGCATCTCGACACCGCCTGTTACCATCTTGTCGTTGACCAATTTTTCAGGTCTGGCGTTAATCTTGCCGGTGATCGAGATGACCCACTCCGGTCGCACTTCGGTAATTTTGTCATAGGCAGGGGTATTAGGAATAAATACTACCTGAAGCAATCCTGTTCTATCTCTCAGGTCGACAAAAACTATCTTGCCATGGTCGCGGCGGATATTGACCCAGCCTTTGACGGTGACTATCTCCTCAACTTTTTTTGGCGTTTCAGCAATTAATGTTCTCATATTCCTCAAGTTTCCTTATTATTATTTTCTTAGTTGTCCGTGATGCTTTTCTTCTACCATCTCGATGATCGATTTGACGATCGCATCGGCGTCGGCGTCAGACATAGTTCTATCCATATATTGCAGATAGATATGATAGGCCACATTCTTTTTGTTTTCACCGAATTTATCTGAAGCAAATTCGTCGAAAAGCTCAACTCGATTGATCTCAGGGGAAATGCCATAAATCTCGTTAACCAGATCCTCACTTGGTAAATCTTTGTCGACAATAAAGGCCAAATCTCTCGTTACTGATGGATATTTCGAAACTGGGCGATAGGTAATATTTTTCTCCGTTCGAGATGAAATCGAGATATCGGCAGGCACTTTAATTTTTTCGCAGACAGCCGAGAGGTCAAGATCAATGAAATACACTGCCGGCTTTCGAATCTTATATTTATTCAATCTGTCAGTTTCCAAGCTCTCAATATCGAGGCGCAGAGCAGGTACTTTTTCTGTTAAGGTTTTAACAGCTGTATCTATCTCGCTCTTGGCATTTTTGCCGGAAGCTATGATTGTCAAATTGGTTTTCTCGGAATCGCTGGTAAAAACCTGTCCGATCTCAAAGATCAGGATTGGATCGAAAGTTGAGTTTTGGGCGACATTTTTTAGCATCAATGGAAGGAGAGTTGGCCGCATATATTTATTTTCGGGCTGCAAGGGGTTGGCCACTTCTAGTAGTTCGCTGCAATCAAGACCAGAAAGTGCAGTATCTTTCTCCGACATAAATGAGTAATTTTTCACCTCTGAGAAACCGCACTCGACGAGTAGATCCTTTAAATATTCCTTAGCCGCAAAAACAGTTACCTCGGGTTTGTCGATTTTTACTAATGGTAATGGTTTGATCTTGTCGTAGCCATGGATGCGGCCTACCTCTTCGATCAGATCCTGCCAAAGCAAGATATCGTGACGCCACGAAGGGATCGTGGCCACTCCTTTGTCTATTGAAAAACCTAGCCGAGTTAAGATACTATCCATCTCTGGTGCTGATATGTCCAAGCCAAGAATAGTTGCAATTTTATCGTACTCAATCTTGATCGTACTCCTGGTGATTTGATTTCCTGCTGAGACGATACCTTTTGCAATCTCGCCAGAACACAGATCAGACATCATCTTGGCAGCTTTGTTGAGGGCATATTCAACTTTTTCGCTATCAATGCCACGCTCGAAACGATAGCTGGCCTCAGATGAGATATTTATAATCTTCTTGCCGCGTCTCACAACTTTGCGATCGAATTCTGCCGCTTCAATCACAATATCGACAGTTTTCTCATCAATTTCTGATTCTGCTCCACCCATGATACCAGCAATCGCAATGGGCTTTTCGATATCAGCAATAACCAAAACTTCGGGCGTCAGTTTGCACAAGGCACCATCAAGAGTTAGAATAGTTTCGTCTGTTCGCGCAAACCGTACTTCAATCTTGCCCTTAGCCACTTTTTTGAGATCAAAAGCATGAAGAGGTTGCCCCAAATCAAGCATAATATAATTGGTAATATCAACTACATTGTTGATTGATCGGACACCACAGGCGACCAAGCGTTCACGCAGCCATTCGGGCGATGGCCCAATCTTGATATTTTTGACTACTCTGGCTGTATACTGAGGACAGGCCATCGAGTCCTCGACTGTCACTGTAATCAGATCCTTGGCTTCTTCACTTGTTTCGCTCAATGATATAGTTGGTAATTGGATCTCTGGTAATTCCTCAAAAACTGCGATCTCGCGGGCCATGCCTATATGATTTAGGCAGTCACCACGATTGGTCGTAATCTCAAGGTCGAAAACTGTATCTCCCTTGATATAATGACTATATGGCTGCCCAAGCTCGCATTCCTTTTCTAGGATGATAATACCGGAGTGGTCAGTGCCAAGACCAAGTTCATCCGCAGCGCAAAGCATACCGAAAGATTCGACACCGCGAATTTCAGCCTTTTTTATCTCGAAATCTGGTAATTTTGCTCCAATTTTTGCAAATGGGACTTTCTGACCAACGGCGATATTTGGTGCGCCACAGACGACGATAAACTCATCGCTGCCGTCGGTAACTGTTGCTATCTGCAAGCGATCTGCATTTGGATGTCGATCGATCTTTAAAATCTCTGCAACCACCACTTTGTCATCAAAAACCACGCTCGAAATCATCTCGTCGACTTCGGTGCCTGTCGCATTCAAATGATCAACGAGCTTGTCGTCGTCTTCGTTAATCTCAATATAATCTTTTAACCAATTTTTACTAATTTTCATAATCTTGTCTTAGAATTGTTTAATAAATCGTAGATCGTTCGAATATAGCTGGCGGATATCGGTAATGCCATATTTTAACATGACCAAGCGGTCAATCCCGAGGCCAAAAGCAAAGCCAGTAAACTTCTCTGAGTCGATGTTCATATTCTCCAAGACCGAAGGATGAACCATGCCGGAGCCCAAAATTTCCATCCATTTACCGCCAAACATAATGTCGACATCGAAACCGGGCTCGACGAAGGGATAATGATGCGGTCTGAAACGATATTTTATCTCTTTGCCGTACAATTTTTCCAAGAAGGTCGAAAGCGTCCACATCAGATGGCCAACCTTGACATCACGATCAACATACAGACCCTCGAGCTGATAAAAGGTTGTCTCATGTCTTGCGTCAGTCGACTCGTTGCGAAAACAACGCCCAGGTACGATGACGCGGAAAGGCGGCTCATGGGTCTCGCCATATCGAACCTGACAGTTAGAGGTATGGGGTCGCAAGGCTCTGCCATCTTTAAGCCAAAAAGTATCCTGAACATCCCGAGAAGGGTGATCTGCTGGTACATTTAGGGCGTCAAAATTGTACCACTCAGTTTCGACTTCTGGTCCTTCGAAAACATCAAAACCAAGTTCTTCAAAAACCGAGACAGCTTCACGAATGAATATTGATGTTGGATGCAAAGTACCGTGTTTCATATTATTTTTGCTTAGTTTGAAAATATGCTTCAAGTAATACTGTAATTATAACCGATGAGGCGGCAATCCACCAATCCAGTAGGCGCATGCCCCTTAGGTAGAGCAAGGCAGTAGCACAGGCTGAGAGAAATATGCCTTGTCGCAGTGATGGCCAAAAGTGTTGCTCCTCGGCCACCGTCATAATCTTTGTTTTAATATAAAATAATATACAGGTCGTCACTCCTGCAACAGCGACGAAAAAGGAGATATAAAAGTTTGCGAATTGTGCTGGCGAGGAGACAAAAGGATTGTAATTGAAAATCGAAACGGCAGTCGATGCTACCGCCAAAGCAGTAATCGAAAACAAAAAGAATAACTTTCTAATCAGATCCATTGGTCGTATTGATTAAATTCTCAATCTTGGCTGCATCGTCCTGAGTGTAGTCAGCCACGAAGTAAAGGCGAGGTACTTTCCTCGCGACCAGTGTCTTGGCCAAAATATCTCGGAAAACACCGGCCTTTTTCTTGCTGTCACGCACAATCTTATCGACATCAGTCAAACACGAAAGCCAAATCTTGGCGAAAGCCAGATCTTTGGACACATGAACCTGCGTTACAGAGACGAATTTATCGGGAAAATACTGCAAAAGTATCTTTGACACTTCGCGCAAGACAATCTCATCAAATTTGAACATTTTGTTACTGGGCATGAGACTATCTTAGCACAAATGATGCAACATTTGTAGAGCAAAAAGAGTAGAAGACAGAAAACAGAAAACGGAAAACAGTAGACAGTTGATAAACTAATAAGCTGAATAGTGTTTAAGTGCTTAAGTGTTTAAGCTTGTCAGCTTACAAGCACTCTTGTTTGTCATTCCCGCGCAGGCGGGAATCCACAAATAATATTAGATTAATGGTTCGGTCGCGCTTCCCGCTTACGACCCAAAGGGTCCCCCTCGGGGCTGCGACGGGATTCCGGATCCACCCTTCGCTAAAGCTACGGAAGTGGCACGGCAAGTCCGGAATGACAAAAGGATATGGGAGCAATGAAAGATAAGGAAGATAACACAAAAGAAGACCCACAGGCCTTCTTTTTGTATAGAACAATTTTGTATAGAACAGTGCTTTAACGCTTGGCCCACTGTGGTGCTCGACGAGCGCCTCGGAGACCTGGTTTCTTTCGCTCTTTTTCTCGAGGATCACGAGTCAGGAGACCGGCTTTTTTTAGTGTTGTGCGGTATTCTGGATCAACTTTTTCCAGCGATCGTGAAAGACCGTGGATCATGGCATCTTTTTGACTCTCAGTACCGCCACCAGTTACCTTGATAGTTACATCAAAGTCAGATTTACGACCCAGAAGTTCAAGTGGTGCAGCAATAGGAGCGATATCGCAATTCTTTTTGTTGTTGATAGAAAGTTCACCCTTGCCGGCAGTTAGCCAGACAGAAGCAACAGCCGTTTTGCGGCGACCGACAGCTTTGAATATCTCTTTGGTTGTCTCGGTTTTTTCAGTCATAGTTACTCTTGGTTAACAAATTTAATGTTTTGGTGAGGATGCTCTGGACCAGCGTAAACATGCAATCTCTTTTCCATCTCTTTGGCTAGTTTGTTGTTTGGCAACATCCCGCTAACAGCTTCTTCGATAATAAAGGCTGGCAGAGTCTTTCTAAGCTCTTTCACAGTACGAGTTTTCATGTTACCGAGATAGCCGGTGTGTTTGTAATATCTCTTTTGATCTTCTTTGTGGCCAGTCAATACAATTTTTTCAGCATTAACAATAACGACAGAATCGCCATCATCGATATTTGGAGTAAATGTCACCTTGTCTTTGCCGCGAAGCAAAACAGCAACCTGAGTCGAGAGACGACCCAAGATCTGTCCTTCAGCGTCAAAGAAGTGCCATCGTTTTTGATTAGTTGGATTCATTTTTCTTTGATTTCGTCTTAACTTTTACACTAACATCTTTAACTTTTTTATCAGTTTTTTCGACTTTTTCAACTTTTTTAGTCTCTTTTTCGTCTTTTACTTCAACTTTCTCAGCGACGAAAACTTTTTTATCAACCAACTCTAGCCTCATCATCGGAGCATTGTCGCCCTTGCGAGGGTTCAAACGGAAGGAACGAACAAATCCAGAATTGCGGCTTTCGTATCTCTTTGACAGTTCATCGACAACCTTTTTGGTTGCGTTGCGATCAAACAAGATAGAATTTAAATATCTAGAAGTGTTAAAATCAACATTCTTGGTTCGTGCCAAGATGCGCTCAACATAGCCTTTAAGTGACTTTGCTTTTGCTTCAGTCGTTTCGATGACCTCGTACAATAAAAGAGAGGTAGCGAGATTTCGCATCAAGTGATTTCGGTCATCAGCTTTTCTACCCAGTTTTCTTATCATCTTATCTACCCATCATCATTTTAATTTCATCAATACCCTTTTTACCAAGTCCCTTAACCTCTTCAAGCTTGAGATCAGACAATCGGTTTAAACCTGCTACTGTCTTGATGCCAGAGTTGATCAAAGCATTGGCTGTTCTCTGTGAGAGACCAGATTCTTCGATTTTTGTCTTGCCGTCAAGATCAGAAGAAATTTCAGCTTCAAGGGTTGTGTCGATTTCTGTACCAATTTCATCAGCAGCAACAATAGGGCTTTCCTCAATCTTCACCTCAGTCAATTGCTCAATGAAATTTTCATCATTGATGATAGCCTGATAGTGTTCGACAAGGATTTTGCCTGACTCTTTTAGAGCAGTTAATGGATCAACTGTACCATTGGTAGTGACTTCCAAAACCAATCTGTCATAGTTTGTCATCTGACCGACTCGAGTATCCTCGGTCGACATAACAACACGCTCGACTGGAGAAAAGTTCGCGTCAACCATGATTTGACCGATCATTGATTTCTTTTTGCTCTCAGCAGTGACCTGCTCAAAGCCTCGGCCACGCTCAACAGTAACTTCCATATTTAGGTCAGCTTTAGCATCAAGTGTGATAATATGTTGGTCTGGGTTTGAAATCTCAATATTGCTGTTCTTTTTGAAATCAGCAGCCGTAACTTCTCCTGGTCCTTTTTTGGACAATTCGATAGTGACTGGCTCTTCAGAAAAAGATTTGAAGTGAATGTTTTTGAGGTTCATCATTAGCTCGATTGCATCTTCTTTGGCGTGAGGGATCGAGGTAAATTCATGGCTAACACCTTCGATTTTGTATGAAGTTGCTGCAGCACCACGAATAGAAGAAAGCAGGGCTCGTCTTAGTGAGTTGCCGATGGTTGCACCGTAGCCAGGGAAAAGTGGCTCAACGATAAATCTTGAGCAATTTGCAGAAATCTTTTCTTCTTTGATTTTTGGTAAACCGATTTTTTCCATTTTTCTCCTTATTAACGTGAGTAGAACTCAATGATCAAGCTCTCGTTTATTGATGAATCAATTTCATCTTTAGTTGGCATACTTTTGATAGTAGCTTTTTCGCTCTTGGCATCAACATCAGCCCATGACAATTTTGTCAAAGTGACATCAGCAAGAGTTTCTTTTTTGCAAGCTTCGATAATATCTCCGACCTTAACTGTGATTGAAGGGGTTTTGATCTTCTGACCGTTGATTTTCAAGCGACCATGAGAAATCATCTGTCGGACATTGCTGCGAGATAGACCAAAGCCGAGGCGATATGCCAAGCTGTCGATCCGAGTCTCAAGTAAGATAAGCATATTTTCAGCCGTGTTGCCAACCATTTTGTCGGCTTTTTTCACGATATTTTTGAACTGTCTCTCACCAATATTATAAATACGACGAGCTTTTTGCTTTTCGCGAAGCTGTCGGCAATACTCAGATGTTTTTTTGAAATTGCCCTGTCCGTGTTGACCAGGAGCATATGGCCGTTTGGTCATAGCACATTTGGCCGAAAGACATCTGTCGCCCTTCAAAATCAGCTTCTCGCCTTCTCGTCTACATTTTTTGCATGCATTTATCATGATTAGATCCTTCTTGCTTTCTTTTGTCGGCAACCGTTATGTGCTTCTGGAGTAATATCTTTGATTGATTCAATCTGAATCTGAGCGGCAGCCAAGGCACGAACGGCTGAGTCACGGCCAGAACCGACACCTGAAACAAAGACTCTGGCGCGATTGAAACCACGAGCTTTGGCTTTTTCCATCACATTTGCAACAGTCAACTGTGAAGCGTATGGGGTTGATTTCTTGGCACCTTTGAAACCCATAACGCCAGAAGTCGACCAAGCGATAACATTGCCAGTCTCGTCAGTAACGGTAACCAATGTATTATTAAAAGTGGATTGAATATAAATCATACCAGAAGGAACCAAAACCTTTGATTTCTTTTTGGCGATTTTTTTCTCTTTGTCAATTTTCTTTGTTTGCTTTGCCATATATTTGTATGATTACTCAATTTCCAACTACTCTATATCAATTTATAATATTAATTCTGCAGGAGATTAAGTCTTCTCCACTGTGCGGCGACCTGAACCCATAGTGACTTTCTTGCCTCTCTTGGTTCTGGCGTTGGTCTTGGTGCGTTGGCCACGAGCAGGTAAGCCCTTCAAGTGTCTAGTACCACGATACGAACCAATTTCTCTCAAACGTTTGATATTTTGAGAAACCTCTGAGCGAAGATCACCCTCAACTCGATAGTTTCGGTTGATATACTGCCTGATCTCTTCGGCCTGCTTCTCTGATAAATCCTTGGCACGAGTATTTGGGTCAATCTTCAGATCGGCCAATATTTTTTGACTGAGAGATAATCCAATGCCATACAAATAACCCAAGGCTACTTCAATCCTCTTGTCATTTGGTAGGTTTACGCCTGCAATTCTTGCCATTTTGGTAGTTGTTAGTAATTAGTTATTTGTTATTAGTCTTATTTTCTCAGCACTCAGTTCTCAGTTCTCAGCTCTATTACCCTTGTCGTTGCTTATGTTTTGGATTTTCACAGATTACAAAAATTCTTCTCTTCACACCTGGGCGTTTCATTTTGCCCATTTTGCTGCGAAGAATGATCTTGCACTTGTCACACATTTTTTTTACAGATGGTCGTACTTTCATAGTAAACGAAAAAAATTAACCCCTTATGATACTCTTGCGAATATTCTTAACTATCCTTTTCAAAGGCTAGCCGTCTGACAATCCTACCTTTTGTTAAATCGTACGGTGTCAATTCTAGTAAAACCTTGTCACCGACCGTCACAGAGATATGGTTTTGTTTCATCCTACCTGACAGGTACCCCAAAACTCCATGGCCAGTATCTAACTGTACCCTATACTTTGAATCTGGCAATACTTCCAGAACAGATCCCTTAACTTCGATTACATCGGTTTTTGACATTCCTAATCAAATTTAACATAATTTATACTCAAAGTCAACAATAAATATGGCTAAAGCGTGACTACAGTCACGACACCATTTTCGATCACGACTGTGTGCTCGAAATGGGCTGATATCGAGCCATCTTCAGTTTTGGCCGTCCAGCCGTCATCTGCAGGAGTCGTGTATTCAGCACTGAGAGTGATCATCGGCTCGATAGCCAGAGCCGTACAGTCCAAAATCTTTGGACCACTGCCATATTTACCAAAATTAGGGATACTTGGAGCCATGTGAGGCTTCTCGCCGATACCATGACCAACATAATCCTTGATAACTGCAAAACCGGCGGCAAGAGCTGTTTTTTCAACTGCAGCGCCGATATTACCGATATTTTTGCCAACTGCTACCTCTTTGATTGCATTTTCAAGGCAGATCCTCGTTGTATTGACTAGACTTTTGATCTGCTCTGTTGCTTCGCCCACAATTATCGTTCTAGCCATATCGGTACAAACACCATGGTATTCAGCGCCTAGGTCGAGCGAAACTACATCGCCGTTTTTTATAACTCTGCTTTCGTTAGGAATACCATGGACCACTTCGTCGTTTATGGAGACACAAAGCGAAGATGGATAACTACCAACACCCTCGACAAAATAGTTCTTGAAAGAGGGCCTAGCACCGGCATTTACGATGGATTCTTCGGCAATCCGATCAAGAGCGATCGTCGTTACACCAGCTTTCAACACCAAAACTGTCTGGTCGAGGGCATTCTTCAGTATCTTGCCACAAACCTTCATGTCGTCTATTTGCTCTGGAGAAAGTGTGCTCATATTTTTGCTAAGATTTCTTTTCTAACTGCTTCGATTGTTTTTTCGCCGTCAATCTCGATCAAACTCCCCTTTTTGCGGTAATATGCAGTAACTATTTCAATCTCTTTCTGATAATCAGTAATTCTCTTCTGAACAGTCTTGGCATCATCATCAGTTCGAGTTTGAAGCATAGCCCCGCACTTACAATGGTCACCCTTGTGACTAATCGGATAGATCGCACCACACTCGAGGCAGACCCGGCGACTAGTGGCCCTTGCGAATGAGGTTTCTGGCGAAACTTTGATATAAATAATGACTAATTGAGCAAAGCCAAGCTTAGTTATATTTTCGGTCATAAAATCAGCTTGAGCGAGCGTAAAAGGAAAATTACTCAGAACGACATCTCGGTCAGCTTGCTCGAGTTTCCTTTTGACCAATTCGATCGCCACATGATCTGGCTGCGGGACACCTTTGTCGTATCTGCGCTCGATCTGTTGAATAAAAATATCGTCTTTGTTCTTCGAAATCTGTTCGCGAATCAAATCACCGACTCCCCAGACTGTCGTTTTGAGATCAAGGGCTAGTTCTTTGGCCTGTGTATCTTTGCCAGATGCTGGCAGACCGATGAAGGTATAAATATTTTTTTGACGACTAGTAGCGGTCATAGCTGTGCATGACTAATTGAGATTTAATCTGTCGCATGGTCTCAATCACAACTGCTACGACGATAAGGATACCTGTTCCGCCGATCACTAGTGTAGAGATACCAGTGAGACTCTGAACGATAAACGGCAGAATCGCAATCGAAGAGAGGAACATCGCGCCAACAAAAGTGATCCGAGAAATGATTTCTTGCAAATAGTCCTTCGTCTCCGTGCCAGGTCTGATACCAGGGATATAACCTCCCTGTTTTTGCATATTTTCGGCCACTTGTTCAGGCTTGAAGATAATAAAGGTGTAGAAATAAGTGAAGACGACGATCAAAATAAAATATATGATACCGTAATACAATTGGTTGGCTAGCAAATTTGAAACGGTGGTCGAAAATGATGCGATCCAAGCCGTCTTGGCACCCTCAAGATATTTGGCGATAACGCCAGGGATGACCATGATTGTCATAGCGAAAATAATTGGAATAACCCCAGCTAGGTTAACCCTTATAGGTAAAGTGTTTTGGACTCCAGCCGAGTTGCCATAACGCATCTTGCGCGCATAAGTCACAGGGATGTTTCTTTGTCCTTCCTGAACAGTGACAATACCGGCGATAACGATGATAAAGGAAATCGCAAAAGCGATTACACCAAGAATCTTGGCGGTATCACCAGACTGCAAGATCAAATAGGTGCTGCTCAGCTGTGTTGGAATTCCGGACAAGATACCGAGAGAGATGATTAGGGAAACACCATTGCCAATCCCCTTTTCTGAGATAATCTCACCAATCCAGACCAAAAGCATCGTGCCAGCGGTTACAACTAATAGTGAAATGATTAGCTGGTAGAGTGTCCAGTCAGGGATGATGCCTTGCGTCTTCAAAATAGCAATCATGCTATAAGCTTGGATAATGGCCAGCGGTACTGTGGCCAGTCGAGTATATTGCGTAATTTTCTGTCGGCCAGCTTCGCCCTCTTTTTGCAATTGATCGACAGAAGGAAATATCATCGCCAAAAGCTGAAAGATAATCGAGGAAGTAATATATGGCCCGACACCCATCAGAATAATGGAAAAATTACTCATCGTGCCGCCAGAAAACATATTCAAAAAGCCAAAGACTTGGTTTTGCGAAAAGAAAGTCTGCAATTGAGCCAAATCTACGCCTGGCAGTGGAATATGGGCCAAGATTCTAGTGACGATTAACAAAGAAGCGGCAACCAAAATTTTGTTGCGCAGGTCTTTATATTCCCAAAATTTAAATATATTTGTCATTGACTACACTATAGCTAATATTGAAGGTAAAATCAAACAAAAATACAAAATTAATTATTATTCACACACTCTTCCCCTTGACACCTTCGAAACGGATAGGCAAAAATCCAACGATCGACGAAATACCGCCCATTGGAGATTGATTGTGACTTTTCGGGGGGCATTGCAGATTATAATTTTGACAATAATCAATGCAACAATGAATGATTATTTGTCACTTTGTCGTTTCAATATCTCAACTATATGTTTGTCGATATTTGATTTTTCAGCCACAAAATACGCGACATAATCGCCAACTTTGTACTCAGTGATGGCTGATTCAACCAGATCGCCGATATTTAAGTCAGAAACCCATAGACTTTTCTGAACCTGGCGGAACCCCATCCTTTTAATCGATAGCCGAAAATTGTCTCGTTGCAGTCTTTTGGACTCTGGAATATCAAACGAAATAAACCGATACTTACCATCTCTACGCTTCGACGAAACCACTTGATCAATGATTTTGATCTTGGCTTTGTGTGTCAAAACGACAGAGTCGCCCTCACCAAAAGATATATAGTTACGTCTTTTCAGATCATAAACCATCTGATTAATTTGTTTTTGAGACACATCATAATAAGTCGAATTTTCAGACAAGTAATTGTTCAGATTTCTGGATGAAATTTTGTGCCCGATATATTCAGCACCCTTAAATATCAAACCAATCGCTGCTTCGAGACACCAAGCCATTACCTTTTGACTATTTTTTGGATTATGCACCATCTAACCTTTTTCGACTACATATTATATCAATAATTATACATCTCGATAGGCAATAATCCAACGATCGACGCTATTCTGCCCATTGATGGGGCTAGGGGAATTTTAGTTCAGATTCCGATGAGAGAGATGTATATTACACTATAGATCAATTTTATAATGTTGCAGATGTTTTCTGCTGATATCCTAGCGTTTTGTGAGTATTTAGCAACAGCCCAATTGGTGCTGCGTTTCACCGGAGACCCAGACAGAACTGATAAGTTTGTGACAAAAAAAACACTCCGGGTGGAGTGTTTTTTTATAATTGAATTATAGAACGATTAGGCTTTTTTTGATTTCAAGACAACTTTTGGCTTCTTTGCAACTGTTTTGACTACTGCCTTGACTTCTTTTTTTGGAGCTGGCGTTTCGTCAGTAGTTTTTGAGTTAAGTTTTTCAATCAATAGAACAACTGATTTGGAGGCTTGAACGCCCTCACCGATAGAGATTTTTTTATCAAGTTTACCTGAGTGAACGATCTTGGCTTTCTGCCCACCCTTGAGCAAACCTTTTTCATTCAAAGTGTCAAAAGAGACAACATCACCGTTTTTGAAGACTTTGCTGATCAGGTAGAACGATATAACCAGTCGGTCAGAAAGAC
>JBAWZC010000011.1:0-23271 GCA_037143235.1 Candidatus Berkelbacteria bacterium
GGCGTTTGCTACCGCTGCCAATGAGGCCGAGTTGCGCGTTGCCGGCCAACCACGCATTACCGAAAGTGAAAGCTCACCCGATGGTCAGATGGCATTTGATGCGGTTTTCGAGGTGTATCCTGAAGTCAAGATTGCTGATTTGTCTACCGCCGAGGTGGAAAAAGTCAGTGCAGAAGTGACCGAAGCCGCCATCGACAAGACCGTCGAGATTTTGCGCAAGCAGCGACGCACGTTTGCTTTGCGTGCGAAAGATGCCCCTGCACAGGACACCGACCGCGTGGTGGTCGACTTTGAAGGCAAGATTATTCCAACCTAGCAGGTGTAGGCCATCAAGTTTGCGAATGCGCGAGATGGCGACATAGCCTTGGCCAAATTCAAAAACTTTGGAGAGATCAATCACCGCTTCGTCTAGGCTAATCCCCTGACTTTTGTGTACTGTCATGGCCCAGGCGAGTCGCAATGGTAGCTGTGTGATCGTGCCTTTGATTTTGCCGTCTTCTTCGACGCTCCAGTCGGCTGGTGCGACGGTTATTTTGTGACCGTTCCTAATCTTGACGATCGGCAGATCGGTTTCATGGTCAAAATCCTCGACAATGCCGAGTGTACCATTGGCATAGCCTTCCTTGGGATTATTTTTTGTAAACATAACGGCGGCGCCAATCTTTAGATAGAGGTCTTCTGGTGAAAGACAACCCTTTACCATGTTTCTGATCAGGTTCTCGCGGCCAATCGTTTTCATCTTAAAATATTTTGATTTCAGAGGGATCTGGTCGAGCATCTGGTTATTCACGATATCGACATTCATATTGTGAGTGTAGAGTTTGGGAGCTGTTTCAGGAATCGTGGAAATATTCACACTTCTGGAATCAATGTGACTCTGACAAATATCATCAAATTCGTTTCGGCGAATTTTGGCCAATAAGGCAGTTAGATCCGTATCATTTTGGCGATGCTGCTCCGAGAGATAGCAGGTGATAAATTCTGCTTGTTCCCAAACATAGCTGTTGTAACCAAAACGGCCATTTTCTATCTCAAAAAGATTTTCTTGTGAAAATTCGTCGACTGATCGACCCTTGACCGGTGGCAATTGAAAAAAGTCTCCAGTCATGACGACTTGGATGCCACCAAAAGGCAGAGTGTTCGCGTGAACCTCGCGACAGATGGCGTCGACCATTTCCAGCGTTTCGGGAGATAGCATCGAGACTTCATCGATGATCAAAACTTTCGTCGCTGCGACTCTTTTTTGGACATATGAAGTTGTGGCTATGGCGTGGAGATCAGCTTTATTCAACTTGCTCTTAATGCCGATGCCGCTCCAAGAGTGAATGGTCGTGCCGCCGATATGAGTAGCAGCAATCCCGGTCGATGCAGTTATCGCCGGGATTATGCCGTGAGAATACAAATATTTAATGTATTGATTTAGGGTGTAAGTTTTACCAGAACCAGGCTCCCCTGTCAGGAAGACGTTGGCTCCAGTTTTTAAAATATCAAGGGTGCATGTTTGTGTCATTTACACATTGTAGCACAGAGTTCGGGTTATCTTTACAGATATTTGGATCTCTACCAGATGATACAAGATCTATTGTAGTCCGAGATTCGATCGATGACTTTTCTCATGACTTTGACGGCCTCGATTGGATATTCGCCGACAGTTGTTTCATCGGAAAGCCAGACCATGTGTGCGCCATCAAAGACAGCATTGGCAATATCAGAAATCTCGGCTCTGGTTGGATAAGGCGATTTCATCATATTTTTGAGCATTTGAGTGGCTACGATGGCTGGTTTTAGATGTTGCTGACATTTCTTGATCATCTGCTTCTGAACGATTGGCAGCTCTTCAAATGGTGTTTCGACGCCGAGGTCGCCACGAGCCACGATGATTGCATCAGAGGCATCAATGATTTCATCAAGATTGGCTAGGCCCATCTTGCCCTCGATCTTGGACATGATTTTGATCGGTCGGTCGCCAATTACTTTTCTGACTCTGTTGACATCATCAGCCGAACTGACGAAGGAAATAGCGACCCAGTCCACGCCGACAGAAAGAACAAAATCAAGATCTTTCATATCTTTATCGGTGAGTGATGAAGTCGTTAGTTTGGTATTTGGCAAGTTTAGGGCTTTTCGTGGGAAGATGATGCCGCCAAGTTTGACTTTGGCTTTAAATTTGTGGCTATCTTTGCCAACCTCAATGATTTCTAGCTCAAGCATGCCAGACTCGATCAGGAGCTGGTCGCCAACGCTGACATCAGCGTGGAGATACGGATCTGTGACGATCAGTTCGCCGTCTTTTTTGTCGTTGCAAGGAGCAGTGACAAAAGTCAGGATGTCACCACTTTTAACTTCCATACCTTCTTTTGGGATATTTTCACCGAGACGAATGCTTGGACCGCGAAGATCAGCCTGAACTTTGATGTCGAGGCCGTGTTTTTTGTTGATAGCCTGGATCTGAGCGTATCTTTCCTTGTATTCATCGTACTGACAGTGCGCAAAGTTGTTGCGCATGATGTCAACGCCTTCTAGGGCTAACTGTTCGAGCATTTCCGGAGCTGAAGTCGCCGGACCAACTGTTGCGATGATTTGCGTTCTCATAGAGGTTTCCTCTTAATTTAAAATTATTTTGTAATTACCTTGTGTGATTTCTCGTAGCCCACGCTTTCCTATCCCCCGTAGCCCACGCTTCAGCGTGTTGTATTCTACAAGCTAAAGCTTGAGCTACAGTGCATATCGTGGTTATTTTAACCAAACAAAAACGCCACTTCTCATCTGATTATTGATGAGTGTAGTGCTTGTTACATATTATTATTCGAGCTTGCGGATAATTGCTGACGCTTCTCTGCAAACTCAAAGAATATATGTGACTACAGCATTGATTGTAACATAGAAATTAAATATTGGGAAGACCACTCGGGCTTTGAAATACAGTCCTAGGATATATCTCGCTAAACGAAAACTCTCGCGCCGTTTTGCTATTTCTAGCTACGACGCGAGAGCAGTAATTGACTCTATTTGTTACCCAGAGGTAACCTTGGGGCACCCGGCAGAGCTGTGCTTGGGGCAAGTGCTCTAGCTGCGTTGTCATGGCAGAAGTACGGGTCGTAGGGATTTAGGTAGAGAATGAACGCTTCGCGGCCACCAGCACTCCAGCGATATTCTTCACGGTTCGGGCGTAGAGCAAACAGGGCTCTTAGTCCAAATCTGAACATAAGCTGCTTGAGTAGTACGTTAGGTTCATTCACTGGTAATAGCAACGAAGCAATTTCTACGGGCCAGACATAGCCTATCTCCTCGGAGGATAGTATATCGTTAGCCTTCGCAATCTCCAGCTCTGTCCCTGTCCAGATTATTGGAATGGTTGCATTTTTTATTATCCCAGTCTTCCGCTCGCCATTCCATTCATTCTGTCCCCAGTGTGACATGCAGCAATCTCCGCTTTTGGGGAGCAGCATCTTGGCCCTCGCGGGCGTCAGACCGTAGTCGATGGTCAGGCCAGTCAGTAGCCAGACCGGTTGTTTAACCTCAATAGACGGTTTGGACATTTCGTCCACCTCCTCTTGTTTGATTTTGGCTTTAACGCCTCACTAATCACGAAGATATCGCGATGAGAAAGTCGCCAAAGACGTCGTACAACGGACACTGCATAATACATCTTGTTGGACTGTTTGCCAATTTTTCTGAGATGATATTTATTCACTCCTGTCGAGATGCGGAGCATCCCTCAAGTCTAGTTTTAGAATTATTGTTAATTCTGTTCAAGACATAGCAAAATAGATGTTTTTTGAGAAAATAGGTCTTTGTTATATGAACGCCTCAAGGGGTAAAACTCGCTGAGCCGTTGATATTTGATCTGTAAAAAACAAAATGATAGATTGCCGCGCCTGCCTGCCGGTAGACAGGTCGAAGACTCCTCGACACTAAGTGCCCCTCTAGGGGCAATGACAATATTGTTTGTCATTCCCGCGCAGGCGGGAATCCACAAATAGTTGTACTTTAAAGATAGATTCTGCTCCGCGCTTACGACCCAAAGGGTCCCCTTCGGGGCTGTGACGGGATTCTCGCCGGAGTTTATCTCAACTGGATTCCTGCCTACGCGGGAATGACAGAGTGGAGGCAGGAGCGACAAAGCGGGATGGCGGAAATGACAGACTACTGTCAGGTTAGTCAGTGTTTAAGCCGATAAGGCGTGTAGCTGTTCGACCGACCAACTTATTTCTTGATTTCTTTGCGTAGGAAAGTATCAGTAGTAACTTTGTGATCGAAGGAGATAGTGACGAGATTGTCTGCGTGGGCAATCTTGACCGGTTCTCCATTTACGGACATTTCGGTAAGATCGAGAGAATAAGTGTCTGTGGGGGTGATGATCTCGAGATGATCCTCTATCTCCAAATAGTTTTTGCAGATGAAAGTCATAGTCTTTTCCTGCTCGTGACTCTCTGTCACTCGACCGATATAACCCCAAGTGCTGTCTGCCTTTGAGCTCTTGTAATTGTTGGTATTTTGATCTGGCTTGTTGAAATAAAAGCCAGTGGTCAGTCCCCTGTTGGCTGTTTTCTTGATATCTTCGAGATAAGATGACTTGTTCTGCTGATACAGAGATTTGTCGGTGAAATAGTCGTCGATGGCCATACGATAAGCTCGGACGACGGTCGCGACATAGTACTCTGATTTGAGTCGACCTTCGATCTTGAGACTGGTGATGCCAGCTTCAATCATCTGATCAATATTTTCGATCATGCAAAGATCTTTGGAGTTCAGAATATGAGTGCCCTCTTCGTCTTCGTAAATAGGAAAATATTCATCTTTGCGCAAATCCTCTTCGAGCGCGTACATCTTGTATTTGAAGCGGCAGGCTTGTATGCATTGGCCCTGATTTGGATCTCGACCAGTCAGATAGTTGGAGATCTGGCAGCGGCCAGAGTAGGCCATGCACATCGCGCCATGTACGAAGCACTCAATCTCGACTTTTGATTGGTCAGAAATCGTCTTGATCTCATCGAGACTTAGTTCTCGAGCCAAGACGATTCGCTCGACACCGATCTTTTTCCAAAAATTGGCCGCTAGTTGGTTGGTCGTACTAGCCTGAGTCGAAAGATGAACTGGAATGTCATAATTGTTGACCAGAAAATCAACCATGCCAGGGTCGGCAACGATAAAGGCATCAGGCTTCAATGCAATCAATTTATTGATATGCTTCTTGAGTTCTTCGATGACATCAGGGTGAGGAAAAGCGTTTAGGGTTAGGTAAACTTTTTTCTTCAATTTGTGAGCGTATTCTATTCCCTCGGCTAGTGATTCAAAATCAAATCCGACACGAGCGCGCATCGCAAAGGCGGGAGTGCCGCAATAGACGGCATTAGCGCCGTAAGCGAAGGCTATTTTCAATGTTTCGAGATTGCCTGCAGGGGCCAAGAGTTCTGGTTTGGATTTTTGGTTCATAATCTTTTTGTTCTAATTGGTCGATAGTACGATACAAATATTGGTATTCGGCTTGTCTGATTTATATTGATTTTACCAAATAACTCGGAAAACTCCGAATCTAATACAATTACACTGCCCCTTGGCTCAAATATTTGAGATAAGAGGTGTGTGGGATGTGCACTTGCGACATCCCAGATTCTTTGCGGTGGTCATCTCATTTTTTGCTGTCATTGCTCCAGTATGTCGGCATATTTCCGACATCTGTTGCTTCAGTGGCCTGAACTACTCTCGAGAAATGCTCGAGAAAGCCGATGAACCATCGCCCATCGGGCGAAGGCAAGACGAGATCTTGTCCTACAGGCAGATGGATCCTGATGCCTGTTGTCAGCCGTTGGCCGCTTCCCGGGTCACTTCCGACTGCCCAGGATCCAGTTCGCATCTCACCAGCAAGAATATCGATCCATGCCTGTTCGCCGTGGTCTTCGTCAGTCATTTTGCGCTGAATGACAGATAGCCGCACAACATTGTCGCTACTGGGCGGTATTTCCAAGATCATGCCCAATCTCTGCCCTACAATATCGGCTGTCAGTCGGTGCCGACGCACAGTGGATGGGCTGACTATTCCTCTGTCCTCGTATTCAACTGTTTCTTCGCTCGAGTAACAGTCGAACATGTCAACTAGTGATTTAGCCATCGGTCTAGTCGCCAATTCTTCCAGAACCGCAGTTATACGCTCTGGATCTTTTGTTTTCTCTCCCATAGTTATCCCCCTTATGGGTCATCCAAGGGTGTAAATTGGCCTAGCAAGCTAAACCCCCTTGGCTGCCATGACAATACCACAATTATTGCAATATGACAATAATTGTATTGACAAAAGGTGTATAATGTAAGTAGAGAGAAAGTCTAGAACCTACCAAATTTAACAAAACAAAAACAAAAGTTCACAGCGGGTTAACTAATTCTTTTGGGAGGCGGCATGAATCGCAACAAAAGAAAAATTTACCGTGAGGAGGCTTCGTACAACCACTTCAGTCTGAGCGAGAAGCGACAGATGATACGGCTGATGCAGATTGCACTGGTTGGAATCGCCATCTTGTGGCTGATTGCAATCCTCGAAGTCGGAGTTTAAAAATTCGAAATATCTGTATTGCGAATATAGGGTTTTAATATAATTTTTTTATCAAGATCTGCCAAGCTAAGTTGGGCAATGCAAGCTGTCTCTTGATCCTTGATGGCTCTTGAGTGAGACGATAGAACCATTCTAGTCCCGATTTCTGCATCCATAGTGGTGCTCTTTTTTTTGTACCAGAAATGAAATCAAAGGTACCACCAAGTCCGATACCGATCTTGCAGCCGGTCTTCTCCAAGTTTTCTGCTAGCCATTTTTCCTGTGTCGGTGAACCAATAGCGAGATAAAGAATATCGGCATTGGTTTTCTTGATCGCTGCGATAATTTCGGCGGTATCAGGTAGTGGGTGTCCCTCTGCAACGCCGACGACACGAAAGCCGTCGATATCTGCCTGAAGTTTCAGGGCGGTTCTTTCGGCGATAGTCGTGCCGCCGCCAAATAAGAAGGCCTTGAGATGATTTTTGGCTGCAAATTTTGATAGTGTCCAGATGAAATCCGAACCTGATATTTTTTCTGGAACGACTTTTTTGTAGAGATTTGGCCAGAGCGGTATGGAGATCAATGAAAAAAGCCAAGTGAAGCAGATCGTGATCTTGCCAAGTATACTTTTGGGCTTGGGCAGATTTTCAAACCAGCTGGCCCAGATGACTCCAAAGCTATCGGCAAGGTTTAGAGAACTTTTTTCGTTTAGGACCTCTCGGAATTTTTCATCCTTTTGGGCGTTGATGATGAACTCGGTGTTGACTGTCGAAATGATATGTTTGTTGTCATCTTCGACAAAACCAGCCAGCTTGGCCAAAACTTCCTCGCTAGTTACCGCGTCGATGCTAATATTCAGTATTTTGACTCTATTTGACATCGTATTTTCTCCTAAATTCCTGATATTTCTGATCGAATATTCGTTTGAAATTGATTTCAAAGTTTTCGGTTGAAAATTGGTTAGCACTCTCGCGACAGAGGTTTTTGTCAATCTTGGTATAATTTGCCTCAAGTTTGTCGACGGCTTCGCTCATCGATTCGACTGTTTGCTCGTCAAAGAAAAAGCCAGTTTTACCTTCCTTGACCGTTTCCCTGACGCCACCTTTGTTGTGGGCGATGACCGGTAGTCCTGCAGCCAAGGCTTCGACTGGAGCGATACCAAAATCATCCTCGCCGGGAAAAACGAAGGCTTTGGCGGTCGATAAATAGCCAAATACTGAGCTCGGTTTTTGCCAGCCCAAGAATTTAATATTATCTTTGGCAACCGATCGTAAAAATTCCAACTGACTGCCGTCACCGACTATCCAGAGTGGCAGCCCATTTTTGTTGAAGACTTTGACCGCCAGATCAACTTTTTTGTATGGCTCGAGTCGAGAAGAGATCATATAATAGCCCAAGTTTTTCTTTTGCGGCGCGATTTGTTCGGTTTCGACGGGCGGATAGACGACAGTAGAGTCAAGCCGATAGTATTTTTTAATGCGACCGGCCACATTGATAGAGTTTGCCACATACGCATCGACTCGATCGGCCACTATTCGGTCCCATTGACGAATTTTGGCGATCATAGAGCGGACGACAAAGCCAATTAGACCATAGTTAACATTATTTTCAGCCAAATACTCATTGCTCCAATCCCAGGCATATCGCATTGGTGAGTGGCAATAGCACAGATGAAAGGTTTTTGGCGTGGTGATGATGCCATGGGCAAAAGAATTTGAGGAGGAAATGACGGCGTCGTAAGCGGTAAAGTCAAATTCTTCGATCGCCGAGCTCATCTTTGGTAGTAAAAATTTCAATCGTTTGCGAATAAACTCAGGGTAATTTTGCAAGCTAGAGGCAATGATTTTGCGGTGAGGGAAATCTTTGGAGGTATAGGCTGGATCGTAAACGAGGGTATATATTGGAGCCTCGGGATACATCTTTGCCAAGGCGAGCAGAACCTTTTCGGCACCACCTGGTTTGTTTAAAAAATCATGGACAAGTGCGATTTTCAAAATGCCTCCAAGAGTTTGACAATTTCTTTAACTGATTTGTCCCACGAAAATCTCTGGACATTTTTGAGCCCCTTTTGGGCATATTGGTCATGAATATAGTGATCGGTGGTGAGGACTCCGATGGCAGACGCAATCTCAGAAACAGAAGAAGATTCGACATAATAGCCAGCCTCACCACCGACTTCTCTGGCCCATTTATCGTTCGAGACGATCACTGGGGTGGCACAGGCCATCGACTCTAGTATCGGCATGCCAAAGCCCTCGTACAGAGACGGGTAAAGCAGACAATCAGCGTTTTTGTAATACGAGACCAATTCGGTGGCGTTTTTGTGTCCAGCCAAGATAATATCTGGATTGTTTTCGATCAGACTTTTCGCGTCGGTATAGCCGTAGCCAGGATTACCAACGAGGATAAGTTTGTGCGATAATTTGTGTTCGGCTTTGAATTTTTCAAAGGCTAAGACGATGTTCTTGATGTTTTTGCGAGCTTCGAGCCGGCCAACGAACAAAATGTATTTATCTTTCATCGGCGAGGTGGTTTTCTTGTCGTTGTTAAAAATTTGATTGTATGACGGGTAAATGACCTCGATTTTTTCCTTGCTTTCGGGATAGTACATGATCATGTCATTTTTGGTCGTCTCTGAAACTACGATAATCTTTTTGGCGTGCTTGCTGGTGTGGCCATAGAAATAATTCAACCTCATGCGTGCGAAGAAGCTATAAGCTGATGGGTATCTTTTAACGGCAAGGTCGTGGACGGTGACGACGGAATTTTTGGGGGCAAACCAGGGTAAGAAATTGGCTGGCTCAAAAAATACATCTGGTTTATCAGACAGAAGTGCTAATGGTAAGCGCAATGAACGCCAAAATTTGAAAAATGGGATGTTTTTCTCCGTCGTGTTCTCTATCTTTTCGCCAAGCTTCAGATTTGTATAGAGAATAATCTCTGAGCGCGAAAATTGGCCGAGCCTCTTCGTGATCTCGTAAACATAATTTTCTACGCCAGTTTTTGATTTTGATGCCGCCAGAGAGGCGTCGATTCCGATCTTCATCTAATCCTTTGACCAAAGAACTGATCTTTTGAATGATTCTAAGTTTTCGATTGCGATACCAGCGCCCTTAACTACACATTCGGTTGGGTTATTGGCGATCTCGCATGGCACGCCAGTGACTTTTGTCAGCAATGAGTCGATGTGACGCAGCTGTGCACCGCCGCCAGTCAAGACAATGCCCTTGTCCATGACATCTGAGGCTAGCTCTGGTGGGGTTTTCTGTAAGACATCTTTGACCGCGTTGATAATATCCAAAAGGGGCTGTTTGATCGAATGTGTGATCTCCTCTGAGGTAACCATAACGCTTTCGGGCAGTCCAGAGATAGTGTTTGAGCCTGAAACTTCCATCTTTTCCTCTTTGGTCAGAGATTGAGCGGAGCCGATCTTGATCTTGATGTTTTCGGCTGTCTGGTCGCCGATAATTAGATTATGTTTTTTGCGAATGTAGTTGGCGATAGCAATATTAAATTTATTACCACCGATGCGGACCGAGGTTGAAGCGACGACATCGCCGAGAGAGATAACAGCTACTTCACTCGTACCTCCCCCGATATCGATAATCATATTGCCAGAGGGTGCAGCAATCGGTACACCGGCCCCGAGCGCGGCGGCGATAGGTTGTTTGATCAAAAAGGTTTGCTTGGCACCGGCAGCGTTGCAGGCATCGATCACCGCTCGGCGTTCGGTCGAGGTAAGGCCAGCTGGTATTGTCACCATAATATCTGGTTTGAATAGGCGGAAATTGCCCAAAACTTTATTGACATAGTATCTGATGATGGCTTCGGTGATGCGAAAATTGGCGATTGCCCCGTCTAGCAGTGGAGTGGCGGCGATGATGCTATCGGGTGTGCGCCCGATCATCTTTTTGGCTTCTTCACCGATGGCCATGATCTGTTGCGTCGAGGATTCGAGTGCAACAACGCTAGGGTCCGAGACCACTATCCCCTTTTTGGGTACAAAAATACGGATATTATTCGTGCCTAGGTCAAGAGCAATTTTTCTAACCATATTTAATCAATCCTCTCGATGTCAACGCCGATACCACGGAGTTTTTCATCTATTTTTTCGTAGCCCCGATCGATCATCTCGGCATCTTCAATAATTGTCTCGCCGTCAGCCACGGTCGCAGCCAAAATAACCGCAGCTCCGCCTCGGATATCCTTACTAGAGATAACAGCTCCCTTTAGCTTGGTCGCACCGCTAACTTTAAATGTATGTGGATTTTCTACCTCGACATTTGCTCGAAGTATTCGAAGCTGTTCCAAATAGGCAAATCTGCCCTCGAACATAGTTTCAAAAATCTCCGTTACGCCGTTAGCCTGTGTCATCAGGGCGCCAAAGGGAGATTGTAAGTCGGTCGGAAAGCCAGGATATGGTCGTGTATCGATTGAAGTTGCCTTCAGCTCGCCATGTTTCAGTGTTTTGACATACTGCTGATTGCCTCGCTCAATGATGGTGTATTTTGCACCAATTTCTTCAAGTTTTTTGAAAACAATGCTGAGATGGTCAACAATCACAGGACCGACAGTGATCTCGGCATTATTGGCTACGCCAATCAAGATAAATGTTCCGGCCACAACTCTGTCAGTAATAGTTTCGTGTTTACAACCTTTGAGTTTCGAAACCCCTTCGACTTCGATGCGATGAGTGCCAGCACCGGTAATTTTTGCGCCCATCTTGTTCAAGTATTTTGCTAGATCTGGGATTTCAGGCTCGGCAGCAGCTAGATCGATGATAGTTTTACCAGGTGAAAGTACTGCTGCCATCATTGCGTTTTCGGTGGCGGTGACGCTCATTTTTGGCAAAACAATATGAGCAGCCTTGGGCTTGCCCTTAAATGTATAATCTTCGCCTTTGACGGAGTATTTGATCCCAAATTGCTTTAGAACATCAAGATGGTCGTCGATCGCTCTTGCTCCAATCAGGCAGCCACCAGGCTGACTGAAGGTTGCTTTGCCAAATTTGGCTAGTAACGGACCAATTAGGACGACACTGCCACGCAATTTTTTCACCAAATGCTTGTCTGGATTGGAAGAATTGATACTTCGTGGATCGATCTTGACGATATTATTTTCGAAGGAAATTTCTGCACCGATACTTCTGATGATCTCGATCATTTTTCTGATGTCGATGATATCGGGAACATTGGAAATTTCTGATGGCGAGTCTGCCATGATCGCCGCAGGAATCAATTTGAGTGCGGCGTTCTTTGCGCCCGAAACAGCGATATTACCTGAAAGTTTTTTTCTACCAATAATTCTGAATTTTGCCATTTGTCTCCATTTGTTATAATATTATCTTAAATTAATTATGTCGCAAATTCAATCCTAAAGGATAAAGATGACTGTAAATGATCGCCGTACTAAGATTTTTCACAAGATTTTGACTGGCCAGCTCTTGTTTGGGTTTGTTATCGTCGCAGTAGCTGCTTTTCTGATCAGTTATGCCGCTGGATATAGATTTGAGCCTGAAAATTTATCTTTTGCCAAGACTGGTGTGATTTATTTGGATAGCGACGCCAGCGGTGCCAAGACTTTTGTCAATGGTGTCGATGAAAACAAGAAGTTTCCTTTTGCTCTCAACTACAAAGCTGGAGTCTACAATGTCGAGATCAAACTCGACGGTCATCAGCCGTGGCAGAAAACCCTGCATGTTGAGGCTGCTGGCGTTTATTCCTTTAATAATATTGTTTTGTTCGATAGCAGTCCCGTGGTTACGACTTTGTCTGATCAGCGAAAGATTGACCAGATTGTGACACCAAATGATGTCTTCGTTCAGGCTGCCAAAAAGAAGTTGACTTATAATAATAATGAAATTTGGGTTGATGACAAGATCGTCAGTCGTTTTTCTAGCAACATTTCCAATGTCAGATGGTACTCTGATCTGCAACATGTAATGTTTCAACAGGGAGATGAGATCAGGGTGATCGATCTGGATGGTTCCAATGACAAACTTTTGGTTACGCTGAACTCTGACTCTAGTTCGATGTTTACTTTAGGAAATCGTGGTAGCGAGATCTATTTTATTGATGCTGGTTCTTACAAAATGGCCGTGATCAACTAAAGAATCAGCTCTTCCTTTCTTTTTGTTATCAGTTCATCTTGTCATTCTGGATTCGATCCGGGATCCCGTCACGGTGTGAGTGTGAGGCGTGGTGTCACTTTGTATTAATACTACTATTTGTGGATTCCCGTCTGTGCGGAATGACATAATTTGAACAGTAATCTAAAACCATAGATGCACCATTCGCGAGCTGCAAATAATCTAGCGTGAGTTCGGGATCTTGTTGATATCGAGATTATATGATGATTCGGTGTTGTTTTTGGGATCAGGGTAAACCTGGTCTGCGACGATAATCAGCCGTCTGAGCGAGGTTCCGAGCGGCCAGCAGGTAGAAAGAGTCACTTTCGAGGTCGCGTCAGATTTCATCACCGCTATATCGGTTGGTTTGACGGTTTTCTTCTCGGAAACGGTGTAGAGATAATCTTTGTCCTGATATTTAATATGGATGATATCGCCAATAATTAGTTTGTTATTGAGAGAAAAGATGCCGTTAAAACTGCCGGCTGACCAAATATAGTCAGAGCTGTGACCAGCTAGGAAAACATTGCCCTTCTCGCCCGGTAGAGCTGTGCCTTCGAGATGCACAACACCCTTTTTTAGATTTGCGTTGATCGTGTCTGTGTCATTTGGTGTTCGCCAAGAGACCGGCGCCTTAATACCAGTGGTTTGGATACTGAGTGAATTGTTGTCAATCTGCTCGATCTGATCGAAATTTACACCTAAGACAGAAACGTCTGGTGTCGGCAGAGTCGGACCAGTCACAACGGTTGGTGTCTCAGTGACAATATCAGTCTTGAACCAGAAGCTAACATTGCCAACAAAAGCATTGAAATTTATGACGAAATACGAAATGACAAAAATAACCCCAAAAACCAAAAAACTATTCATCCAAGAAAGGATCCGGCCAAGCCGATCCTTCTTTTTCTGAGAAAATATTCTGACTAGATCAGACTCTGATATCTCCACATTTTTCATTTGAGTTCACTATTGATGAGTAACAATGGTACCGCGAGTGGGAATCGAACCCACACTCCGCGAGGGAACACGATTTTGAGTCGTGCGCGTCTACCGTTCCGCCACCGCGGCATCATTGTCAACCATCAATATCTCGACCGCTATGATTATAGCAAAAAATGTTCTATCTTTCAATTTTAAAGGCTATTTCGCCAGTCATATTCCAGATTTCCGAAGGTGGCAACTTCTCGAGCTCACCGCCGTCAATAATCAAATCCTCATCTGACAGGTTTTGTTCGAGTTGTGACACCACAGCCGCTACATCATAACAATTCTCATGACCAGAAAGATTGGCTGATGTTTGAGCTACTGGCCCACCAAATTTCTGAGCGATGACGGTAATCAATTCGGCCGATGGGATCCGTACCGCGATAGTCCCCTCTCGCAGGCATTGTTTTGATAGGTTTTCGGTTGATTTGGCGGTTAGGATAAAGGTAAAACGCCCTGGAGTCATCTGCCTGATTTGTGACTGATTTTCCGTACTAATATGGGTTATCGCCGCCACCTGATCGATGTTATTGACAACCACACCAAGCGTTTTGGTTTCTGGCCGATTTTTCACTTCAACAAGATGCTCGATCGCTGCCTCATCTCTCGGGTCACAAAGAATACCATAAACAGTGTCAAAGGGGGCGATGACGAGATGTCCTGCGTGCAGCGTTGCCACAGCTTGCTCGGCAACTGCGTCCATATTTTCGGGAGTTAGGGTGATGGTCATAATTTTGGTAATTACTATTTGTGGATTCCTGCCTTCGCAGGAATGACAAAGTAAGAAACGGGAATGACAGAATTATCGAAAAATCTGCATTGATAATATGGTTCAATCATACTATAATTTATATAGATGTAAAATAAGGAGGGTATGGATATCGATCTCGACAATATGGGGGCGCACGATGTTGATAGCGAAAAAGTTGTCAGCCATATTCAGAACTTTGCTGATAGCTGTGAAAAAGCATACGAGACTTTTTCCATAACCGGAATAATACTACCCAATACGATTGAAAATGTTGTTTTGATCGGTATGGGTGGCTCGGGCATGGCCAACGATATGGTTGCGTCTTTGCTCGGAGAAACTGTTTCCATGCCAGTTGAATCTATTCATGACTATAATATTCCGAAGTATGTAGATGCCAAGACCTTGGTTGTGCTCACTTCTTACTCTGGCGATACTGCCGAGCCCATTTCGGCGTTTGAGCAGGCCAAGGCCGCCAATGCCAAGATGGTTGTCGTTACGAGTGGTGGAAAATTACAGTCTTTGGCCAAGGAGAATGAAAATATTTGCCTCGATATTGACTACAAATCACAGCCAAGGTTTGCCCTTCCCTATATGTTTATGGCCGTCTACTGCATTTTCGAAAAAATGAAATTGGTCGACAAACTGGATATGGCTAATATTCTAATAGCTTTGAAATCTTGCGCTGCCAAGTGCGATCTCAGCGTCGACAAGGCAACAAATGATGCCAAGATATTGGCTATGAAATTAGCTGGCAAGATACCTGTTGTCTGGGCGGATGAAAAGATGTATTCAGTCGGTGTGAGATTCAAGACTGATCTGAACGAGACAGCCAAGAATTTCGCTTTTTGCGAACAGCTACCCGAACTAAATCACAATGCCATTGCGGGCATCGTATTTCCGAAAAATGCGGTTCATATTTTGCAACTGTCATCAAATTTTGCCAGTACCGAAATTGCCACAAGACATCTGGTTTCAGCAGAAATACTGAAAAACAATGCGATTTCCTCTGATATGATCAAGTTTGTCGGTACCAAAACCAGAGTCGAGGAAATGTTGCTCGGTTGCTTGTTCTTTGACTGGGTATCATATTATGTGGCGATATTAAATCAGCAAGATCCATCAGATATTGCCAATGTGAAGTATCTAAAAGGTAAATTATAGAAATATTGGAGGGGTGTGTTTTCATTTTTGAATAAAAAGAAAAAATCATATTATATGATTGTTCTTGATGGTTGGGGCATCGGTCCGATCTGGGGCGGAAATGCTATTTCCCAAGCTCAGACCAAGAACTTTACTTCGCTATACCGGTCGTATCCCCACACATCGCTGAACGCGTCGGGTGAATTTGTTGGCTTGCCAGTCGGCTCACCGGGTAATTCTGAGGCTGGACACCTGAATATCGGGGCTGGCCGTATCGTACATCAGGATCAACCAATCATCGACAAAGAGATTGAAGACGGATCGTTTTTCAACAATCCTGTCTTGCTTGGCGCGATCAAACATGCACAGGAGCACAACGCCAAACTTCATCTGATGGGACTTCTCTCGTTGACAGGCACACACAGTCATATCAACCATTTATTTGCTCTTTTGAGTCTGTGCAAGCAACAAAATTTTACAAATGTGCACATCCATCTTTTTTCGGACGGTAGAGACTCTGATAGTCTTTCTGGCATCGAGATGGTCAATATGGTTGAAAACAAGATTAAGGAAATTGGCGTTGGTGAGATCGATACAGTTATCGGCCGATTTTTCGCCATGGATCGCGACGATCGCTGGATCAGGATACAGAAAGCCTACGATCTGCTGACCAAAGGCAAGGGTACTCAATTTCTAAACAGCGGCGCTGTTTTTGCTGGATCATATTCTCGTGGTGTGACGGATGAATTTATCGAGCCGAGCTTGATCGTCAACAAAAGCCAATCTTCGCCACTGGTGACGGACAATGATGCCATCATCTTTTTCAATTTTCGGGAAGATCGAGCCCGCGAAATTACCGCTGCTTTCTTGGCTGATCAGGTGCCTGAGTTAGTTGATCGACAGAGATTATCAAATCTGTACTTTGCAACATTTGTCACCTATGGACGATCAAAGGTGGCCAAACAGGCCTTCACTCCCGATATCGTGAACAATACCATTGCCAAAATCTGGAGCGAGAACAAGTTGACTCAATTTCATACCGCTGAGACGGAGAAATACCCTCATGTCACCTACTTTTTCAATGGCGGCGTCGAAGCATCATATCCAGGTGAAGCTCGAATGATGGTCCCTTCGCCTAAAGATGTTGAGACTTATGATTTGAGACCAGAGATGAGCGCGTTCAAATTGACCGATAATATCCTTGAGGCAACCAAAAAAAATGCCTTTGATACCTTCGTGATCAATTTTGCCAATGCAGATATGGTTGGCCACACCGGCAATCTCAAAGCAGCCACGCTCGCAGTAGAAACAGTCGATCAATGTCTCGGTAAACTGATGGAGCCAATCTTGGCAAATGATGGCGTGGCCTTTATCTTTGCCGATCATGGCAATGTCGAGCAGATGGTCAATCCCAAAACAGGCTCGCCAGATACCGAGCATACCACAAACCAAGTTCCCTTCATTATTGCCTCAAATGATCTGTCGATTCGTGATCTGCAGCTCTTGCCAAATGGTAATCTGGCCAATATCGCCCCAACTGTGTTGAAACTAATGAACATAAAACATGACCAATCATTGATGGACAATCCTTTATTTTAATATGACAAACAGCAAGCAAAAAACTATTATTTGTTCGATCGATGGACTCGGCATTTCTCCATCTTTTCGTAAAAACGCCGTCAAATCAGCTGATATGACCAACTTTTGGGATTTATGGAAGAATTACCCCCATATTTTAGTCGAAAATAACTCTGGATCTCTCAATAATCTCGATAATATTTTGTTTTCCGAGAACAGCGAGCTTTATCGTCAACAGATACTTGCTGATCTTTCTGCTGATAATTTTGCTGAAAATGCTGGTTTTGTCGAGTTTGTAGCTCATACCAAAAAAAATCATTCCTCGACACAGTTATTTCTTTTCTTGCATCAGAGCGATTATCTCTATCAGCAAAAATTACTTCAAAAGTTTTTTGACCAGACCAAGAACGCAAAGTGTACAAATATTAATGTGAACTTTGTATATGATGTCGGCTTTGATAAGGATATATTAAACCTTGCTCTCTCTGATTTCGAGCGGATCATCAATACATCGGGCGCGTTTCTAAGCTCGCTGGTTGCTTCTGACAAAATTCTTGACGAAACAGGCTTTTCTCGTTACTTGTCCGCCCTCACTCAAAACAAAAATGACGGGTACCTATCAGTGGCCCAGTTGTATTCTAGCGAAAAACATAACACTGGGGTTGCTCAGTTTGTAAATGATTATGGCCGATCTGCGCCAATCTCGGATTTTGATCAGATCCTTGTTTTCAATTTTGATCCTACCGCCAGCAATTTTGGCACCAAACTGTCAGCTTTGACTAGAACGACCTCTTTTCCAAAATATACCAAGCTATTCACTATCGTTGATATCATTACTTCTGTCACGCCTGCGCCTTTATCTTTTTTTCAGAATAAGGGCACGGATTTGATCGATACCTTTGCAAATAATGAATTACGCATCAAGATTTATTTGGACAATGATCAAAGTACGCTGCATTTCAAGCATAAATCTCTGGCTAAACTGGTCGACGGACAAGATAGTAAGATTTTTAGTTTGATCTCGAAGGACATTATAGAAGATCTTGAAAATAACATTTTTGTTGTTGCCCTCTCTTCGACGAGGAAACTTGTCTTTGGGGCTTTCCCTGAAATAATCGATTGGTTGCGAGCTTTTGATCAATTCCTCGGTGGCATTACCTCCGCTATGTCCGAGGACGATACTTTGATCTTGTTCTCGACCTCTGGCTTTCTGGAGAACATCAATGTTGATTTGCAAAATCATAAAATCATCCCTTCTCCTGTACAACGGATGCCTTTCGTCATTGTGAACAAAAAATATCCGAGATCTGGAGCGAGCAATCTGATCAATGAGCTTATCTCTCGCGATAAAACTACATCTTGTGATAATATAGTCCCATCGATAATTAAATATTTGGGTTTGCCACGATCAGCCAGTACAAGCGGCAAAAGTATACTAAATAAAATGAGGTAATATGGATAAATTGGAAAAAATCATCGCGCCACGTAGTATCGCCGTTGTCGGTGCGTCCGATAATATTGAAAAAGTTGGTGGCATCATCTTTCATAATCTCTTAACTGGAGGCTTCAAGGGAGATCTGTATCCCGTAAATCCCACTGCTGGTACTATTCAGGGGCAGAAAGCTTACAAAACTCTCTCTGAGATCGACAAAGATATTGACCTTGTCTGTATCGCGATACCGGCTGATTTCGTATTGCAAGTCGTAAATCAGGTTGTTGCTTTGGGTATCAAATCTATTGTGATCGTCTCAGCTGGATTTTCTGAACTCGGTAGCGCCGGTAAGGCCAAAGAGGAAGCATTGCTGAAGCTTTGTGCTGATAACGATATCTCCTTGCTTGGACCAAATTGCTTGGGACTAATCAATAGTCAAAATGGTATGAACTGTTCATTTTCGATTGGTATGCCGCTCAACGGAAATATCTCGGTTATCTCTCAATCTGGGGCGATTATTTCTGCGTTGATCGACTGGTCCGTGTCTTCTGGCGTTGGTTTTGACAAAATATTTTCCATTGGCAATAAGGCTGATATAGACGAATGCGAACTGCTCGAATATCTGTATGCCAACGATACGACCAAAGTAATAGTGATGTATCTTGAAAATCTGGATATCAGTCAAAGGCTGTCAAAGATCCTGATCAAACATAGCAAGGAAAAACCGACTGTCATTCTTTTTGGTGGTAAAAGTTCTTATGGCAGCATGGCGGCGGCATCTCATACTGGTTCAATGGTTTCCTCCTATGATGCGATCAAAACTTATTTGGTTCAGTCTGGTGTCATCGTGGCCAATAGTATTTCTAGATTATTCAATCTTTGCGCTTTGCTCTCGGCTTATCGTCACATTGATGGCAAAAGCATAGCAATTGTGACAAATGCTGGTGGTCCGGCGATCATTGCCTGTGATTCTCTTGCCTACTACAAGCTCAAGTTGGCCAAGATCGAGAAAGACTCAACCGATCGATTGACTAAATTGCTCCGACCACAAGCCAGCAAGCACAATCCTATCGATATCTTGGGTGACGGTGACGAAGTTGAATACAATCACGCTATCGAAGTTTTGCAAGCAGATGATAAAGTCGACGCCATTGTTGCTTTGCTCACCATTCAGTCAAATACACCGACTGAGAAAATAGTTCGAGAAATCAAAGCCTATCAGGGCAAAAAACCGCTGGTTTGCGCTTTTATTGGTGGTGAAGTCACTCATGGATTTGCTCGAGAATTGTCAAAATCTGGCCACCCTTGTTTCGCTTTCCCTGAAGACGCCATTGCCGCATTTGCTGCTCTGAACTTCTTCTCTCACTCCAAGGTAGAATTATTACCGGCAAATGCGTGTACAACCAATTTTGACAAAAATGATCTCCATATTGCTGCTGAGAGATATAAATTACCGGTAGCACGGTATTTCCATGTGAGCTCCGAGAAACATGTGCTTGAGATAGCAGATAAGCTTGGGTATCCAGTGGTACTAAAGACTGGTAACGAAGAGATTATTCATAAGACTGAGAGCAATGCGGTGATTTTGGATATCAAAACACCAGCCGAGCTCCAAGCGGCTTATGACAAGATCGGGAAACTCGCGATTATCGGTAAGATGATCAAAACTGAGCACGAAATCTTTATCGGAGCTAAGCGCTATGGCCAGATGGGTACCGTCGTGATCTTCGGTACGGGTGGTATCTACGCCGAGATTTATAAAGACACAATTACTCGGTTTGCACCGATTACCAAGGCGGTTGCACTTGAAATGATTGCCGAAACGAAGATTGGACAAATCTTGGCCGGAGCTCGTGGCAAGAAACCATATGACTTGGACAAATTGGCCGAAATTATAGTTAATACAGCTAGATTTGTTGAAGAAAATTGCAATATCAAGGAAGTCGACTTTAATCCGCTGATTGCCAGTAAGGGTCAGTACCATATTGTTGACGCTCGCATCATAACAGAGGGCTAAGATGAGAAATCATATTACTGGCAATGAAGCCGTGGTTTTGGCAGCAATCGATGCTGGAGCCAAACTGATGTTCGGATACCCAATCACCCCGGCTACTGAGATTTTGGAGGGCTGGATCAAATATGCGAACGAATCCAAAAAAGTTGGCTATATTCAAACTGAGGATGAGATTGCGGCTGGTTTTTGTGTTAACGGTGCTGTTTTGGCCGGAAAAATCGCTTTTACTGCGTCAGCTGGTCCTGGTCATATCCTGCTTCAGGATTCTCTCTCGATGGCAGAAAATATGAGGCTGCCTTATGTAGCGATCGTCATGCAACGAGGCGGACCTTCAACTGGAACGGTAAATTTTTCTCAGCAGGAGGTCAATCTAGCTGCTTTTGGCGGAAATGGCGATGGCTATCGAGTTGTTTATTCTGCATCAAGTGTGCGTGAATTGTACGACCTGACTTATAAATCTTTCCAAACAGCTTGGAAATATCGTTTCCCCACTATCTTACTTGGAGACGGCTATTTGGCAAAAATGTCCACCGATCTGGCAATTCCTCGCAAAAACAAAACCGTTAGTGCTACTAAAATATTTGATACCGAACATCCAGTCAATCTGCGCAACTGTTTTAGTACCGAAGAATCGTTTGGTGAGTATCTCTCTGATCATGAAGCTGCATGGCGAAAATTTGCTCCAAAAATTGCCGAATCAGAAAAATTCTTTGTCGATGAATCAAAGTATCTGATCGTCGCTCACGGTCTAGTGGCAGCGGCTGCGAAGGAAACGATTGTGAAGTACGGCAAAACTGATCATATCGGCTTGTTCCGACCAATCACGCTCAATCCTTTCGATCAAGTTGCTCTAAGAGACGCAGTTGTCGGCAAGAAAAAAATATTTGTGATCGAGTCGGCCAAAAATCAACTTTCGCACATCGTCAAATACGCTTTGTCGGGTTTGAAGATCGAAATTATCGAGATCAGTAAACCTGCGCAGGGATTTACCTCTGAGGAAATCATCACCAAGATAAGGAAACACAATGGATAAACTCGAACCACGCTGTCGTAAGGAAGCTGCCATCCCTCATCTCTTTTGTCCGGGATGTGGTCATGCTCTGGTCTTGAAAACTCTTGGCCGCGTGATCGACGATATGAAGATTGCCCGACAAACTGCATTTGGCATCGATATTGGTTGTTCTCTACTTGCTTGGAACTTTTTTGATATCAATACTATTCAGACTCATCACGGCAGGACTGCGCCAGTGATGGTTGGCTACAAGATGGCTGAACCAAAATCAGTGGCACTGGCCTATGTCGGCGACGGTGCTGCCTATGCCATCGGTTTGCAGTCAATCATTCATACCGCTCTGCGCAATGAGCCGATTACGATGATCGTAGTGAATAATGAGAATTACGCAATGACTGGTGGTCAGATGTCACCTGAGACTGAAACTGGAGTTATCACCCAAACAAGTCCACGGGGTAAGGATATGAATCTTGGTGCTGGTTTGAAGAGCCCAGAATTGATTAGCTCTCTGGGTAACGAAAAAGCCTTTATCGCCCGAGGATCAGTTGCGAACTTGGTCGAACTTAACAAGTTGATCAAAAAAGCGATCGAAAATCAAACCAAAAACAACTCTTTCTCATTCTTAGAAGTGCTGTCTATCTGCCCGACGAACTGGCGCACAAATGCTAAGGATAGTTTTTCTCGACTCGAGTCGATGAGCAAATACTACAAGACGGGTATCATTTCTGAAACTACCAAGGAGGTAAATTGACAAAGAAAATATTATTTGTTGGTGAGGGTGGTCAGGGCATCCAAACGATTGCCAAAACGATCGCTCACGCCGCAGACTCACACTATCAACACTCGAGCTATATCCCCTCTTTTGGTGTCGAGCAAAGAGGAACACCGTCTATCGCTTTTGTTATCGTGAGTGATGAAGAAATTCATTATCCACGCTTCGAGACGGCCGATATTCTCGTCATTCTTCAGCCGAGAGGCCTAAACGTCGTCGAGCAATACATCGATAAATCTACCCAAATTATCTTTGACAGCTCGATCATGGAGCCGTCACTTTTTGCCAAATATCGATCAGATATCTCTGCCATACCGGCAACAGCTATAGCTCATCACATCGGCAATCCACGAGTGTTTAATGTCGTCGTCACGGCTGTCGTTGCTCGTATGATCGAGATCGATCGGATTGAGACATGGAAAGCGATCGTCCTATTGCTGGGAAGCAAATTGAAGGACAATTCTCTACTGAAGCAGAACGAAGATGCTTATCACTCCGGCTGGCAGTTTGAACTCGAAAAAAGCAAGTTTTCTCCTGCTGATTTTCAACCCGAAACGAGAAACATTATCAAAAAAGGTTATGGTAAGAAAGCTATCATTATGCCTGCCAAATGCAAGGGCTGCAATATTTGTATCTCCAAATGTCCTGTTCGCGCACTTTCGTCCTCGACCACGCTAAATGCGTTTTCAACTTTCATTCCCGAAATTGATCTAGAAAAATGTGTTGCTTGTGGCAATTGCACTCAGTTCTGCCCTGACAATGCAATATCGGTAACAAAAGAATAGTTGACTTCTAGTCTTGAAAAATGTGCCACTCTACGGTAAGATAGACCTGTATTTGTTGTAGAACATATTTCGTGGGCCCTTAGCTCAGTTGGCTAGAGCGCCTCCATGGCATGGAGGAGGCCAAGAGTTCAAGTCTCTTAGGGTCCACCA
>JBAWZC010000012.1:0-22034 GCA_037143235.1 Candidatus Berkelbacteria bacterium
AGAAGCGAGTCGAATGTCCTGAGCGAGGAGATTGCTTGCGACGAGTCGAAGGATTTTAATCACCAACAATAGTCAAAGGCTTCGTTCGCTCATGGCTTTCAGCCGAAAGAAGCGAGTCGAATGTCCTGAGCGAGGAGATTGCTTGCGACGAGTCGAAGGATTAGGTCTTGTGGGGAGGGCAAATGAATAATGAAATAAATAATGCACCAAGCGAGAGCAGTAGTGCATTTTTTGTTTATATAGTTCGAACCAAAAATAATAAACTATATATTGGCCAGACTGATTGCCTCTACAGAAGAGAGTTTGAGCATAAATATCATGCCCACGGGGCCAAATTTCTCAAAGGCAATCGTGGTGATCTTGAATTGGTATATGCCGAAGAATACGAAACCCGTGTTTTGGCAATGAATCGTGAAAAACAATTAAAAGGATGGACAAGAGCAAAGAAGGAAGCTTTAATCGTGGGCGATTTGAAATTACTCAAAGATCTTTAAACTGCCAAAATCAATTATTTTGTACTTGCTGACAGTCAGTTTGCATTATTTTTCATCGGTTGTATAATAAGATTACGATGAAAAAACGAGGGTCGGCGTTAGTTATAGCTATGCTTTTGGTCGCAGCAATCGGCGGTATTGCTGTGCTTTTTGGTCGACTAGTTTATCTCGAGATTCGCAACACGACAATCGCTACAAATGGTGTGCCGGCATACTATGCTGCGGAGTCGGGGATAGAGGAATCTTTCTTGCGCTATCGGTTTGGTAAAGATCAGGAAATTCCTGTCGAAGATGCTGTAATTAATTCAGCAAATGGTTATATTTCAAATTTGACAGTGCCCGCAGCTCCGTTGGGCTCAACTGCTTTGAAACAAGGGGTATCAACCAATACAACAAATTTTTATAATAATAAATATGATCAAAAGTACTTTTTGCAAGATACTTCGAAAACAGATAAAGATTTATTGGCCAGTTCAGGGAATACGGGGATTTATGATACAAGGGCCAATATCGAGGCGAAATACCCAGAGTACATCATCAATCGTGATGATACGGCGAGGATAGATCTTGGAAGCTACTTTGAATTAAACGGGAATCAACAGTTTAATTTAGCCCTTAGATATCTTGATGGTAGTGCAAATTTGTGTTCAATTGTTGAAGTGAAGATTATAGGCCAAAAATCAGACGGCACAATGATGGAGAAAAAAGGTCTTTACTACAACAATGATTCTGACAAGTGCAGCTATTCATCAACTCGTTATGGGTTGCTGCAAAATGGCGCTTCATATACGCAAGCAATGATTGGTGCTGTGAAATACGCTATCCTTCATCCGAAAACCGATATGTATCCAACATTGCCTTTAATCAACACTATCCTTACTATTAAAAATATTGATTCTGGTATTAATAATGACAGTACTGACGATAAGATTGTTTTTTCTCTGGATATGGATGGAGTGCACAATGATATTCAAAACACCATTAAGTCGGTAGGGTATTATGGTGGTTCGACTCGCACACTATCAGCGACGATCAATCGTAGCTATGGTGGTTTGCAAGATATGTTTAATTATGTAATATATAAGGCAAGCAATTAGTGAACTGGGTCCCGAAAAGCATGGTGCGTGTTATGGTTCGACCCCGTGGAGAACGGCCCAGTGCTTCTCGACTCGTCAGACTCGCTCGAAGAATAATAATTTGCATTTCAATCTTATAAATAATTTTAGGAGAGATTATGTCAGAAAAAGCAAAAGTTATGGTTGTCGATGATGATGTCACCTTGCACGAGATGTATGTCGAGCGTCTGAAGACCGCTGGGTACACAACTTTTTCTGCCTATGATGGGGAAGAAGCTCTGAGCAAAGTTTATGAATACAAGCCTGATATTATCTTGCTTGATGTGATGATGCCAAAGATCAATGGAATCGATGTGATGAAGAAGCTCAGAGAAGATGACAAAACAAAAGCTATCCCGATCATCTTGTTGACTGCTTTGGTTCAGGAAATCAGCAAAATCAAGACGATGATGGGCGAACATGACTGTTATATGATCAAGAGTGAAGTGACTCCAGCTGACATTGTAGTTCAAATCGAAAAATCTCTCTCGTGATTTGTAACTAGTTGTTTTTTGTATCCCATACTAATTTTGTCATTCCTGCGCAGGCAGGAATCTACAACAAAATATCTATTCTGATTGTTCTTGTTGTATTTTATTATAACTGGATTCCTGCCTGCGCAGGAATGACAAAAAATGCTAATATTGTAGCTAATAGTTGTTTTCGGCGCAGTTATTTGGTGTAATACGAGCTCTGAGAGGTAGAGTTCTAATAGAGGACTTGAATGTTTATTCTTTCTTGGCCGTCTTTTTTGATAGTGAGAATTTTGAACTCGTGATGATGTCCATCGGTAGTAAATTGCAGACCAGTATTGGCTGCTTTTTTGTGGCTTAGTTTCTTGATGCGATTGAAGACTTCCAGCGAAGTCTCGTCATCTGTATCGTAGACCTTGATAGAGTCATCATCGTCGTCATAGCGAGTGATGAGACTGCCTTTGCTGGGGGTAATTTCAATAGATTTGGCTTTGTTTCGTAACGCACGCCGGACGATCGTGTCGAGAATGCGTGCTGGAGAATATTTCTTTTTGGTCGCGAGAGCAGCATTCGCCTTATCGGCTCGCTGCGGTATTTCATTTAATAATTTTTCGATATCAGAAAAAGATGATAGCGCTGGAATGATGCGATACGGCAAGATTTTATTTAACTCAAAAATGATGTCGTAATCATATGGATCAGTCATCAAAAGGACCAAATTACTGTTTTGGAGTTTGACAGGTACGATATTGTATTTGATCAAGAGATCATATGGCACGAGATCAGTCACTTTGGAGTCGAGACAGACTTCGTTTGCATCGATGTAAATTTTGTCGGCTGTTTCTCTGTGAAGTTGGTGTGGCGTGAGAGTCTGGACTAATTTTTTCGCTTGTGGCCGCGAGAGTTTTTCAACATTCTTTTCGTGGCCAAAGATATTTATCCAGACAGAAGATTTATCTTTGGTGTCAGACTTTTTCTGCTCGCTTTTGTTCCACGGTGTATTTTCGTCGATAACTGCTGTGTTGATTTTCGGTAATTTTGATCGTCTTTGGCTGCTTGTTTTGATCTCTATTGGTTTTTCGTTAACTTTATCTTTGGTCTTTTCTCTAGAAATACTGACCTCGGTATCACTGATATGACGACCACTAGGTATCTGGCCAGTCTTATCAGTAGCTAGCGTTAGCTGACCAGCTAGTCCCTTGAAGAAGATGTCATCAACTTCGTCTGAGTCATAAGTTTCGACTTCGGTCTGAGTGTTAGTGACTTTGATCGGTATCTCCGTAGCTGATCCAGTGTTGACACTAAAATCATTTTTTCGTTTGATTGCAATCGGGATTGCATATTCTTTACTTTCAAATGGATCTTCGGGAACATCCTCCTCGATAAACTTTTCTGATAATTCTTCGTCACGAAAAATATATTTGAATTTGTCAGACGGTAACCACTTGACGACATTTTGCGGTGGTATGACCATCTTTTCTCTGGTAGCTGGGTGCAGCAAAGTTTTCTGAGGATAATGAACAGCGTGAAAAGTGCCAAAGTTCGAAAGAACTAGTCGTTCATCTCTGGCTAGCGATGAAGTTACAGCTTCGCCAAAAGCGGTGATCAATTTCTCGGCCTTAGGCGTCGGAATATCACTTTCCTTAGATATTTTTTTGGCTAAATCGTTTTTGTTCATTTTCCCTCACTAATATTGTATATTTATACGGAAAAAAAGGCAAATAGCGGTCGCAAGGCGACATTTATTCATTTATTCATTTAGTCATTTAATCAGAATGATCAATGTTCAAGTGTCAATGTTCAATTAATAATCAAGTTGATAATAAATTAATTTAAGAATTTATTAATTTACTAATTTATTAAATTAAATACTTAGTTGATCATTGATATTTGATACTTGAGCATTTAACACGAATAGTTTTCTCTTGCTGATAAACCTGTGGACTAATTGGGGACAACCTATGTCACATTTTGATGACAAATTTCCAATCTGCAATTGGGGAGTGCTCTTTTTAGCAACAGACATCGACCTGTCGCTTGCTGAACATTTTTACCTTTATAATGGCAAAGGAGAAGAAAGAAGAGAAGGATAAATTAATCTAATTAACCTAATTATTCTAATTGACCTAAACGGGCAAGAAACAATAACCAAGATATCTCTCGACAAGCTCGAGACCTAACGGCAATAACCAGTAAATAACCAATAGTCAAATATTCAATAAATGACTAAATGGCCAAATGAATAAATGAATAAATTATCTATCGGAGGCTGCCTTGGCTTTTTATCATAAATACAGAGCGAAAACATTTGGCGAGATGGTTGGACAGGAGCATATTACTGCGACGCTTTTGCAGTCTCTGAAATCGGGGACTACGGTTCACTCGTATGTCTTGACTGGACCGAAGGGAATCGGCAAGACTTCAGTTGCTCGATTGATCGCAAAGTCATTGAATTGTTTGGATAGTAAAGATGGAGAGCCGTGCAACAAATGCGAGTCCTGTCTCGAGATCAATCGTGGTGGGGCAATCGATGTGATTGAGATCGATGCTGCTTCAAATACAGGTGTAGAAAATATTCGTGAGGTGATCGAACAGTCCAAATTAGCGCCGATCAAATCCAAATATAAGGTTTACATCATTGATGAAGTTCATATGTTGTCGAAGAGTGCTTTCAATGCCCTTCTGAAAACCCTTGAGGAGCCCGGAGAGCGCATTGTCTTCGTCATGGCGACAACTGAGATACAAAAGATTCCAGAGACCGTTCTGTCGCGTTCACAGCGTTTTGATTTTCGTCGGGCTACTGTTGCTGAATTGGTTGAAAATCTGAAAAGAGTGGCCAAGAATGAGAAGATTGCGGTTGACGATAAATCACTGGAGGAGATCGCAATCATGGCCTATGGGGCACATCGTGATGCGGTGTCATTGCTAGAAAAAGTGGCTGCTTCTGGAAAACAGATTGATATTGAGACAACGCGGGCAGTCTTGGGGCTTACTGATAAAGGTTGGGCATACCGATATATTGGGGCGATTTTTAATTCAAAGACGGAGGAGGGATTAAAAATCGCCCAGGAAATGTTTGATTCTGGGTTTGATGTGGTTGAGTTTGTTCGTACTGTGATCAAACAATTACGAGAAATTATGGTTTACAAAATTTCAGGGCAGGGCTCATCGGATAAAACCTCAGATGACCTAAAGGTTGTCGAAAAATTATCAACCGAAACAACTGTTTCTGACTTGATTAGTATTATCGAAATTCATCTGGAAGCGATGAAAATGATGAGAGAAATTCCTTTTCCTAATATTGCGCTGGAGATAGCAGTGGTGAAGGCCGGAGGGGGGAAGCCAGGAGCCAGGAGTCAGGAGTCAGGAGACCGTCCTTCGCCAAGCCTGCCTGTCGGCAGACAGGGCTACGGACGGCAGGCAGGAGTCAGGAGTCAGGAGTCAGGAGATAGGAGACAGGAGACAGAACACGGAAGTCGGGAAATAGAACAAAGAGTGCAGGAAATAGCAGAGAGTGCAAAGAAGGTAGAGCCTATTGTTTCTGAAACTGTAGACTGTGTTCTGTCTACTGCTGAACCTCAGCCGCTGACTCCTGATCCAGGCTCAGCTCTTAGCTCTCAGCTCTCAGCTCCTACGGTCGCCGTTCCCGTCTTAGAGATGAGTTTGACTGTCTGGCAGGAGATCGTTTCTGAGGTCAATAAGGAAAATTCCACATTGACCGCTTTGCTGCGGGACGCAAAACCGCTCAAGATTGATGGCAATATGTTAACACTCGGGGTTAAATTCAAATTCCATAAGGATAAAATTGCTGAAAAGAAAAACTGTTTGGCTTTGGAGAAATCAATCGAGAAAATCCTTGGCCAAAGTTTTTTCGTTACCTGTGAGGTGATGGACAAAGAGATAAAATTGCAGGACGGTACGACCGATGATGACTTGCAAAAGGCAGCAGAGGAGATTTTTAGCTAATAATTAATATTAATTATTAAATTTCCAAGGGTTCTTCTCCTTTTCAAGGAGAAAGTCCTGCCCTGAGCCTGTCGAACGGGTTAGATGAGGTTTCATTTTAAAACATTAAACCTCACCCCGCCTGCAGCGCCTTGCGAAGCATGGCGGGCAGGCCTGCCTCTCCTTGAAAAGGAGAGGAGATAATAAATGATTAAATAGCCAAATAAATGACTTAATGAAGAAATGGCTAAATGAATTAATTATTTTCCCTTTATGGCAAATTCAAGAAATAAAAATCTAAGCGATAACAAAGGTTCGTCCACGACTTTTCGTATCCCGCCGCAAAATGTCGATGCGGAGCGAAGCGTTCTAGGCTCGATCATGCTCGACAAAGATGCAATCGTCAAGATTGCTGACGCTGTCAGGGGTGATGATTTTTATGATTCTCGGCACGGGACGATTTTTGACGCGATGATCGTACTTTTCGAGAAAAGGATGCCGATCGATATCGTCACTTTGTCGGAGATCTTAGAATCGTCAAATAAGATTAATGAAGTTGGCGGAGCGAGTTATTTGGCAGAAATTGTCAATGATACACCATCGGTAGCCAATATTGTTTATTATGCTCAGATCGTTCGCAACAAGGCGATATTGCGTCGGCTTATCTCGGCCGGTTCAGAGATTTCTGAGCTTGGTTTTGAAGAGGATACTGACACAAACGAGATTTTGGATCGATCGGAGCAGCTGATATTCGCCGTGTCTCAGAACTTTTTGAAGAATAAATTTGTGGCGATCAAAGATGTTTTGACCGAAGCGTTTGATCGCATTGATGCGATTCACAAGGATAAAGACAAGGGGGCTTTGCGTGGCGTCTCCTGTGGTTTTCGTGACCTCGACAATGTGACGGCCGGTTTTCAGAAGTCAGACTTAATTATTTTGGCGGCTAGGCCTTCGATGGGTAAAACCTCTTTTGCTTTGAATCTGGCTGAAAACGCGGCGATCGATAACAAAGTGCCGGTGGCGGTTTTCTCTTTGGAGATGAGTAAAGAACAGCTCGTTGATCGTTTGTTGTCCAGTCAAGCGGGCGTAGATTCTTGGAAATTGCGTACGGGTAATTTATCTGACGATGATTTTCCCAAGATTGGCTACGCAATGGGGGTTTTGGCCGAAGCGCCAATATTTATTGATGACTCTGTCGGCTGCAATGTGATGGAGATCAGAGCCAAGGCACGGCGTCTTCAGATGGAGCATGGCTTGGGCATGATTATTATTGACTACCTCCAGTTGATGTCGGGTTCTTCTTCTCATGGCGAGAGCAATCGTGTTCAGGAAATCTCGGAAATTTCTCGTGGTCTCAAGGGCTTGGCTCGAGAACTGAATGTGCCAGTGATTGCTCTATCACAGCTCTCTCGTGCAGTTGAGCATCGTGACGACAAGAGACCACAGCTTTCTGATCTGCGTGAGTCTGGTTCGATCGAGCAGGATGCTGACCTTGTCATGTTTTTGTATCGTGAAGAATACTATCATCCAGAAACTGAAAACAAAGGGATTACAGAAATATTGGTGCGTAAACATCGAAATGGCCCAACTGGTAGTGTCAATGTCTTTTTCAATCCTGCCCAGATGCGTTTCTCAAATCTGGAGACCAAAAGACAGATGCCCGGCGGAGAAGAGTAAGAAGTAAGCTAGTAAGCTAGTAAGCTAGTAAGCTAGTAAGCTAGTAAGCATAGAGAATTACAAGTTGTCTTTTGTCATTCCGGACTTGCCTGCCCCACGTAGCCTCGGCGAAGTGGGGATCCGGAATCCCATCGCAGCGTAAGCGCGGAGCAGAACGCATCTTAACATTAATATGATTACTAGATTCCTGCTCATCGAGTCTGAGCCTGAGGGCTCTTTCCTCAGAGTCGAATGACCTACGCAGGAATGACAAAAATAAGCTGATCAGCTTAAACACTTACCAGCTGTTTGGCTGACAAGCTATCGAATGATAGTTGTAAATTTTACAAATACATCGGAAGTGTTAAAATAGGCGAGTAGAATCAATAATATCGGAAGGGGATTATGAACCAAGATAATTTGAGTGAACTGCAGCAAATAACTAGTCAGACCAAGACAGATGACATTTTTTCACAGAAAAAAGTTGAGCAAAAAGCGATGCTGGAGTCATTTAACACTGATTTCAAGCGGGTCAAAACGGAGATTATTTGGCCGGTCCTGATCGATATCGGCAATGAGCTAAATAAGCTTGGAAACGACTATCACATCGACGAGGAGGAGGACATGGTTGATGCGACGGCTCATGATTCACCATCTAGCTTACAATTCAATCTGTATCCCGCTGGTCTCGATCGTGCCTATTACACTCCCGACGCCACTCCTTATATTAAGTTTTATGCGAACCCTTATGCTCGAAAAATTGGGATCGAGGTTTCGACGATGATGCCTAGTCAGGGCGGGAATATCGGCACCTTCGGCGAATATGATTTGGCTCAGATCACACCCGAATTTGTTGAGAAAGAAGTGGTTGCGGTGTTAAAAGAGAGTATGGTGCTAGGAAAGTGAAAATTTAATCATTTAATCAATTAATCATTTGTTCATTTATTCATTTGGTCATTGATTGAGTAATTGGAAATTGGAAATTTAAGCATTAAAATACGAATTCATATAAAAATTTAAAATTATTTATTTAGGATTTTATGGAAATAGAAACAATCAAGAAAAGAATTGCACGGCTCGAGCAGCTTCAGGAAGAAGTCAGGATCAACAAAGAAATGTTGAAGGGTGAGCTTGAGAATGATGACATCTATCTGGAAATTGCCAAAGAGGTCAAGGCAGCCGTGGCCAAGCGCAAACAGAAAAAGGATGAAATTTTGTCTCACGGGCCAAATCAGGAAGTAGTCAAGAATATCAAGGAAGATGTCGAGGAGATCTCGACATTGAAAGAAATATTGTCAGCGGAGTTGATGGAGTTCTACAATGAAAAGAAAGTTGATGAGCTGATGGATGCTTCCGGTCAATTGCGAAAATTTCAAGTATTGGTCAAGTTGCTGCCAAAGAAGGGTAGCTTCGACGCCTAGTAGATCTAATTGTTATTAAAAAGTATAGAGCGTGACGGATAGTTCCGACACGCTCTACGGTCATGCAGGCTACTATGCCTGCTTTTTTTGACTATTGACATTGTTCAGCTCCTTTTCCACCTCTTCAAGAGCTTTGATCGCTCTTGAAAAGGAATTTTCAGCGTTTGGATGCTGTGCTCGGTCAAAGTCGAGCGCTGCTCTAATTGCAGCAAAAGCAATTTCAACCACTTTTTCGCTGTAGACATCTAGTCTGTTTATTTGAGACCAGCCTTTGGTCTCTTTTCCTATAATGGATTCTTTCTGAATCCATCTGTAGAGGTTTTTGACCACCTCTACATTTTCTTCGTATCCCGATATATCGGGAATCCGGTGCCCGAGGATTCGGGCAATTCTTTTCATGACATCGAACAAATTGTCGATGTTTGGCTCGATGATTGCCATTTCGTCACCCCCCCTGTCATCGGGCTTCGCCCGGTGCAATTTCAAAGTACAGTAAAAGCCATCCGGGTGCAATCATCAACAGTTATCTCTGCAAAATGATATTTGTTATAATAAATACAGGAGCTGATAAACTAGTATGCCAATATTATACAATCAATATATATGACACATCTATTGACAAATCGTGGTAGAAGGTAGATACTAATATGATTGCAAATTAACAATTTACAAAAGGTTCTGGAGGGAACAAGTTAGACACACCCTCCAAAGGGTGTGTTTTTTGGACAGAGTGAGATGGGATTGAGTAAGGGTTCCCCGACCTTTGCTCGCAGGGGAGGTCAGAAGATAATCGATACAATAAGTGGCTATGTACTGACTTCCTTCCCAGCTCATTCTTGCTAAAACGCCAAATAGCAGGAATAGACAAATGCTAGGTCAACGATTGCTTCTCTTGTGAGACATTAGTCTTACGGGGGATCATAAAATCGGCGATCTAACAATTTGGGCGGGAGTGATGTGACCGGTACGTATTAAAAAAACGCAAGCCGATAAGTTCACGAATCCTCCCGCTCGCTTTAATCAAATAGAGCGAGTAGCCCCATTTTTACAATAAAGTTTCAGACCAAAAGATTGTAGTCATATCTAGCGGAGGGGAACAATACGAGCGTCGCGAGACAGCCATGATCATTCACTATTATATTTGAGTCAAAAAATTCTATAGTTCTATTTTTGTTATCTAATCTATTTAATTATAATTAAAGTGGTGTTGTCAGAACAGCCATATTGTGTTATTCTGGCAGCGAGAGTGAGGGCGTTAATAGCCCTTATTTTGGAAATATGAGCCGTTATATGGATTGACGGTGCACTTTGAATGGACGCACGACGAAGAGAGTGGAGGTGTTAATATGCTGGCTCGCTATACAACGGAGCCGATGAAAGAAGTGTGGAGCGAATTGGCCAAGTTTGGTCTCTGGCTTCGCACGGAGTTCGCTGTCCTCGAGGCGAGGCGGCGACTCGGACTGCTCGAATGCACGATTGCAGAACTGAGGAGAATGCGACGTGCAACCTACATCGATCTCGACAAAATGGCAGAGAAAGAGGCCCTTGGTGGTCATGACCTGATTGCCTTTGTTGAGACGACACAATCGCAGCTATTTGCGGCAGGATTATCGCAAGTCACGGAGTTCCATAAGGGGATGACCTCTTATGACACGGAGGAAGCTCCCGCTGTTTTGCAGTTACACGCGGCAGTTACGATCATTATTGACACGATGGTTCGCCTAGAGAAGGCTCTACGAGCTAAGGCAGTCGAACATAAGTGGACACTGATGATTGCTGACACGCATGGCCAGTTTGCTGAGCCATCCACTCTTGGCCACATCATGATGGTGTTTGCCGAGGCAGTGGCGCGCTCTATTGCTGACCTTCGTCAGGTAAAAAAGGCACAATTGCGTGAAGCAAAGATCTCTGGCGCGGTAGGCAACTACCCGCTCTGGAATCCGGACGTGGAGAGAGTAGCCCTAAAGATATTAGGGCTTCGGCCGGCAAAGGCCGAGACTCAGTTCTTGCAGCGTGATCGCCATGCTCGAGTGCTAAGTGCAATCGCGGTGGCTGCTGGCACTATCCAGCAGATCGCTGATTTTCTCTGGCTACGATCTCAGAGCATCTATGGAGAAGTCCAAGAGCCGAAGATATCGACAACTAAGAGCTCGTCGGCGATGTCACACAAGGTCAATCCTGATGTAATCGAGCGAATACTTGGGATGGCCAGGCTGGTCTTTACAGAGATGACGGCGTCAGTGCTGAATATCGCCACCCATGGGTGGCGCGATATAAGCCAATCAAACGTCGAAAGGGAGATTTTCCCGACAGCAACTTCGCAGATTCAATACATGGCGGAGAAGTTGGCTGGGATTGTCGAAAAGCTAGTAGTTAAGCCAAAAACGATGAAGCGCAATCTCGAAAAAACCCAGGGGGTTTGGGCGTCGCAACGAGTAAGAACTGCAATGCTCAACAAGGGCATTCCGTATGAAATCGCTTATCGTCATACGCAACAACTGGCGTTTCGTGCCATTGAGGAGGAGGTTCTGTATCTGCTACTGCTGAAGAGCAAGCCAGTCGAGGGACTCGATCAAACCGTCGAATCTCTCATCGGAGAAAGTGCTCTGCTTGAGTGCTTTGACCCGTACGAATACATCAAAGTCGGTATTAATCATATCGTACCTGATGGCCCGACTGAACCGCCAGCGGTGGAATCCGTTGGTTGACTACTTTGCAGGATGCTGGACAAAATCCCGCAAAGCGGGAGGAGGAAAAAAACATGGAAGAAGCGTTGATGCAGAGCAATCTGCCATTGAAACTGCTCAATCGCGGGAAAGCCCGCGATATGTATGAGATCGACGATAGTAGGCTAATTATCGTCACGACTGATCGCATCTCGGCCTTTGACGTCGTAATGCCAAAGGGTGTCATTAACAAGGGAAAGGTGCTGACGCAGATGTCTATGTTCTGGTTTAATCTCCTCTCGGAGGTCAGCCCGAACCATCTGATCACATCTAATATCAAGGATTATCCAACGAAACTCTGGGAGTATAAGGATCAGCTTGACGGGCGGTCAATGATGGTTCAGAAGCTCAAGATGCTTCCGATCGAAAGTATAGTCCGTGGGTACCTCGCTGGCTCTGGCTGGAAAGAGTACCAGGAGAATCAGACCGTCTGCGGCATCCCACTGCCAGCCGGTTTGCGTGAGAGCGATCGTCTGCCGAATCCGATCTTCACGCCGTCGACCAAAGCGGGCCACGGCTCGCATGACGAGAATATCTCGCCGAAACAGGTGCCACGGATCCTAGAAGCTTGGCTGATAGTTAATGGAATCAGTGATTTTGATCCGGTAGAACTTGCTACCCTGGTAGAGAAAAAGAGTATCGAGCTCTACTCTTATGCCGCGAGTTTTGCGGCCACTCGGGGCATCATCATCGCAGACACAAAATTCGAGTTTGGTCTCGATGAACAGAACAAGTTGGTCGTAGGCGACGAGGTGCTGACCCCAGACAGCTCTCGCTTCTGGGACGAGGAGAAGTACGTCCCAGGTGGTCCGCAGAATAGCTTTGACAAGCAGTACCTGCGTGATTATCTGGAAACCACGGGATGGGACAAGACGTCCCCACCACCGGCACTACCAGACGAGGTGATAGATGTTACCGCATCCAAGTACCTGGAAGCATACCATCGCATCACAGGAGGGGATATTATCATTTAAATAATGGATAGCAGTTGAGGCCCTCACAGCTTTCAAGGCAGGATAACCGGGCGCGTCGCATTGCGGCGCGCTTTTGCATTTCATGACTTCAAACAATCCGTCTGTCGTGCTAATATGAACGAGTGGAAAATTTATTACAAAATTTGAATGAACCGCAGCGGCAAGCGGTAGTTTGTACCGAAGGCCCTGTACTGGTCCTTGCTGGAGCCGGAAGTGGCAAGACGAAAGCTTTGACGCATCGAATCGCTTACCTGATACGAGAGAAGCAGGTTTCGCCATACAACATTTTGGCGGTGACTTTTACCAACAAAGCGGCCAAGGAGATGCAATCTCGAGTCGAAAAACTACTCTCGCAGAATATTGAGTCTGGGGTCAGGAATAATAGTTTAGACGAACCTCGTAATTCATCATTCACCATTCATAATTCATCTGGCTCTGTCCGCTTGCCCTGGCTTGGCACATTTCATAGCGTCTGTGTCAGGATTTTGAGGAGAGAGGCCGAGATGGTCGGTTACTCTCGGAATTTTACGATTTATGATGCGAGTGATCAGAAATCAATCATCAAGCGGATCATGCGAGATCTCAGCATCGACCCCAAAGAGTACAATCCCTCGGCTGTACTAAATTTTATCTCAGGAGCGAAAAATGAATTGGTCAGTGCGACAGAGTACAAGAAATATATAAACTCACCCTTTGAAAAGGTTGTGTCGAAAGTATTTGATAAGTATTCAGCGTATTTGAAACGGACCAACGCGATGGACTTCGACGATCTGATTGCCGTCTGCGTTCGTTTGTTTCAGGAAAATCCAGATGTGCTTTTGCGGTATCAGCAACAATTTCGTTATATCTTGATTGATGAGTATCAGGATACCAACGAAGCGCAATATATTTGGGTGAAATTGCTGTCGAAATTGCATCAAAATATTATGGTGGTGGGTGATGATTATCAGTGTTTGGCGCCCGAATCAAAGATTTGCATAGATGCTAAAAAATCATTATCCATCCAAGATATTAAAGTGGGCCATTCGGTTTCTGCCGCGGCGGGATGGGGAAGTCTCGATATTGCGAAAGTTCAAAAAATTCATAAAACAAAATATTCGGGATATCTCATCAGGATTAAAACTAAAAGTAATAAAATACTAGAGTTAACCCCTAATCATAAAATATTTGCAGATCTCCAAATGAAATCATTGCAATATTATGTTTATCTAATGTATCGCTCCGACAAGGGATATCGGATCGGTATTACCCAAGGTGTACGCGGCAAAAAACGACAAATCGTGAATGGTCTTGTGGTTAGAATAAATCAAGAGCGGGGTGATAAAATCTGGATGTTGAAGTCCTGCGAGACACATTGTGATGCATTATATTATGAACAATTTTACGCATTTAAATATGGTTTACCCACTACAATTTTCGAGGATTCAAGTAAAAAAGCAGTATATTCTCAGAGCAAAATTGACGAATTATTCCAAAATATTCCAACCGTTGAACGAGCGAAGAAAATGGCTCATGACCTCGATCTCGATCTTTCTTTTCCGCACCATCAGCCGCAGGCTGTTACAAGAAATGGGAAAGGTCGAAAGATTGTGAATTTGCTGATGTTCGGAGAGAATCGTTGTTTTGAAAGCAGGCATTGGCATTCTCATCGAATTAGTTTGAATACGACAGATGTTGAGTTAAAGCTAAAACTTAGCGGGATATTTCCAGTAAGAAACGGACTGAGAGGTACATGGAGAGTTGAAACTTCTCGAAAAGATTATAGTCTAGCGACTGATTATGTTGGAGATTTACTGAAATATGATTCCAACCTATCAATAAATCAAAAAGCTCGACTAATGGAAGAAAGGTCATTTAGTCTCATGCCCGCCAAAAACCTAAGGGCCGGGATGGCTGTCCCTGTTGTAATAGCTGGAAAAATTTGCACAGACGAGGTCATCGCCGTTGAAAGATTCGATTACAAGGGCGATATGTTTGATCTTGATATTGCGAATCTTCACAACTTTGTTGCTAGTGGAATAATTGTTCATAACAGTATCTATTCATGGCGAGGAGCGAATTTTCGCAATATCTTGAATTTTGAAAAGCATTATCCAGATGCAAAGGTGATCAAGCTGGAACAAAATTATCGTTCGACCAAGACGATACTTGAGGCGGCCAACGAAGTGATCAAGTACAACAAGAAAAAAACGGAGAAAACACTGTGGACAGAGAAAAAGGTTGGTCCACCGATCACGATTTATGAAGCCGCAAATGAAAAAGATGAAGCGGAGTTTTGCGCGATGGAGATAAAGTCGCTTCGCTCCAGAAAGAATGAATCTGGAATTATGAATTATGGGAACAACGCGGTGTTATATCGCACAAATGCTCAGTCTCGAGCGGTCGAAGAAGCATTTCTTCGCTTTAATATCCCGTATCGTGTGGTCGGCGGAACTCGCTTTTACGATCGTAAAGAGATTAAGGATGTCATTGCTTACTTGCGATTGATCAATAATCCGACGGACTTAGAGTCACTTGCGCGCGCCGTTAGCTGTGTACCTGTCGGTATTGGTGAGAAAACATTGGCGCAAATAGGTGAGATTTCCAAGTCGGAATTTCTAAATCCGAAAGAAATTGTCAATCCGAAAATATCAAAAAAACTAATTAATTTTATTGAAAATATTGCTGGTTTTCGTGCTTATGGAGAGACTCACTCTTTGCCTCAGCTGATCGAGACTATTGCCGAGAAATCAGGCATGCGAAAATATCTGCTGGATGGCACACCAGAGGGGGAGAGGAGATGGGAGAATGTTCTGGAGTTGATTGGCGTGGCTGGAGAGGTTCAAACTCAATGGTCAACTATTAATGATCAACTATCAAGTAATGATCAAATAACAAATAGCGAAGATGCTGATCAGACTGACCAAATCGCGCTTGAGTTATTTTTGGAGCAAATCGCTCTAGTGCAGGATCACGACGAGACGAAAAATCAATCAACCGATGCGGTTACATTGATGACTTTGCACTCTGCAAAAGGGCTTGAGTTTGAGAATGTATTTATTGTCGGTGTCGAGGAAGGGTTGTTTCCTCATTCGCGTGCGATAACTGATGAATCAGAGATGGAGGAGGAGCGACGCCTTGCTTATGTCGGTATTACGCGAGCCAAGGAGCGACTTTATCTGATTTACGCTCGGGAGCGAAGCCTCTATGGTAAATTCCAAGCGAATGAGAAATCTCGATTTATCGAGAGTATTCCAGAAGGGCTGTTGGATATTATTTAGTAAGTTCTCCGCCAATTGGCTTTCCTGATTTCCAGAGCAGGTTGAAATAATTCAAATAACTCTTAGCGAGAGCGGGGTTTTTGATTTCTATGACCGAATATGGCTCGACAAGAGTTTGAAGAGCGATATAGTCATTCCAGATGAGTACATTTGCGGGTGTTTCGAAGTTCTGTTGCACAACCCTGACATCGTAATAGTTGTTTCTATCCATAATCTGCTTGTCGATTGCTGACTCGTGATACTCAACCATCTTGAACCATATCTTCTTTGAAGCACGTAACTTCTCATATTTTTTGTATTTATCTCCCATGAGTTCATACCAACGGTCTCCAACTGCCCCTAGGACATGCAGAACTGTATTTTCTTTGGTTGACTCAATGAAATGCATGTTGAAAGTTTTAAATCCATCTAGGCCTTCGTAAATCACAATCTCCTGTTTGAATTTGGACTTGCTGATCAGTCCTGGCACAATTTCAGAGGCGATTTCTAGTCTGTTTTTTTGTTCTTCCAAAATTCTATTTGGATCGGTGGCGATGAATTGAGCCACCTTTTTAAAAACAAATTTACTGACAAGCTTCTTGGCGATTAATTTATCGAGTGTTTCGTAGACAATATTGCGGTGCAGGGAAGTGCGTTTAATAATCTCGCCTGCACCGGTTTTCCCAATGTCAATAAGGGCGAGATAAACCTCGGCCTCACTGATCGAAAACCCCAGTTTTTGAAGTTCTTCTTTCATGGTTCTATTATAGCATTTCTTGCGATATACACAAATGTCATCATAAAGTATTGACAAATGCGAACTGGTATGCTATCATTATTTTAATCAATTAAATATTTGATTTAGTTGGTATGAGCGGTGTAAAATAGTAATTAATTAAGTTAAGTAAGGAGGCTGATGGAACAAAGGAATGGCCCGATTGTTTGGGCTACGGGGATTGCGCTTGTGGCAATAATTTCTTCTGGGTTTGCTTTTTTTGAAGCAAGATCTGCTAAATCTGGTGCGACAGTACAAAGAGATAGCTTGGCTGAAATACAGAAAAGCAAAGTGATGGATGTTTGTGTGGCAGAATGGCCACCGTTTAGCCAGAAAGATACTACAACCGGAGAGTACTCTGGAGTTGATATTGACGCTATGAATGTGATGGCAACAGCACTTGGTGCGAAGGCAGTTTTTCATGATACAACTTTTGGCAATATGCCAGCTGCGATTCAGTCAGGGACATGTGACATTGGCACTTCTCTTTATGTGACACCATCTAGATCGGCTGCGATTGATTTTGCGCGTCCTGTTCTCTACGGAGGCGATACCGCTCTGGTCATGAAAGGTAATACGAAATTTAAGACAGTTGCTGACCTCGACCAGACCGGTGTGAAGGTCGCAACCGCAACCGGTGAATCAGGTGATATCTATGCCAAGGCAAACTTCACCAAGTCGACAGTTAATTCTATCGATGTCCCATCCACGGATCAATCAAGCTTCTTGCTCGAGGTAACTTCTGGTAGAGCGGATGTTGGAATTGCTGATTACAACACCATCGCAAATTTTGCTAAGGCTCATCCGGAGACAGAGGTGCTATTTACGGCGACACCTTTTGGTCTCAGTCCTGATGCTTATGGTGTCAGACATGGCGATACTAACTTGCTCAACTTCATGAACAACACTATCCTTGCGATGCAAGTAAATGGGACTTGGAACAGCATCGAGAAAAAGTATGGTGCTACAGCATTCCATCAGAATTTGGATATTAAATAAGTCCAAACTATGTACCAGTGGAATTGGAATGTAGTATTCCAATATAAGTATGTTTTTCTGCAAGGAGCAGCCACCACTCTACGGTTGGCTCTCCTTGTCGTTGTGTTTGGAACAATTTTGGGTATCTTGATGGGAATGGTCAGACGAAGTTCTGTACCGTTCCTTCCAGCTATCGCAAAAATATACATTGTAGTATTTAGAGCCATACCGACTTTAATTCTCCTCGTCTGGTTTTACTATGTGGCGCCGATAGTCTTCGGTTTTCAATTCTCACCATTTATCACAGCTGTTATTGCCATGTCTATCAGTTTGTCTGCGTTCGTGGCAGAAACCTTCCGCGCAGCAGTTGAGTCAATACCAAAAAATCAATTTGAATCTGGTATTACTCTGGGGCTCAGTCAGACTCAAACGATGATTTATATTATTATGCCTCAAGCTGTGAAGAATATGCTGCCAAATCTTCTGGGGTTATATGTAATGGAATTGAAAAATACATCTCTCGCCTCGGTTATTGCTGTCGATGAGATTTTGCATAAATCAAGCGCCATTTCTAGTGTTACTTATCGTCCGCTTGAGATATACACGACCGTAGCCATTGCTTATCTTGCTATTGTCGTTCCTTTCTCTTTGCTTGCAGGGTGGGCAGAGAAAAGAATGAGTCGAAAATCGAGGGAATCATGACACAAATTTTAGAGGTTAAAAATCTTACAAAGACTTTTTACAGCGGAAATAGACATATTGCGCTGTCGGATGTATCGTTCACCCTAGACAAGGGTGAGGTCGTTTGTTTGGTTGGCCCTAGTGGATCAGGCAAGAGCACGCTGCTAAGATGTCTCGCTGGTCTTGAAGAGGCTGACAAAGGTGAGATTGTCCTTCTAGGCGAGTACAATATTCATGAATATGACCAAATCGCTATTGAGGCTATCCGCGAAAATGTCAGTTTTGTGTTTCAAGACTACAATTTATGGCCGCACAAGACCGTCATGGAGAATATTATATTCGCTCCTGTTATGAAGAAAAAAATGTCTGCTGATAAAGCAAGACAACTGGCAAGCGATCTTCTCAAGCGGTTTGATCTTTATGACAAAAAAGATGCGTATCCTGATTTTCTATCGGGTGGGCAGAAACAGAGAGTTGCAATCATTAGAGCAATTGCGATGCAACCAAAGTTATTGCTTTTAGATGAGATAACCTCAGCGCTAGATCCAGAACTCATTTCGAGCGTCTTAAATTTGATAAAGGTTTTAGCGAAAGAGGGTCAATCGATGGTAATCGTCACTCATCATCTCAAGTTTGCCACCGAGATTGCTGATAAAATCATTTTTCTTGATGGAGGCCATCTTGTACAAGAAGCATCAGCCAGAGACTTCATTTATGCACAAAATAATCCTCGTATAATTGATTTCCTCCAAACTCTTTCGCTTAATAAGCAAGAGATCAACGTCTATGAAGGTTTTGACCAATTTCAAGCTTTTCAATTGGGCACGCTAAAGCGATTCAAAAAAGGCTCATCAAAGTATGTGGTCGGATCCTCCGGCGATAGGTGGTTTGAGTCAATGGGTGATTTTTATGAAACATACGAAAAAGAGCGGATTGATAAGGAAATCTCTTGGCGAATGATCATGTACAATGAGTCACCGAGAGATAAAGATCTGAGGCTGAGATGCCCAGAACTAAATGAGTATAGGCTAATTCCGAAAAATATGGATAATCCGGCTAACTATTATGTGATTGAAGATGTGGTTGTAATACAAATTTTTGGTAAAGAAGGGGACGAACCGGCAGTGATTGAGATAAAAAATAAGAATGTGGCAAAGTCGTATTTGAATTATTTCAATTTGCTCTGGGAACAAAGTCAGCCGATAAAGTGAACGAAATTCTTAAAAGGGGCGGCGTAGCTGAGTTCTTTTTTTGTATTGCATAAAATAGTGTGTATAATATACTCAATAGAATCTCGGGGAGGGGTTGCTGGAAAAGCAAATCTTTGTTTAGGGAAGTTTTGCAAAATCCAATTACTGTTTTAGAGGAATCAAAAAACAGTAGCGACCTATTTTGGAGTTGGAAGTCCCCACTTCGCCAAGGCTACGCGGGGCAAGCAGGAGCTAGGAGACCGTCCTTCGCCCATCCTTCATTAAAATTACGGATGGCACAACAAGGCTACGGACGGCGAGCAGGAGATAGAAACAGAAAACGGAAAACTGTAGACAGTAGTTTGAAAGCATATAATATTTTTGTTAGAAGTGGAGAAACTACGGTTCTTCGCTTTTTTTGTGCTAAAATATGGTTATGGAAATGCAAAACAAGATCACGATTTTCAAATCTAAAGATGGCGAGATCAATCTCGATGTTAAATTTAAAGACGACACTTTGTGGTTGAATCAGGGCCAGATGGCCGAGTTGTTTGACGTAAATCAACCAGCAATAGCGAAACATCTCTCGAATATTTTTAGAACTGGCGAATTGGATGAAAAATCAGTTCATTCCATTTTGGAATATACTGCCGCCGACAAGAAGAAATATAAAACTAAATTTTACAATCTGGACGCGGTCATTTCGGTTGGATATCGAGTTAATTCAAAAAAGGCGACGGATTTTCGTGTTTGGGCGACGAAAGTTTTGAAAAACTATTTAGTTCAGGGATATGTGTTAAATGAGCGCAAGTTTGAGGCACAAAAGGCGAAACTAGCTGAGATCAAGAAGACGCTGCTACTGATTGGTGAGAAATCAGAATTTGAGACGATGAAGGGGCACGAGCGAGAATTGATCGACCTGATCGCTGAATACGCTAAATCGTGGAAATTGCTGGAAGGTTTTGACGAAGAAATTTTGCCAACAGGGAAACTTCACAATCAGATTCGGTTTGAAATATCTTACGACGGTACAATCGAACTTGTCGGCAAGATGAAAGATCAACTTCAGAGAATTAGACTAAATGTGTATCTTTTCGGCAATCAGGTGGGTGAAAAATTACGAGCGATTGTCGGCTCAGTCAATCAAACATTTGATGGCAAAGACCTGTATCCAAGCGTCGAAGAAAAAGCGGCACACATCCTCTATCTGACGATCAAGGATCATCCTTTTTCTGATGGTAATAAGAGGATTGCTTCGATGATGTTTCTGTATTTCTTGGAAAATAATGATTTTTTGAAGAGAAAAGATGGCGTGACAAAAGTGAGCGACAACACTCTGGTTGCCCTGGCTTTATTGGTGGCCACGAGCAATCCGAGAGAAAAAGATAATATTATAAAGCTGATTATCAACCTGTTGCAGGAATAATTATTTTTGTTCTGATTTAGTGAGAAATCAAAATTTACTTAGTAATACTGGTGTGACAGATGAACTCTATTCGAATTTAGGTGTTTTTGAACTTGTTTTCCAGAGCGCGTCAAACATTAGAGTGATCAGTCCTGCGATCTCACGATTGTGATATACGGTTGCTGATATTTTCGTACCAAACGAGAACAAGGTGGTATTGTCCGCTTGAAACGCAATTGCTGATTGAGGCGTCTTGGATGTTTCGATAAATCTGAATTCACGGAAATCTGTGTCCTCAAGTTCCCATAACTTTTGCGCAAGAGCATGGGAAGAACAGATTATATACGACTTATTCTGATAAAATTGTCTTCGTTTTTTGGAAAAGTTTATGAGTAAATCGCTTAGATCTAAATGCTCGATGGCAGCGCCAAAATTTCCAAGCCAAAAGATATCGGCTTTTTCTTTGAGCATATTTTCGAATACATGCCAAACACCTTCTTTGCCTTCGTAATAATCAATCGATGAATGATCTGTTGTATTTGTGGCGATTGCTTCTAGCTGTGGCATGAGTTGTTCAAGAGATGATTTCTTTTGTTGCAATGCTAATTCTTCTTTTCTAATGATGCGATTAAGGTGTTTTGGGTTTTCTGCAATGAGGGTTCTTTTTTTCGCATCTTTTCTTTCACGAAAAAAACCTTTTTCAATCAGATTTTCAATCGCAAAATAAGAGGTGCTTCTTTTGGTATTTGCGGTTCTGGAGAGTGATTGTACGCTGGTCGGCCCAAGCGCAAGCCCCGCTAGATAAATTGCCTGCTCGGTTTCATTAAGTCCGAACGATTCTAAGTTCATTTTCATAATGTCAACTATACTAGACATCACTCAAACTGTCAATAACGAGTGTAGAGAATATATAAATATAACCTTTATCCTTAATAAGTCTAATATGTATAGACATATAATAT
>JBAWZC010000013.1:0-21637 GCA_037143235.1 Candidatus Berkelbacteria bacterium
CGCATAAACCTTGCGTGCACCGCTGCCACCGTGTGCTTCCTCTTTGTTGATTTCAGATGCTGCTCGTTTGATTACCTTCATTTTTGCTCTATTATTTATAGCTCGTTAGAAAAATATTTATTTACAATACCTTTGCATTCTTGATTGTTAAATATATGTAAAAGATTTTCAATACACATTTTCTCCATCCTACCGATTGCGTCTGTAGCGTTATAACCAGTATGTGGAGTCAAAACAAATTTTCCAATTGGTAAAGTTAAAAGTTTTGCTTCGTTTGAATTTAAATCAACAGGTTCTTTATAAAAACCATCAAATGCACACCCAGCAATTTTATTGTTTTTTAGCGCGAGAAATAGCGCGTTAGCATCAACCACTTCTGCTCTAGCAGTGTTTATTAAATACGCATCCTTTTTCATCAATGATAGCTTTTCCTCGTTTATCATATTTTGAGTATCATTGTTGAGCGGTACATGCAAAGATACAATATCAGATTCTTTCAAGAGATTATTCAATGAGGTTGCCTTTGTATTGAAAGCCTTTTCTTGATCGGCTTTGTCTACAATATCACAAAAAAGAATGTTCGTATGAAATGCATTATAAACTATGTTAGCAAAATGGGTACCAATGTTCCCCATACCAACAATTCCTACTGTTTTATTTTTCAAATCAAAGAAAGTTTTTTCTTCCCATATTCCAGTTCTTGTTTCCTGATCATACTGTAATATTTTTTGATTTAATGCAAAAATTAGTCCTAAAGCAAACTCAGCAACAGAATATGAATTTACTTTTGGTGTATTTGAAATGATTTTTCTATATTTATTTGCTGTCTCTACTTCAACACATTTTTCATATCCAATTCCAAAGAACTGGATGACCTTTAGTTTCGGACAGTTACTTAAAACATCAGAAGTGTAGTATTCATTACCATTAACTATTACCGCGTCACAGTCTTGCAGCGCTTCCTTTAACTCGCTTTCCGTAAGATCTGAAGATGCAGGGATAATTGCTAATCCAGCTTGTTTCAACAACTCCAATATTTTTACTTCATTGAACGTACAGCCAGTAAATAAAACTTTATACATGTCTAATTTCTCCTGTTACTTACATTAAATTAATTATAAGTATATTACTTTTAATTGCATAAGCCAATGCAGGGTACTACAATGAATGCATAAAATATCTATCACAGCGATAGATATTTTATGTTTCCTCAATACCTTCGTGAGGCGATTCTATTTTAGGCTCATTTTCACGTTTTTTAAATCAATTTAAACACCTCATACATCTGAGGTGTTTGGTCAATAAAAAAATGACCATCTGTCGATGATCATTTTTTATGGCTCCGTATAGCACACGAAACTCTGGCTGACTTTATGATTTGGGAATTTGCCGTCTATAGCTCAAAGCTCCGATCACCTGCACTACAAAGAGCAATATAAAGACGCTAAAATGTCCAAAGAGTAATGAAAAAAGCCAACCAATAAGCAAAACAAAGTTGATTACCATGTAGGCACGCCTTGTGGCCATCATTGTTATCATTTGCTCACGCTCATCTTCTTCAAGATAATTAACTGATCCGGCCATTTCTTCCTCACGGAATTTTCGATTAAAAATAATTCCAACAAAATATTTCACTGAATCAATTAACAAAGGGAAAACAGCAGTCGCCAGCAAAGCAAGGACAACACCTATCAGCCAAAATGGTAAATTGGAATTTCGTTGATAGTGACAGTTTGTGCTACTAAAACTGACGGCAAGATTGTTTGCATCAGACGATATGCACTCTCTACTTACTTGCCAAAGTGGGTGACCACTAAAAATAACGATCAATGAAGCCGCAAAGACAAGGACCAGTGACAAACCAAAACGAATTAATATTTTACTCTGTCTTGGCGTCACTTTGATTCCAATTCTTTGAAAAAATCCTTCTAATTTTTTACTTCCCATCATGTTTCTCCTTATATATAAATATTTCCTCTATTTTTTTTCCAAAAAATGATGCTAGGCGAAAAGCCAAAGGTAGCGATGGCATATATTCGTTCTTTTCTAGATAGTTAATCGTCGAACGAGTTACACCTACGCTGGTGGCTAGTTCTGCTTGGGTTATGTTTTTCTCTGCCCGAAGAACTTTCAGCTTGTTTGTTATTTTTAATGTATCATTCATACTACATAATGTAGCATATGTACTACATTATGTAAATACTTCTGGGGAGGAAATTTGTCTTTTGCGCTACCAAAATACAGAAATAGCTAGTACTGGAATAGCTATTTTCTATGTTTTGTGATGTTGTAGGAGCTCTAATAACAATGACCAAGATTACGAGATACTAATCAAAAATTCTTTGACCTTTCCGAGTGGTTTTATTTGCAAATATGTTTTTTGGTAATCTTCTTCATCCAAGCAAGCCCTTGTCATTTTGTATCCCTCAGGAATGAAAATATTATCCCATCCGTAGCCATTTTCACCTTCAGGTTTCTCTGCTATTTCCCCACGAAGTTTGCCTTCGATTATTTTTAGCACTTTCCCGTCATAATAGCCAAAAACACCTCTCGCAAATGCTTCTCTCGATTTACCGTTAATCATAGAACAAATAGTTTCAAATGGAACCTCGTCGACAAAAAAACGAATAAATGGGCCGGGTAATCCACCCAGTGCCGTAAATTCTAACGAAACATCTTCTACAAGGACTGGCTTCCCAATCAATTCATAAGCCTGTTTTACCTTGTGCTCTATGATCTTATTTAAATCCAAGGATTGTATCTCGTCTAGCTCAAGCTTTTAATGATGAAGTGGAAAACCAAGATATTTTTCTAGATACTCAGCCTTCTTGGCATTGCCAGTGATAAAAGTAATTTCTTTCTTCATATCTTGATATTAGCATCTATTTATTGTCGGTTCGAGCTATTACCGATTTTCGAGTGGTTCCCAAGCCTTCTCGATAATAATAAAGCCATATCCGCCCTGATGACCCGAGTTTATAAAGTAGTCGTCACCAAACTCTCGAATAACGATTCGACCGCTTTTCTTTAATTCATTTAAAAAGTTCGAAACAGTTACTGCTACTAATTTTTCTCTCTCTAAGACGGCATTTTCTTCTGAGGTTTGACCTGCGTAATCTTTTTTCTTTCTTCCAAAAGCTAGCTCGCTTACAAAACTTACCGGATGGATCCCGTCCGAATAAAGAACAGGAAATATTATTATCTTCCCGCCAACTTGAAGAACACGGAGCTGCTCGAGTATAACGGCCTTTGCTTTTTCGGGATCAAGTTGATAATTGGGAGCACCAAAAAAATTAGTCACAGCGCAAAAAGAGTTATCCTTGAAAGGCAGAGATGCCGAATCGGCTGCCAATAAACGCCTCTTTGCCCTTTTGTTTACTTTTTCAATATGATCAATCCCTTGCTTATCTCCCAGAGCAAGATCGACTCCATAAGCATCAATTCCATTATTGATACAATCAGTTACGAATCTACCCTCGCCACAAGCAACGTCGAGCACAGGTCCTTTTTTTAATATCTCAAGAAAATCTCTTCTTGATAAACCCTCAAACTCATACTCGTCCATTTCGTTAAAGCTGTAGGGGCGGCCGTTTTCAAGTAATATTTCGCAATCGGATAATCCTCTTGTAATCGTTCCGTCTTCCTTTGACCATAATTTCTGGAGGTTTCGTTTGGTCAACTCCTCTTCATCTAGATTAGTTTTAGGTTGTTCGTAGTGAGAAAATTCTTCTGACATATGATCCTTTTCTAGAATAGTTATTTTTAATGCTCCACACGGTTACAGAAGATCGAGCTGTGCAATCTTAAGACAATAAATTGAGTGCTTTTGCGATTTCTAATAATTCCTTATCTTTGGATTTCTCATCATCAACTGCACCAACCTTTCCGATGATTTCCATCTTCATCAAATCACAAAAATATTCCATTGATGTAATCGTTCTTTCAACAGATTCTACTCTTGTCCCACCGCAAACGGAGATTAATACAGCCTTTTTTCCTTTCAGTGCTTCACTCCAATACAGGCCGAGACACCGATCAAAAAAATTCTTCAATGTTGCCGAAACATTATCAAAGTATGCTGGAGAGCCGAAAATAATTAGATCAGCGCCTGACATTTTCTCTCTTAAAAGTGCAAAGTCATCTTTTTGCTGGCAGAGAAATGGCTTTTTGATGCACTCGCGGCAGCTTAAACACGAGTTTATTTGATGGCCTGATAATTTAATAAATTCTGTTTCAGAATGTTCTAGCCCGTCGGCCAGCTTATTGAGCATGTAGTCAGTTTTATGTTTTCTGGGACTTCCGGAAATTATTAATATTTTCATAAACATCTTTCGTTATTTCTCAACTCAATGATATCATACGTACTCGCAATAGTTCGAGTCCGCTGCGGCTGAATAATAAATTGAGGTATTAAAAAGATACAAAAAGTCAGCCCTAAAACATAAATTGATCCCGGATATCTATCAGTCGACACAAGGGCTTGCAAAGCCGAATGAACTTGAAGTACAAACTAGAGTACCTGTTTTAGCATCCACCATCCCAGAAATTTCCTCGCAAATCCCCTTGAGCCACCAACACGATTTCTCTTTTGCGGTCACTTTCCAGACCAATTGAGCTGTTTTCGGGTCATATCCTTCATTGTATACTTTATTGTTAAATATAATGCCGAGCTCGGCGGTATATCCTTTTTTGCCATATTTTAGTATGGCATCCGCGACATTGATCGCTTGAACGTAATCTATGGTTGGGTTAATATCGATCGGCATACTATTAAAATCTATTCCTTTGGCTTTTTCAAGGCAATCACCCTCAGTCGATCCGTCCTCATAAATATTATATATTGAGAATGTATTAAAAATAGGCAAAGTTTTATAGGTTTTATATCCCCAAAAAATGGTTTGAGATTGATCATTCAATGATAATGTAGTAAAAATAGGCGAAATTTTTTTATAGATTTTATATACCCAAGAAGTGGTTAGAGTTTGACTTTTCGTATAGTAGAAAAAGTGGTACTGGCTGAGATCAATTCCATTTTTTTGAGTTAACCTATTTATATCTGCTTGTTGCTCGGATGTAATTTTTTTATTCGCAAATATACTAAGTTCATCTATCCTTTTTGGTTTAGTAAAACAAATTATGGTTATAATCAGGATTATTAGTGCTATTAATGATATAGGAATAATTTTTTTCATTTCCCTTGTATAACTATTAGATGTTAATTTTATTAAATCACGAAAAATCAACCCTGTGGCAGAGGGTAAGTGCCAAAATGGTGTTTTGCATATCGGCGTTTAGTAAATAGATTGCAATCAAATTAGCGCGCAAGGTTAATGTTATGTTTGGCAAAGGCAGCTTTGATTTTTGCAACATTTTTGCAACATTTTTGCCACCAGTCAAAGTTTGATCAGCGGTATTTAGGGCTGTTAGCACCTGTTTGCCATTTGTCGTGGATTGAGTTGAAACGCCACTGGTATTTTTGACCGCGCTAATGACAATACTAGGCGCAAGTTGGATCTCCCATATAGCTTGGGCTATGGCCCTGTTATTATTGGCGACATTGGAGATGATTTGGTTCAAAGCATCTGTATCAGCCTGTGTCTTTCTGCTCTTGTTGTAAACGGTGTATGCGTAGGTGATGTCATTGCCGGTCAGCGTTTCGAAGCTAGAATTGTACTGATAATCCCTAGTGACGGGTGAATTATTATATTTCCAAAGATAATAGTTGGAATATGCTTCCATCTGTGTATAAGACAGAGTCGAGTTTTGAAAGGGCAACGCTTGTTGAATTGTCTTAGAGACAACTACGTCAGAGGAGCTTGGATCAGAAAGGTTCCAAGTATCAATGCTTGCATAATTGCCAGCTCCGTTGTTGCCTAGGATTATACTTTTTGGAAGTCGTAGCGACATTCCAGTTGTCTGCAAATAGATTGCAGCCTTATCAAACAAATCAAGGAAAGCAACAATTTGGCTGGTCGGCTCCCTGTTGATCAGCTTGATGGTCAAGCAGGGCCCACCAGCTTGGTTGAAGGTAAATTCTTTTTTCCAATCAATTGATCTTGCTTTTGCCTGGAATTCAGAAACTGTGGCAACCCCATCTTTATTCTTGTCAAACAGTTTAAGCAATTCAGCTTTCGTCAGATACTGATCGCCAGCATTGATCTCATTTATATTTCTCTTGCTGTCTACACCAACATTGACGGCGACAGAGTCAGCTTTGAAATGAAAATTTTTCTCGTTCAAAAAATAAAGGATGGCAACTGCTAAGAGAATGACAATGCCAATCAGCCCGAACCGAGTTATCTTTCTCTGGTTATACCAGCTAGGTTTATTTTTTTTCATCATCTTCCTCCATTGTTCAGAAATTTCTTTTGCTTAAGCTAAATTATACAGTAAAAAGTATAACTTTTGTAGTAAAAACTTAAATTGACTCTGTCCATCTCTATTTGTCAATAAAAAAACCAGAACCTAAGCTCTGGTTTTTTTATTGGCTCCTCGAGCTGGACTCGAACCAGCAACCTAACGATTAACAGTCGTTTGCTCTGCCATTGAGCTATCGAGGAATAAATACAGTATCAATTTACCAAAAAACGCTCGGCTTGTCCATATTTGTTGATTGGAACCATTCGCCCTTACTTCCACTACTGGAATGACATGACAACATGGTATAATGTCGATATGGTCTGTTTCATAAAAAAGGAGAATTATGGTCAAAGTTTTGTACAAGATTTTTCTCGCCGTCATCATCGCTTTATTTGTCGGTTTCGGTATCAATGTCTTTTATGAGGAACCAAAGGTGCCTGATTTTAGCGACACACCGTTTCAAGTCCAAAAAGATAGCTGCCTCACCGCTGCAGAGATTCAAGCACAGACAGAGACAAATAAGACAGAAACACAGAGACAGAATGATTATCAGAAACAGAGCAACACTCATAGCCGCAATGTTTCGATCATCGCAATCATCATAAGCATCCTGCTGCTAATCGTCAGTTTGACGCTGGTAGTGAGAGTCGACATTTGGAGTGATGGCACGCTTTTTGGCGGTCTTTTGACCCTAGTCTATGGCATTATCCGCGGGATGGCTAGCCTCGACAGCAAGTTTCAATTTATCGCCGTCAGTGTTGGATTACTAGTCGTGTTGGCAATCGGGTATATCAAATTTATAAAAAACGAGAATATCAAGTCCTAGGGATGATTATCGCCTACCCTATTGCTTTTTTTTTAGTTTTATGTTAGGATATACACAGGTTTAGAGTTACTCGTTTCCTAAGATGAGAATCGATCGAGATGGAGAACGCTAGCTTGGTCGAATTGATTAGTTAAGTACAAGAAGGCAACAATGCCAGAAGAAATTCAAGAGAACAAGTTGTTTGTTGGCAATCTTCCTTGGAGCATCGCAGACGAGCAATTGCGCGATCTGTTTGCTGCAATCGAAGGTGTAGAAGTTGTCGAAGCCAAAGTCATTTCTGATAAAATGACTGGCCGCTCACGCGGTTTCGGTTTCGTCACTTTGGTCAATGCTGAGATGGCTAAAATCGCTATCGAAGCTTTGAACAACAAAGAAGTTGACGGTAGAACTATCTTTGTTAACGTTTCTCGTCCTATGAAGAGAGATGAAGACAGAGGCGGAAGAAATTCCGGTGGATATGGTCGTAACTCTAGATAAGTCCTAACGACATATTCTATAGCAAAATCGCCCTGAGCAATCAGCGGCGATTTTGTTTTATATACCATCATAGCTAATAGCAATCTACTATTGCTTCTCGACTTGCAGACTCGCTCGAAGAATAACAAAAAATGCTCTCCGTTATGATTCGAGCCCGTCGAGAATAGCTTATGTCTAAAATATAGATAGCTTCACCTTCATGCGCGGGAATGACAAAGAGGGCGGGAACAACAAAATGATTTTAGTCTTGCAAGTATTCTGCGAGGTCGACCGAGTGGTCGGCTTTTTTTAGTTTTGATAGGGCTTTGGCCTCAATCTGACGAATTCGCTCACGAGTCACGCCAAATTCTTTACCGACTTCCTCGAGCGTGTGAGTACGACCATCATCTAGACCAAAACGCATTCGCAAGATCCGCTGTTCGCGTGGCTGTAAACCATCCAAAAATTCTTTGATTTTGTCTTTCAAAAGCTCCTGCGAAGTTGACTCCTCTGGGGAAGTATTTTTCTTGTCTTCGATGAAATCACCGAGTCGCGAATCTTCTTCTTCGCCGACTGGAGCTTCCAGAGAAACAGTTTCCTGCGAGATTTTCATCACATGCTCAACTTTATCAACATCGATGCCCATCTCCTGAGCAATCTCCTCTGGGGTTGGCTCACGGCCCAAATCCTGAACCAGCTGACGCTGGACTCTGATCAGTTTGTTGATCGTCTCGATCATATGGACAGGGATACGAATTGTGCGAGCTTGGTCGGCGATAGCTCGAGTAATCGCCTGTCTGATCCACCAGGTCGCATAGGTAGAAAATTTGAAACCTTTGCGGTAGTCAAATTTATCGACCGCGCGCATCAGGCCAGTGTTGCCTTCCTGCACCAGATCGAGTAGAGATAAACCACGACCAATATATTTCTTTGCAATAGAGACGACCAATCTCAAGTTTGCTTCAGACAAACGCTTTTTGGCCCAGATATCGCCTCTCTCCACTCTTTTGGCCAGACGAACTTCCTCATCATTGGTCAAAAGATTAATCTGGCCAATCTCGCGAAGGTACAATCTGACGGAGTCGTCAACGATATCGCCGAGCTCACCGACAGCCTCAGGCTTTTTGCTTTTATCGAGCATTTTGGCCAAGACACCCTTCTGTTCGGCTTCTTCCTCTTTGATCTCGACGCCTTTGCGGAGAAGATAGTCAAAGATCATATCAAGTTCAACAATATTTTCCTCAGGGAAAGGAATGGCATGAGCAAGCTCTTGGATGGTGACATAACCATGAGTTCGCCCCTTCAGCATCAGTTCATTGACCTCAACTGGGAATTCAAGTGTTTCTTCTTTTTTTGGAACAAAGACTTTTTTTGCCATAGTTTGTTATATTAAAAATTATCCCCCACGCAATATATTTATACCATTTTGCGCTCATTTTATCAACCGAGAAAACTCTTCGACCAATTCTTTGATCTTTTTGGTGTCGCCAGCCTCTTCGGCCTGCTTTATTTTGCGTGCAAACGACTCTTTTATATCCTCTTTTTGCAGCGTGCGCTCTCTCGCCAAAAGATAGACGAGCTCATTTTCAACATAATTTTCAGCTGATTTATCGATCTCCTCCATCGCCTCGATGACCCATTGATCGAGCAAACTGATTGTTTCCGGTTTCAATTTATCACGGTCAATCTGGCCAGAGATAATCATCTGCAAAAATTCCGCCGCAACTGGCTCAACCTCTACTTGATCCAATTCGTGACTGATCTTCGCCAATAATTTCTGGTCATACCAAACCAAGGCTAAAATCTTGGCGATATTATCAAGTTTTTTCTGTTTCGCCGGAGCGGGCTCAGGGGCAGATTTACGAAACTCAGTGTCTGTTTTTGTAGTGCTGATCGCTTTGGCCAAAGAACTTTCAGAGACATCCAGTCGTTGCGCCAAATATTTAAGATAATGTTCCTTTTCGATATCCGAGAAAATAATCTTGATCGTTGGCAATATCTCCTTGACTACCTGTTTTTTGCGGTCGATAGAAAGTTTAAGATTGGGAGGAGCTAATTTGTCGATCAAGTACTGCATCGAGGGCTCGGCATCGTTGACCGCTTTGTCCCAGATTTTTAGATCTTTTTTGATGGCTTCGTCTGGATCCTTAATTCCATCTGGCAAGGAGATGACCTTGGTCGAAATATCATTGGCCAACGCTATGCGCACCGCTCGAGAAAGGGCTATCTGACCGGCGTTGTCCATATCAAAACATAGTGCGATGGTAGGAGCATAGCGAGTCAGGGTTTTCAGCTGATTTTCGGTCAAAGCCGTACCAGAAACTGCTACAACATTTTCATAGCCGGCCTGATGACAGGCAATGACATCCATATTGCCCTCGACCAGGATCGCCATATTTTTCTCTTTGATCTTCATCTTGGCCTTATCCAGACCGTAAATCGTCTTGCCCTTGATATAGACAGAGGACTCGGCCGAGTTCATATATTTGGCCTGTTCGGCGGAATCTTCGAGGATGCGAGTCGTAAAGGCGATAGTATTGCCAATAATATTGTTGATCGGAAAGACAATCCGACCGCGAAAACGATCATAGACCTTGCCTCTCTCTGATTTGATAGCGAGACCAGCCAAGATGATATCAGCATCTTCATACTTTTTATGACGCAGGAAACGAAGCAGGAAATCCCATGAATCAGGCGCATAGCCGATCTCAAAATCTGCAACCGTTTTTTCACTCAATCCCCTTTTTTCGTAAATATATTTGCGAGCTTTTTCAGCTTTTGGATGATCGAGGAAGAGTTTGTGGTAAACTTTTTTGGCCCACTCGTTGATCTCAAAAATCTTCGTTTTCTGATCAGAATGATGCTCGTTATCACCATATTTGACAGAATCATTTTTTAAAATGATACCGGCTCTGTCGGCGAGCATTTTCAGAGCATTATAAAAATCCAAACCTTCAATCTTTTCGATAAAAGTGATGACATCTCCACCCTCACCGCAATTTGCCACCATAAAAGATGGTGTCAAATACGAATGATCGTCTTCAACATTCAGATTATAAACCAGACCTTCAAAATTACTTTTTTTAATTGCCCTGATGGGCAAGAGCCAATATTTGATACCATTTATTTCAAATATATCAGTATAATTTGCAGTTACTTGTTCGTACCAATTAATACTCCAAGCTTGACGGTGGTTGACGCCGCAATCTGAAACATGACCCACAGAATAATTCACCGAAGGCCTAATATTCCATGACAAAAGAATATCTTTAATTTGGTGGACCAACAAATGAGAAATTACCTTTACAGCAATTCTACCACCACGGGCTTTTTTTTGATCTTTTGATATTGTGCCATCTCCATCAACAATTCCGCCAACAAGAGATTGCAACACCTTTTTGTCTTGACCGAAAAATAATTTAGGTATTTTTTTGTTGCTTGCCCCTTTGCCAAAAAGTTCAATAAAAATTCTAGCCAGCAGCGAATTACAACAAGTCACCTCTATCCCCGTCTTATCACCAGATCTTTTGTGGATAGAACTCTCCAGCCCAAATATCTCCTTGACTAGCGAGACAACTTCTAAAGCAAAATGATTTTCATGGTTGCCAAAACTAAATCTAATATATGCTCTGTGGCTACTCCCTTCGGCAATATACAATCCAGACAAACGAGCAAATTTCTCACTTATTTCAATCGTTGAGTTAAATCGTCTTGGTTTTAAACCTCTTTTTAATCCTACCCCTGTGTACTCTATTAGATTAACCAATTGTATCTTTGATGCTTCATGTTGTTTGAGTGGATACAATAGATAATCATTAACCTTTAATGTATCTGCCTTCACTTTTTCCAATTGGTATTCCTTAAAAAATTGACTCGGACACTTTTGTTTGCAATTTCTCTGACAAATTCGACTTTCTCGAAATTTTTGTTTGCAATTCTTAGTTCGAATTACATAAACATTGTGATCGCCCGTAATTAAAATTGGCTGCGTAATCATTCTGGTGGAAATTTCAAAAAGATTGCCACTATATTCTCTCTCGAACACAAGATTGACTTTCCGAAATCGAGCGTTGGAGGTATAGACTAGCTCCCCAGGAACAATGTTCTGTATTTCTTTGAACCCATCAATCGTCTCAACGAGTTGGCCAGCAGGGAAGCAGCCAAAACACTTGAAACTTTGTCGTTCTGCAGAGACCATAAATGAAGGTGATTTTTCGTTATGAAAAGGACAAGGAGCCTTGTAATTCGTGCCCGCTTTTTTCAATGTCAAATATGACGAGATAACCTCGACAATGTCATTGCGTTCTTTGATTTCTTGAACTTGATCCATAAGTGAAAAAATTAACGATATGCTCAGCACTAATCCAAAACCGATAAACACGATCTTTTGTGAAAGCTGGCCAGTCAATCTGACCTCAGTCCATTTGACTTTATATGATTGAATGCTAATTCGCAAGTCAAAAGAATGAAACTTCACCTCACCTTGCCTCTCCTTCGAAAGGAGAGGAATAAAATGCGAAACTACCCACAATTCCACATATGTCTTGGTTTGTTAATCCTTGTAGCGACGATCGGTCAAAGGATTGATCTGTGTGATAACTTCATACCATGAGCCTTGTAGTGTTTTGGCCATCGTATAAGCCGACAGCTCGCCACTACCGCCAAGTAACGTTACCTCGTCGCCAATTGATACCCCTGCGATATTAGTCACATCAACGACGATCATATCCATCGAAACTCGACCGACAAGCGGCGCCTTTTTCCCCCTAATGCCAACCTGACCGACATCCGATAGATCACGACGCAGACCGTGCCAATAGCCGACGGGGATAATCGCAAGCGTAGAGTCACGACAGAGCTTGTGAGTGAAATCATAGCCGACACACTCGTGGGCCTTGACCGATTTGATCTCCGATATAATTGCTTTCCACGAGAGTGCAGGTTTCAACTCGATTTTGTCCTGCCAAGCAACCTTTGTTTCCTCTGATGGCCACAATCCCATCAGGCCAATCCCAACCCGAACCATGTCATAATGAGAGCTCTTGAAGTTAATAACTCCGGCGGTAGCCGCGGCGTGCTTAATGAACCGGAGGCCAGCAGCTTGAATCTTGGTGCAAATACGATCAAAAACTTCGATCTGACGATCAGTTTCGGTTGTATGAGGTGGATTTTTGGCTGACCCAAAATGGGTATAGACGCCGACAATCTCAGTCTTATCCGCCATCAACTTGATCAGAGAAATCAATTCATCAATTTCATCCCCTTGAAAGCCCTGTCGATGCATACCGGTATCGATCTTTAGGTGAATACGAATTTTCTGAGATAACGCAGTCTCACGAATTATTTCAAGCTGCTCGACGGAAGAAACGGTCATCTCGCAATTATTTTCACAAACCTCGGCGATACGAGCTGGCAAGGTGTAGCCCAAGATCAAAATTGGCAAAGTAATCCCCTGTTTGCGCAAAGCAGTGGCTTCTGAAACAGAATCAACACCCAGATAATCAGCCCCGAGCTCGACCATCGCCTCTGCATACTGAAGTATGCCATGACCATAAGCATTTGATTTGACGACCGACATCAACAAACATTTCGAGTCAACAATATCGCGAAATATTTGGTAATTATTTCGCAAGGCTTTCTTGTCAACCTCAACATAGCAGCGATATTTTTCTGAAGTCATAATCCTTTCCAATTAATGTCACATTTTGATTATATACCGCCCTCTTCATTTTACAACTGATTTGTGGTACAACAGAAGTGTCTTTGTCTCTCTGTGGACCTCCTTCGGAGGGAGTAAAGATCTAGCACCCCAAATCATTTTTTTTAGAGCTTTCATACCTGATTTGGGGACTTGGAAGTCCCAGGCAACCTGCCTGTTTTCGGCCGATGCACACTTTCGTGCATCGGCTTTTACTTTAGATGAGCAATATTCAATAACTAGAGGCCAATAATACTCTGAGTGAGGCTAGACAGGTTGAAAAATTGTTCAAGCTGAAATGTCTCGACAAACCATGTTTTGACCGATAGAAGCCAAGAAAAATTTGCATCTTTCAGATTTAATATCGACAGCCCGCCCTGTATTACCCACCAAATGGCTGTAACAACGCCGACAATCAGCAATATGAAAAAGGGGCCGCAGCAGCAACAAAATTTCTTCATGCCCTTTTTGCCAATTCTGTTAAAGCTGATCGACTCGACGAGCTCGCCAACGATAGGCACTTCACCAAGCATATCAGTAAGAGCATTCTCCCGCTTATTGCCGCGCTCGACCGAACGGCCGGCCCTATTTTTGTAACCATATTTTTCGTCTTCAAATTGGCTCATAAATTCCTTATTTTTTGCTATTTAATTTCTCTTTTAGCAGGTGAATCGCTGGGAACAACAACGAAATTACCACAATGATGATGACAATCAGTGTCAGGTGCTGCTCAATGCCAGGGAATATCTTCACGAGGAAGAATCCGGCAAGCGTCATAGTGACAGTCCAGAGTAAGCCACCGATGATGTTATAAGACAAAAATTGACGATACTCCATCTTGCCGGCGCCGGCAACAATCGGCGCAAATGTCCGAACGATCGGAATAAATCTCGACAGGATGATAGTAATAGCGCCATATTTTTCGTAAAACTTTTCGGCTTTGACTAAATTATCTTTGTGAAAGAAGATCGAATCTTCTTTGCTAAAAATTTTATGGCCAACTTTGCGACCAAAGGCATAGCCAGCATTGTCACCCAAAACAGCAGCCAAAAACATTATTATCAAGAGATAATAAATGTTTAGAAAACCCTGAGAAGCCAGAAAACCGGCCGTAAAAAGCAGACTATCCCCTGGCAGGAAGAAACCGAAAAATAGGCCGGACTCGGCAAAAACAATACTAAAAATGCCCAAATAGCCAACAGTTTTTATCAACGCGGGCAATGCTTGATCACCAAATATTTCAAACATAATTTTATCTCAGTTTTATTAATCGCCGAAGTCGAAAAGATCGCCCAAAAAGCCTTCTTTTTTCTTTTTCTTGGGATAACCCTGCTCTGAATAGTTGCGGCTGTTTTCTTCCTGATGACCTCTATCTCTGCTCTCTTCTGAATAAGAGACTCTGGGCGCTTCATCATATCTTTCAGTCCTTCTGACTGGTTCGGCCACATTTGATTTTTCAATGATTTTATCAAGTTCACCACGATCAAGCCAAACACCACGACACTCTGGGCAATAATCGATCTCCACACCAGATCGCTCACTCATTACTAATGCAACGCTACAAACTGGGCACTTCATAAATGTCCTTTTTTTATTTTTAAGACCTACATATATAGACTAACATACTAACAAAAATTGTCCAACGAATTAATCAACTCGGTCGTGACTGTCTGGCAAATATCTCAGATAAAAAAAGAGTAGGACGACCAAGATCAATAAACCAAGCAGGTACCCGCCGATCGTATCAGAAACCCAGTGGACGCCGAGGTAAACTCGAGAAAATGAGATGGCAACGATCAGAAAAATTGAAATTATTTGAATAAAATAACGAACAAATTTGGGTATCCTCGGCACAAAGAACAGGCAAGCAAACAAGAAGCCAAAAAAGACGGTGTAAAAATTTACATGACCGCTGGGAAAGCTAGTGTCAGTTTCTGTTGCTAATATCTGAACAAAATTGGCGGTGGGGCGTGGTCTATCAACAATAATTTTCACAATAGAGTTTACCAAAGCTGCCAGGGGCGTAAATAATACATAGACCGCTTCACGATAATATTTATAGAGCCAGAAAATAACTGCAAAAAATATTACCATGGCCGCCGCGATCAATGGTTTACCAAATAAGCTCACGCAATACAATAACTGATAAATGATTGTTCTCCTCTCTGGCGTGTCACCCTCGGCCTGCAAATCATGAGAAAGGAAGATGTCTAAACCCCAGATATTATGGTAACGAACGAGAACAGCAAGGACAACAAAGATGATGCCGGCGAAAATCAGCAGATAGAAGGCCATCTTTTTTAGAACTGCATTTGAAAAAGGCATAATGATTGATCAAATATTATTTAAAGTCAGCCATTCGTTTGGCGATAGCGGCTGAAACCTTTTTGTCCAAAACGCTCGGCAAAATATTATCGACCGACAGCTCGGCGATCGATAAATAGTCAGCCAATGTTTCAGCTGCTGCCAGCTTCATCTCGTCAGTAATCAGGCGGATATGATTGTCTAGGACTCCACGGAAAAGCCCAGGGAAAGCCAAAACATTATTGATCTGATTTGGAAAGTCACTCCGGCCAGTGCCAACGATAAATGCTCCAGCAGACTTGGCCAGATCTGGCATAATCTCTGGCGTCGGATTGGCCATGGCAAAAATAATTGGTTTTTCTGCCATAGTTTTGATCATCTCTGGTTTTAATACCTCCGGTGCACTGACACCAATAAAAACATCGGCATCAACCATAGCAGCAGAGAGAGACCCAGAGATATTTTCATGGTTAGTGAGTTTAACTATTTGCAACTTAATAGTGTTTAAGTCTGTTCGACTCTGACTGATGATCCCTTTGGAATCAGCCAAAATGATGTTTTTGACGCCGTAGAGAAGTAATAATTTTGCAATGGCAATGCCCGCAGCACCGACACCACTGATGACAACTTTTATCTCTTCAGCTTCCTTTTCTGCCAATTTCAGACTATTGATCAGGGCTGCCAAAACCACGATAGCTGTGCCGTGTTGGTCATCATGAAAAACGGGAATGTCGAGCTCAGCTTTCAATCGTTCTTCTATCTCAAAACAACGCGGAGAGGAGATGTCCTCGAGATTGATGCCGCCAAAACCGGGTGCAATTGCCTTGACCGTCTGAATAATTTCCTCTGTATCTTGTGTCGACAAAACGATTGGATAAGCGTCGACACCGCCGAATTCTTTGAATAAGAGGGCTTTCCCTTCCATTACTGGCAAGGCGCCAAGTGGGCCGATGTTCCCCAGACCGAGAACAGCCGAACCATCAGAAACGACGGCGATAGTGTTACCCTTGATCGAGTAACGATAAGCTTCGCTGGGATTTTCGGCCAAGAAAGAGGAAACAGCGGCCACTCCGGGGGTATAGGCAACAGCCAGATCATCTTTGGTCTTGATCTCTGGAAACTTACTTCGGATCTCGATCTTGCCCTGATATTGTAAATGTTTTTTGAGTGATTCTGCTTTGTAGTCCATGGTAGATACTAATTAATAATACTATTTAGAACTTTAATTCTTTATAAGAATGAATTTCAATGTTATATCTGTGGTATGTTGCAACCATACCGATATCGCCAGCCTCTTTGCCGGTCAGACCAAGCATCTTCAGCCCTTCTGCAACAGCTTCTTTTGACCTTGCCTCAACTTCAAGAAGTGGTGGGATCATCGGCCAAGTATCGATCGTAAACTCGATGTCCTTGATGACAAACTTGTGCCGTTTATTTTCCTGATAATACCGACCCTTGTCAAAATTTATCGCGGAAAGCAAATCGTAAGTTTTTCCAAAGTCATCGACAACCACTTCGATCTCTGTCGTGTCACCAGTATTTTTACCACCACGGTTTTTGTAAGTAATCGTTGGTTTTTTCTTCCCGACTTGTCGAAGTCGGACCCAACGACCTGTTGACTCTTTGGTACATGGCTCGATATCAAAAATCCAGCGTTTTTGCAAAACTTCAGGCTCTTCCTTGGCGCCAAGCTGGCGAAGTTTGGCAATAATTGCCTCTTTGTTGATATCAAGCACTTGCGTTTCAAATTCTTGGTACATATATATCCTATGTTATTCGATATTTTCAAACCGACCATCTTCATATGGAGGGATGCAAAGCTCAAAAGCGGTTAATTCCGACTCTTCGTCTGCTTGCCATTGCATAGTCTCGCCAATATTGACCACAACTACAAACGGTGCCCCCCCCGTTTGCCTCATATACTTGCTGTGCACCATCTAACCCCGTGATAATTAGCCTTCCCTTGCCGGACATATAGCCTTCAATAGTTCTGTCCCCGCTTAGAACCCTTTGCAACGGCGTTCTTTTCCCAGGTTCGATATGAATAATCCCGAGATCTCTACTTCCATCTTCAACAAAAGAATAAACCTCGCATTTGACTCCATCTGTGACCTCCATCGTCTCGATGTAGCCAACTTCAAAACTTTCACCTTCAATGCTGAAACTCCCCATGTGTTGTTCTGGATTCATCTATGCCCTTTATTGTAATTAATAATTCACCTTACATGCCGTAGCTCGAACTTTAGTTTGTGGGAATTTGTAAACTTTGATTCTATCTCAACACGCTAAAGCGTGGACTAATGTTAGTGTCCAAGATAAGTCACTATATCTTTTTCAAGCTAATACTTTTCTTATTTGGCAAAAAGTTTTCTGCTGACACCACAGGACGGCCAATTTCTTTTTCCAACTGTTTTTTAGCTATACCAGCAATATTCCCACCTCTTTTTGCGTCAGCTTTAAGTTTTGGGACTCCTTTGGAATTTTCTATTTTGTGAATCTCGGTGGTTGAGCGTTCGCCAAGCATAGTGAAAATCAGTTCGAAGTCATCCATATGATCCCGCAAATTTTCCCGTTTTAGGCCCTTGATATTCTTGTATTCACTCGGCGTGATGCCGAAGGTAGCTTTGGATATTTCTGCGGTCAAAATTTCGTAATCTTTTTGCTCTTGCGCACCTCTTTTCTGCCATTCGTCTGTCAATTCTTCGCGAATAGCGATCCCGCGCATTCGTTTTTCGATCCAGTCCTCTGGATAACCCTTAAGTTTGTAGAGCATTCTCGTCCGCTTCGTCGCCAATTCCGGATTTTCAATTTCCCGAACGCGCTCGAAGCCCACTTTTGCCAACCATCGTTTGAATGGCTCAGCTTTGGGTGATGGGACAGATTGAATGATACGGAATATTCCTTCTGTATCGGCACAGTCAGTTTCACGCATTTTGCCGTCTTCTGCCAGCAATTTCAACTGTTCCCAAAATGGGAACGGTTGGGACATTTCAGTATCTCGATCCTTCATCTTCGCCCAATATGTTTTCGGTTGTGGGCTATCCGTCAACGCCTCAACCACATCAATTACCGAAAACCACCACTCGTTTTGGAAAAGTGTTTTGCGGATTTTTATGCCCTTGAATAAGGCGATTTTTGTAGTTTCTGTGTTATTTTTCATAATTTAATTTCGTAATTCGACAGGCTAACTGCTGAATTTCCAAACTTAACTTCGAAATATAATCGCTGGCATAGAATTCTGATCTGGACCTTGCGGCCATTTTTGCAGATATTTCTCTGATCAGTATTTGATTACTTTATCACTAAAATAAGATTTTACGAATACATTGCCTTTGCCCGCCTTTGCCTTGCCGATAATGTCTGTTAATTCAGGATACTCCCTTATAATTTTGCCTGCTTCTTTTTCAGGAACGGAAATAATGAAGCCTACGCCGCAATTAAAAGTTTTATACATTTCTTCGTCTGCGACACCCTTTTCATAAATTTCTGAAAAGATTGCTTGTGGTTTTAATTTGTGATCATTTTCTATGGTCAAATCAACATCAGTGATAATATCTTTTAGTTTTGTGTACGAACCACCCGTCATATGCATCATCCCGTTTATGGTATATTTTGTATCAATTTCCAGTATCTCGTCTAGATAAATTCTAGTTGGCATGATAAATTCGTCACGAAGCTCATCCCCAAAAAGCTCATGAACTTTCGTAAAACCATTGGAGTGGAGCCCGTCAGAGGCAAATCCGATCAAAACGTCACCATCCTGAATTTGATTTGGTTTTTCATTCTTAATAAATCCAGAAACTGTCATCCCTATGTCCATTCCCGAAGTGTTTTTTTGAATGGATGTTTCCCCACCAGTCATGGCGATATTTCTCTTCTGGCACTCTTTACTCATTTCAGAAACGATTTTGAATATGGCCTTGTGATCATCTTTCTCTAGAACAATATGATTTTGCATTTTGTATGGAATGGCTCGCACAAGAGCAAGGTCATTGAGATTCATAGCCAGTGCATCAATCACTGCATTGTGAAAAGTCCTTTTCTGCCAATGATATTCACCCTTACTGCCGATTCCATCAGTATGATCAACTTCAGGACAATCTATCTTTCGAATAAAAATAGGATAGATATCTTTCTTAACAGAAATATATGGAGTATCCCAAGTTTTTGAGATTAGCTCGAAGATTTGTTTCTTGTATGGCTTGGTTGGGTCGTACATATCCATATTTTAACAGAAAGAGTTTGGCATCACTAGAAGTTACACAATTCTATTTGGCTGGACGCACGGGCTTAGAACTTACCGGATTAATAATCTAGCTCTTTTGTGGCGATTCGCTAGCATGTTCTGATGAATATGGTGGTTCCATAATTAGTAACATTTTCATTTTGCCGTTATAGTCAAAGATATGTTTTGGTGGAATTTCGACAAGTTCTCCGCTTGATACGGGGTAGATTTTTCCATCAATTTCAAACTCTCCGTTCCCTTCTAATATGTAGTAGATGTGGGTTATTTTATTACTCGCTCCCTTGCCCCCATGACCTGTCTTGGAGTCAATCAGATCAATCTCTAAAATATTGTTCTCAATTGCGAAATTATATCCATCGAATGTCCCCCTGGGGAACGATGGCTCTATTGGTTTTTGGTAAATAAACTTATCCATATTTCCTCTAATTATTATTTAACATGGCGGGGCGTTCCAACCTAGAACCAATTTGAATCCAAACTATCAATCCGAAAGTCTTTTAAAAATATTAGATTAACTCGTTATCTGTATTAATTTCACCATGTAAATCATCGAGCATTTTTAGTTTTATTTCTCCGTATTCCAAGTTCTGACCAAGCAGCCAAGCTAATTTAGTGACCATAGATTCCATGCTCATATCGTGGGATGGAATAGCTAAGTCATGTTCTTTTAGGTATTGCCCTGTTTCGTTTACTTGGAAACTTGCAACGCCACCAGGCGCTTGAGTAGTGACTACAATCGGAATTCTTTTTTCCTTCAAATACTCAAAAGCGGGAAATAAGTGAGCGCTTGGGTCTCCAGCGCCAAAGGCTCGCAAGATAAAAGCCTTGATGCTGTTATTTTCGACTAAAGATTGAAAAGTTTCCATTTGCATACCTGGAAATTCGGTCAGAGAGGCGATGTGATTTGTATCAAAATTTTTTTTGACAGATAAAACCCTTGACTGAATTGCGAGCGGTTTTGATTTAGACAAGTAGCTGACATATTTCCTCATTGCTGTTTCATCTATTTTCATGAACCGTCCGATTTGGCCCAATGTGCCTGTTTGAAAAGCGTTAAAAGGATCGTAATCAAAATCTGTCCCTTTTTTTACCCTTGAACCTGCAATGATCTTGCTTCCAAAAACAGCCATCACACCCTTGATCTCATGATATCCCCAAACAGCAAGCCTGAGTGAATTAACTAAATTAGTGACGGCATCAGTACCAAGATAACCAAGTGGCACTTGCGCTCCGGTAATAATCACTGGTTTGTTGATATTTTCCAAAGCAAAAGTCAGGGCAGCTGATGTGTACCCCATCGTATTTGTACCATGCAGGATGATAAATGCGTCAAACTCGTCATACCTTTCTTGAATTTTCTCAGCAATAATAGTCCAATTTTCGGGCTGCATATTTGAGCTGTCAAGGTTGAAAATTTCTTCAATTTCTGGATGAATTTCAATATTCCAATTTGCTTTCACAATAGCGACAGAGTCTTCGAGTATCGACATAAAGCTGTTCGGGCCAGATTTCACGTTTTTGTTCACTTCACTTTTGGCAACATTGCCTGCAACCGTACCTCCGGTAAAGATAATCAGGATCCTTTTTTGTTGGTAAGTAGACATATAGATTCTCCAAGCTAATCAAAAAATTGCGAAAATTACTTTTTATAATAAGCAAAAAGGTGACTTCGGCAAAGACTGGACTGGTTTTTTGGCGGGCTGGATGCACTTTGTTTCGAACACCTTTTAGCCTGGCTTGAACAGTT
>JBAWZC010000014.1:0-19113 GCA_037143235.1 Candidatus Berkelbacteria bacterium
ATGCTGGAATCAATCCATCCCTCGGGCTGACGCCCGGGGAATTACCTGGAAGGGAATAAACAGCTTCAAAAGCTATGACAACCAACAACACGACAAAAAACTACACGCAGTACGCAAAAGAATATGAATTTGCTGGCCCGCAATCGTTCTACCACAAATTCATTGAAAAACCAGAAATGTACCGCATACTGCCTGATTTGTCAGGCAAGAAAGTTTTGTGCATCGGGGTTGGTATGGGAGACGAAGCAGAATATTTACGAAATTTAGGAGCAGAAGTCATCGGAATAGACCTCAGCGAAGGTTTCTAGAGATTGCGAAACAAAAATATCCCAAAAATAAATTTGAACTTATGGATATGGACAAGCTTGATTTTCCCGAAGAATCGTTTGATTTCGTATATTCAAGCCTCGCATTACATTATTCTGATAACCTTCCTGCTTTGTTTAAAATGATATTTTCAGTCTTAAAAACTGGTGGCAGCCTACAGTTCTCAATTACTCACCCATTGCTAGGAAGCACAGAGTGCTTTACTGAGGGGAATACGAGATACAAAGTTATAGGTTCTAAAAAAGATATAATTACAGGAGAGTGTTGTGCGCTGGGTGATTATTACAGCAAGGGAACAGTGCAAGTTAAATGGTCTGATGAATTTATCGTTGAGTTGAATCACCACACAATCGCCGAATGGCTGAACAGTATGATAGCAGCGGGTTTTGGAATTACAAAAATATCAGAACCCACTCCGATTAAATCAGCAGAGAAAGTTGACAAAAATAAATACCTGCAGTACACAAAGAAACCGCTATTTTTTATTGCAGTTGGCAAAAAAGACTAAGCATCGACCTCAAGATTTTGGTTTAAAAAAAACTCCATCTCGTGATGAAGTTTTTTAAATAAAGATTTTCTTGGTGCGGCGCTAAGCGCCGCTTTCACCACGCTAAGCGCGGTGGAACGCCTGGGGAATCTCACGCGGTTGTCCGAGCACGACCTTCTGAAAACCCACGGTTTTCAGCCCGCCTGCAACGCTTTGCGAAGCATTGCGGGCAGGTGCTTTCCTTCACGGGAGACCAACTGCCCACAGGGTCACCTTCGGAAGTTTCTCCCGACCCCACTCGTGTTCGATCCCCAATTACCAAGAAGAACCTTCATCTTGTGACAAAGGTTCTTCTTGGTGGAACGCCTGGGGATCGAACCCAGAACCAATGGCTTAAAAGGCCACTGCTCTACCATTGAGCTAGCGTTCCAAAAGACTGTTTACAAAGGCTATAATACTTTATTTTTGCCTCAGAGTCAATCGTGCTATGACTTTTTTCGCAAGTTCAGAGCAAACAAGATGACTGGCGGCAGGACAAGCAATAAACTTTTATAATTCAACAGTTGTGTCGCGACTTTTGACCCTTCGATCAAACGCATTCTAGTCTCTTCGGGCAGAAAGCCCAAGACAGAGGTAATAACGATGCCAGAAGTGAGTGCGCTGTAGATAATGATTTCGATAATAGAGGTATCTTCCGAACCTTTTTTTGCCGCATGAACAGCCTTGGTCACCATCAAAATTATTAGAAAAAATAGAACTATCTGAATAGTTGAAATCGAGGCATTGCCTCTGATCCAGACCGCGTCGGCGATAACTTTGTTGCCATTTAGAAACTCAAAGACATCTTTGGCAAAAAAATTGGCGATGACCAATCCCATATATGTCGAGCACAAAGTCGTGATAGTTCGTTCTCGTTGGATCAAAAAGCCGTAGCCTATGCCAATCAAGAAGAATATCCCGACGAATACATCTGTACTAGGTAAATTTGTAAGCAACGCTCCCCTCCAAACTATAAAACGGCACTACTAGTAGTATTTACTAATAATTATCTTCTATCGACCGCACAAAGTCAATGTGGATTTGCAGAAAAAGATAGGAAACACCGTTATGCAACAGCGGCAGCAGTATATTATTTAGCTCATACTATGATAAAATCATAGTATGAGCTACCGACCTAATTAAGAGAAATGATTGTAAAAAAAACAATACGAAGGGAGCAAAATGTCTAATAAAAATTTATGGCGAATTTTATTAAGTATTAGCATTGTTGGAGTTTTGGAATTTATTCTATCGCAACTTTCTGTAATCATAGGGCTATTTTCGGTTAGCATGGGAACAGGGGGAATCAATACCTTCACATCTTCTGTGGCTGAAATTTACACACAAATCCCTCTTTTAAGTTTGATATTTGGGCTAGCTATATTAATTTTTGCCTTGATCGGTATTTTCACAACATATAAAAATATGCTATTCGGGAAAATTCTAATAGCTCTAACTTCAATCTATTATTTATCTAATATGTTACTTGAAAAAGAGAATAATTTATCAACTTTTAGTTTTAATTTGTTGATAACAGTAATTTTTGTTGGGATCACTTATCTAATTATCGGCAGATTAAAATTATTTGCCAAAGTTGTTGATTAACTAGTAAACCCCCTCCGTCTCCCCCTTCAAAAGGTGGAGAGCTAATCGTTACGCAAGACTTTCACGAAAACATCCGAAGGTACTTCGACGCGACCAATTGATTTCATCTTCTTCTTGCCCTTTTTCTGCTTATCAAGAAGTTTGTTTTTGCGGGTAATATCCCCTCCATATAGTCCGCTCGTCACATCTTTGCGATATGGTGATAGGCGCTCGGAAGCGATCACTTTTGCCCCGATTGACGCTTGAATCTTGATCTCAAAATTTTGTCGGGGAATGAGTTCCTTTAGTCTCTCAACAATCCGTCTGCCTTCAGTCAGCGTTTTACTGGCATGAGTAATAAACGAGAGAGCATCAACCTTATCTTCGTTGATCTTGATGTCCAATTTTTCTAGATTGGCAGGACGGTAGTCGATCATCTCGTAGTTCATCGAGGCATAACCCTTCGACGCACTTTTGAGCTGGTCGTAAAGATCGATGATCAACTCTGCAAGCGGCACTTCATAGCGAATGATCGCTCGCAACTCATCCAAGTATTCAATATTTTTGTAAACGGAACGCTTTTTTTGAACCAAATCCATAATTGTGCCGACATATTCCTTGGGTGTAAATATTTCCAAGGAAACATATGGTTCTTTGACTTCACGAAAGGCACCTTTTTCTGGCAAATCGGCAGGTTTTTCCACTTTTATCTCAGAGCCATCAAGTTTGGTAATCAGATATCGAACGGTCGGGCTAGAAATGACAAGAGACAGGTTGTATTCACGCTCTAGACGCTCTCTGACGATATCAAGGTGAAGCAAACCCAAGAAACCGCAGCGGAAACCAAAACCGAGCGCGTCAGATCTTTCCGGCTCAAAGGAGAGAGAGGCATCGTTCAGTTTTAATTTGCCGATAGCCTCCTTCAGCTCTGGATAGTCATCGCCCTCCGTACAATAGATTGAGGCAAAAACCGATGGCTGAACTTTTTTATACCCCGGCAAAGCAGTTTCGGCTGGTCTGTTCTTCAGAGTGATCGTATCACCGACTTGCGCCTCGGCCACCTCACGAAAACCAGTCACAATATAGCCAATCTCGCCACAAGATATCGGAGTGTGAGCAAAATATTTTGGGTTGAAATAACCAACTTCAATCGCTTCAGCTGAGCTTCCAGTCTCCATCAAGTTAAAAACAGAATTTTTGCCGATCTGCCCGTCAAAAACACGCACAAAAGCGACAACTCCACGATATTGATCGTAAACAGAGTCAAAGATCAGGGCACGCAATGGCTTATCTTCATCACCCTGAGGTGAAGGGATTCTTTCGACGATTGCATCCAGAATATCCGCCACGCCCTCGCCAGTTTTGCCAGAGGCCGAGAGGATATCTTCTCTTTTGCAACCAATGATTTTGATAATTTCTTCGGCCGTCTCTTCGACTCTGGCTGCTGGAAGGTCAACTTTGTTGATTACTGGTATGATGATCAGATCGTTTTCGATGGCCGAATATAGAACAGATAGGGTTTGGGCTTCGACTCCTTGAGTCGCATCCACCAACAACACTGCCCCTTCTACGGCCGCCAGTGACCTTGAGACCTCGTATTGGAAGTCAACATGACCTGGAGTGTCAATCAAATTCAATACATATGCAGAATTTGAATGATCAAATGTCGAGTTGCAATGATCATTTAAGTTCTTAATTGAAGAATTATTTAATTGATTATTAGTTGATAATTGACCATTGATATTTGATAATTTCGAGTGCGTCCAGCTCATCCTCACCGGGGTAAGTTTGATAGTAATTCCTCTTTCACGCTCGAGATCCATCTGATCGAGCAGCTGGGCTTTCATGTCTCGCTTCTGGATCGTGCCCGTCAACTCAAGCATACGGTCAGCCAATGTGGACTTACCGTGATCTACATGACTGATAATACAATAGTTTCTAATATTAGATTGAGCCATTTTCGATCCTTTTAACAATATTCTTTCGACAAATTCTCATTTGATTAATCCTTGTTTTGTGCAAGCAATATTTTTTTATATTGTCTATTAATTTCAATAAATCTGCTCCATAATTTACATTTAGCCTATAAAGTTTTGCGCCAAAATTACGTTTGTCTCTACAGATGCTGATTATTTTGACAATATTTCTTATTCCAAGTCTAGCCAAGTTATCGCCAATCCACTTCATCACCACTTCGTCATATGAATCAATTTTAAATCTTGCCTTGCCTTGATTGATCCCAAAGTACCCCTCAGCATCAGAATACCCGGCAATGAACGCATAAATCTGTTCAGCTCCGGTAAATTGACTCATGTCCGGATATTTTCCCAGCAAGAAGGTAAACGAATCGTTCAAGAAACAATTTATATGAAAATTGTTGTCGCCGCTCAATGACACAGTAACTCTTCCGTATTTGCCGAACATCTTCTCCAAGACCTTAACTTGGTCGACTGTAGTTGTATGGCACCGAACAACAATGAATTCTGACCTCGGATTTGTTTTATAGACGCTCAAATCACCTACCCTGAACCCAAACATGTAAGATTTCTCCAATATATCATCTGAAAAATTACTTCTTGGGTATTTCTGTCGTGCAAGTGAATGATTTTTGAATTTGATTCCAAATTCTCTCATCCGATTTGTTATCGTACTGAAGCTGCAGCCGAAAATATCACCTATTTTATATGGAGACAGATTTTCTGTCCAGTACATCTTTTCCAAAATATCTTTCGATAATGAAATCTTTCTTCGTGACATATCTTAATTATAGCATATCACGCGCAACAATACACAACTATGCAACAAGCGGCTTTTAACAAAAGCGCCCCTTTCGAGGCGCCTTTATCATAGCACAAATTATTGGTTGAGGCTAGATTGATATTATCGGAAGATTATAGTTCTAAAGATTTGTTCGCCTGTTTTTACATCAGGCAGATTGAAATAGTCCGTTGCAGACAATAACTGTTGAGTGCTATCGGACGGATACAGTCCCTGAAAATAGAGCCCGCCACTGTTGTACGAAGGAGAATTGAACAGAGGATAGTACATCATTTTACTAATACCAAGCTTATCAGAAGTACCTGAGAGGTAGATATATTTATAGGCGGACGGATTGTCGGTAAGTACCTTTGACGGATCACCATCATAATTTACTATGTAAAGAGGGGCACCACTCGACGCAACATCGAATCTTTCGCTCTTCAGTATCTCCCGATTAGGGCAACCGTCCGGACCGCAAGTTCCACCTAGCCCCTCAACAGAGCCAAGACGCATACCAAAGCCAGTCGAACTATTGATTGTGATCTGATCTGACTGTGCGTCTGGCAAACCTTCGCCACTCGCGAGTGTCCAATCTGACGGATATTTGAAACTCAATCTGTACGTTGTATTTGTATAAGTTTTCCAGCCTGCTGTCGGATCGACAAAAGACACGCTTGAAGCAAGACTTGAAGTAGGTGACGAACTCGTGTTGGCAGTATTTTCCGTCACAATTTGATTATTTTCTCTGTTTTGCCACCAGAGGAAAAAGCCTCCGCCGATGATGCAAATTGCCAGTATGACGAGTAGTATAGTCAGGAGAGAAACCCTCGTGGGCGACTTTTTATCAAGCTGATCTGTCGTCATAGTCTCTTTGTTGTTTGGATCTGTGTTCATTTTTCCCTTACTTATTGTTTACAATTATTTGCCTTGTTGAAGGGGCAAACATCATTTACTTCTTTGATCTTGTCGCCATCAGCATCATACCAACCGAGCTCTTTGCTGGTGATCGGACCAATGACCAGATCAGAAAGCGAGGTTGGGCTCGTAATAGAACCATTTACGAAGCTAGATCCGCACATCACATCATTCGTCGGATCAACCAGACATCCCGAGCTACCGCTCGGAGCTTTGTATGTAGCTCTCTTGTCTTTGGCGCCATATTTTGCCAAGAAAACAGAGAAGAAATTATTTGCGTTTCTGTTGTATTGTCCTTCGGCACTGAAGATAAAGTCTTTTTCTGGCGCGAGTATATAACTCCATGAGCTAGACGAGCTCGAAGTAGTCGAAGCCACAAAAGCATACTTATCTATGCCATAAGACGAGCCTTGGATTATAAAGTTGGTATTTGACTGGGAGAAGGTGTACGAATCAAAGTAGTTGGCAAATCGGTCAGCGGAACTCAATGTGCTGGGCAATAAATATGCTGCACTAAATGGAACAATCATGATGTTCTCGCTATTTTTGAGATCAGGATATTTCTCGAATATTTTTGTAGCAGCACAATCATGAGAGATATATTTGCTGGTACCGATATAGGTGGAACAGCTGTCATCTGTAGGCAAGTGAACTACTTCATCTTTGTAAGAGAAGTTCATGGTCGCAACACTACCATATTTTTGAGATTGAGTATTGAACCAAGAGGATAAGATCTCAACCGAGTTTTTGTTTTCAGCGTTTTTGAAATAATTGAGATCATAGGCCGGCACATCGATATCACCACGAACAAGAAATACTACAGGAATGGTAATCTTGGAATTAAGTTTTTTGATTGTTGCCGAAGAATTGAATGTGACAATTTCTGGCCTTTCGCTTGAGGTCAGAGCGGCATAAGGGTAAGTCATGCTATTGCAATTGTAATCCCAACAATAGTCATAATAGTTGTCATAGACGCTTCCCTGAGTTTTCTGGCTCTGGAGATAGTCCTCCGTCTCTGCAGCAGTTGGCACCGCTGGCGCAACTTCTGGCATATCGGTTGGCAGTAAATTGCTCTTGATGTAACCTGCAAAAGAAATTACCTTTGCTTCACCGAGCTGAACCGAGGTTTTGTCGGCCAAATTGTAGATGCTTAGTTTACTAATCGAGCTTTCGTCGATATAGGCCGAAGCCGTCGAGGTCAAGACGAGCTCTTTCTCGGTCGCCATAACTGGCACAACTGGATCTTCGGTGTCAACAACTTTGGAGATAACACCATCAAGCGTCATCGAATAAACACCCAATCCTTTACCGGAAACACGGTAATTTGTCGAACTTTCTTTCTTGGCAAAATAGAGTTTGCTGACGCCGTCGTAGACTATATTGCCGGCGATGGTTTTGTCGGTCAAATATTCCTTTTGCCCAGTACCGTCAACTTTGACGGACATAATCTTGTTGTCACTCGAACCAGCTTGGTCTGAAATGTAGGTAGTCCCGATATAGTAGACAGTGTCTCCAACAGCAGCCACACTATTTGCGCCTGGTGCAATTGGCTCTGCTGGGAATATTTTTTTAATTGCAGAACTAGTTGCATCCCCGTAACTTAAATTGCTGGCATATTGCATTGTCGACTGCGAACCCAAGACATATTTATTGGCCTCAGCCAACCAAGAAAATGGCAAGGTATCACCAAGTTCTGTCACCTGATTGTTGCTCGTGTTTATGATTTTGCTGACGGTTTGACTGTTCCATCTGGTGCCACCAACAGCCAATCGGCTAGCATCGGGGGACCAATTCAAATTGGTATATCCACTCGAGCCGAGGTCCGCTTGAGCATTCTCATCGGTAGTATTTTGTATCAGCGTAGTGGACTTTTTTTCAGAGAGATTGTATTCATAGACGCCAGTCTTGTCGGCGTACGCTATCAGATCTTTTGAGGCAGGAATACCAGCAGCAAAGTTACTCGCCTCGAGACTTGCGCTGGAAAAAATTTCGTACTGTTTTTTGGTGTTGATATTGTAGGCAACCAATTTAAACTTACCGTCTTGGATCGTTGAATAGACCGGAAAGTCGTACGAAGGAGAAACAACTTGTTCGACAACCTTTTTGAGATTGCCAAATTTCCAAAAATATACGCCAGCCGCTGTCCCCAGAACCACCAGGACAAGGAAAGAGAAGACGATTGACCGAAAGATAATTTTGTTTTTCCAAAACGGTTCTTTGGTTTTCTTCACCGAAGCTTTTTCCTCGATCACAATTTCATCCTCAATCATTTTCCCCTCCAGAGACATTAAATAGTTATATAGCTATAAGGTATTTTTCAGTATTTAACTTATTGTAGCACCAAACAAAATGCGTCGGTAGTAGTGACAAAATTCAATCCCAAAAGCTGAAAATTAGGACCAAATAAGAAAAATAATTCTGAGATTGAGGACGTTTTATTGATCAGCTATTTTGCTTTACAGGTGTTTTTCCCTTGATCACGGAAAGAAATGCTATTGCTTCGGTCTCAGCATATTTTTGGCCACGCTTTCGGATATCATCAATCTTGTCGACATTGTAGATGGTGTAGTCTTCGACCGGTGGAACAAAACAAAAGTCGCAAAATTTCATCTCGTAGTTCGTCAGCTGTCTTTTCAAAATATCGATCGACCGCATCACGCTAAACAAGCGCCCAGGATTATTGCCCAGTTTGTTGTACTCTTTTAAGTATTTCAACTTGTGCAAAGATGAGCCGATGACCAGATCCATTCCCTGTTCTCGCAGGATCTCCGAAGGAAGATTTGCACTCATGCCGCCATCGATCAAACTCCGACCGCCAATCTGCCTTGCATTAAAAACTCCAGGGATAGCGCAGGAAGCGAGGATTGCGTCAATCAAATCACCCGACTCAATATATCGCGTGTCCCCTGTCGAAAAATCAGTAGTGGCAATCAACAATTTGATTGGGAGATCTTCAATATTTCTTGGTAAATAATATTTGAGAAACTTACTGACAACATCAAGTAGTTTGTCGGGGTTGCTGTATTTAATCAGATTTTTGCGATCGAAAACGCCATTAAGTTTCAACTCATAAAGAAGTGTGTCGATCTTGCTTGTGCCGCCGGCAGCAAAGAGCGCGCCAGCAATTGCCCCAACTGAGGCGCCAGAAATAAGATCAATCTTAATCTTATTTTTTTCTATTTGCTCAAGTGCCCCGATGTGAGCAATGCCAAGTGCTCCCCCGCCGGACAAAGCTAATCCTATTTTCATATATTTGCCAATTTTTAATTATTAATTTTTAATTTTCAATAAATGTTTCAAATATAAAATTTTTAATTGAGAATTAAAAATTAAAAATTCCTCAATATTTTAAACTGATTGCTCCAACTATTTTTATCTTGCGGCGTTTCCAAGATACCAAATTTGTCGGACAATTTTGGATGATTGACCAAGTATTTGAAGGCGGCAAGACCGATTTCACCAACACCAATGTCGGCATGACGATCATGTTTAGAATTGAGCGGTGTCTTGGAATCGTTCAGATGAAAACCGACCAATTTATCAAGTCCGATCAGGGAATCAAACTTAGAAACAAACACCTCACACATATGAGGTGTTCGAAGATCATAGCCAGACTCAAAAGCATGAGCGGTATCAACCAAAACACGAACTCGATCAGAGTTCACACTTTGTATGATTTCTGCTATTTCCTCTATCGTGTCGCCAATAATATTACCAGCACCAGCCGAATTTTCGATAATGAAGAAGGTGTCATCCCCTTCCGTTGCTGACAAAATATCTTTGATCGCCAATGATATTTTCACTAAAACTTCGCCCAATTCCTTACCTTTGGTCGAGCCAAGATGCGTGTTGACACCGAGCGCCACGATCCTTTTCGCCTTTTTCATATCATCGATCAGTGATGCGATCGACTGACTATAATAGAAGGGATTGTCTGAAGCGAGATTATTTAGATATATGCTGTGAATAATGATTGGGGCGATCTTGGCAGTTTTATTCAGCTCGTTAAACCGATCAATTTCAGCATCGGGAATGACTATTGGGTTCCACCTTTGTGGCGGATTGGCAAAAATCTGCATACACTCACAACCAATCCCGCTGGCCCTGGTGATCGAGTCAGAAAATGGTTTTGCAGTCGAAATATGTGCTCCAAATTTCATTTCAATTTATTCACTAATTCTGCAGGGGTCAAAATATTTTCACGAAACAATATATTACGGCAACCCTCTTCTGTGTCTTCGCAAAGTGAATAGATCACTTTGCCTAGCGCCATAGCACAGCCTATTTCCAAAGTCGTACTGACGCCGCTGTAGCCGTCTTTGTTATAGACAAAGACAACATCAGCCATCTTGATCTTGTAAAAATGATCATGAGTTAGACCGAGCAAAACAAACTTTTTGTACTGTTCGGAAAGGGACTGCCATTCCTCTTTACCTTCGTGCAAATATGGAGCAAAAACCAATACGCCTAAAGATTGAAGATCCTTGGCGAACTTGACAATTTCTTTTTTAAACCGTCTCGAACCGACGGTTACAACTGATTTCATTTTTCTCCTAGATTATCTCTAATTCACGAAACCATTCGCACCAAACAGGCTCTATCCCGAGTGATTTCTCCCAGTTTTCTTCGGAAATTTCTTTTTGCAGATATTTGTCAGTTTTCTCGGCAAGAAATTTAATTTCCTCGATCGAGTACCAACCAGCTTTTTTGGTTTCGCTAAAACTACGATCAATTTTATCATCAACGACGAGGGTTTCATAGATTTTCCAATGATGCCAACTGCCATTTGGTCGCCTACAAGGATTATTTTTGTCCCCTTCGATCAACAATTTCAAATTTACCGGTGTGACACCAACTTCTTCGGACAGTTCCCTCCCCGCTGCAGCAGCATAATCTTCGCCATCATCAACATGCCCAGCAGGCGGAGCAAAACCAAAAGGAAACTTTTTTCGTTCAATCAGCAAAATTTTATCGCCATACCTGACGATCATGCCTACGCTAGTATTATTACATCGCGGGATAATTTCGCTCATTTTATTTTCCCTAGATCGCCATCAATGACAGTCGGATTAATAATCGCAACTTCCAGTGCACAATTTTGTTCTTTGTCGATGTCGTTCAATAAATAAACTTTTTTTCCGAGATAATACGCCAGTCCTAACTCCATAATAACAGATGTGCCGATGTAGCCCTTGACTCCCTTTTTCTCATAATTCATTACTAGAAAAGCGTCGGATTCGGCAATCTTTTTGAAAAATGACATCATGATATCATCTTCGAGGCTGAGCCTTAGCTCTTCTTCAAAGGATTTTTTTATACTCGCATCGGAGGCGTATTTTTCGATATTGTCGGTTATCAAAATTGTATGACCCATTTCTTCAAGTGTTTTTTTCACCTCAAGTTGTTCGGTCGCGAACGACATACTTCCACCAATTACGATTTTCATTTTATTTCCCCCAGATCATTATTTATCACGATCGGCTTCACTGCGACTATTTCATCTGTATAGGACATTTCGGGAATAGGGCTTAATAGAAATATTTTCTTGTCCAGAACATAAGCGAAGCCAAGCTCCATCAAGGTATTGCCGCCGATGTAATTTTTGATGCCATTCTTGTCGGTATTGACGACCACGATTGCATCCGATTCACCTATAACTCGATAATACCTTTTGATAAGATCTTCTGTGGCCATTTCACGGAATTTCGTATCGCCCGATTCATCCTTGGCAATATTAAACTCATCGAGAGTCATCTCGCCGTTTTTTATTTTTTTTGTATAATAGGGCAAATTGACTTCATGTCCATTTTTTTCAAGTGTCTCAGCAACCTCAATCAATTTATCGCTAACGCCAATGCTTCCGCAAACTGCAATTTTCATTTGATTTTCTCCAAGTTATTATTAATCACAATTGGTTTCATATGTTCGATTTCAATAAATTCCCGTCGGTCTTTGTCAGCGAATGGCCAGAGAAGATAAATTTTTTGCTTTAGATAATACGCCAGGCCCATTTCAATCAAGGTGTGTGCGCCAATATAGCCGTCAACGCCGTGTTTGGGGGGATTTACTACCAAAATAGCGTCACACTTTTCCTGTCCGTTCATACAATCGCGCATTATGTCCATCTCGAAACAGTGTGTAGCATTTTCGTTGAGCGTCGGATCACCAACACACATTTCCGTGTCAGCGGCGATGTCAGTGTCATATCCCATTGATTCCAACTGTTTTTTAGTCTCAAGCAAGCGCTTGGCAAAGTGCATACTTCCGGCAATAAATATTTTCATTTTATTTCCTCCAAACTATTATCAATTACGATCGGCTTCATCGCCACTATTTCGTCAGTATAGGACATTTCGGGAATAGGATTTAATAGAAAGATCTTCTTATCTAAAACATAGGCAAAGCCGAGCTCCATCAAGGTATTTCCGCCGATGTAATTTTTGATGCCATTCTTATCTAGATTCAAAACCAAGATAGCATCACCGCTTTTAATCTCGTCGTAGTGGTAGCGAATATAATCGTTTTCAATCTTCACATTGGCGTGCTCAACTTCCATTCGCTTGATCAAGTCTTTCATCTCACCGTTACCCTGAGCAATATAATGTTCGTGAAGATTTACAGTATGCCCGAGTTTTAGCAGCTCTTTTCGGTAGTGAACCATTTCTTTAGCAAAAACAGAACTACCGACTATTGTGACTGTCATAGAATTTCAATCTCAATTAATTATTGATCAAAACCGTTTCTTTGAAAGAAATTATATGGCAGTTTTTTTCCTTCTTCATCATCGAAGAGTTGGACTAGTTCATATTTACCTTTTGTAAACACGCAGTCTCCATTCAGAAAATGAGTTGCTTCGAGAATTCTGACACTGGCTTTCGGTGGAGTTATTTTTTCATCGCCCTTTGTCTCTACAAGTGGAATTGGACCATGCAGCCAGTAATTTCTTTGATCTTTTTTCAAGAAATCATATGTTTTGCCGACTTCAAGATTTTCTGGAATGCATTCCTCCTTTTCGCGCTTGTGATCATTGAACTCTTTGATGCTCCGAAGTGCAAGGTCGGGGTTAAACTCTATAGGTATTCCCATCGCTAAACCTCCCAAATTCGACAAATAATGTTTCTAAGTCCATAATACCATAATTTCCATGCAGTGCATCGCCCAGCTTAATGACTTTGGTCTGGCCAAGAAAACCTATGCCTTGGCGACTATGGATGTGGCCACAGATATGGATGAGTGGAGCATCAGAGAATTTCCTGGCACTTACGCTGTGACGGGATTCCGGATCGAGTCCGGAATGACATCCGGAAGGTAAAATTTTGTCGTACGGCAGAAGGTTCAATAATCCTGGCGGCGGAACATGAGAGATGAAGATTGTGCCACCGATCTCGATCTTTTGATCAGTTGTTTCACCCTGGTATTGGCCTGCCCAAGAAGCGGGCGAGCCACCAACACCGGTAAATTTCAACACTTTTTTGTCATCTCGAGCACGATCGAGGACATTAAGATTCCCGCCTGCGCGGGAATGACAGAATAATGGAAATTCCATTGTTCGCCCCTCAAGTGAGGGATATTTTGCCGCGAGGCGATAATAGCCACGGCCAAAATCATTGTTTCCAGGGACCCAGAAAAATGGAATCTTAACATCGGCCAAAACATCAAGCCAAAGTTTGGCAAACTCAACTGGTTCACCCATATTGGTTAAGTCCCCGGCAAACAAGATTAGATCAATCGGATTATTCTTTAGATAAGATTCGATATTGCGGAGCTGTTTGTAGCTACCATGCAAGTCAGCAAAGAGAAAGGCTTTCATCTAGCCGTCCCAGTTATTTTTAGCTGTCCTTTTGTTAGCTCAATCTTCTCGACACTAACTTTGTCATCCGCGATCCTGAGACGATTAAGAGACGGGGCAATGCTATCCCCGACCATATCGCTAATTGTCTTGGGCACTGGTACTCCAAACGATTTCATCCAGCCAATCGAAAAGACAATTCTCTCATCGACAACCGTCGGCACCAGCAAGATATCGACATTGATCGGGATAATAGCGGCATATTTGCCTGAAATGATGACGCCGTCGCTCTCAATCAGGGCCCGAGCGTCAGAAAGAGCAATACCGCCCAGCACGGAAGCCAAGAGCTCAGTCACCTGATTGTCAGTCAGAACAACCTCAAGTTTTGATCCTGATTTCTTTTGTACTACTTGACCAAGATAATCCTCGACGCTTTGCCCTTTGTTTATTGTCGAACTAGTTTTCCACCCAAAATCAGTAAATGCTGATTTCAGAGTAAACAAACCAAGGACAATGACGAGGTATAGTGTGATCAATAAACCCAAAATCAACCACAAAGGGAAGCGATGACGACTAACATATTCTTTTTTATCTTCCTTCTCCATCGACATTGCGCGTGAGCGCCCATTTAAGTTCAGGACATTTGCAAAGTGTAGTAATGGCGAAAAAGGCAATCGCACCGATCAATATCGTGCCAATAGTTTGTTCGAGGACGCCAAGGAAAGTATTCATATCAACCAAACCGGCGAGTGGGTGAAGTGACAGCCACATAATCACAGTTGTTGCGACAGAAATCAAAATGATACGAACGAAAGACCAAATGAGTTCTGCGTTGACGATCTTTGGCATCTCTCGGCCGAGGAATGAGAGTAACATTATTAGCTGGAAAAAACTCGCGGCTGAGTAAGCCATCGCCAATCCTGGAGCACCAAACCTGCTAGCTAGCGGATAAGCGATAGCAGCCGAAATAGCCACTGTCGAGATCGAGATATACATCGGTATTCTAGTGTTTTTCATCGCATAAAAAGCTCGAGAGACGAGAGGAATCAAACCTTGAGCGACGATTGAGACGGCAAAGACGCCTAGCACCATAGAAGTTGTCTTGGTATCGTTCCAGTCAAATTTTCCAGAACCCAAGATCAAACGAACAATCTGTGCTCGCAAAACGATGAAAATACCTGAAACAGGCACCAGCAAGAAAAGTGAAGCACGCAAGGCTCTGTCGAAATAATAAACAAAACTGTCTTTGTCGTTGTGGGAAATTTTTAGCGCCAAGGTTGGGAAAACAGCGGCGGCAAAGGCAGAACCGAGAACGAAAACCGGCATTGTCTGAATATTGCTGGCCAAAGTATAGGCCGAGATTGAGCCAGCAGCGAGAGATGAGCCGATCGCGGTAAAAATAATCAAGCCGATCTGGTCGCCGCCCAGACTGATCGTTCGAGGAATAACGAGCTTGATAATTTTTTGTACCGCCTGGTCTTTGATCTGAATGATGGCTTGATAGCGCCAACCAAGTTTTACCGCTGGAAACACCTGAACCAGAAAATGCAAGAAAGCACCGGCGATAACTGAGTAGATGACGCCGATCACACCGTAATGCGGGGCGAGAAAATAGGCACCGAACATTATTGCCAAATTATAAACCAAAGGAGCAACAGAATAAGCAAAAAAACGATGAAATGAATTCAAGATACCACTCAAAATGTAGGAGAAAGAGAAAAAGAGCGGCGTCAACATCATCAGCCGAGCATAACGCACGGCCTGGTCAAAACGGTCTGGCCCAAAGTTTGGCACGACCAATTTCATCGCGTACGGCATCAAAAAATATAGTAGAACGGCCGAGATAATCGTAAAGATCAAAGAGAGATTCAAGAGTGAATTTGCCACTCTCAAGCCATCTTTCTCTTTTTTCTGGGCGATAAAGTCAGTAAAGATCGGCACAAAGGCAGTATAGATGGCGCCCAAAATCATTAAATTGAAAATAAGATCAGGTATCCGAAAAGCAGAATAATAAATATCTAGATCGTAAGTCGAAATATTTTTGGCCAAGAAACGATCTCGAAACAAACCGAGGATGTTCGAGAGAGTCACTGTTACGACCAAAAGGATACTTGCTCCCCGCAATGATTTTTTTTCAGCGAAAAGCTTCGATATTTTCTGCCACATATTTACGCCTTATTTTGTATTTTTTGTTTTGAAGTAAGCCCCAAAAGTCTCTTCATCAATAGTTTCTTTTTCCAGCAGATCTTGGCTGATTTTCTCCATAATCGTCTTGTGTTTGGAGATAACTTCGTCAGCTTCTGCTTTGGCTTTGCGAATGATATCGGTAATCTCAGAGTCAATAACCTTAGTAATATCTTCCGAGTAGTTTCTATTTTCGGCATAATCTTTGCCCAAGAAAGACATATCATCCTTATGGCCGTATATTTGTGGACCTAGCTTCTCGCTCATACCATACTCGGTGACCATCTTTCTAGCCAGCGATGTGGCACGCTTCAGATCATTTTGCGCTCCAGTAGTAACATTTTCTTTACCAAAGAAAAGCTCTTCAGCCGATCGACCAGCAAGAAGTGAGGCAATCTCATCTTCGAACTGAGATTTTTTCTCCAAATGCTTGTCTTCAGCAGGCATCTTCCAGGTGTAGCCCAAGGCCATACCACGAGAGATAATCGAAACTTTGTGAACTGGCGTCGCTTCTGGCAAAATATGGCTAACAACAGCATGGCCAGCCTCATGATAGGCCGTAATCTTACGCTCTTCGTCTGACAAAACCTTTGATTTCTTTTCTGGACCCATCATTACCTTTTCGATTGATTCCAAGATGTCGTTTTGAGAGACAGTCTTTTTGTTATTTCTGGCAGCAAGGATTGCCGCTTCATTGGTCAGATTGCGCAGATCAGCACCAGCAAATCCACCTGTGGCGGCCGCGATCTTGGCCAGATCAACATTGGACTCAATCGGCTTGTTGCGAACATGAACTTTCAAAATATCTTCACGCTCTTTGCGATCAGGCAGATCGACGACGACCTGCCGATCAAAACGACCTGGTCGAAGCAAGGCTGGATCGAGAACATCTGGCCGATTGGTCGCCGAGATGACGATTACATTGTCGGTTGTCTCAAAACCATCCATCTCGACCAAAATCTGATTCAATGTTTGTTCGCGCTCATCATGATTGCCGCCCATGCCAGAACCACGCTGGCGTCCGACAGCGTCCATCTCATCGATAAAGATGATGGCTGGTGCATTGCGCTTGGCTTTCTGGAAAAGATCACGCACTCTCGAAGCACCGACGCCGACAAACATTTCAACGAATTCCGAAGCAGAAATAGAGAAAAATGGTACGCCAGCTTCACCAGCGACTGCTTTGGCCATCAGAGTTTTGCCCGTTCCAGGTGAGCCAACCAGCAAAACGCCACGAGGGATTTCCGCACCAAGATCACGATATTTTTTCGGATTTTTCAAGAAATCGACGACTTCGAAAAGTTCCTGCTTGGCTTCTTCGCTACCAGCCACATCCGCAAATTTAACAGGTTTGTTCCCAGAGAATAATTTGGCGTTGGCCTTTCCAAAACCCATCGCTTTGGAATTTGCACCCTGGGCCGATCGCAGCATAAAGAAGATGATACCGCCAATCAGCAAGGTTGGGATAAAGATGGAAAGGAAGGATGTCCAGCCAGCGCTCGAAGAAGTATCTTCGACGGTGATCTTAACCTTGTCTGAGGTGATGCCATAGTCCTTCAGACCAATCACGCCCTCCTTGAAAGCCTTGATCTGCGAACCGTCTTTTAGTGTAGCGGTGACTAAATTGTTCTTAACTACCACCTCAGTCACTGTTCCGGCGCTCACATCAGCTGAAATCTCAGAGATATCGGTTGATCTGACCACTTTTTTATTGCTCGGATAAAAATAACTAATCGCAAGAAAAATTGAAATGACGATCACAATGATATACAAAACTGTTCTGTTGTTGCTTTTCATAATATATGGCCGAATGGCTCCTCTTAATTTATTTCGATATTTCGATTTTACCAGAGACAAGCTCAACTCGCAACGCACGAGGCAGGTTTTTTCTCTTGTTTCCTTCCCCTTTCACGATCATCATCACAACTTCGTCGATCTGAGCACGAGTAATATCAAGATTTGTATCAATTTTATCTAAACTAATCCTGATAATTTGGTATTGAATGGCAGCCGGTAAGGCCAAAAAATCGCTGCGATTAATCATAATATTATCGCCTGCTACCTGTGCAACTTTTTGAAATATAGCCTCAGCTTGGGTAATGATGTAGTCATAATCACGGTTTGCTGAAACGATAAAATTATTGAGAGACTCCTCGACTTGGGGATTGATCTCTTGCAACTCTGGGATCAGAACATTGCGAATCTTGTTGCGCAAAAAATCATTTTTAAGATTGGAGGAGTCGACGAGATAGGGGAGACGATGCAGCTTCGCATAAGCGAGTACCTCGGTGCGAGAAATTTGGATGATTGGGCGGATAAAAAAATCTCGTTGATGGGGGATAGCAGTCGCGCCCAAAAGGCCTGTTCCTCGGATCAGGCGCATCAGGAGCGTTTCGACATTATCCGACAGAGTGTGGCCGAGAGCGATTTTACACTCTCCCCTTTCTGTTTTTATTTTTTCAAAAAAGTCATAGCGCGCTCGCCTGGCTTCATCCTCGCTTTTTAAAATTCTTTTTTTGGGTGCTGAACCCGAAACACACTCTATGCCCCACTCCGCAGAAATTTTTTCCACAAAGGCCTGATCTCGATCACTTTCTTCCCCCCTCATCTGGTGATTATAGTGGCACGCAGAAACTGTAATATTTAATTTTTCTCTCAGCTCCAAGAGAATTTTCAGCAACACGACAGAGTCCGGCCCGCCACTACAGGCAACAACAATATGATCTCCCCTCTCAGCCATCTTGAACTCAGTAAGAAATTTATAAATTCGATAATCGAGTGATTTCTGCGATAATGATTTCATAGTTTTATTATAACTCTTTGCCCTATGTAATAAAAAAGACCGGATACCTCCGATCAAATCTTGATTGGTAGTAACCAATCATTTAATTAATATAATCTAATTTGGTAGACTTGACGTACTTCCATTTGAATCATTGCTGGCATGGTTAGGCCAGTTTATGAGTGCTTACAATCAAGTCGAAACTACATTGTAAGTATAGCAGATTTTGATATAAAATCAATTTAT
>JBAWZC010000015.1:0-18454 GCA_037143235.1 Candidatus Berkelbacteria bacterium
GGAATCAATCCATCCCTCGGGCTGACGCCCGGGGAATTACCTGGAAGGGATTAAACAGAATTTCTAAATTACCAATTTCCAACCTGCCTGTCGGCAGACAGGTTTCCAAATCAATTTCCGAATGATCAAACACTTCTGTCATTCCTGCGCAGGCAGGAATCTAGTAAAATGCTGGATTCAAAACAACATCTCCTTGCGCTTACGCTGTGACGGGATTCCTGCCTGCGCGGGAATGACAAGCGGAGATATGAATGACAGATTGATAGTAATTAATTATCAACTTGATCACTGATCATTCGCACAATGAATAATTGATTAAATGACCAAATGATTAAATAGCTAATTAGCTTTACTCTTCCTCGGCCACATCAGGCATGGCTTTGGCGGCTTTTTCCGCTTCGATCTTGGCGAGAATTTTTGATTTGATCTCTACGGTTATCTTTGGATTTTTCTTCAAAAATTCGCGTGCGCCTTCTTTACCTTGACCGAGTTTTTCACCATTGTATGACAACCAAGAGCCAGCTTTTTCGACAATATCATGGTTGACGCCGAGGGTAATTAATTCACCCTCGAAATCGATACCAGTGCCAAACATAATATCAAACTCGGCAGTACGAAATGGTGGGGCAACTTTGTTTTTGACGACTTTGACCTGAACATTGTTACCAACACTCTCCTCACCCTTTTTCAAAGTCGCTTTGCGACGAATATCCAAGCGGACCGAAGAATAAAACTTCAAAGCGTTACCGCCAGTAGTAGTCTCAGGATTGCCGAACATAATGCCGATCTTCATCCTGATCTGATTGATAAAGATCAAAACCGTTTTTGACTTGGAGACAACACTGGTCAATTTGCGTAAAGCTTGGCTCATCAGACGAGCTTGAACACCCATCATGCTATCGCCCATCTCGCCCTCTATTTCAGCTCGTGGCACGAGTGCCGCAACGGAGTCGACAACGATGACATCCAAAGCATTTGATCGCACCAAGGTTTCACAAATCTCCAGAGCCTGTTCACCATTGTCTGGCTGTGAAATCAGTAAATTATCTAGGTTGACACCCAAGTTTTGGGCGTATTCTGGGTCAAAGGCGTGTTCTGCGTCAATAAAAGCACAGCTACCACCACTCTTTTGGGCTTGAGCAATCGTCGAGATGGCCAAAGTTGTCTTGCCTGATGATTCTGGACCAAAAATTTCTGTGACGCGACCGCGAGGCAATCCACCGACTCCTAGGGCTAGATCGAGAGAAAATGAACCGGTCGAGATAACATCAACTTTATAAAGGGCAGTGTCGGCCATCGACATGATCGCTCCTTTACCAAACTGTTTTTCGATTGAGGCCAAAGCCATCTTCAGGGCTTCACTTTTGCCACAATTTTCATTGTTTTTGTTTTCGATCTCGTCTTTTTCTTTTTTGGCCATATAGCTCCAATCTAATTAATTTATTATCGTTCGACCTTGTGGAGAACAATGATATACTTCTCGACAAGCTCGAAGAATAACTAATATTTACTCTTTTCTATTCCAAGCTGCTCTCGCTACCAAGCAAGGCTGTCTTTGGCTTATATTCGACAGTCATTATCTCTTGAGTTTCTTTACTGGTCTTGCTGATAGCCCGAACCTTGATCACATTGACGCCACGATTTAATGAGATGCCAAGTTTGAAATGTCCCTCCGAAGTGATCGGCACTTTTTCATCGTTGATCGATACAAATGAACCATTTTCGACGACACCGCTGACATCGAGATTACCATTTTCGACAACCAGATCATTTGTTGGCGAAGAGATTTTCAGCTGAGGTTTGCCAGTAAACGACATAAATTGCCAGCCGATATAGCAGAATATGACCGTGGCGAAAACTCCGAGAGAGAAATAGCCAAGTAATTTTGGAGTGATGGCGAAAGAATTTTTGGCCAATTTTCGCTGATAGACAAAGTCATTGGGATTGCTTCTCTTGGCGTTGACTTCGATACGAAAAAGACCCATTAGTTCTTCAGTGTTTAAACCGAGATATTTGACATAAGCCAACACAAAACCACGGACATAGACCTCTTGAGGCAGTTCGTCCCATTTGCCGGCCTCGATGGCCATCAGATATTTGGCACGGACTTTGGTTGCTGCTTCAGCATCCAACAGCGAAACTTGTTTTTCGATGCGAGCAGACTTGAGCTTTTCGCCCAAAGTCAGTTTTTGTATCTTTTTACGAATAAAACCGTTTATCATCGATCTTCTTCCTTGATTTCATAAGTGTCTACCTCAAAGTTATCACCTTCCATCGGCGCTGCCAAGTCGGCAGAGGAAGACTGAGAATAGTCGTTGTGTTTTGTCGGCTCGTATTTGGGCGGGGCGAAGGAAACCTGAGCAACTGGTGCGGTCGAATTGTGCGAGGTAACCATACTGGCGTCAGAAACCAATACATCACGAGGTTTGGCACCATCAGAGGGACCGATCACACCCTCGCTTTCCAAAATATCGAGTAATCTAGCAGCTCGGGCATAACCGACTCTCAGTCGGCGCTGCAACAGAGAAGCTGATGCTTTACCTGCTTGGATAACCGTCTCAACAGCATCATCAAAGAGATCATCTTCATCAGAATTGTTACCCAGACCACCACCAGCGTGGCTACTGCCAAAACTGGTAATTGACTCATCGTATTGTGGCGTATCCTGTTTGCGAATAAAATCAGTCAAACTTTCGATCTCAGGGTCAGAGATATAGCAGCCCTGGATGCGCTTGGGTTTGCTCACGCCACCACCGACAAAAAGCATATCACCGTTGCCTAGTAATTTCTCGGCGCCGGAGATATCCAAGATAGTTCGAGAATCAACCTGTGAAGCGGTCGCAAAAGCGATACGACAGGGCATATTTGCTTTGATCAAACCAGTCAAAACATCGACACTCGGCCGCTGAGTAGCGATAATTAAGTGAATGCCGGTAGCACGCGCCATCTGTGAGATACGAACGATCGAAAGCTCAACTTCCTTGGCTGAAGTAGCCATCAAATCAGCCAACTCATCGATAATGACCACAATATATGGTATCTTGCCCTCTGGACCGGGCTTTTCGTTGTATGCTTCAATATTTCGGCGCCCACAATCAGAGAACATCCGATATCGACGCTCCATCTCTGCTACTACCCACTTCAAAGCAGCCACTGTCTTGTCAACTTCGACAACTACAGGTGTTAGGAGGTGGGGAATTTCTCGATAAGTGGTCATCTCAACCCGCTTTGGGTCGACCAAGATCAGACGCAGGTCTTCGGGAGAATTGTGAAATAGAAAAGTCGAGATCACGGCATTGATACAAACGGACTTTCCAGAGCCAGTCGCACCAGCAATCAAAAGATGAGGCATCTTTTCCAGATCGATCATGATCGGCTCACCCGAGACATCACGGCCGAGAGCAATCGCCAATTTGCTACGCATCTCAGGCGACGCCTTAGAAGCGATCAAAACCTCTTTCAACACCACTTTCGAACCTTTGACATTTGGAATCTCGACGCCAACAAGGTTTTTACCAGGAATTGGGGCTTCGATACGCAAACTCTTGGCTGACAGGGCCAAAGCCAGATCATTTTGCCGCGCAACAATATTTGTCAATTTCACTCCAGTGTCTGGTCGCAAAGTATATTGCGTCACCGTCGGACCAACATTGGCATCAACCATCTCGACATTTATGCCAAAAGTTTCCAGAGTCTTTTTGATCGCATCGGCACTTTTATAAATATTCCCCGGATCAGCTTTGCCGTCTTTGCCTGTCAGGATCGTCTCGACATCAGGATATTGCCACTCGCCTCTCTCAGCTCGAACTGGCGGAGCGATCGGTCGAGGTGCACTGACCTCCATGACCGCAACCTTGTTCTCGGATTCTTTGCGACGAAATAGTTTGGACATTGATTCAAAGACTGAAGCTTTGGCCACAGAGAGATTACCCTTGGGCTTCGACTCTTCCTCTTCTCGATCATCTTCCTCCGATGCGGCACCAAGGTATTTGAATAAATTGAAATTAAAGGTCAGCATGATCGAGATAACAAATGAGATCACGGCCGTCAGAAATGTCGGGAAAAGACCAATCTTAGCCAGCAAAAAAGTGGATAAGCCATAGCCTAATAATCCACCGCCATGACCAAAAGCTGAAAGCTCTCGAGAAATCTGACCGCTAAAAAGCTGAGCCAAGAGCGGCACAGCGATATTGATCAGGAAGATACCAACAAAAATAGAGGCTTTGATGCCTTTTTTCTTGGGAGGGAAGAGCAAAACCCAACCCATGTAGAGAATGGAAACAGAAAAGATATAGATGCTAAAACTACCAAAATATTTCTTGGTCAGACTATTTAGTCCTTGTCCGAGTGCGCCAGAATAGCCAAAAAAGCTTAGAGCCAAGATGACGGCCAATATCAGGATCAGTGTCGCCAAGATACTACGCCACGCATCACCAGAAAGGCCGAGCGACCAGTCAAAGACAAAGTTTCCCCACTCGTCTTGTCGTTGGTACCACTTTGCTTTAGTCTGCTTTATCTTTGGATATTTTCGTTTTCGCCCCATCTTCCCCTCTCAAAAAACTTAATTTTGTTACCAACCATCATCAATATTGGCTTTTATATCAAAAACACACGCCTAACGCATATACAACAAGTATAAATGATATTAAAAAGGAAAACAACAAGTACAGGCTCTTCTCATCCTCCCAAAAATTCAAGATGCCCAGCGCGTAAACGCACTGGACACCAGGTTCCCTCCTTAGAATTGTTTTTTCTATTTCAGAGCATTTTTGATGATGCTCTCGTATTTTTCCAGAATTGTTTGAGCCTCACATCCTTTTTGAATTGTCTCCTCAATCTCTGGTTTCTCGAGCTCGGCGGTTGCCGATAATACTCTGACTGCTGCGAGAATACGCTCCTTTCTCGCGCCCTTGAGGGTGGAGACCTCACATGAAATAGCGTTGACACACCACCTCTCAATAGTCTCCATCACTCTTAGTTCGGCAAGAGCGCCGTACTGGTCCTTGGCCAGTTCACGAAGTGAAGCTGCCTTACCTTCGAAAGCCTCAGCATCAGCCAGTGTGAGGATGACCTCTTCCGCAGCTGCAGGAGCGACTTCCCCTTCAACGATGACAGCGAACGGATGAGGAGTCTCCGCCTCAGCACCTTCTGACTTTGAAGTTTCGATCAGCTCTTCCTTGACGACCGGGTCTTTCTTGCCGAGTAATTCCAGGGCAAACTGCCCCAACTTGTACGCACGATTTCCACGACCGGGAAAAGGAATGGCAACGAACATTACTTCTTCGCCGTCCTCTTTTTTCACAACTGGGCCAAGAACCAGCCTAGAGAAAACAGCACTGTCCATCTCGGTAACATTCAGCGCCTTCTTCGCGGTACTGATGACCACTCTGGTCGGAATTTCCTTCGTTGGATATTCCGACAATTCTTGCAGAATCTCGGTTAGTGCTTCATTGCACCTTGGACTCAATAAGTCCGGATAGCCGCTGTCGCCAGTGCAATTGCCAGCAATTTCTTCTATCTCTGGCTCACCTGCAACAATTAAAGTAGTGGCTTCAGTAGCCTCTGCAACCTCCGTGTCGTGGTCTGATTCGACAACGATTGTGTCTCTCGAATCCTTTACCTGAAAGGCTTGCAAGACTGCAGCATTCGCCACCCCTTCAGGGCAACGAAGATTGCATTTGAAACATTTGCTAGTTGAGTTCGGTATATCTGGTTGTGCCAAAACCAGTATTTCATTGCTGGGGAGGATGTGAACCGCGCGAAATCCTCCTGGCCCCAAGGATTTATTCCCGAACGCCGTTATGACGCCAGAGAAAAAACCTTCCAAACTTTTTGCATCAAGATTCCTTGCAATCGTCTTGGCGAACCGAGACGGAACGCCTTGAGGAAAATTACCTCCTATTATTTTGACAGTCACTTTCGTGTTGCCAACACTGGCCGTTTGTTCTCTTTCGCCATTTCTAACTTTACCCATTTTCTTTCCTCCCATTCCGAACACCAGTCGAAGACGACAAGAACAGCGATAAATCGCCGCTCAAGTTCTTGACAAACAAAACTTTACACCTGCTCGTAGCAGGAGTAGCACTGCCTTGAATTTCATCAGATGAAACCCAAAACCTTCTTATTTATACAGTAAAAGTCGCTTTATGTCAAGACCTAGTACGGGTCAAGGTGCGAAAAACGAGCATTTCACCTCAAGGACAAATGGAACAGATCGATAATTTTTTTGTAAATAAAAATCAAGATGTCCAGCGCGTAAACGCACCGGACATCAGGTTAAGGGCCTAAAATGAATCAGGTCTGAGGCAGCAAAAACTGATATAAGCATTTGCTGTCTTTTTCTGTAGGATGGTGGTAGACAACTAGGCTCTTGAGCACCTCTTTGTCTTCCAAAAGACACTTGAACTCGCTGATCTCGTCGGCGTTGAAGCCGACACATTCGAGTTCCCATCTGATACTGCGCCATGACAATGTGTGACCAAGCGAGGCATCACCACATTGAACAGGAGGCGCTTTTTCAACCTCAATGAGAATACGCTCGATAGCCGTACCCCAATGAAAACGATCACCGGAAATCTGGAGTCGCTCAATGAGTTGGCGGGCAAGACAGTTTGCCTGTCGGCCAAGATGACTACTTGACCATTGATGATGCGACATTGTTGGTCGCCTCCTTGAATTGGATTTTTGCCTTGCGGCAATACATATTCTTTACCACAAAAGCCGAGAAATAACAACAACGGACCTCACTCTGCCACAAACGCAAAGAAGCACGGCTGATATGCCGTGCTTCCAGTTCTTCCCCTCAGAAAATGACTTCTTGTGCTCTAAAACAAGTGCAGGATCCAGACAAGCCCGATCCAGATCCGACGGTACCACGGGATTGTGGCCCGCAGTACTTTGATTTGTCTGCGAAGCAGGTCTACTAGCTCCTGCTTCTCCGCCATAGACTGGCGGATTTGATAGTCGGCTCCGGCAACTTCCAGGATGTCCCGGGACATCTGCATTGCCCGAGCATCATCTTTGATCGAGCCAGAGAGCTGTTTAAGTTCTTTCTCCCTGAACTCGATCGCCGAAATGATCTTTCGGTCAAGATCATCCATGCTCCAGCCTCCTTTGGAATTAGACAATACATATTCTTTACCACAAAAGGCGTAAAATAGCAACAATGGCTCAGCGATAGTTGTCGCTGAGCCATTGAGGGCACTTATGTGCTTGCCTAGATCTAGAACATGATAGATTGCCATCCCACTTCGCGTGGCTACGCGGGGCAAGCGCTTCACAGGGGAACAACGCTTCTCGACTCGCAGGGTTCGCTCGAAGAATAAACTTGAAAACAATATTATTATGGTTCGACCTTGTGGAGAACAACCCAGATGATAGATTGCTTCGTCGCAGACTCCTCGCAATGACAAACAGGGATCAGACCCCGATCACTACGAGACTCAGTGGGAAATACTACACACTGTGTGCAATATTTTACCTTAAACTTCGATTACCACAGGTATGACCATTGGGCGGCGTTCGGTCTCACGGAAGAGGAATTCTCCGAGATCGTCACGCAAACGCTGTTTGATGATCGAATAATCGATCTTTTGGCCGTTTTTCAGATGATTGGTGAACATTTTCTTGACCTCAGCCCGCGCCTTGTGGACCAGCTCTTCGTTTTCTCTCATATAGATGAAGCCACGAGAAATAATATCAGGTGAAGTAACGATTTCGTTGGTCTTGTGATCAACAGTGACGATGACGACGAAGATACCTTCTTCGGCCATCGCTTTACGATCACGCAAGACGATATTGCCGACATCACCGACGCCAAGGCCATCAACCATGATATAGGAAGCTGGAACTCGTTTGCTGGTGACTTCACCTTTACCCTTGCTGAATTCGATAACTTGGCCATCATCTGGGACGAGACAGTGCTCCTCGTCGACGATGCCCATCTCCTGTGCAATCTGGGTGTGCAGCATCAACTTGTGACGCTCACCATGATATGGCATAAAGTATTTTGGTTTGATCAAGGCTAGCATCAATTTCTGGTCTTCCTGATTGGCGTGACCAGAGGTGTGAACATCCATCAATTTCTGATAGACGACTTTGGCACCTGCGCGGAACAAATTGTCCATCAGGCCAGAAACCGCTCGTTCGTTGCCAGGAATTGGTGAAGAGGACAAAATAACTAGGTCGCCCTTTTTCATCTTGACCTGACGATGTTCGCCAGTGGCGATACGAGTCAGAGCAGCATTATCCTCACCCTGTGAACCAGTGCAGACGATCGTGATACGACTGTCTGGATATTTATTGAGATCTTTGACATCGATAATAGTATCGCGAGGGACGATTACTGCTTCGAGAGAAACAGCGATCTCAACTGTGGTCACCATACTGCGACCGACAAAACATACTTTACGATCAAGTTTCTTTGATACATTTAAGATCTGCTGGATGCGGCCGATCAATGTCGAAAAAGTCGAAACAATGATACGATCAGTCGCCTTTTCCATAACCGACATCAGCGAATCTTCAAGCACTTTTTCCGAAACGGAAACGCCCGGTTTTTCAATATTGGTCGAATCAGACATCAGCAAGAGAGGTTTTCTCGTCCCAATCATCGCCAAAGCAGAGAAATCAGCCGATCGGCCATCTGCTGGCGTATGATCAAACTTGAAGTCACCAGTCGAGACGATAATACCTTCTGGTGTGGTAATGGCGAAACCCATTGATTGTGGTATAGAGTGATTTACCTTGAAACTTTCTACTTTGAAGCAACCAAGGTGAAGGATGTCTTCGCCGACCTTGATCGGTGAAAGTTTGGCTGCACGATCAAGCCCAAACTCTTCGAGCTTTGATTTGATCAGACCGAGAGTCAGTGGTGCGGAATAAATAGTTGGCGAGCCAATCTTTTCGTAGACATAAGGGATCGCACCGATATGGTCAAGATGACCGTGGGTGATGATCACACCACGAATCTTGGATTTGTTCTGTTCGAGATATGAAGTATCTGGGATAACATAGTCAACCCCAGGCATACTCTCATCTGGGAACATAAAGCCCATATCGATGACGAGAATGTCATTTTTATACTCAAGGATAGTACAGTTCTTGCCGCCTGTTTCTTCGACGCCACCAAGCGGGATAATCCGCAATTTTGGTTCGTAAAAAAAGCGAGACTGAGCTGGATCAAACTGCTGAGCAGTATATCTGGGCTCGGTGGCTTGCTGTCTCGGGCCATTTAGGTTTTTCTGCACCGGTGGCGCAGAGTGCCTGCTTGGCTTCTTGTTTTGCATAGTGATGTCTTTGGTGAGCGCAGCATCGAGCGCTTTGTTTCTTTCTTCGGTCATAATCTTTCCGTCTCGAATCTATCGAGAAGTTAATAATTGTATTTAATTTCTGTCTTTAAGGGCAGACTATTTTTTAATTTGTTTCAATCACCCTACACACTTACCCGTAGACCACGCTTTAGCGTGTTGGGATGAAGCATCATTTGTAATTCTAGCAAGCTGAAGCTTGAGCTACGATACGCAAGGTAATTTACTTCAATAATGTGGGGATGATCATAAAATCATCGATCAGGGTCTGCCGCAAGCCACCATTGTGTAGAGCGGCCGCAGGATGATAAAGAGCCAGATAAACTCTGCCGTCAGCGGAAACAAATGGTTTGCCATGCATCTTGGCGATACCGCCCATTTCTGGCAAATATGTCTCAACTGAATGCTTGCCGAGGCAAACAATGATTTTAGGTTTGATGATCTGCAACTGCTGGTCGAGAAATTTGCGACAAGCCGCCTTTTCCTCTGGCAACGGGTCACGGTTTTCTGGTGGCCGACATTTACAAGTATTGGTAATGAAAATATCTGATCTCGAGAGCTCGATCTTGGCCAGTAGTTGATCGAGAAATTTGCCCGACTGACCACAAAATGGTTTACCCTCTCTGTCCTCGGTCGCCCCCGGTGCTTCGCCGATAAACAAGATCTCTGCATCGGGATTGCCTTCACCGGGAACGGTGTTGGCACGACTAGAACTAAGCTGACAATCAAAACAGTTGGCGATTTTCTCGCGAATTTTGGTGAGCTCTGTTTGTTTCTCTACTGATCTCATCGATAACCAAGAAAAATGAACAATACGATGTCTAAGGCCGAGTTCTATTACCCCATTTCCTATACATTATAGCAACTGACGAGTACGATGTCAATGGCAGAGAGAAGCTGGTAAGTGTTTAAGCTGATAAGCTGGATAGTGTTTAAGTGTTTAAGCCTGTCAGTATCTTTTTGTCATTGCGAGGAGTCTGCGACGTGGCAATCCTTCGGCAGGCTCAGGACAAGTTCTATCATTTGAAATGCATGATGGATTGCCACGCTTTGGAAAACCCAATAGCTCGCAATGACATACATTTTTTTGGATTCATTGTCTCTGCTTGTCATTCCTGCGAAGGCAGGAATCCCGTCACAGCCCCGAGGGGGACCCTTTGGGTCGTAAGCGCGGAACAGAACATATTCTGTATTAATACTATTAGTGGATTCCCGCCTACGCGGGAATGACAAAAGGAAGGAAGGATTGGCAAGCGATAGTGTAATGACAAACAGAAGTGGTCATGACAAACGAACTCAGCATTGATACTCACTCCCCTTTGTGGTACAAAGAGTGCAAGTTCGAAGCTGTAGAAACGCTACAGTTTCGGCAAAAAAAGGGAGGGCTGATATTATGCCCATAGAGGAAGCTTACATAAAAGTGACCGTGCACATGGACGGACTGCGCAATGGTACGGTGGCATTCTGGCAAGGGCCAAAGGAGGTTCCCGGGCCGATCAATCTCGATTGGCGAATTGAAACAAGGGGCAGACTTGAAGACATGGAGTTGTCCAAATGCAACCGAGGGGCATTGGTGTGGGCACGTAGAATGCCTGACATCAGAAACCAACCACTTACGAGGAACATTGGAGCGGATGGACCGATCCTGCTCTGCCGCTATGTCATACACTGTGCGAGTATGATAAAGGTTGAGGAAAAATTCCTTCCGACCTTCCCCGACGCTATCGATGAGCCTATGCAATTGACGCGCGAGAAACGTCACATAAGAGGCAATCCGGTAATCAAAATCTTAGTTGAGCCAAAAATGGCTCAAGTGATTACGGAATTCAGCAATGAGCTAGTATTCGCGTAATCAAGGCATCGGGCGGAGATTGAGCATTTGCTTGATCTCCGCTTTTACATCTAGCTCGGCTTAATTGCAAAATCTGGGTGCTAAAAGTGGTTAATTGTGATATTCTAGAGCCAATAATCAATCATTTATCTACAAAGAATTGTAATCATGGCTAAAAAAACTGTCCAAAATGTAACTCAAATCAAGTAAAAAGAGATGGCAAAAGAAATGGCAAACAACGGTACGAATGCACGGCTTGTGGCAGAAGATTTCAGTCAGTTTCCCGTCCAGACAGATTAGAACAAGTCATCTTTGATAAGTACATTAAAAAAAGACAAACTCTGCGGAGCCTAGCCCTTGAATACGGCAAGAGTATTAACTGGGTTAGATCAAAAATTGAAGCTGCAAAAGCTTTGAGGAAGGAAGTTCAAGCAGACGGCTATGTCTTTGCCGCTGATTGCACTTTCTTTGGCAGAGCTTATGGCTTCATCGTATTTAGAGCACTAGAAATCAAACAGAATGTTTACGCTAAAGCCTTGCTGTACGAGACCGTTGCTGAATATCAGAGAGGCAGAATGGAGATCCAAAAACTTGGCTTAAAGTTCAAGGCAATTGTCCTAGATGGTAGACCTGGAGTGAGAAATCTGTTTTCAGATATCCCTGTCCAGATGTGCCATTTTCATCAGAAACAAATCATCCAAAGGTATTTAACCCTAAGACCAAAACTGCCTGCCAGCATCGAACTGAAGGCTATTGTGGATACACTGACCACTACCACAGAGAAAATATTCACAGCAGAATTTACTGCCTGGTGTGATAAATGGAATGATTTCTTAAAAGAAAGAACAGTCAACCCAGATACCAGAAGATGGTCGTACACCCACAAGCGAGTTAGATCGGCCAGACACAGTCTTAAAAACAATCTTCCATTCCTTTTTACCTATCTTAAATATCCCGAACTTAATATTCCGAATACGACCAATGCATTAGAAGGAAATTTCTCTTGGCTCAAACAAGATGTGAACATTCATAGAGGGTCAACCAGACACTTAAAAGAAAAACTTATTAAGCATATTTTGATGAATTAGCACCCCGAATTTGATATTAACCCTCTAGCTCATACTTTACACGAACGCCTCAGCGCGAGATTGCACTGAGCCGTTGACATATCTGAGGCTAAAATTTGATCTATAGCAGACTAATTTGCTGGTTGGTCGATGCCTTTGAGTGACAGACCAATGCGGCCTTTGAACATATCGACTTCGACCACTTTGGCAGTAACTACCTGTCCGACCTTAAGTTTGTCAGAGACTCGCTCGATGCGGTCGTTACAAACCTGAGAAATGTGAATCATACCATCCAATTTTGGAGTGATCTGCATGATTGCACCAATCTCTTTGCCGGTCATACGATCCTTTTTGATGTCGACGATCGGTCCAGTAATAACTTCGCCAACTTGAACTTCTCTCATCATTGACTTGACGATCTCAAGCGCTTTGGCGCCCATCTCAGGATTGGTCGAAGAAATCATGACGGTACCGTCATCTTCGATATCGATCGAGACAAACTCTTTGCCGCCGCAATCTTCAACAATCTTCTTGATATTTTTGCCACCAGGTCCGATCAATTCACCAATCTTATCAGGATTGATGCTAATTGACTCGATCCTTGGGGCATATTTAGAAATCTTTTCACGATAAGCTGGGATAGTTGAAAGCATCACCTCGAGAATCTCAGCACGCCCTATCTTGGCCTGAGCAAAAGTATCGCGGATAATATCCATCGTCAAACCTTTGATCTTGGTATCCATCTGGACAGCAGTAACACCTTCTGTCGTACCAGCGATTTTGAAATCCATGTCACCAGCAAAATCCTCAAGACCTTGCAAGTCAGAAAGAATCTTGTACTCTGAAGCATCCTCATTGGAAACCAAGCCCATGGCAATACCAGAAACTGGTCGCTTGATCGGTACACCAGCGTCCATCAAAGCTAGGGTCGAGCCGCAAGTTGCAGCCATCGAGCTTGAGCCGTTTGAACTCAAAATCTCGGAGACAAGACGAATAGTATAAGGGAAAGCTTCGGAATCAGGGATCATCGGTTTCAACGCCTTCTCAGCGAGATAACCGTGACCAACTTCTCGTCGGCCAGTGCCACGCAATGGTCTGACTTCACCGGTCGAATATGGTGGGAAATTGTAGTGGTGCATAAATCTCTTGGTCGACTCACCTTCCATCGTATCGATCAGCTGTTCCATTCCTGGAGAAGCCAAGGTGGCAACAGTCAAAGCCTGTGTTTGACCACGAGTGAACAAAGCCGAACCGTGTGGTCGAGGCAAAAAGCCAACTTCAATATTGAGTGGTCTGATCTCATTCATCTCACGACCGTCTGGTCTGATACCTTTTTCGAGGATAGTGCGACGAATTTCTTTTTCAACTAATTTGGTAAAAGCATTTTTGATATCAGCTTGTTTGTATGCACCTTCAAGTGATTTCAAAGCTTCTTCCTGAAATGCCTTGAGTTTCGCTTCTTGGTCAGCCTTTTCGACTTCAGCCATAGCGACCTTGATCTTGTCCATAAATAGGTTGTGGACTTCAGCGTGAACGCCCAAGATCAAATCTTCTTCGGCTTTGTGTTTTGCTCTGGCGCTGTCAGCGGCGATCTGATGCTGGATCTCCAAAACTGGCTGGATGATAGCGAGAGATTTCTCGATACCTTCAATGATCAATTCTTCAGAAACCTCGTCGGCATCTGTTTCGATCATCATCACACGATCTTTGGTTGCAGCAATAGTCAGATTCAAAGTTGATTTATCAGCTTCGTCTTCGTTTGGATTGAAAACAAATTTACCGTCCACCAAACCGACATTGATGCCAGCAATTGGTCCTCGAAAAGGAGCAGCAGTCTGCATCAAAGCAGCTGAAGCGGCAGTGGTCGAAAGAACACCTGGGTCAATCGAGCCATCGTACGACAAAACTGTGACGATAACCTGTACATCGTTGCGATAAGTCTTGGGGAAAAGTGGGCGGATCGGACGGTCGATCTTGCGCGAAGTCAAAACTGCGGCCTCCGAAGGTCGTCCCTCTCTTTTCATAAAGCGGCTACCGGAAATCTTGCCAGCAGCATAAAATCTCTCCTCATACTCCACCATGAGTGGGAAAAAGTCAGCACCTTCTTTTGGTTCTTCGGCAACTACGACAGTAGCCAAAACAACTGTGTCATTGCATCTAGCAGTGATCGAACCATGAGCTAGCCCGGCAAGCTTGCCAGTCTCTAAAGTAATTTTCTTACCACCAAAATCAGCTTCATAGGTTTTGGCCTGAAACTCCAACTTCTTGATCATAATACCTTTCTGCGAGAGTAGTACCAATTTCCAATTTTCAATTTCCAATTGATTCACCTACCAACAAGACCATACAGAATTGGAAACTTGTAATTGAAAACTAATTCTAGCTCTCATTTTAATAACGAACTAAGAATAGCGGCGAGACGCCGCTATTTCTCAAGTCGTTATTTCTTCAAACCAAGGTCAAGAATCAAAGCGTTGTATCGCGCTTCGTCATTTTTCTTCAAATAATTCAAAAGTCGACGACGCTTACCAACCATACAGAGCAAACCTCTGCGTGAATCAAAGTCTTTCTTATGATCTTTCAGGTGACCAGTCAAATCTGAGATTTTCTTGGTAACGATCGCAACCTGGACTTCGACTGAGCCAGTATCCTTCTCGTGTGTCTGGTATTTCTCAACCAGATTGACCTTGCCGGTCTTCTTTGTCTTTTTCTCTTCTGCCATTTTTCCTTTCAGCCAACAAACGCAGATAACTGCGAATAATCAAGTTACAAGACACAATCACCAGACAATATTCAAATTCCAATTGATAATTGGATATTGGTTATTTACTGATTATTGGAAATTGGTTATTGATTATTGCGTGCTCCGCACGTTGGTTTCTCCCCTTATTAATTAGTTACTATTATATTAGCCTAAAAATGACTTTTTCGCAAGGTGTCGAGGACAAGCTAGTAAGCTAGACAGTGTTTAAGTGTTTAAGTGTTTAAGTGTTTAAGCCTGTCAGCATCTTTTTGTCATTGCGAGGAGTCTGCGACGCGGCAATCCTTCGACAGGCTCAGGACAGGTTCTATCATTTACCATGCATGATGGATTGCCACGCTTTGGAAAACCCAATAGCTCGCAATGACAAAGGGCAGCTGGTATGTCTTAAGCTTACTAGCCCTTCTCCTGGTAGTTTCTAATCTTACTGACAATGTTTTCAGAGCTCTCAAGCAAGGTGGTATTTTTTAGCTGAAAAGCCGCTGCTTGAGCGTGACCGCCACCGCCGAAAAGCTGAGCAATCGGCGCAACATCAAACATTTTGCTGGTCGCTCGCAGAGATCCATAAACATCGCCATCTCGCTCACTGAGCAAGACAGCAAATTCAACACCAGAAGCGGTCTTCAATAACTCATCGATGACTCCCGCGGCCTCATTTTGAGCAGCCGAGACTTCGATGAAATCATTCTTATAAAGAGCAGTCCAGACAAAACGATATGATTTTTCATCATGAAGATTCGACAAAGCCCGACCCCAGAGACGCAAAGTCGACAGAGACTTCGTCTTGTATACATTTTTGATGATATCCTGTTGGCGTCCACCAAAAGCAACCAATTGAGCCGCGACCGTCAGTGACTTGGGTGTGGTGTTGGAATTTTGAAATGAATTGGTGTCAGTGATGATGCCAGTCAGAAGAGCTGTCGAGACATCCTCATCAAAGAGCTTGATATCGCCAGAGAGCGCTTCGATGATGCCGACTAAGACCTCCGCGGTCGATGTCGCGGTCATATCGACGATATTTATCTTGCCAAATTGGTCGTTGCCGGGGTGATGATCGATATTGACTAGCGGAATATTGAAAAACAACTCGGGATTTTTTTCATACGGCGCTCCGACACGCTCAAGATCAGGACAGTCAAGAACGATGATCAGATCGATCTTGGCACTACTGTCGCAACAAGAGAGCATTGATTTGTCGAAATAGCCTTCTTTGGGTGTAACGATAATTTCAAGTTTGTTTTCAACAACTTTGTACATCACTTTGTCGGCCTTGATCTTGCTAACATCGAGAGAGATCACGAAATCACGACTGCCGGCGAAATTTTGAGTAATTTTGTCGATTTCCGGTAGAAAATTAAACGAATCCGGAGCTACATCATTGCAAACCGCCACAACATCTTTGCCCATTTTCTTCAAAACCAAATACATCGCTAACAGACTGCCGAGGGCATCACCGTCAGGATTTTTGTGGGTCAGGAGAAGCACACTCTGCTTGCTCTTGATGACCTCCAACACTTGTTGTTTTGGGGTTAGTTCCATTTGCGAATGAAAATTTTACATTGTGAATAATGGCCACAACGCAATGCCAAATTTCTGGCTTTTATTGCGACAGATGAACATATCATAGTGGCAGCCAAAGTCAATGCCTCTAGCCTCAAAAAAAATGATCAGTTTGACAGAGACAAAACGAAAAAGATATAATATTAGATGTAAAAATATTTAATATTTTAGCAATAATTTTGGAGGAAAGATGACGAAAAAAACAGTGATTGTTGCACTGGCAGTGTTTCTTTTGGGTATTGTTGGATTTGGCGGGTACTATTATTGGAATAGCATTAGGGTCAAGGCTGACAGTCCAGCAACGGGCGAAAATGAAGACTTAGTTGTCAATGTAAAAAACAAAGACGGAAAAATTGGTTTATCTGGAGCGAAAGTCTCTGTAATAATGGCAGAAATCAGGGACGATAATGTCAGAAGCGCCATCAAATCCGAGATGGCAGCGTCAAAAGATTCTGGAAACTCTTCTGTTTCTATTTCGGGCGTTAATTTTCTTGTCCCAGATCCCGAAGTTGTCCTTCAAAATGTAGCTACAAGACTGTTGCCATCTTCTACAACGGATAATCCTCTTGTTGAGGACAAAGTCTGGAAAGTAGATGCCGTAACAGTAGGTTCTAGTGGGAAAGCAGCATTTTCAAGGGAACAATTATTGCAAGATTCTGAAGCGAACACAAATGCTTACGGGGTTCCTGTAAAAATCATAATATCTTACGGTGAGCAAGATGAATACAAATCAACCGTCAATTTATTAGTAGCTGGGAAAGATGGCAGTCTAATTACTGACTATCTCGGCAATGGCTTTGGAGAAACAAAAAAACTAACCAAAATAGCTCCCATCAATGTCAATTTAGCAGGAGTGGTTAATCTAATCAAAAATGATCAGATCTCTGCTGACACTGGGATAAAATTCATTGTTAAAGATATCAATGGTAATCCAGTTGCAAATGCAAGTATTGTTGGCAAGGCTTATGTCAAAGCCCAATTCAATCGTTTTAATCGCAATACAACTTTGGATCAATGGCATGTTCCGGGACACGCCGCAGAAGCTGCTGATTTTAACTATCTTACTGACGAAAATGGTGTTGTCTCGTTATCTACCAATGAATTTAAAAATTTGATAATCTCCCACTATGGCGAAACTTGCAACGGAAAGGCTGAAGACGAGGGGAAATACAAAGACAAACTTGGGTGTTGGGATGACCACGGATTGGTTGTTTTCACTGGGAATATGGATTTAACTCAGGTGTATTTAAACTATAGCGTGTCGTATGGCTCAAATATTGTCGCTGTGAAAAAGACCGAAACAGTCAAAGTCGGTTCTAGCTGGTACGGGGACACCACCTTTGACGCCAATGTTTTCAAAGCGAATATTGATCCTTCAAAGAATGGCAATTCATATATTGAGACTGCTACAATCGATATTCCAGTTACTTCAAAAAGAGCAATCTCATTCGCGTTGGATGCAGTACAATACAAAGCTGCTGCTGGAACTGTTATGACCGGCACTTTCAATCTCTTGGCAGATCAGTCCGGAAAATCAATTCAGATACAAAGAGGGACGAAAGCTAACTATCACATAAGACTAAGCAACCTAACAAATAGCTATGATCTTTATGATAACGATGCAAATCCGTTAGATCCAGGTATCGGCGACACAAGAGATGCTTCGATCACACCAGTTGCCCAAACATTAACAAGCACCTTCAAACTTCCTGCTGACATAGCCCCTGGAATATACCAAGTTACTGCTGGCATCTTGGGACTACCTCATGGCATGAATAGCCTGATCAATGCTGGCATGCAACCAACATCCGTGTTAATTGTGAAATAGCACACATCTGCCGTAAACAAACAAAAAACCGCCTAGCAATTGCTAGACGGTTTTTTGAAATATACAAAAATGTAAAATTGGTGTAAAATCATATATAAT
>JBAWZC010000016.1:0-11413 GCA_037143235.1 Candidatus Berkelbacteria bacterium
GATTTAAATAATAATTTAAATTTAGTGTGTAAAGTGAATAAGTAAATTAAGGCGAGGAGTCCACAATGTTAGATCAAAAGGAAACAGAAAAAATCGTTAGCCATCTCAGGCGTTTGGAGGGCCAGATCAGGGGTGTGGCGGGGATGATCTACAAACAGCAACCAGTCGAAAAAGTCATTGTTCAGCTGAAAGCGGCGAGATCCTCGATGGACTCAGTCACCTCGGCATATCTGTCCTCGCAAATTAAATGTGAACCGAATGGTCAATGTCTCTTGAGCGAAAAAATGGTTGATGTTATCTTACGTGAGATAAAAAAGTAGTCTCAGGATGAGCTGTGTAAGCTATTGACTAAGTGCCACAATAATGTTAAAATGTGGCTCTGCAATAGAGACGCTTTTTTGCAGAATTTTGGAAAGAAGGGGGGGCAGATGAATGCTGCCAACATTACGCAACGACCTGGGACCGGGTCTGTATTTGGGGGGATGGGTGTTATCTTATCTCCATTCGACTGGAAACCAAGGTGATTTCCCAATCGGCAACATTGTCGATCCGGAAACACCAGCGGTCAATGCTCGCGAGGTAATTGAGCAAACGATCGGTCTAGAGTATGGCCCAATCGTACATGTTTCATTGGCACATCAGGAGCATAACAAGGTAGTGGTTCTTGATAGTATGCCAACGGGGCACATGCTTCTCAACTGCGACGCCGTTATTTTCCCTAAGAGATGGCGGATTGGCGTAGAGACACTTCTCGGAGACTGCACTTGCAGTATTGTCGCTAGTGCTGATTATATCGGTTTCATGCATATCGGTCGACCGGAGCTATTCGGTGGTCTGATATCCCGGTTCTCCGAGAGCTGGGTCGAAGTCGATGAAAATCAATCCGCGTCTGTGCACATAGGCCCAGGGATATGTGGGAAGCACTATGAGCTGCCTGATTTGAGTGCGGTCGCAGGGACTCAGCTCGAAGTCTACAAGACTGTCACAGAATGGGGAACGCAAGGATATGACATGTATCAAGCAATCACCGCACAATTCCGAGGGCTTGGATTCCCGCATGTTCTTGAGTTCCCTAGCGATGTCCATTGCCCATTCTGTGCTCGACAGCAATCCGTGTGCAGCTCCTGGGCCTCTGACCAGTATTTTCGGGTAAAAGGGATGGACCCATCACGTCCGTTCTCTCCACGCGATTGCGCGTTTCTCCGCCGAAAAGGATAGCAATTGCTGTCCTGTGACAGTCCTGTCACAATTTACCGCATACCGAAAAGGTCGTCGCCGTCAGGCGGTGACCTTTTCAATAATATGAGACGATTCATTAGCAGTATTTTTTTATTTAAATATATTTGTCATTTTTGCCTGCTCTTCCTTTCGTCTTGTGGTTGGGGTAAAATATAGCTGTTATTAAAAAAGGAATGATGATGACAAAGATCGTTGTCGATGGAGAAGTTTGCGTTGGCTGCGGCTCGTGCGTTGGTGCGGCTCCTGAGGTTTTCTCTCTAAACGAAGACAGCAAGTCAGTGGTTGCTGCTGGTTTTGATTATGATAGCGCCGAAGAAGGCGTCAAAGAGCAGGTTGATGTGGCGATTGATGGCTGCCCGGTTGTGGCGATCAAAAAAGAGTCAGGCGAATAATCAGATTAAATCATTTTCGCCTCGCATCATCTGGCGCGGGGCGAAAATGAAAATATTATGACTGAGAGGGGATCACTGCAAATGATGTTTTGGCGTTGGTGGTATCGCGAGGCGACCGCCTCTCTTTGGCGTTATTTGGTGCGCTTGAGTCAATATCTTGCTGATTTTTTTTCGGTTCGTCTTTGCCTCTCAACTATCTTCGCGGTTTGGCGTCGTGATGAACTTGGCGGCGAAAATCTTTCGATCCAAGAAAGATTTTATGTTTGGACGCTGAATTGCGCTTCTAGGCTTGTCGGCTTTTTTGTTAAAATGGTTATCCTGATCTCTTTTTGTATATTTTATTTGGCATTTTGGTTGGTCGGCATTGCGTTGTTGATCTTTTATTTTGCTTTCCCTGTCTTCTTGCTTTTGATGGTGGTTTTTTCTGTCTGGCAACTATTTCAACTTTTTATCTAATCGGGCCTCGATGAATAATATCGAATTTAAATCAACTGGCAATCTGACTGCCTCGGCAACTATTGCTCGAGATGAGTTTGAGAGTTTTATTTTTAAGTTTTTGCATGTTGCTGCCGCTATCGCTTTGCCAGGATCTCTCTTGGTTATTGTCATTCAGCGTTTGGCCGATTCAGCCAACATTGCCTCTGCTTTAGCTTTGCTTGTTGCCGCTTTTTCTATGTATTTTCTAGCTTTTCGTTCCTTCTATCGTTTTAAATTGCGTGGCTTCGTCAATGTCTCTGCCATTTTGGCCAGAGACAAGATTTTGGCGAAGGAAAAATGTAACATTTTCTTATCATTGTCCCCTGATCTTGCCAAGGCCATGTTGCACATGGAATACGCGAAAAACGGTTTTTCGACTGATCAAATATTAAAGAAGATTGCTTCCTCTGCAGACATTTATTTTGTGCTAAATCGTCTCGGCGTTGGCAAAGATTCATTCGTTCAATTTCAAAGCGATAAGTTGTTGCTCAATGACAAACTCTGGCTCTCAGCCTTGGATATCGCCATTAGGTTCGGTCATTTTGGTATTGATTCCGTTGATCTACTCCTTGCGATAATCCTTGTTGATAAAAAATTGGCTGCCAGTTTTGACCAGTTTGGTGCTGGGCCAGAGGATATTTCCAATGTCATCGTCTGGCGTGATCATATCAACGCGAGAGTCAGGGAGAACGAAGGTTTTTTGAATCCAAAGAGATTGCATTTTTCTGGTGGCATTGGCCGAGACTGGGCTTACGGTTATGCCAATTATTTGCGTCGCTTCGCCGTAGATATCACCGAGTCAATCAATCGTTTTGGCTATAATTTGGAGATCGTCGGCAAAGATGATGAAACCAAGGCGATCGAGCAAGCTTTGGCCAAGGGGACAAATGCCAACGCAATCGTCGTGGGTGATCCCGGCGTGGGCAAACGCACCGTGGTGATGAATTTTATCAACAAAGTTGCTCTTGGTGAGACTAGCCAGAGCCTAGCCTTTCGTCATATTTATGAAGTGAAGACTGAATATCTCCTTTCGGGCATCGAAAATCAGGGTGAGGCCGCTGAGCGTCTAACTGGTGTCTTTGATGAGGCGTCCCGTGCTGGCAATATTATTATTTTCATCGATAACATCGCCTCCCTGCTGTCTTCGGGTGAAGCGGGAGAAATCAATGCATCTGAAGTCTTGCTCAAATACTTGTCAGTACCAAATATGAGCTTTGTTTTTACTATGGACACGATGGATTATAATTCGATCATTGGTGCGAATAAAACACTGATGGAAAAGATAGAAAAAGTCGAGGTCGCCGAGCCTTCCCCTCAAGATCTGATTCAGATACTCGAAAAATCTGTCTTTGCTGTCGAATATCATGACAAATGCTATGTGACTTACGAGACAATCAAAGAAGTGATTCGTTCGGCTAATAAATATATATTGAATCTGCCGAATCCGGAAAAGTCGATCAATTTGCTCGAAAGTGTTTGCTCGAAAGCTGTCGCTGAAAGAGGCGAGACAATGGTTTTGCCCAAGGATGTGGAAAATTTCATCAGCCAGCGTTACAAAGTTCCGGGGCTAGCGAGCGATAAAGCAGAAAAAGAAAAGTTGCTAAATCTCGAGAACAAGATGCATCAAAGCGTTGTTGGTCAAGATCGAGCGATCTCGGCTATTGCCAATGCAATGCGTCGGTCGAGAAGTGGAGTGACTGATTCGGCCAAACCGATTGGATCATTTTTGTTGCTTGGCCCGACTGGTGTTGGTAAGACGGAGACAGCCAAGACGCTGGCGCGTATATATTTCGGCGATGAATCTAGGATGATTCGTTTTGACATGTCTGAATATCAGAACAAAGAAGATGTATATCGCCTGATCGGCTCGTCCATTCATGGTGAAAATGAGACTGGAACATTGGCTACGACAGTATTGAATAATCCTTTTTCGCTGGTTTTGCTAGACGAGATTGAAAAAGCTCATCCCGATATTTTGAACCTATTCTTACAAGTTTTGGACGAAGGTATCCTGACTTCCGGCATGGGTCAAAAAATATCTTTTGCGAACACGATTATTATTGCCACCTCAAATGCTGGTTCGAACTTCATCCGCGAATCAGTCGAAACAGGCATGCCTCTGACCGACATAGAATCGCAATTGCTTGATCAGGTACAAAAGGATGGTATCTTCAAACCTGAGTTCTTAAATCGATTTAGTGCAGCGATCGTTTTTCATCCGCTCGATATGGAGCAGACGAAACAGGTTGCCGTGCGGATGATCGCCAAATTACAACAAAATGTACTTAAAAATCAGGGAGTGACATTTACTGTCGACGATCAAGCTTTGACGACCTTGGCTCAACTTGGCTATAGTCCGGAGATGGGTGCGAGGCCGATGGCCAGAGTAATCTCCGAAAAGATAGAAAATCTGTTGGCCAAAAAACTTTTGAGTGGCGAACTCCAGCATGGCCAGACATTTAATATTACTCAGGCCGAAATCGCCTAGCTGTAAAGGCCAATTAGAAGATTTAGAATTTAGAATTTAGAATATTGATATCTATTAGTAGTGTATATACAGGTTTGTTCCCATCTCCGTCCAGTTGAAAACGCTCTCTGCGTCACCAATGCCTAGCCTGATGCATCCATGAGAGGCGATAGTACCGAGCTGATCGGCGCCAACAGAGATGCCCTCTGGCGTCTGAGGAATTTCGTGGATGCCGTAGCCATTTGGGGCAAACCTTTGCCACCAGTTCAAGACAACGATCGCCGAGCCACTGCGCGGAACTTTTTCGTATATTTTAAAAGAACCAGTTGGCGTAGACATCCCTTTGGCACCAGATGAGATCAAGAGGCACTTGATCACATCATATCCGTCTATCTGACACATTCTCTGAGTTGTGAGATTTGCATCGAGATATTTGCCAGCAAATTTTCCAACTTCTACTCCATGTTGAGTGCAGTATTTAATCTCGCTTGGGTTTGCGGTTTCCACAACTAAAGTGGCGCGAGTAATGCCTTTATCGATGGCGTTGACGATGTTGGCAATAGTTTTGTCTTTGTTGACGCTGACGCCGGTCCGGCCCTCGGTGATGACAGCATTCGTCGTTGATTCTACCTTGCGGTCAACTTTGCTGACATCAACCTTGTTTTTGATGTTATCGAGATATGTAGCAATCTTGATCTGGTCAAGGCTAGCAGTGACGGTGGTATCGGCTTGTTCAATCTTAACCCAATTACCTTTGTCTAATAATGTTGGCTTGAAATTTGTTTGGCCGTAATCAAGAGTAAGGTCGAGATCGAGGATGTGATTAATTTTGTTTTTCGCTTCAAGTAAATTGACCTGCTGAATATTCGGCTCGATTGGCTCGACTTCAGCGACGATGTTATTCTGGCTATTGTTTAAAGTCTTGATAATCAGGAGAGGTAAATTGACCGATGATAATTGGTATCCGACCTCCCCGGAAGTTTCTACGATCTGCCCGTTTCTGACTGCGATAGTCGCGTTAACGGGATCGGTATTTAGTGTCTTGCTAGCGTTTGAAACAAACCGATCAAACACCTCTTGCTTGATGACGAGGATAGAGGAAAGGTTTTGGCGATCAAAGAATGATTTTATGATGTTGAACGAATTTAACAATATGTCTGGTGATCGTCCGACGCCGTAACACCTTTTCATAGTCATATCGGCGTCGATCATAACTCCGATTTCACCAAACTGAGTAACTGTCTCTTTGTTTGCAGCTTTCAGAGTGATGTTTTTTTCAGATAGCTGCTTATTTTTTACTTCAATCAATTTTCTCAGCTCAGATTCTTTCATGCCAGAAACATCCGTGCCGCTGAGCGAGACGCGATAATATACTTTGTTTTTGAAGAGTTGCTGATAGGAAATTAGGGCGATGATCGAGAGCGCCAATAAACAACCTAAAAAAACAGCCGAGATCTTGGCGATCTTTTTTAAAATTTCCAACCCCTCACTTTTTGTTTTTGCGTTCGGCATCAAAGGTCAAATAAAAAATAGTTACAACTAGCTATTACTATTTATTTTAGCATGGATCATCATTCAGTTCTAATATTGTAACAACTTGTACTGTGAATATCGTCGATCGACCATATTTGCAGTACAAAAATGTTCTTCCGAGAGGCTCACACCCACTGCTGGATTGTAAGTAAAAAGCAAAAATAGTACAATAACAGTAATAAAAAATAATTAAGAAGAGGAGTGGCTTTGCTAAGTTTTATTAAAACCCTGTTGATTGTGTTTTTGGTCTGGATCACTGCTTTCTATAGTGCGAAAGATTTGAAACTACCGCTTGCATGGTGGCTAGTCGCCCTAGCGATCGTTGCTATCCAATTCTATCTTTGGAGAAAAAAGAGCAAATAAGAGAAATATTCTTTGTTTTTATATTAAAAAGACTAGTTCTAGACTAGTCTTTTTAATATAGAAGTTTCTGTCGCGCTCATTGAAAGTTTTGGGTGTGCCAACTGTAGTCTTTGAGCTGGAAGAAATGAGCGAAGGTTGGTGCGGCGCTGAGCGTCGCTTTCACCACGCTAAGCGTGGTGGGCCCGGCAGGGTTCGAACCTGCGACCAATCGGTTATGAGCCGACTGCTCTAACCACTGAGCTACAGGCCCCAAACTATGAACAATGTAACACATTTGGGCGTCACTTGGCAATGAAAATCGATGTAGCTTGACTCTCTGATATTTCCTTCTTCTGTGTCATTCCTGCGCAGGCAGGAATCCTATCATAGTGTAAACGCCAAGAAAAGTATGTTTGAATATTAATTTTGATTCTGGATTCCCGCCTGCGCGGGAATGACAGTGGATGGGTATTCAGTCGTTTTCGTTCCAATGAATCATCATGCTAATATCTTACCTGTGGATAAGTTTTTAAAATGCACTACTGTGGCTGATAATAAATGTCGTTGACAGAGATTTTGGATTGATGCTACTCTATACTCCGTACAGATGATATGTTGCTTATGGATCTGAAAAGTATGACGAAGTATGATTTATGGGCGATGTGTACAAGTTTTTGGAGCTAGAAAGTGGCGTTTTTGCCTTCGGTTTTAAGCCTTCGGGTTTGGAAAAAATTGAAATAAATTCTGATTTCTTGCAGAGGGGCAGGCAAATTTTGGACTATAGTTTATCTAGGTTCTTGCTCGTTTAGAGGGAACGCAGAATTATTTTTTGTATCTAATATTGGATATTTTACTTAGATATTACTCAGACATCTCTCGGCCTTATGCAGTGAAAATGTCTATTTATCATTCGAGTTTATCGAGAGCTACATAAAAATATTTAGAATATATTGTTGGTATTTAATTATTTAGGAGAATTATGAATTTATTTTTGAAAAAATCGATCATCTACTCGTTGATCACCACATTGGCCGTGCCGGTGTGTCTGCTCTCTGGTTTCTTGACCGCACCAAAGGCAATGGCAGCAGATTTCTCAGTTTTGAGTGAAACATTTGATTCTGCCAGCCCAGCATCGGGCTGGGTTCTTGATAATCTGGGCTGGTATAGTACAGGTGGGGAGAGCTCAACAAAAGGACTCCAGTTTGTCCCGTCTGGGATATCTGGATCTGCGACGACCTCTGATTTCACTCTGAAGGGTTCGTCTGAGCTTAGTTTTTGGGCAAAATCCAATCCCTACCAAGGTTCGATGGGTGATTCTGTTTTTACTGTGTCTGAATGGTATCAAAATGGATGGAATCAAATAACGAAGATAGGTGGTCAGTCAGGAGAGAATTATTCGTTCACAGGAGCAATCTATACTGTTTCTCTAAGCCAGGAAACCACAAAAGTTCAATTCTCGTATTCTAAAATTCAAGGGAACGTTTCTCTTGATAATGTTAAGATTTCTTATATCGACAACATTGCCCCAACGGTTGATATCACCAACTATCAGATTGGAGATATCATTAGTGGCGTCGCGGATATCGATGCTACTGCTTATGACGCAGGTAGCGGCGTGCAGAAAGTAGAGTTCTATTATAGCAATCTTGTCCCGACTAAGATTGGTGAAGATACTACAGCGCCATATTCAATCTCTTGGGATACAGTTGGTGTATCGAATGGTCCTCACAGTATTTATGCTTTAGTTTATGACAATGCCGGCAATCAGTCTGTACTTTCTAATAGTACTGTGCCGATTTTCGTCGATAATTCTGTAGTCGATACTACTGCACCAGTTATCACATTAAACGGCCCTGATTTTGAAATTATAAATAATACTGAATATGTGGAATTAGGTGCTGTTGTTACTGACAATGTAGACGCAACAGTAACTATCGATAATCCTGTTGTTACAACCGGTGCGATGCTTGATCAGCCAGTAGACGAAATCGACTTGACCACTTCGGGCATCTATCTTCTGACTTATTCTCATCAAGATGTAGCTGGCAATGTCGCAATAGGCCAGCAAAGGCTGGTATTTGTCAACATGGTCAACTGCGCAGTTGATTTACAGATACTTGGTGTCATCGCTTCTGATACAACGAACCAGGATCTAAGAAGCAGTCTGTGGAATAATAACGAAGAATTGGTGAATCTACTGATACAAAACGGAACTGAAATTATCGGTGATGGGTGGAACAAAGTGTTTAATCTGCCGACTGTAGCCACCGCTAATGGCGTCACATTGCCAATTCAAACAGGACTTCAGGCGATCGATACGCTTTACTACGAGATTGGCGCTGGCAGTACGACTTTGAATCTCGATATTCCGGCTAAAATCACATTCCCCGGCAAAGCTGGATACAAAGCTGGATATATCGATAATATAACTAAGCCTTTTGTCCCAATTTCTGATGTATGTGTGATTGACCCAGTATTAAATTACCCTGTGCTTGCTGATGGTGGCGCATGTGTTGCGAATGTTGACAATAACGCTGATGGTGTAAATGAAGATTTGGTCATCTGGACCAGGCACCTCACAACATTTGGCGCTTATAATGAGCAGGTTATTGCTCCGGTTGCGACTGTGACCAAAGTTGGCGACAACAGTTTGAAAATCTCGTGGCAGTCAACTGGTGCTGATAGCTACACTGTCACTATCGATGGCAAAGCCTATCAATTTGGTTCGGCAACTGGTTTGATCGAGCAGACCTTCACTGATCTTTCCTATGCTCGACATACGATCACAGTGGCCGCAAATATTGCGGGATATGCTTCTACTGCATCAACTCCTTATCTTTATGAGCTATCTGCTCCTGTGGTAATTACTGGTCCAGTCGAAACACCAGTAGTTACAAATACAAACGCAATTTCAACTAAACCTGCTGCTGCTAAAGCTGCCGAACAGTCAAGTAGTATTGCAAGCAGCCAAAGTTCTATTGCTGCTGCCGATGATACCAAAGCTGAGGACATTAGCTGGACTCCATGGATCGTCCTCTTCATCATGATCTTACTGGCTGGGGCTGCCACGGGTGGATATTTCTGGTGGTTCTCAGGTCAAGACGAAGATAGTAACAAAGATACCAAGACGGTTATCAAGAGTGCGGTTGCTACTGGCACGATTGCCAAGAAGAAACCGACAGTAAAAAAGGTTGAAGCAAAAACAGTTACAAAGAAAAATAAAACCAATCGTTGGTAAAACGATTGACGGAAAAGACAAAAATCCCCACCCTTAAAAAAGGTGGGGATTTTTAGTATAATCATTTTATGCAAGAAAATTTCTGGCAAAAACTGGTGCGCTCGATCGAGCAATATCTTCCGATGAAACTAGGTTCCCTGGTCTTGTTTTTGTTCGTCATTTATTTCATCTTCATCGTTGGCCGGTCGGTCTATATGAACTATAACGCCAACAAAGATATCACTGTCGAAGAAAACGCCGTCGCTTCACTTAAAAAAGATATCGTTTTGCGTGAAAACGAGATAAATTATCTCAGTACTTACTCATATCGCGAGAAAGAAGCTAGAAGCAAGCTCGGCTACACGGCTGCAGGGGAAAAGATGATGGCCGTACCATTTGACAAGATCGAAGCCATCGCCGATCAAACGCCAGGAGAAGTTGCGATCAAAGTGCCAAATTATATTCAGTGGTGGCGATATTTTATCGAGTAAGCTGGGGATTTAATAGTGATCATGGTTATCACCGACTGAGTTGTGATTCTTTTTTTGTGGACGCTGCAATATTTTTGTGATATAACATATTCAAGTTCGAGGCTGTGGAAACGCTACGGTTTCGGCAAGAAAAAGGAGGATTGGGATTTTGAAAAAATTGGAAGAAACGATCTCTGCGTTAATGGAGTTCAATGTTGGGAGCGATGGGAAGTTAATAATTCCCGAAGCCGGCAAGATGCGAATAGAGCACGCAGGGGAAACTTACCATTTCGATTGCGGGGTTGTGTCACCGCATGATTGCGTGGCACTGACCAGCTTAAACCCAACAAGTGGGGGAGGACAATATCAGCGCGCAGTAGGTTGGTTGAACCTACTGGCGAAGTCAGTATTGGACAAGGCAAAAACCAAGAGAATCAATGATGCTATTGGTGAATTGGTACCAATTGTCTCGGAAGTGCGGATTCCGCGATTTGTAAGCGCCAGCGTTAAGCTGGTTTTGGCTGGTTCGCTGGCCTCGGGAGAATAACTCTCCCAATTCTTTTCTCGGTCAGGCTATTTCTGATACGATTCCTGCTCTGAAAGGGGGAGGGGGTAATGCCGAAGAACAATTTTTCGGATATAGTACTGGGAGTAGGAATCGTGTATCTCCTCCTATTTGCAGTACGAGTAATTTGCTTCTATTCAGGAGAAATGGAAGCAACAAAATCGGAGGTGTCGATCTGGGTGACGATCGCCGCTGTTATCATCGTAACAGGGGCGATCGCCCAGGCTGAAAAAAAATCTCCGGTTAAGGCTCCCAGGCCTAATTTCGTCGGTTGTCCTCACGAGGAGAATGAGGACAACTAGTTATCCGGTCGGGGCGGTTCACCGCCCCGACTCAAATCTTAAATTAGAAAACTGTATATATTACTGTCGTTCTGGTTGCTAAAGTTGTGCTTTTCTGGTAGATTTATTAGTGTTGTCGCGGGGTAGAGCAGTCCGGTAGCTCGTCTGGCTCATAACCAGGAGGTCGTTGGTTCGAATCCAACCCCCGCTACCAAAATTAGTTGAAAGTTTTTAAAGTTTATAAAGTTATAAAGTCAGATTGCTTTACAAGCTTTATGAACTTTTTACTTTATAAACTCGATATGGCAGGGTAGCTCAGTTGGTTAGAGCACAGGACTCATAAGCCTGGGGTCGTGGGTTCGAATCCCACTCCTGCTACCAAGATGGACGCAAATATTAAAACATGGATTTTGCTCTCCTGCAATAATAA
>JBAWZC010000017.1:0-10620 GCA_037143235.1 Candidatus Berkelbacteria bacterium
TGAAATTAACATTTTAGCAATGAAGCCCCCGACTCCCGTCGGGGGAGAATCACTATCTTTGGCTAAAGATATTTACGAAGAAGTCAACTCAAAGATGGTATAAGCGTAAGGTTGCACGTGATGAAATTCCAAAAGTTGTCAAACGGGATCTCAAAAAGAAAGATGATCAATTAAGTTTGTTGTGGGAGAGTGGCATGAATGATGAACAACTAACAGGGGCGATCGCTATTATCTATGTCGGTGGCGAAGGAAATCGTGAATACCTTCTTGCTGTGCAAAAGAGCGGAAATGTAAATTTAGTTGGCGGAGGAAGAGAATCCGAAGACAATTCAATCGAAGATACGGTCAGAAGAGAAATGCACGAAGAAGTCGGTCTTGTAGCCGATGATTATGTCTTGAAAAAGGTTAATGTGACTCATAGCTTTGTCTACGGGAACCATCCAACTCGTGCGGGCCAAAAGGCAATCAATCAAGTCTTCTTGGCTAAAATTACTGACAAAATCAAGGCCGTACCAAACAAAAACGAGATCGCCGATATAAAGTGGTTAAACAGCGACGACACAATGATTGCGTTTACACTTCCTGATTTAGCGGAAATTTTTAGAGAAGTTATTAAAGAGATTTGATAGATTAATTACCTTTGTAAGGGAAGATTAGATGACAGACAAAGACAAAATCAAAGTCATCGAAGGTAGCTCTGACCACATTGATCTGTTGTATCAGGTCAACAAACAGATTCCTGAGTTTGATATTGAGCTAAACCTGGGCTATTACAATGGGCGGATCGAGGGCAAGATCAATATTATTTTGATTGCTTATCGTGGAGACGAGCCAGCGGGCTATATGATTGGTTACGAGAGAGACCATGATAATTCTTTTTACTGTTGGCTGGCAGCGGTTGACCCAAAACATCGCCGACAGGGCGTCCTGAAAAAGTTGATGGCACAATTTCAAGACTGGGCGGAGACAAAGGGTTATGACAAGATCAAGGTCAAGACCAGAAATGACAAAAAGGCGATGCTGCACTTTTTGGTAAATAGCGGCTATAATTTTATGGATGTAGAGATTTCGGACGATCCCAAGGACAATGTGATACATTTGGAAAAAAGAATTATAGAGTAATGACTGTCAATATGAGCGACTATATCGAAAAAGCGAGAAAATTGGGCATAGAGATTCCAGCTGTTAGTTGGGAGGATATCGATCGAGATATTCGGCCGGTTTTGACGAAGATGGAGGAGTCGGGAGTAAAACTCAATCTGCCGGCTTTCGAGAAATTGTCACTGAAATTAAGCCGGAAATTAGCTAGCCTCGAAAAAGAGATTTGTGATCTCGCAGGTAAGCAGTTCAATGTCAATTCACCCTCGCAGCTGGCAACAGTTTTGTTTGAGGATCTGGCTCTGCCGACAGAGTCGATCAAAAGGATCAAAACCGGTCTTTCAACCTCGGCTTCCGAGTTGCGCAAGATCCAAGATCAACATCCGATCATCAAGCATATTCTGGAGTATCGAGAAATTGCCAAACTTATCACGACCTATCTGAAACCATTGCCGCTCTTGGCAGATGAAAATTCCCGACTGCATACACACTATGGCCTCGAGACGGCCACCAGTCGTCTGACTTCGTACGAGCCAAATTTGCAAAATATTCCGATCAAAGGGACATACGGCCCAGAGATCAGGCAGGCATTTGTCGCCTCGGAGGGGATGAAACTGATTTCGGCTGATTACTCTCAGATTGAGCTTCGGATTGCTGCTGCTTTATCTGGAGATACTGTGATGCTCGATGCTTTCAAGCATGGCGAAGATATTCACTCTCGTGTTGCTTCGGAGGTTTTTGCCAAACCAGTGAGCGAGATCACACACAGTGAGAGACGAATTGCCAAGATAGTGAATTTCGGTATTCTCTATGGTGTATCCGCTTTTGGCCTAGCTCAACAGACCGGCCTACCACAAGATCAATGCCATGAATTGATTAGCAGGTATTTTGAAGCTCATCTCGGGATCAAGCAGTATATTGACGAGATGTCGAGACTAGCCAAAGAACAGGGCTATGTCGAAACTCTTTTTGGCTTTCGCCGTGAACTCTACAATATTCACTCGACCAATCATTATCTGGCCGAGGCTGATGAGCGTATCGCGACCAACACTCCGATTCAGGGCACTGCGGCCGAGCTTTTGAAATTGGCGATGATAAAACTGGACAAAGAATTGGCTGTTTTTTGTCATTCCTGCGCAGGCAGGAATCTTAAGATCCCCGATCAGGTCGGGGATGACGTCAGGGGCATTCCTAAAATTATCATGACCATTCATGACGAAATTGTAGTTGAGGCCCCAGCGGCAAAAGCCAAAGAAATCAGCGAACTGGTCGAGAAAGTGATGACCGAAGTGGTTAAATTGCCGATTCCACTTGAGGTTACAGTGGGCGTGGGTGATAATTGGGGAGAGACTAAATAGTGTGAATTACGAATTATGAATTACGAATTATGGATCGAGAGCTATGAATTATGAAGTGTGAAGTATGAAGTATGAATCACGAATTATGAATTGTGAATAATGAGTTACAAATTACGAATTATGAATTACGAATAAAGAATTGTGGTTTTGTCCATTATTCATCATTCATAATTCTTAATTCATTATCCTTAATCCTTAATCCTGAAAAAAATGTTCCATTTTTTCTACGGTTCAAATACATATTTAACCAAAAAAAAGATAAATGCATGTTTAGAATCATTTCGTAGCAAAAATGGTGATTTTGGGATTGAAACGATTGCAGGAGATAAAATCACCCTTGGCTCGCTGAAAAAAATCGTCTTTACCCGCTCATTTTTTGGTGATCAAAAACTGATTGTCATCGAAAATATGCTCTTGTCGAAGACCGACCCCGCCGTGGTCGAATCGATTGTCTCTCTGGCTGATCGAATCCCGGAGACTGTCGATCTTTATTTGGTGGAATACGGAGTTCCCGACAAACGATCAGCTGGCTACAAAAAATTGTCGAAAATCTCGGGTGCACAAGAATTTCTGGATATTGATCCGCCGACGATGGTCAAGATGGTGATCGGCAAATTTAAACAAGCTGATATTGGTATCGAGCGTGAGGCGGCCATAGTATTGGCTGAAAATTTTTGCGGGGATCTCTGGAAGGCTGAGAATGAATCGAAAAAGATTATTGATTACGCTCGCGCAAACAACTTGCAAAAAATTGATTTGATATCGCTCGAAAATATTTCCGTCTTCGCTAGGGAATCAAAGGTCTTCGACTTTATTGATTATCTGTCAACTGGAAATATTCAAAAAGCTCAGCTTGAGCTTGGAAGACTCAGACAAAACGGCGAAGATAATTTTTATATCCACTCGATGATCGTCTATCAGTATCGGAATTTACTTTTTTTGGCTGATGGCAAAGAGCGCGGCACCATTGGCGCAGTCAAAATAAACCCATATGTGGCTTCAAAACTCAGAAGCGCGCTGGGGCGGTATACTCTGTCCGAATTAAAAATAATATACGAAGCCCTTGGCCAGATCGATTTTGAGGCCAAAACTGGTCGCAATGAATTAGATTTATTGATCGACTTATTTGTAGCAAAAAGTTACAAAGAGGTGATATAATACAGATAGCGTTTCGTCTTTGGAAGTTCTGGAGGGTAGTTTGAAGAATATACAAAAAAAGCGATTCTCCGTTGGATTCTACTGGAGGAAGTTTGCTGTTTTCACAGTAGTAGCAATTTTTGTTGTCTTGGGCATATCGCAGATAAATTATTTTCGAGCAGACTCAGTCGAGACCACTCTGGTTTCAGACTCGACCTCAGCCTCAGTGTCAGGTAAGGTTTCGATCGACATCACTAGTAACGGCGAGGCTAAAGTTGATGGTAAAACGATATATGTCAAAGCGGTTGGTGGCGTTGACGAGTTGAGATTGCCGGTAATATCCAAGCCAGGGACATATATAGACAGTTATATCGTGACGGTGAACCTGCCATCTGATGTAGCTTATGATACCAAGACCGAGATTTATGGCGTCCATGGTGTCGATCAGACAGATCTGTATGTTCGAGATTCAAAAACGATTGTTTACACGGCTACAGGCATCGGGCCTGATGGTGATTTCTCAATCGTCGCGGGATTGCCGAGGGGCACTATCCACTATCCGATTGCTCGTCAATTTTACTATCTATTGTTAAATATCGCTCCAGGGTATTGGTTGGCCTTGGCCATCATCTTGCCGCTCATCACTATGTTGCTGATGCTGGACTTTATGTATCGCCAATACGGTGTGAACAAAGTTGATTATCCGACTTTTCAGACCAATGCGCCACCAATGGCCTTGCCGCCAGCAATTGTCGGGGCACTTTTCAATCAAAAGGTAACCTCGCGCGAGATCGCGGCGACAGTTGTCGATCTGGCTATTCGCGGTAATATCTATGTGATCGATCGAGAGCGTGACTTTGGTTTTGCCAAGAACAAGGAAGATCATCGTTTGCTCGGTTACGAAAAAATCTTGATGTCGAAATTATTTAACAAAAACATCTTTTCTGGTAGCGCTGAGATCGAAAAGAGAATCAATAATCACCTTTACAGCAAAAAGATCTCGCTAGTTTCGGCGAGCATTTATGCCATTGCTACGAGTTTGGGCTATTTCAAATCCAATCCACAAACATTAAATTTGCGATATCGACTCGTCGGAAGTTGTTTCTTTTTGGTTGGTCTAGCTGGATTTGTTTCAACACTACTTTGGTTCCGTGAACCGCCATATGCGATTTATTTCTGGATTGGGATGATGGTTTCAGCCTTGGTCATCGCTTTTGGCGCAGCTAGGATATCAATGCGTACCGAAGTTGGCTTGGCATCCTTGACCGACTGGTTGGCTTTCAAAAATTATCTGAGCGACTCTGCCAAGATTGAATATACACCAGATATTTACGAAATGTTTCTGAAATATTTACCATACGCCATGGTTCTTGATTGTGAAGTGGCTTGGGCCAAGAGGTTTTCTGAGCACAATTTTGTCATTCCTGACTGGTTTATCACCGACAAGGGTGGCGGATTGCAGGACTTCTGTTTGTCACTGTTTCCATTGGTTTCATATATTGGCCAGAGCTTTGCCGCTCTGAGAGAGCCGGGGTTCGACTAGCATGATAAATTGGAGGGGCTTTATCTACAAAATACTTTTTGGGGGCGGTGTGATTTTCGATTTGTCGAAGTGGATTATCTTTGTCGGGCTCCTGATCGTCATCGTAAATACCTTCTCTGTTTCTATATTTGTCGTCGATGGCCAGTCAATGGAGCCAAATTACCATGACAAGGAGATCGTCCTGTGGAACAAGGCTGTTTATAGCAAGGATGATCCACAGAGGCTTGATGTCGTGGTGATGCAATATCCTGGCAATACCAAATATCGTTATGTTAAAAGAGTTATTGGGCTGCCAAGCGAAACACTTTCGATCCAAGGTGGTAAGGTTTATATCGATGGAAAAGTCCTAAGTGAGAGATACATCCCTTTTGGCTACGAAACTGCCCCAGACAAGACTTGGAAACTTCATAATGATGAATTTTTCCTGATGGGGGACAATCGACCAGGGTCAAATGATAGCCGTTTTTTTGGCCCAGTCGACCGTAGATTTATCGAGGGCAAGTCTCTGGCCATAATCTTCCCGCGCTTCCGTTTCTCAGAGTCGATCAAATAGAGCTAGAAAGCTGGTAAGTGTTTAAGCTAATAAGCTTAAATATTTAATCATTTATCCATTTAGTCATTTGTTCATTTATTTGACTATTTAGTTATTGATTTACCCCTCTCCTTTCAAAGGAGAGGCGGGGTGAGGTGAAGGCGTAGTGAATTAAATCTAATATCAAAAAAACTCTCTTGCGAGAGTCTTTTTGTTTTTTTGTTGAGTAAAATACTATTTCTTGGTGACCAATTTGGTCAATCGAGATTTAAGTCTAGAAGCTTTGTTCTTGTGGATGACATTTTTCTTGGCTGCAAGATCGAGCTCTCGATATGTTTTGGATAAAAGTTCGTCAACTTTCTTGTCACCTTTTTGCACGGCCAAACGAACGCCTTTGGTGGACTCTTTGACCTTAGCTTTGGTCAGAGCATTGTCTTGGTGTTTTTTGATCGAACTACGAAGGGCTTTTTTGGCAGAGGATGTGATAGGCATATTTGAAAATTCCTAAATTTCTAATTTCTAAAACTAACAACAGGAAGATTCTACCATAATTTTGATCGAGTGTAAAGAATGATGAAAATAATTGAATACTTAATTAAAAAAACAGAATGACAGACCGAAAAAACGAGAGTGACTACGCAGGAAGTTGCTATTAAAAACCAAGAGTAACTGTTCGGCCCAAAATTAGACCATATGTGGGTTAAGATACTGATAAATTATCCAAACAGTGAATATGCCCGACAAAAGCAAGAGAATCAGTGATAACCACTTCAAAGCTGTTTTATTCGGTTTTCTGTAATTCCAAAAAAATAATACGATGGAAGCAAGAAAAATTACGATTGGTACTCCAGGCAAGACAGCATAACTAATAAAATTGTTTAATTCAGCTTTTTCCATAGATGTAATTACAAAGAATTAATTATTTTGCTGATTTCGTCTCTTTTTTCTTCCATCGTTTCCTTTGTTTTGGCTTCGACATTTAGCCGAAGCAGTGGCTCAGTGTTTGATGATCGAACATTGAAATGCCAGTTATGAAAGTCGACAGACAGACCATCTAGTTCAGAGATTTCGCCTGATTTGTATTTGTCTTTAATCTTTTCGACAACTTCTTTGGCATTTTCAACCTCAAAATTCAGTTCACCAGATTGAAAATATTTTTCGTACTTGGTGACTACCTGAGAAAATGGCAAATTCATTTCGCTAAGGATTTTGATAACATAGAGGCTAGCCAGAAGTCCCGAGTCAGCGAAGTAGAGATCCCTGAAAAAGTAATGGCCAGAGTGTTCACCGCCAAAAACCGCTTGATTTTCCCGCATAATTGGCTTGATGATGGAGTGGCCAACTTTTGTTTCGATTGCTTTGCCGCCACATTTTTTGATCGTCTCGGCAACGATTCGACCGCAGAGGAGGTTATGAACAATTGTCGCGCCAGGATTTTTTGTCAGTAAATATTCGGCGATTAGGGCCGTAATGATAGTCGAATTGATGCTCTTGCCGTTTTCATCGATAAAGAAGGCTCTGTCGCCGTCACCATCAAAGGCAATGCCGAGGTCGGCTTTCTCTTCGATAACCTTGGTCATCAGGTCAAGGTTGTTTTTCTCCTCGATCGGGTTGGCTTGATGGTTTGGAAATCGACCGTCTGCTTCAAAATACAGGGGACTAATTTCAAATGGAGCTTCTCGAAATATTTTAGTGATAACTTCGCCAGCAACACCATTGCCAGCGTCTATCGCCACTTTGAGATTAGTTTTTTTGCTAAGTTCAGCGATGGCCAAAAGTTTTTCGCCATACTCTCGATATATATCTCGGGATAATTCTGCACCTCTCTTTTCGGTGTGCTTTATTTTGTCCTCAAGAATCATATCGCGAATATCATTTAGTCCAGTCTCAGCACTGACCGCAACGGCGTCAGACAGACAAAACTTTAGGCCATTATACTGACTCGGGTTGTGCGAAGCAGTCACCATGATTGCCCCGTCAATGTCATCATAGAAGGCGCTGGCGAAGTATGTCATATCGGAGGAGACAATGCCCAGATCAATGACATCGGCTCCAGCCTTGGTAATACCAGCCTTCAGCGCATCCGCCAAGAACGGTGATGATATCCGCGCATCGCGACCGATCGCAACGCTTTTTAATTTAAATTTATTGACGAAAGCAGTGCCAATCTTTGCGACTAGCTCTTCGTTTATCGTCTCAGGATAGGACCCCCTGATGTCATATGATTTAAAAATACTGGTGTCAAATTTCATAATGTAGATTGATTATTTTGATTCGGCATTATCGGCGTGCTTTCTGATGCGATCGCGCCTCTCGATTAATTTATCTTCGGGAATTATATTAATCTCTCCCTCAGCGGTCTTGTAGGCGACGACGATAGTATTTGCAGTCTCTTTCTTGGCATGTTTCTCGAGAATACTTGATTCGTTTAGGTGCTTCATAATCCAGAGGTTGACACTTTCTCTGTCTGTAGAGTCATCTGGTGAATCTAATATCTGACATGCACCAACAGCAAAGGACAGATCAACTTGTTGGATAACGCCGTTTTCATCTCTGACTTCGATCGGAGAACTCTCTAAAATAGCTTTTATTTTTAGGGCGATTATCTGACTGGCAAGGCGAGCATCTGCATGTGGCATATAAATAACAAACTCGTCACCGTGATACCGACAGCAGATATCAAGCTCTTTTCGTACCATTTTGGATAATTTTGAAAATTCTTTTATAACATTATCGGTTGCGATATAACCCAGTTTGTCATTCATTTTTTTCATTCCGTTGAGGTCAATGAAAATCATTGCTCCCTTCTCGTACTTTCTTCTATCATTCTCTAGGGGTTGTGTATCTTCCTGTTGCTTTGTTGCAAACCATTCGTAAATTCTTTCACCAAAGCCGCGAAGGTTATTGAGACCAGTCAGCTTGTCTGTCTCAAGCTCTTTTCTCAGTGACTCATTGGTCTTTGCAAGCTCTTCAATTTCTGCCTCGAGTTCGCGGACAGTTTTTTCATGGACGAATTCTGTTCTTACACCCGTGACGGGAGATGGAGCAGAAGAGACTGGATAAATTGTTTGTTTGTCTTTGTTCATTTTGTTTTATCAGAGATAAAGGTGTTTGCCTTCTTTGCCAAATTTATCGATCAATTCTTTGATTTTTTGAGACTCATTGGCGTTGCAGACAAGAATAGAATCTTTGGTTTCGATGATGACGACATCTTTCAGTCCGACCGTGGCAATCATCTTGTCTTGGCCTAGAACGAGGCAGTTGTTATCATCAACGCCGACATGATTGCCTTTGGAGATGACGCTTGAATGATAATGATTTTTTAGAACTTGCAGCAGTGTGCCCCATGATCCAACATCGCTCCAGCCAAAATCACCAGGAATGACGATATAATCATCGAGTTTTTCCATGATAGCGTAGTCAAAAGAAGTCTTTTCAATGTTGTCATAAACATTTTTTTTGATCTCGGCTTCTTTGGGAGTGCTAATATTTTCGCCAATTTGGTCAAGTATTTTGGCAGTCTCTGGTGCAAATTGGCGATAGATTTCGATAAAACGACTGAGATTACCCATAAACATGCCGCTATTCCAGAGATATTTCCAGGAAGCCAGATACTTTTGGGCAGTTTCTGCATCTGGCTTTTCGACGAAACCCTGAGCAGAGAAAGCTCTCAGCTCACCGTTCTTGGAAAGTTCGTTGTCCATCATGATATAGCCCATACCTGTGTCTGGACAAGTCGGGTTGATGCCGAGCGTTAGCATCTTGTCGGGATATTGATCCAGTACGGTTTCGGCATAATCGAGAATCTCTGTATATGCCTTAGTATCATAGATAATGTGATCAGAGGGGACAAAGATCACTTTTTCGTCTGGCCGAAGCTTATTTAAATAGGGTAGAGCAATGCCGATCGAACCCAAAGTGCCGGTCGCGAAAGGTTCGGTAATCAAATTGCTGTCCTCGAGGTCGGGGAGCTGCTCTTTGGTCGTTTCGGCATAATTTTCAGCAGTGACGACGAAAATATCTTTTGGTTCAAGCTTCTTTGTGAGGCGAAGATAAGTATCTTGTAAGAGTGTGTTTTCGCCCAAAAGAGAATGAAATTGTTTCGGTTTTGATTGTCTAGAGAGAGGCCAAAGTCTCGAACCTTGCCCACTTGCCAAGATAACTGCGATCATACTGTGTCCATTTGTTAATTAATTTGCCAATTGCTGATGTGAAGATCACTCTTCTGCTCACTCCACATTTTTTGGGTATAATCACGAAATCCGTGGTAGTTAGTTTTGTATCCAAAAAATATTCCGAGGCCAAGGACCAAGATTATGGCGATAAAGATATAACCGTTGTCAATCATCATTGCCAGCCCAAGCAAAACTAGCAATATCGGCCAGTAGGAGAGGATATGTTCCCAAATGTTTTGATCCCACCAGCCAAGGCTAATACCGAGCAATATGATACCAGTGGCTACGATTATCAGGCCCCAAATAAATTTTCCTGATTTCATCTCAGCTCCTATTTTTTTAGGCTATTGATCATCACAGCAAAGCCAATCAGGATCAGAATGACTGGCCAGAAATTGTGCCAGAGATTGACGCCAATGATGTTCTGAAAGAGAAGTAGTAACCCGATGATCAAAATAATCATACCAAAGATGGCTTTGCTGTCATGGCGTCGTCGGACATCGTTTCTAAGATCTTTGGTAGCGGACTTAATCTCACTGGCAATTGTTTCAGCCTTTTCTTTGATTTCATCAGCTCCGGTTTTGGTCTCAGTCGTCGAAGGCTCGTTTGGAATTACAACCCAAGCGACGATATAGATAGCGAGACCGATGCCGCCCATCAGGACGACGATGACGAAAGCAAGTCGGACGAGCGACGGGTCAATGTCGAAATACTCACCGAGACCAGCAGCGACGCCGCCAAATACACGATTTGTACTAGAACGATACAATTTCTTTG
>JBAWZC010000018.1:0-7205 GCA_037143235.1 Candidatus Berkelbacteria bacterium
CTTCAGCCTGTCCATGGATAGATCACCCGGTTTCGGGTCTAGTATGTGCAACTAATCGGCCATTTAGGCCTCGCTTTCACTACGCCTCCAGGATCTTTCCCTTAGGCTTGCTACACACAGCTAACTCGTTGGATCATTCTTCAATAGGCACGCTATCACTGCGCGAAGCGCAGAATTATCCATTTTCCATTTCACCATTTGATCATTTAATGAAAAAATATTTTAAATTTTTAAATCAATGACTAAATGACTAATTGAATAAATGAAGAAATCTGTGCTTCGCACAGCTCTAACTCTTTGTGAGCGTATGGTTTCAGGTTCTATTTCACTCCCCTTAGCGGGGTTCTTTTAACCTTTCCTTCACAGTACTTGTTCACTATCGGTGGGAAGTAGTATTTAGTCTTGGACCATGATCGGCCCTGATTCACACCAGATTTCACGTGCCTGGTGCTACTCGGGATCATCACCTCTTTGCTATTTGGATTTAAAATACGCGACTTTCACGCTCTGTGGTCGTCCTTTCCAGGCTCATTCTTCTATCCGTTCGCATCGATTATGTGAGTCCCACAACCCCGATATGCAAGCATATCGGTTTGGACTTTTCCCTGTTCGCTCGCCACTACTTAGGGAATCTCTTTCGATTTATTTTCCTCCGGGTACTAAGATGTTTCAGTTCCCCGGCTTACCTACCCATATCTCGCTAACGCTCGCTATGCAATTTCTAAATCATAATTACTAATGACTAAATAAATACCAAATCCCAAATACAAAAATGTTTAAATATTTGAACATTGAAAATTTAGATATTGTTTAGAAATTAGAAATTAGAAATTTATCATTCCCATAACGAACAATAGTGAGATATGGGTCTATAGGGTTTCCCCATTCGGAAATCCCCGGATCAAAGCTAGTTTGCCAGCTCCCCGAGGCTTATCGCAGGCTACAACGTCCTTCTTCGGCTACTTCTCCCAAGGCATCCTCCATACGCCCTTAAACGCGAATATTTTTTTGACTAGTAATTTCTGATTTCAACCTTGCGGTTAAAACAAAAATAACGTGGTCGGAAGTAATTTCTAATTCACTTTATTGCTCTCACAAAATTGCTATACTTTCGTGTAAATTGTTAAGGTACAGATAAAGCGCAATATATGAGCCCCTTATCTCATAGTTGCACTCAATTTCTGGCATCCGAACCAGAAATTATCAAACTATCAGGACAAAACAAAAAATGACAAAACAAATACTCCCCCAAATAATTGATCTGCCAGAGCAATTTCAGTTATTTGCAGAAGCAAATAAGAGATAAAATTGATTCGCAATATATTCGTGACGCTAGGGCCGTCACCTGTGTAATAAAAACCGACATTTACTGTCGCCTAATCAATCTATCAAATCCCCCGCTTCATGTCAATAGATTTTATTGAGAAAATATTTCGATAATAGCTTTTGCTTTTTTGCTAACCCATACTAGTAAAAAAATTATATCCTCGCCAAATCCTATCTAGATACGAAGACACCCCGGCGCGCTGCCAGGGTGTTCCGACTCTTGTCACTTCTTGACCGGTTTCAATGAATACTGATACGGGTCATTGGGATCTGGCCATACATCAGAATCTGTTCGCCTTTCCAGAGTGACGGTATCCCCAACAATTATGCTGGGTGGTTTGGTTGGTCTCTCTTCGATCACCACAAACCTCTTGTTGCTGTCGATGGCAGACTTCAGAACAAACGCATAATCGTTTGTATATGAAACTCTGCCTATTATAGGCTTCACTTCCGCAACAATCCATTGTTGCTCAGTATTTTCTTTAAAGGCGGCAATCGCTGCCTCCCGCTTCAATTTTTCTGCTTTGTCGGTGGGTATGGCTATGCACTGAATAAAGCCATACAGAAGACCAACCACAGCCAAGCCAATGACCACTGCCCTGAGGCCCCGATACCAAGCTTTCATCTTTCTCCTCCTTACGCTTTAGGTCCGCCGACCACGAATTGATAATGTCGAACTATTCAACATTATCTGTATGGTGATACCACAGACACGAGGTACATCACCATGAATACTCCCACCAGCAAAATAACGGTGATCAGTATCCACCACCCCTCAGGGGTGATGGACCACCTGGTTTTGTTCATCCCATCCCCTTTCACGTTTTTAGGTCCGTCGACCGTACCAAACTACCGAAATATTCGGCATTTCTAATGCTGATACTACAACTTTTTCACCATAATGTCAATGGACTTTATCTTTTGTCATCTCGAGCCTGTCGAGAGATCTTTAGCGAGTTAAAAGATTTCTCTGCCTATTGGCAGGCAGGCGCGATAATGTATCATTTCAATTGTTCCCCGCCCCGCTACGTTAAAACTACGAGGGGCAAGCAAGGTCGAACCATAATGGGATTTTTTCTGTTGTCATCTCGACTCCCTATAGGGGGCGGAGAGATCTTTTTGCAAGTCTGAAGATTTCTCGACAAGCTCGAAATGACACAGGAAATGGTTAAAATAACATTGACAGTATTTATATTTCCACTTTTATTCTTCGAGCTTGTCGAGAAGCCATGATAGATTGCCACGCTTTGGAAAACCCAATAGCTCGCAATGACAATTTTGCAACCCAAACCAAAAATAACCACTATAATTATTAACAGGTGGTTTGATTGCCTAGTATAGTTCCGCGCAAGCAGCTAATTTCCATGAGGTCTCGAAGTGCCTCGAATGGACAAATTATATTGTCTGAAAATTTCAAGGATTGAAAACCAGCCCATATTGGGCACAAAAATCAGCTTGCTTACAAGGAGTACAGAGATTTGATGGCGGGGCCATGATCTGGAAGTTGCTCAACCTTTGGACGAAAATACGCCAAAATAATTGGTTGACTTGCCTGCCGGCAGGCAGGGATTAGAGATCTAGTGGTGCTGTATAGCGACCGGCCAAAGACATAAAATACCGAGTACAATTTACTAAGTATTGATACTATATCACACATGAATGCGTTTTGTCAATAGCAGCTCTGCACCACGATTGACAAAAATGGTCATTTTGCTCTAATATAAGATCATCATCAAGCCGTCAAGGAATCAATAAATCATGAATAAAACCACAAAAACTGACAAATTTTCTGCCCCATACCAGCCGCAAGACGAAGAACAACGGATTTACGAGCGATGGGAACAGAGCGGATATTTCAATCCCGATAACCTGCCAGAGCGACATACTGAGCCATATTGCACGATCATGCCGCCTCCAAACGCCAACGGTCGACTTCATGCTGGCCATGGCTTAGATATGACACTGAAAGACATTGCTACTCGCTACCAAAGAATGAAAGGCAAAAAAGCTCTCTTTCTACCCGGAGCTGATCACGCCGGCTTCGAAACCCAGATGGTTTTCGAGAAAAAGATTAGCAAAGAAGGTCGTTCTCGCTTCAAGATGACAAACGAAGAACTCTACAAAGAGATCTGGGACTTTACGATGGAAAACAAAACGGCCATGGAGGCCGATATCCGCCGACTTGGCGTTTCGTGCGACTGGTCACGCAAAAAGTTTACCCTCGACCCAGAGATCGTAGCAGAAGCCCAAAACACTTTTGTCAAAATGTATGAAGATGGGCTCGCCTATCGAGGAGAACGAATCGTCAACTGGAATCCGAAATTTCAAACTTCACTCTCCGACATCGAAACTGAGTTTATCGAACAAAAAGACCCATTTTACTATTTACAATATGGACCATTCGTCATCGCTACCGTCCGGCCGGAAACAAAATTTGGCGACAAATATATTGTCGTTCACCCGAAAGACAAGCGCTATGCCGAGTACAAAGACGGCCAAAAAATAGACCTCGAATGGATCAACGGACCGATCACTGCCACAGTTGTGAAAGATGAAGTCATCGATATGACCTTTGGTACCGGCGCGATGACGATCACTCCATGGCACTCTGGTATTGACTTTGAAATCGCCGAACGGCATAACTTGAGCAAAGAACAAATCATCGACTGGGATGGACGACTTTTGCCGATCGCAGGAGAATTTGCTGGGATGAAAATACTCGAAGCCAGACCAAAAATTATTGAAAAGATGAAGGCAAAGGGGTTGGTTGTCAAAATCGACGAAAACTACACCCACGCTGTTTCTATCTGTGAAAGAACTAGAGTTCCGATCGAACCGCAGATCAAAAAACAGTGGTTTGTGAAAATGAAACCACTCGCACAGATGGTTATCGACTCGGTCGAAACCAAAAAAGAAATTGCGATCATGCCCGAGCACCAGAAAAAGATTTTGCTCCACTGGATGCATAATACGATTGACTGGAATATCTCCAGACAAATAGTTTGGGGCATCCCTATCCCCGCTTGGTTCAAAGATGGTGAGATCAAAGCCAGTCTGACTTCTCCGGGAGATGGCTGGGCCAAAGATCCCGATACCTTTGATACTTGGTTCTCTTCGGGGCAATGGCCGTTGTTAACACTTGGCTATCCAAATGGTCAAGATTTCAAAACTTACTATCCGACAGACCTGATGGAATCTGGCACCGATCTGGTTTTCAAATGGATACCACGCATGATTATGTTTGGTCTCTATCTCGGTAAACAGATTCCATTCAAAAATATCTATTTTCACGGCATGGTCAACGACGCCAACAATCAGAAGATGAGCAAGAGCAAGGGCAATGTCGTAAGCCCAGTGGAAATGAGTGATAAGTTTGGCACTGACGCCCTGCGCATGGCCCTAATTGTCGGTAATGCACCCGGTGGCAATATTGCCCTTTCGGAAAATAAAGTCAAAGGCTACAAACACTTTACCAATAAACTCTGGAATATCGCTCGTTTTGTACTTTTGAACATTGAGGGTTTTGATGCAAACAGTACTCCGGCAATGACAGATAAAGACAAAAAATATCTCGATGACCTCGACATCGTCGCCCAAGATATTGGTAAAGAGCTAGATAAATTACGCTTCGACTTAGCAGCTGATAAGCTTTATCACTATATCTGGCATACCTTCGCGGACGAAATTATCGAAGACAGCAAACAGTACCTCGTTGAAACAGCCGATGAAAATACGAAAAAATCAACACAAGCCATGCTCTACAGCATCTTGTGCTCTATCATGAAACTAGCCCATCCCTTTATGCCCTTCGTCACAGAAACGATTTGGGAGAACATAGAGTCTGGTACCGACAAACAACTCGATTTGCTGATGATAGAAAAATGGCCTACCAAGAAATAAGCAAGTAAACAAGAACTATTTATAACCTCTAAACTATCTCACAGAGAGTATGATTTATTCATACCGAAGTGCTTCCATCGGCGAAAGCTTGGCGGCTTGTTTTGCAGGATAAACTCCAGCCAAAAGTGACACAGCGATTGTAAGAGCAACCATTTCCAAAGCGAATTGCCAAGGAACAACAAATATATTCAATGAACCGGGGATACTACTAACTCTCATCAGGTAATTTATCAGCGTATTAATCGTAATGCTGAAAAAGTATGTACCAAAGACACCCAGTGCAGCCCCAGAAATACCAAATAACAAGACTTCATATTCGAAGATTTTCCTGACATCGCGATCAGTCGCCCCGATGGCCTTTAGAACACCAACTTCATGAGTTCTCTCAAGCAACGACATCATCATGATGTTGACGATACCGATCAGAGCAACCAAAAGGGCAACTCCGCCAATCACACCAAGTATGATCTGCGCGATCAAAAATATTTTATCGACTCGCTCGATCAGATCGACAACTGAAGTTGTCTTGTAGCCAATCTTTTCGATCTGGTCACGAACCGCACCGACATTTTTGCGATCATTCACTTCGACCTTGATCGAACTATATTGCTGAGATGGCACCAATGTTTTAATCTCATTTAAATTGATATACGCCGTCGCTAGGGTGTCATCCGCAGTCACCCCAACTATTTTTTTCGTCAATGAGAGATTTTCTATCTTCGATAAGTCGGATATTTTATCTGGCATGACTAATGCATTTAGCACAATGTCACGGCCGATCAGATCACTTGAATTTGTAACATCGAGATTTTTCGCCAAGGCAGCCGAGACCACGACCTCGTTTGCAGACTCAATCTGTCGACCATTGTTCGGAATAACGCCTTCGAAACTTTGAGCAGCACGATCAATTGCAACAGTTGTCACCGCTGTTGAAGTCTCGCCATAAGAAGCTTTGGTCGGGAGAGATAGAGATGGACTTATCAGGCGAACATTATCTTGTTTTCGTAATCGATTGACAGCGTCATCATCCAATGAAAACTGAGAATTTTTATTTATGCCAACATTGATAGTGACCAGAGCATCGATCGAGGCTAACTGGTTTGAGGTAATATTCTGAAGACCGACTCCCAACGAAACGAGTGTCAATATCGAACCGACACCCAACGCAACCCCGAGAGTAGTAAGTAAAGTCCGGTTCATTTTAGAGAAGAAATGAATTCGAGCCAAACGAAATGATTCAAGAAAAGATAAGTGGCCGTCCGACTTAAAAGTAGTTTCAGCCACCGATTTGCACGGATTATCGTCCGCTACCTTCGCACTGTCTCGAACTGGGAAATCCTCTTTGGTGATTGCTCCATCCTCGACATTGACGATATGATCTGCGTCACGCAAAAAATCGGGGTTGTGAGTAATCATCACGATCGTCCGATGCCACTTTTGATTAATATATTGCAGAAGTTTAAAAATCTCTTTGCCGGTCGGCACATCCAAATTACCAGTTGGTTCGTCAACTAATAATATATTCGGGTTAGCCATAATCGCCCGAGCAATCGCAATCCTCTGTTGTTCACCACCAGACATCTGGCTCGGCTTATGATTTATCCTGTTACTAAGACCAACAATTTCCAGCAAATCTTTGGCTCGCTTGTAAGCAATCTTCTTGCTAACGCCAGAGAGCAACAGCGGCATTGAAATATTATCCAAAGCATTTAAATTTGGAATTAAATTAAACTGCTGGAAAACCATGCCGATCTTCGATCGACGATAGCGGGCCTGATCGCTTGGTTTCAACTTATAAATATCAACCCCATTTACCAAAACCGTACCTTCGGTCGGTTTATCAAGGCCGGCGATCAGACTCAATAATGTGGTCTTGCCACTGCCGGACGGCCCAAAAACAACCACAAAATCGCCCTGCTTTATCTCAGTATTCACCCCCCTCAGGGCTTCAACATAGTTTTCACCAACAAAGAAGGCTT
>JBAWZC010000019.1:0-6005 GCA_037143235.1 Candidatus Berkelbacteria bacterium
ATTTTGGACTTACAACCTAAAAGTCATGATCTTATCTCATTTGGCGGAGAGGGAGGGATTCGAACCCTCGATACCTTGCGGTATACGAGCTTTCCAAGCCCGCGCACTAGGCCACTATGCGACCTCTCCGAATCTCTTAATGATATCAATCTTTTCCTTGCGCCCATGAGCATGCTTGAGATGCCATTCTCTTCTGTAAGCCTCACTCTTGCTTGCAAATTCCTCAGAATATATCATCTTCCATGGCCCAAACGGTTTGGTTGATTTGGTATTGCCTGCGTTGTGTTCCGCTTCTCTGCGCTCCAAATCGATGGTGTAGCCGATGTAGAATCTTTTCGACCTCAGACTTTTCAACATATAAACATAATGTTTCATAAAATGTCCTTTGGCGCATAACAAATTTACCACTTCGAGAGTGTTTTTTCAATCACGTTGCATCTGACATAATAGTCTATGCTACAATGTGTTTGTAAATAATTTAACTTTGGAGAAAAAATGATCGAAATTGAGAAGCGTTATTTATTAAAAACAATTCCAGAAAGGCTTGCAGAGTCTCCACATAAAAACATGATCGATATTTATGTCCCAGCTGGTTCAGAGCACCCCAAGATTCGTTTTCGAAAAAATGGTGATAAATATGAAATTACCAAAAAAGCTAAAGCAGAAAATTCGAAGCACATGGAGGAGCAAACTATCGCAATAACCGCCGAAGAATTCGACTTACTAGAAAAAGAGGTCACTGGCAAAAGAATTGATAAAATCCGTTATAAATATAACTGGCAAGGGTTTGATGCCGATGTTGATATTTTTCAAGGAGATTTGTTGGGCTTAGCGATGGTGGACTTTGAATTTGAAAAGGAGTCGGATTACGATAGGTTTTCGATGCCACCATTTTGCCTTTTCGACCTCGATACCATCGAAGACAAATTCATGGCCGGTGGACTGCTCTGCGGAAAGAAATATTCAGATCTCAAAGACAAATTAATTAGTCTCGACTATAAGCCGTTATCTATGAATTAGTTTCGAAATCCTGTGACACTATTAACAATATAGAAGATCCGCAACTTCTGAAACTGGCATAAATATAATTTTATTCAACTATGAACAGAGAATTAGTTAAAAAGATTCAGAACTACGTAAAAACAGAATCGCTCAAGAAAACCAGCAAGTATGGCAGTGAACCTTACTTTTGTCATTTCATGCCAGTGGTCAAATACGCAAAATTGCTACAAAAGAAATACGGCGGAGATGCCGAGGTGATTGAAATTGCCGGCTGGCTGCATGATGTCGGGTCATTAGTTTACGGCCGAGAAAATCACCATATTACCAGCGCGAAAATTGCCGTCGAACTGCTAGAAAAATTAGATTATCCGAAAGAGAAAATGGAGCTGGTCGAAAAATGCATCCTGAATCACCGTGGATCTGTTGGCAAAAAAGGTGAATCGATCGAAGAACAGATCGTTGCTGAGGCTGATGCCATGTCGAATTTCGAGAATATCTCTGGAATATTTAAAGCTGCTTTTGTTTACGAAAATCTCGATCAGATTACTGCCAAAAAAGCGGTGCTTCAAAAACTCCAGAACAAGTGGAAACAGTTGCAATTTGCTGAGTCCAAAAAACTATTAAAACCAAAACTGGACGCAGCGAGAATACTTCTAAAATAGTTTTAGTTGGCGGCGACAAATGGGGTCAAGATCACTTGTCCGTAAAAACCTGTCGAGTAGATAATATGACTGCCGTCTAGATCCCATGCATTGACGCCAGATCCAACTCCAGAAAGATCAAAAACAATGCTTTTCTGAGCAGTTTTCAAATTAATCTCAGAAATATCAAATTTGTTTCCGTCAACTGAATTTCTGGTACTGATGTACAACGAGTCATCAACAAACTTAGCGCGCTGAAAATACGTTGAATAGTCTGACAGCTCTTCCGAAAACTTGACTCTGTTGTCGCTGTTCCCGATGACTGTGAAGATGGTTGTTGCCCCACCATTATTTTTACTCGTAATGCTGTAAGCAATATATTGATCGTTCGCCGCATACAACATCATTGATTCGTTTAAATATACTTTATCGACGGCCGTAGTTTTGGAGTGATTCAGAACATCATACTTCGTAAGCGAGGTGACATAGTCTGTTGTTACCTTGGTGAAGATATATTTACCGCTATATATTATATCGTCAGAGGAGATGCCAACAACAACGGTTGAAATATCATCGAGTACTCCAGTCACAGGGTCAAATACAGACAGAATGTTTGCATGAGGCAAAATTATTTTGCCCTGATATTCACTTTTTATATCACCCACATCAGCAAGAACCATTTTCTGCTGCTTGGTCGCTGTGTCATATTCATATAAATTGTGATCAACCCAATAGATTTTCTTATTTTCAGTTATGACAGCAGAGGAAGCTGAGGACGAAACTTTTTCTTTGTCAAATTTGTCACCTTTTGTAGTCAAAACGATAAGATTGCTCGGGTTGTTGTCCTTCAGATTTGTATCATCTTCTCCGATCCATGCAAAAAGATCCTTTGCAGTCGTCTCAATTATATTTGAATACCCATTGTAAACCGCCTGTTTATCACTTGTGATCTGATGTTCACCATAAGTCTGTCCCTCGCTGGCTACTTTACGTTCGGCAACAATATTACGATAATATAGAACAGAAAAATTGGCGATATAAGATATACCGACAAACGACACAACAAAAAATACTACCAACAGCGGATAAGCTGCTTTCTTGCCCACAAAATTGTTTCTGAGAACAAGCCAAGAGACTAACGCCATTATAGCCGAGACGACAAGAGCAAAAAGGCTAGAAAAATAAATTATCAGAAACACCCCACCAATTTCAGACTGGGCCAGAAAATTATCTAACAATACAACGGATACTTTCAGTCCCAAGTTAAAAGCCAAGTAGTTGAGTATCGCAAAACCTGCCATCGCGAACCAAAATGCCACTGGCTTCAGCCCACGAGCATGCTGAGGTTCGTTACCAACGATCAACTGACCATCTGATTTTTCATTCATTTTTTTACCGATCAATAATATTTGAAAGTAGGAGACGCTTCTCTACCGAAGCGATGACTTTGCGGGTTTGGAGAATCATATCAGGAGTAACAGAAACCGAGGTTGTGCCGGCTTTTACCATCATCTCGGTAATTTCAGGATAGACACTTGGAGCTTGACCGCAAATAGAAACTGTCACATTGTGTTTGCGACAGGTTTTGATAACATATTCGATCGACATCACCACAGCCTCATTTCGTTCATCAAATGTTTCGGCCAAAGTCTGGTTGTCACGATCGACACCGAGCAGTAACTGCGTCAGATCATTTGAGCCAATAGAGATACCATCGATACCCAGAGCTAAGAATTTTTCTAGTAAGATCACATTTGATGGGACCTCGCACATCATCCATATTTTGAAGTCTGGTCCTTGTTTCAGGCCACTGTCGGAGACCATTTTCATCACCTGAGCCATCTCATCGACTGTACGGACAAAAGGAATCATAATGTGAAGGTTTTTCAGTTCCTCCCTCACCTTTTTGATTGCTTCAAGTTCTAGGGCAAACATATCTGGGTCAGCAATATAGCGAGAGGCACCACGATAGCCAATCATCGGATTATCTTCGATCGGCTCATATTTATCGCCGCCTTTTAGGCCTCGATATTCATTGGTCTTGAAATCAGTGGCTCGATAAACAACTGGCCGTGGATTGAAAGCGCCAGCAATAGTTTTGATACCCTCGACCAAGCCATTTATATATTTATCTTTGTTGCCAGCTGCAACCATTGCCTTCGGATGTTCACCGAGTGCAGCAATCATAAATTCTGCACGCAATAGACCGACACCGTCAACTGGTAATTTGGCTACGTCCTCGGCCAAGTGTGGTTCACCCAAATTTACATATACTTTCGTGCCAGTAATCGGGACCTCCTCGGACAAAGCTGAGCCTGACAGAGCTGATTTCTGACCGACAACCTCATCAGCGGTCGCTTTGGGTGCAACTTTTCCTTTGTAAACCAAGCCCTTGGCTCCATCGACGGTGACCATCTGACTATTTTTCAAAGTGGTGGTGGCTGTACCTGTCCCGACAACGCAAGGAATACCAAGTTCGCGCGATACGATCGAGGCGTGACAAGTTCGTCCGCCAGTATCAGTTACTATCGCTGCAGCTTTCCTCATCGCCGGTACAAAGTCTGGCGTCGTCATCTCGGTAACCAAAATATCGCCAACCTCGACCTTGTCGATCTCGGAAGGCTTGTGAATAATTTTAACTGGACCAGAAATAACACCGAGAGAAGCAGCTGCCCCCTTTAGCAAAATCTCAGCACTTATTGTTTGATCATTTTGGCCAGTTTGGGGCGAATCCTGTTCATTATTTTCCGTTTTCTTATCCAATGTCGTGATCGGTCGAGACTGTACAAAATAGATTCGATCATCTTCGATCGCCCACTCTGTATCTTGAGGCTTGCCGTAATGCTCTTCAATCTTTTTACCTAGCTCAACCAATTTATCAATCTCCTGCTCTGATAATTTTTGTTTGGATTGCAAGCTTTCAACAACATCTGTGTGCCGATCGCCGCCCTTGGCGTTATGAACAATTTTCCAAGTTTGCGTGGCAATATTTTTATCGACAATCTCCCCTGTCTTTTTACTGATAACATATCGGTCCGGTGTGACAGAACCAGAAACGATGGCCTCACCCAAGCCATAGCCGGCTTCAATGATGATGTGATCCGGATCTTGGCCCATCGGATCGACAGTAAACATGATCCCAGACTTATCAGACTGAACCATATTTTGGACAACAGCAGAAAGACCGACTTTTAGATGATCATATTTATTAATAATACGATAATAGATCGCCCGTGCTTCGAAAAGCGAAGCATAGCTTTTTCTGACCGCTAGGACGACCATCTCTTTATCAATCATATTGAGGAAGGTTGCCTGCTGTCCTGCAAATGAAGCTTCGGGCAAATCCTCGGCAGTCGCACTTGAGCGGACAGCCACGGGGAAACCACCAAGCCGTAAATAAGCCTCGGTAATAGCCTTATCGAGATCAGCTGGCATCGGGGAGTCGATGATTAATTTTTTTATCGCCCGAGAAACTTGATTTAGACGCTTATTGTCCTCTGGGTCGAGCGCATGCAAAAGTGCACTGATCTTGTCTTTGATTTTCGCTTTTTCAATAAAATAGTAGTACGCCTGAGCGGTGACGCAAAAACCGTTTGGCACAGGAATTTTTTCCCGGGTAAGCTCGCCGAGATTGGCGCCCTTGCCACCAACATATGGAATATCGGTTTTATCAATCTCTCGAAACCATAAAACAAATGGTACTTTCGCTCTTTTCATACGACCCCTCGCTGTTATTGGATAATGAATTGTGAATTATGAAGTATGAATTATGAATTATGAATCATGAATTATGCTTTCACCCATTATTCGTAATTCGTAATTCGTAATTCTTAATTTTTAATTCTAGTATTATCAAGTATTGGTTTTATTATATCATAACTGAAGCCTCGAGATAACAGGAAGCGGCCAAGTTTTTCATAAACTTTTTCTGGCGATATCTCGGCCTTCTTCGTGAGCCATGATTTGGCCAATTCTTCGGCTCGAACAAATTCATCTTCTTTGGTAATTTCCGAAAGATATTTTTCGATGATTTCTTTGTTTATGCCATAGCGGCGGAGCTGAAATTCCATTTTTCGACTACCTGATTTACCCACCATCAGATGAAGTCTGACAAAATTTTGCACAAATCTCTCGTCGTCGACAAACTGTTTCTCCTTTAGCCAGTCAATAGTTTCATCGATAGATAGTGGAACAAATTCTTTCTCCTTCATCTTTTTGCGTATCTCAAATTCGCTCCGATCACGAAGTTTCAACAAATACAGAGCATACTCTTTGGGTAAATACATGGAAGTAATTTTCAAAAACCAAATGAATAACCCACGGGCTCACGCCCGGGGTATCAGCCCAGTGCAAGCTTCGCTT
>JBAWZC010000020.1:0-5671 GCA_037143235.1 Candidatus Berkelbacteria bacterium
TTGTTTCGATAATGATATCGCGATGAATCAGATCGTTCTTGGTGAAGATGTAGCGTCGTGGTCGGGCGGAATATCGAAGGTAAATGATCAACCAGTCAGCAATAATCTTGCCGCCCCATCTGATTGCCAGAACACCAAAGATTAGGAAATCTAATGCAATCAGTGTTAATTTTACTGAACTGAAATGAATCTTCGGCGCCATGCCAGAATAGATCGCTGCACCAATGACAAGTGAGATAACCAACAGTACGATTTGAACAAAGGTGAGGCTTCCGGCGACTCGATCCTCAACGGTAGTGATTTGAGCAGGGACGACAGTGATTCTCATTTGTGCCTCACTGGATTAACATTTGTAGCAACAGATTTAGTCGCGTTGCTACTCATCACATTAAATAGTTGACTGCCTAGCTTCTTGATCGCACCCGATGTTCCACCAGCCAAAGCCAGTTGCATTGCGGTTGCTGTGCTCTTGAGCAGCAGTGAGAAAAGCGCGATGCCGATCATAATAGAGATAACGGGATTAGTGCCAAACTGTCCGGGGATGGTTAAGAAAGCTGAGGCAAGTTGGATGATCACCACGTGGACGAAGATGGTAAAGATAGTTACGAAGTAGGCCTTGAATAAATTGCTAGCAAAGTCAGTGGTGATTGGTAGTAGCCAGAGCAGACAGACTAGCGGCGAGATGACAGCTCCAAAGGCCAAGACCATCAATCTGGAAATGTAGAAAAGAAGCAAGACTGCCGCGAGAAGTATGAAGATTACGACGAAGATCAATGTGACCATCGCCGTTTGACCACTCAATAGGGTTGCTGGGTCAAAAGCATTGATAATCCAAGCTTGTCCAATCCCACCCGATGCATGCAGTACCGCACTAACCAAGGTTTGACAGAGCTGAATAATCCAGTCGATCAGGAAAATTGAGGTATTGGCGCCCAGGAAGGCCAAGCCGATCTTCGGCAATAACTCTTTGAGGGTTAACTCTTCGAAACCGAAACTTGAAGCCGCCATCACATGGAGGCCAAGTAAAGCAATGGCCACCGCAAAGAGTGAATCTGTAATACCGACGATAATCAGCCAGAAATTAAAGACGACCGAATTTGTCGAAAGAGCTGGGGTATTGGTCAGAAACCAGGTGACCCCGTCAAGCAATGGTTTGGTGGCTGATTGAATAATATTCTTTAGGAAGCCCGAGATTGCATCCAGCAGGACCTGAGCCAGCGAGCCATCTTGGGCAGCTGGTTCGATTGGTGCCAGAGTTAAGTTTGTGACCGTGCCAGAGGTCGTGGGCTCCATCATCGCCCCAGCTAGGATATTGGTCAGCACTGCTGCGCTAATTACCAAAGCCAAACCTATCAGGGCATTTCTGATTGTTGTTTTAGCTTCATCGAGAGCAGCTGGATTACCGGTTGAAGCGATATATATGTAACCGCCACGAATCAGAAAGATGACAGCACCCAGACTTGCCAAAACAAAAATCGTGTTAAGCGTTTCTTTGGTGAAGTTCGCTACCTCGGCATTTGAAGCAGCAAAAGCCACTGTCGGCACCAGTACCAAAAGCACTGATACTAGTATTTGGCTAAATACTTTTTTCATTGCCTATCTCCCAAAAGCAGTTGTGGCCAATTCGGTAACAATATTGGACAAAACAAAAGCGGCAATCGAAACAGCCAGGCCAATACTGGAATACAGAATCGTTTTCTTGGACTTGTCCAAATTCTCAGGATTTCCCGAACTGGTGATGTAACCGATACCCCCGACCACAAAAAAACCGGCTGCTAACAGGCCGGCGATGGTGACGAGAACTTGGATAACATTCTGAGCGAAACTTTGAACTTTCGAGAGGTCGGCACTTTCCGCAAGTGCTGGGCTTGCTGAAATTAGGACCAAGATGAGGGCAGAACACAAAACACGGAGTCGTTGCATAAATCAACTTTCTCCCCTCACATTTTATTAATTGTTTACCTTGGTCTATCTTAAGACGAACGAAGGGCAAGCAATCAATTTGTTTGAGGAGTTATGATCAATTCATACTTTCTGTGCTCTCTATGTATGGTATATATTAGGATTTAGGTATTGTCAAGAGGAAGAAGGAAGGAAGAAGGAAAAATATATCTATCGCGAGAATGTTTTACTTTATTGGCAATGAGAAAGTGAACGTCGAGCCTTTGTCTTTTTCCGATTCACACCAGATTTTACCGCCGTGGAGTTGTATAATTTTTTTGGCAATATACAGACCAAGACCTGCGCCCTGTTGCTCTGATGGATTCAGGGGGTCAAATCTACTAGTTTGAGTAAATTTATTAAATAAGTTTACTAGGGCTTCCTTGTCTATGCCACTGCCTGTATCGCTGACAGAAATTAATATATATTTATGATCATCATCTAATTTGGTGATTACGTTGATCTCTCCATTTTTGGTGAAATGGAGAGCATTGTCAATAAAATTTGAAACAACTTCGCTAATCATTTTCTTGTCAAAAGAAATGTTTTTTGCCTCGTGTTTTGCCACGAAAGACAATTTACTACCAATAGCAGTAGCTTCATCTTTGTGCTTTACTACAATATCTTCAATAAAAGCATTGAGGTCACCTACTTCTGGATTGATAAGAAATTTATCTTGATTGATCAGGGTCGCATCCACCAGCTCTCTGGATGTGTGATTGAGTCTATTCACTGCATTCAAAACAGGCTCGAAGAATTTTTTCTGTTCTGCGTCAAGATGAATCATATTTTCGTCAACTGCCATTGAAAGTTTGCCCCTGATAGCTGTAACAGGCGTTGTCAGTTCGTGGGTCGCCATCATCATAAACTCATCCTTCATTTGGTCTAATTTGACGAGTTCCTTTTTATCTTTTTCTAATTGGCGATTGGCATCTTCTAACTTATTTTCCTTGCCTGCTTCGGATATAACTGCCCGGATAAATAGAATACAGACACTAAAAATAAACAAAAAGCCTATCAGATTACCAATCGAAAAATGGATAACCAGCCACGCAAATATTGCAATTACAAGGAATGTAGCCCAAAATTCGGAAATAATAACTTTGGTCTCAAAAAGATGATGTTTCGTTAGAGCAATGAAAGCAAATATCACCATGAATATTATTCCATATGGCCCAAAGTTTGCCGATGTATTGCTTCTTGATAACAAAGGCATAACTAAATCAATGGACGAAATAAAAATCATCGACAGAATCACCCCAATGAACAAGAACTTAGACTGTTGTTTTTTAAGCGGAGAAGAAATTCGATACTGATTCCAGAAGAGGTGCAGGATCATGCCGAACATCAGTAAAACATAAGCTAAATATAAGTAATAAATAATTCCATACTCTGCTAATACCAAATAATTTTCGACAGAATATCCGCTAACCAAAAAATTTGTATAAGACAGAGCCATGATTAAACCTGTTGCGAAGAGAGCGGTCCAACCGAGCATCTTATTCTTAAACTGAATTTCGTCAGGAAATTTTTCGCTAAATAAAAATAGTGAGTAGAGCATTAGCGCCGAAGTAGCAAATGTTGTCTTTAGAGAAAACAACACAATGAGGTGGTTATCAAAAACTTTTAAAGCATAATTTGATAGTAACCAAAGCACTGCATAAATTAAAAAATGTCTAAAAGATTTAAGAGACTTACTTTCGTTATTTCGTAAAAAAAGAATTAAACAAAGGATGCTTAGAAGCAGTATTATCGATAAGGATAATATATTTAATAGTAATTGCATGTGACCCCACCTAGTTATTTTCATTTTTATTTTAACATGAAAAGTGGCCGGAGAACAAATTGCTTTGTTGACCGGCCACGGGTGTGCTAGAGATATTGGCCTGCATCTTTGCAAGCCGCCAGGAGCCGATCCAAATGCTCCTTGGTGTGGGTCGCCATCGGCATGAAGCGTATCAGAGCTTCGCCCTTCGGCACCGCTGGATAGCGAATGCTAGAAGCGAAGATGCCATGGTCTTCCAGTACCGTAGAAACGGCATCGGCCTTAGTATCGTCACCGATGAACCAGGGCACAATGTGCTTCTCGCCTAATACGGTATATCCGAGGTCAAGGAGACCCTGTCGGACATATTCTGCATTGGCGAGAACCTGTCGTCGGCGCCATGGCTCCTTCTGAGCGATGTCCAGCGCAGTGCAGACTGCGGCAGGGATTGCGGCCGGAAGTGTACCGGAGAACATGTACCGTCTTGCACTGACTCGCAGATAGCGAGTAAAAGCAAGATCGCCGGTAGCCAGGCCTCCACGAACACCGTATGCCTTCGCAACGGAGTGTACCTTGAGGCAGGTATCATTGCTGATACCGAAGTACTCAAGTGTACCTCGTCCGTAGTTACCGAGGACACCGTCACCATGAGCATCGTCGACCAGTACCAGCGCCCCATAGGTGTTGGCAAGGTTGATGATCTCGGGCAATGGCGCCACTCGAGCACTCATTGAGAAGTAGCCATCGGTGATGATAAGCTTGCGCTTATGTGTACTCCGCTGGAGGCATTTCTCGAGATACTCGACATCACAATGATGGTAGACAAATGTTTTGTCTGGCTGCGACAACTTGACAGCATCAAAGAGGCTGGCGTGGTTCTGAACATCGCAGAAAACTGCGACGTCCCCGAGATCACTCGAAGAGGATCCGGGGTATAAGGAAAGCAGAGGCGGACTCACCACAGAGGTGATCACGCCGGCACTGGCATCGCTCACAGCGTTAAAGAAGACTGCCGATTCTTCGTTCATGAATGCGGCAAACTTCTCTTCGAGCTGTTTGTGAATGTCAGTGTAGCCAGAGACGATTCCCGAGCCATTGGTTCCAACACCATAGCCATTTACCGCCTCGTGAAAGGACTGGCAAATGCGGAAGTCGTTGGAAAGTCCAAGGTAGTTCGGGCTACAGAACAGAAGTACTTTTTGACCATCGGCTATAATCTCAGGGTCTGTTGCAGATCCAGAGATTACCCTTATATGGGGATATACGGTTTCAACCGCAGCCGACAGCTTCGTGTACCATACTTCTTCGCGAAGACTGCTCATCTAAATTCCCTCCTTTTAGGATATGTGTGCTTATTTGCCGCTTGACTGCGGTCAAAATGCCCAGTTTGTGAATGTTCGTCTGATCCCTTCGATGATAACACCGTTATCAAGGGATTGGAACTGATAATATTACCATAATATTCGCATTTTGTCAATTTTACTTGAATTTTTTTATTTATGAATATCAGCAATCAAAAAAATACCCATATTTAAATATGAGGGTTATCGTTCACTCCACTCATTTCGCTCTCATTCATTTCAAGACGCCTTCAAGGACAGAAGGCCACTCTCATTCATTCGGCTCAATTCCTTTTGTTCTCTCTGAGGGCAAATACACTAAAGGTTCTTCAATCGTCCTCACTTCACAGACTCTTCAAGACCGAAGAGACTGTTCATTCGTCCTCATTTCAATATTGCTCGCTCAGCCACTTGTTCGGCATTTCGGCTTCACCTCATCCCGTCCAAGTCGCTGGCTCGCTAGTTGATGAGAACTCGGGCACAGCTGCATAATAAGGAATATTTTTCTTCCCACCAGTCTTCTCAGTGTATAAAAAAATAGGCTTGCTTGCCTCAAGGTCGTTCATCTCGTGGGGTGCTCCACCTTGACCCAATCAATCCTATTTTTTTGAGTTCGTGACAGACA
>JBAWZC010000021.1:0-2894 GCA_037143235.1 Candidatus Berkelbacteria bacterium
ATAATTTTTCTTTTTTTACAAAAAATGCTTTTTAATAGAGTTTACCGACAGTCCCCTCATAGAGAACGGAAGGAATGAGCCGAATGAATGAAAGTGGCCTTCTGCTCTTGAAGGCGCCTCGAAATGAATGAAGGCGAAATGAGTGGAGTGAACGAATTTCTGCTTGCTATATTGACCTAATTATGTTTTAATGGTGGCGCACACAAAGTGTGTGCATTTTGAATGTGAGGGAGGGTAAAATGAAACTCATAAAACCACAGTCTGAGGAGAAGAAAGATCGCCTGGCGCAACTGACATTAACCAGCGTTTGTTTTAAGGTTGTGGCATCACAGCTATTAGATAAGCGGATGGTTGGCAAGGCTCAGTGCTTGCAGAATGTCATGACGTTCTGCAAAGAAAAATCTATCCCGTACGAAGATACATTGTTCAGTATGGCATTCAATACTGCATGGGGTGAGATTTCATCGTTCTCGTCGTCAAAAGGTGATCGGCTCAGTCTACTCGGAACAGAAGCACAGAGACTAACAGAGCAAAAACGTTTCCACAGTTATGTGGTAACGATTGCAAAGTATCTCGAGAGTTCCAAAAAAGAGTTGAGCTCAAAGGATGTCATGAAGAAGATTGATGCCAGGGGCGAAATCAGAAGCAACGCTTTTAATTTAGCCTTCGAATACCTTGGTGCTGAACTTAATGATGAAAATGAGTAATCATTTTTCACATCGACAAGAAAGGGGCGAAAACGGATGGGGAAATCGTCGGGCGGTCACTTGTTGACCGTCCGTTTCCTGTTAAATAGGAATAAATGTATGAAAAATGTATGAAACTCTTGACAAGTATTGGATTGCCATATATACCATACATAGAGAGTATGAATTAATCATAACTCCTCAAACAGATTGATTGCTTGCCCTTCGTTCATCATGAGATAGACTAAGGTAAACAATTAATAAACGTGAGGGGAGAAAGTTGATTTATGCAACGGCTCCGTGTTTTGTGTTCTGCCTTCATTTTGGTCCTAATTTCAGCGAGTCCAGCACTTGCGGAAAGTGCCGACCTCTCGAAAGTCCAAAGTTTCGCTCAGAATGTTATCCAAGTTCTCGTCACCATCGCCGGCCTGTTAGCAGCCGGCTTTTTTGTGGTCGGGGGCATCGGCTACATCACTAGCTCAGGAAACCCAGAGAATTTGGACAAGTCCAAGAAAACCATATTGTATTCCAGTATCGGCCTGGCTGTTTCGATTGCCGCTTTTGTTCTGTCCAATATTGTGACCGAATTGGCCACGACTGCTTTTGGGAGATAGGCAATGAAAAAAGTATTTAGCAAAATCTTACTAGGAGTCCTACTCCTCTTGGTTCCGGCTACCGCTTTTGCTGCTTCCAACGCTGAAGTAGCAAACTTCACCAAAGAAACGCTTAACACGATTTTTGTATTGGCGAGTCTTGGCGCGGTCATATTTCTGATTCGTGGTGGTTACATATATATCGCCTCGACTGGTAATCCGGCCGCTCTTGATGAAGCGAAAACAACAATCAGAAATGCTTTAATAGGATTAGCACTGGTAATTAGTGCTGCGGTAATGACCAATATCTTAACTGGGGCGATGATGGAGCCAACAACCTCTGGCACGGTCACAAATTTAACTCTGGCACCAATCGAACCCGCTGCTCAAGATGGCTCGCTGGCTCAGGTTCTGCTGGATGCAATCTCGGGCTTCCTAAAGAATATTATTCAATCAGCCACTAAACCGTTGCTTGACGGAGTAACCTGGTTTTTGACCAACACCCCAACCCTATCGACAAATTCGGTCGTCTTTAACTTCTGGTTGATTATTGTCGGTATTACAGATTCACTCTTTGCCGTTGCTATTGCTTTGCTTGGCCTCCATGTGATGGCGGCTTCAAGTTTCGGTTTTGAGGAGCTAACCCTAAAGGAGTTATTGCCAAAGATAGGTCTCGCTTTTCTTGGCGCTAATACCTCAATCTTTTTAATCGACTGGATTATTCAGCTCTGCCAAACCTTGGTTAGTGCGGTACTACATGCATCGGGAGGGATTGGACAAGCTTGGATTATCAATGCTTTTGATCCAGCAACCCTATTGAGTGGTCAAACGGCGATAGTCACATTAATCTTCGTTGTAATCTTCATACTTCTGGCGGCAGTTCTCCTCCTCTTTTACATTTCCAGATTAATGGTCCTAGCCTTTGGTGCTGTCATCTCACCACTCGTCTGTCTGCTTTGGCTTTTGCCAATCACGACTGACTTTGCCAGCAATTTATTCAAGGTCTACTTCGTGACCATATTTACCATCTTCGTCCATGTGGTGATTATCCAACTTGCCTCAGCTTTCCTAACTATTCCCGGACAATATGGCACTAATCCTGTTATCTCTATTATGATTGGCATCGCTCTTTTCTCACTGCTTCTCAAGAGTACCGCAACCGCAATGCAACTGGCTTTGGCTGGAGGGACATCGGGGGCGATCAAGAAGCTGGGTAGTCAACTCTTTAATGTAATGAGTAGCAACGCGACCAAGTCAGTTGCTACAAATGTTAACCCTGTGAGGCACAAATGAGAATCACTGTCGTCCCTGCTCAAATCACTACCGTTGAGGATCGAGTCGCCGGAAGCCTCACCTTTGTCCAAATCGTACTGTTGGTTATCTCCCTAGTCATCGGTGCGGCGATTTATTCTGGCATGGCGCCCAAGATTCATTTTAGCTCGGTAAAATTAACATTGATTGCACTGGATTTCCTAATCTTTGGTGTTCTGGCAATTAGATGGGCCGGCAAGATTATCGCTGATTGGTTAATCATTTACCTTCGATATTCCGCCAGACCACGGCGCTACATCTTCACCAAGAACGATCTGATTCATCGCGATATCATTATCGAAAC